>NZ_JADHEC010000030.1 GCF_015277675.1 Flavobacterium soyangense
AGAATTTGAATTGATTGAATTTCTAATTACAAAAAACGAGGAATTCAAAAGATTTACTACATTTGAAAATTAAAAAGTTAAGATTTGATAATAGTTAATTAATTATTAATAATATTATTTTGTAATTGTACATCTTTGTAACTTTGCAACTTAAAAAAAAAGATTATGTTTGGAATTGGTGGGGGCGAATTAATTTTTATAATGTTTGTGGTTCTAATGCTTTTTGGTTCTGATAAAGTTCCGGAAATTGCCCGTACGATGGGCAAGGCGATGGCGCAATTGAAAAATGCCACAAACGACATAAAAAGTGAAATCCAAAAAGGAGCCGATGCTAATGGCTTCGACCAAAAAATGTTAAGCGATTTGACTAATAATATCACTTCAGAAATCAATAGTGTCAAATCAAATTTACTTGGAGATACAAATGTATTGAGCGGAATTTCGAGTACTTTTACTTCAGAGATAAATAAAACCAAAAGCGATTTACTGGGCGAAACAACAACCTCTATTACTGAAGTTTCAACTACAGTTAGTGTAGAAATTGACAAGTCTAAAGACAATTTAATAGCCGAAACAATTCCTGAAACAGAAGAAAGTGTTGGTCCAATAAAACGTAAAAAATAATGTTGGAGAAAATACTGTCGCTTGACGAAAAATTATTTATTTACTTAAATGGTCTGGGCTCCGAAACTTATGATGGACTTTGGTTGTTAATTACCAAACAAATCAATTGGCTTCCGCTTTTTATTTTATTGTTATATTTTATTTTAAAGAAATTAGGAACGAAACAAACCTTGTTTTTGCTTTTATTTGTGGCAACCTTATTGCTTTTTACAGACCAAATCACCAATTTATCTAAAAACGGATTTCAAAGGCTTCGACCATGCAATAACCTAGCAATAAACTCTTTTATAAGAGTTGTGCAAGTTCGGAAATCATTTAGTTTTTTCTCTGGTCACGCTGCAAACACAATGGCAGTTACTACATTTTTATACCATATATTAAAAGACAAATTTAAATATTTTGGGCTTTTGTTCTTGTGGCCATTAATCTTCGCTTATAGCAGGATATATCTGGGATTGCATTATCCATTAGATATTATTTGTGGGTATTTATGTGGAGCAATATTAGGATTTTTGATGTTCAAGGTCTATCGAATAGCTCAAAAAAGAAATTTCCCGATTTAATAGTATTGCTAGGAACAAACATCTAAAGAATTTACAACACTCTACTTACAGTTAATCCATCTCTAATAGGCAATAAAACACTTTCTACTCTGGGGTCATTTTTTAATAATTGATTGTATTCCAGAATGATTTTTGTACTCAAATCGTTCGGTTGTAAAGGTTCAAGAACTTTTCCGCTCCACAAAACGTTATCCGAAAGTATAATTCCTCCTTTGTTCATTTTTTGAACAATCATTTCAAAATAGTGGATGTAATTTTCCTTGTCAGCATCAATAAAAACCAAATCAAATTTCAAGTTTAACTTTGGAATAATCTCCAAAGCTTCACCAAGATGTTGTACAATTTGGTTTCCCCAAGGCGATTTGTCAAAATATTTTCTTTGAAAATCTACCAATTCTTCCTTAATGTCAATCGTATGAAGCATTCCGTTTTCCTGCATTCCTTCGCACAAACACAATGCTGAATATCCAGTATAAGTTCCAATTTCGAGAATATTCATTGGGCCAATCAGTTTTGAGAGCATACTCAAAACGCGTCCTTGAAAATGTCCGCTCAGCATTCGGGGCAATAAAACTTTCTGATAAGTTTCTTTGTCCAAAGCAGCTAGTAATTCCGGCTCTTTCTGTGAATGTTGCTCAATATAATCTTCTAATTCTTGGGAAATGAAATGCATTTTTTTAATTTTTGTCAAAGTTATCAAATTATCAAATCAACACACGAGCATTTATGCGAATTGATGAAATAAATCGACAAATAGTCATTAAATTTGCACCATGCAAATCGAAAAAAAAGATATTAGAGCCTTATCCAAAGAACAATTAAGAGATTTTTTTGTTGCCAATGGCGACCAGGCCTTTCGTGGTAATCAAGTTTACGAATGGTTGTGGAGCAAAGGAGCGCACAGTTTTGAGGATATGACAAATGTTGCAAAAGCAACTCGCACTATGCTTGAAAACAATTTTGTAATCAATCACATCAAAGTGGATACAATGCAGCGAAGTGAAGACGGAACGGTAAAAAATGCAGTTCGTTTGCACGATGGGTTAGTGGTAGAAAGTGTTTTAATTCCAACAAATACCAGAACAACAGCTTGTGTTTCTAGCCAAGTGGGTTGTAGCTTGGATTGTAATTTTTGTGCAACTGCACGATTAAAAAGAATGAGAAATCTGGAGCCCGGAGAAATTTATGACCAAGTAATAGCTATTGACAAAGAAAGTCGCTTGTATTACAATCATCCTTTGTCAAATATTGTTTTTATGGGAATGGGTGAGCCACTTATGAATTACAATAATGTGATGAAAGCCATCAAAATGATAACCTCAAACGAAGGTTTAGGAATGTCGCCCAAACGGATTACGGTTTCGACTTCCGGTGTGCCAAAGATGATAAAAAAACTGGCCGATGATGAGGTCAAATTTAAACTCGCCGTTTCTTTGCATTCTGCAATAGACGAAATTCGTTCTCGAATTATGCCTTTTAGCGCTAATTTCCCTTTGGCTGAATTGAGAGAATCATTGGAATATTGGTACAGGAAAACTAAAAGTAAAATTTCTTTCGAATATGTCGTTTGGAAAGGGATTAATGACAACAAAGAATCGATTGATGCATTAGTGAAATTCTGTAAATATGTTCCTTGCAAAGTCAATTTAATAGAATACAATCCCATTGATGATGGCGAGTTTCAGCAAGCTTCTGAAGAAACAATTAACGCTTACATAAAAGCACTTGAAGCTAATGATATTGTGGTAAAAGTGCGCAGAAGTCGTGGAAAAGACATTGATGCAGCCTGTGGCCAATTAGCAAATAAAGAAGTATAAAAAACGTCCAGAGATAACAATCTAAACGTTTTTTATGCTTTAAATGTACGGGCTATTTTTTAAGATGAATTTCTTTTACAACGCCGTTAACGGTAATAGTTGCAAGATCATCACAATCTCCTTTTCCGTAATCAAGTGTAGCTTTTCCATCATTTTTCATGATTTCAATAACACCAGAAACCGGGAAAGGCATTTTGCAACCCATATTAATTCGAAGCGGGGTTTTTATGGTACTAGTATATTTTTCACCGTTAGGAAAAGTTGTAATATTATATCCCCAAATTAAGAAAACGTTGTCCTCCCAATTATTGATAGAAGTTATTCCTTCAATCATTTCTCTAACTCGAGTTCCTATTCTGGTATAAATTTTACCATCAGGATATGTAATTTTTATATCTATTGAATGTGTAGTAACAGGGTGTATTGCAGCTAATAATTCAGTGCTTTTAAGTTCGCGAATAATTGTTTTAGTTCCTTCAATCAACTTGCCATTATGGTAAAATCCTACCAAAGTATAAGTGATGGTTTTTATTGGAATTGTAAAATCTTTTGTAAAACTAATAATGATTTTTCCTTTCACAATATTTCCGTTATGCAAAGCACAACCTTGAGTCCCAAAATCAATAGTTTTTGTATAGGTATCATTGGTTAAAACAGTGGTAATTGTAGCACAAGTAGGCAAGATAGTAACCATTCCCATACTTGTTTTGGCAGTCATGCTTTTTTGTATATCAAATTGGTCTTCTGCAATAATGGAAACATCATCTATTGAAGCATCAATTTCTGAATTGGTAACTGCAACATCTGATGTTATTGCTGCTGTTGTTTGATTAACAGGTTCATTAGTATTACATCCAATAAAAAATGTAATCGAAACCAATGTCACAAATAATAATTTTTTTGTTTTCATAATAATTTTTTTTAAGGTTTCTATCTTTGATAGAGAAATTAATAAAAGGTTTGAATAGGGCTATCAAATTTATGTAAAAAAATGCAAAATATTTGAGTTGTTCTCTTAAAATCGATGAACTACACATTTTCAGCTAATTATTATTTGTTTAATAATTAATTGTTTAAGTGTCAAAAGCATTAAAAAATCGTAAAAAATTCATATTATCTTATTTCATTAAGAAGTTTTTAAAAGAGGGATAATCAGATAGAATAATTCAAAATCATTTTAATTCATAATAGAATAATTCAAAAGACACTTTCATTTACCGTAAATGGATAACGTTGTTTTATTCGAAAATGGTATATTTGAAATCGAAATGAATATTACTTCTCAAATAAAACAGCCTATTTTTAACGAAATGGAACTTTTTGAAAAAAAGTTCTATGAATCGATGACTTCAAAAGTGGCTTTACTGAACAGAATCACTTATTATATAGTCAATCGAAAAGGAAAACAAATGCGTCCTATGTTTGTTTTCTTGACTGCAAAAATGGTTTCTGAAGGAATTGTAAACGAAAGGACGTATCGTGGCGCATCAGTAATTGAGTTGATACATACTGCTACTTTGGTTCACGACGATGTGGTGGATGACAGTAATCGCCGAAGAGGCTTTTTTTCGATTAACGCTCTTTGGAAAAATAAAATTGCCGTGCTTGTAGGAGATTATTTGCTATCAAAAGGGTTGTTACTTTCCATAGATAACGGAGATTTCGATTTGTTGCGAATTATCTCTGTTGCCGTGCGCGAAATGAGTGAAGGCGAATTACTCCAAATAGAAAAAGCCAGAAGACTAGATATTACTGAAGATGTTTACTACGAAATCATCCGAAAAAAGACCGCTACTTTAATTGCGGCTTGTTGTGCTTTGGGAGCAAAATCGGTTATTGAAGATGAAATCCAGGTCGAAAATATGCGAAAATTTGGAGAACTTATCGGAATGGCTTTTCAAATTAAAGATGATTTATTTGATTATACCGAGGAAGCTATTGGTAAACCCACAGGAATTGACATCAAGGAACAAAAAATGACTTTGCCTCTTATTCATGTTTTGAATAATTGTACTTCAAAAGAAAAATCCTGGGTTATTAATTCCATCAAAAATCACAACAAAGACAAAAAGAGAGTAAAAGAAGTTATTGCCTTTGTGAAAAATAACAACGGGCTACTTTATGCCGAACAAAAAATGGCACATTTCCAGCAGGAAGCTCTTTTACTTTTGGAAAATTATCCAAAATCTGAGTTCAAAGACGCTTTGACTTTGATGGTGAATTATGTTATTGAAAGGAAAAAATAGAATTTCCCCAAATAATTTCCTGTGTTAACCATTGTATAAATTGACTTTTATTGATTTTAATTTTTTTGGTCAAAAAATTTTACAAATAAGATGCAACCTTTTTGCATCGTTAGTCGTCTATACAAATAGAATGCTGTTATTAGAAAATTTAATATATGACTCAAGCCAGATCGGCAAACAGGCATAACAAATCCTAAATCTAAAATGACTGTAATTAATTTACATCAAGAAGAAAATGAGATCATTCAATTGGCGGTCGAGAACAATCGACAAGCGCAACGAAGGATTTATACACAATTTTCTCCAAAAATGTTAGGAGTTTGTCGCCAATATATTAAAGATATTCATCAGGCCGAGGACATTATGATTACGGCTTTTATGAAAGTATTTGCTAATTTAAATGGATTTGAAAACAAAGGTAGTTTTGAAGGTTGGATTAGACGGATAATGGTAAACGAATGTATTTCATTCATCAGAGTTCAGAAGAAAGTAAATTTTATTGAAGACGAAAATTATTCAGAAGAAAGTTTTAACAATATTGAAAGTCAGCTTTCCTTAGAAGATATCCAGTTTTTAATAGACAGTTTGCCCGATGGCTATAAAATGGTATTCAATCTTTTTGCCATTGAAGGATACAAACATCGTGAAATCGCCACTATGTTGAGAATAAATGAGGGAACCTCAAAATCACAATTATCTCAGGCGAGAAAAATGCTACAAGGCCAGATTAACAAGTTAAAAAATTATGAATATGGAACCGAATAAGCTTGAAAATCAAATTAGAGAAAAGCTAAATAATCGAAAAATTAATCCTTCGGAAGCAGCTTGGGATAGATTGGATGCGATGTTAACCATCAACGAAAAACCAAAACTCAGGTTGATTTGGTTTTATGTAGCGGCTAGTGTTGCAGGGTTTCTGTTGGTTGGAACTATTTTTTTTAATCAAAAAGAAAGCTCAATTGATGGTAGTAAAAACAATGTTGTAATTAATGATAAAATTCAAAAGGACAGTTTAAAAACAAAAGATAAATCAATAATAAATGAGCTTGATTATTCTAAAGCCATTTTGAAACAAGAAACAAAACCTTTGGTACAGATATATAAGAAAGAAGAAAGCAATATTAAAAATCAAACAATTAAAGGTCAAGAAGAAGTTGTCGCTGAAATTCAACCTTTCAGCCAAAACGAACAAATTGTAGTAAATAAAAATACAATTCGGACTGATATTGATTCCTTACTTGCTTCAGCTTCAAAACCGAATCCAGATATTAAAAAATCATTCATAAAAATAAATTCAGCCACGCTTTTGGGTCAGGTAGATGGGGAATTACAAGTTTCATTTCGAGAAAAAGCATTAAAAACCATAACTAAAAAATATAAAGAAGCTAAAGAAGCTTTGGCTAACAGAAATAATCAATAATCATCATCAATAATCAAAAAACGAACAATTAAAATCTTTAAATTATGACTAAATTTATCCTTTATCTAACAGTGTTAATTCTTCTTTTTGCAAGTAAAATACAAGCACAAGCCACAAGCCATAATGGCGAACAGGTGAAACAAGCCTTTGATAAACAGGCAAATGATATTGCCTCAAACATTAAAAAGATTACAAAAGAAGAAAAGTCAGCTCTAAAAATCGAAGTAGAAGCGGTAAATGTAGAATTGCAAAATGGCAAAATGACTAAAGAAGAAGCTTACGCCAAGAAACAAAAACTTGCAGAAGCCAGAGCTAAAAACATTGAGGCAAGAGTGGCGGTCGAGCAAGAAAATCTTAAAACTTTAGTTCAAAAGCAAGTTGACGGAAAAATTACAGAGACTGATTCATCTAAAACTATAGTAATTCATTTAGATAATAAATTTTGTTGTAATAATAAAAATAAACCAGAGAAAAGAACTACTTCGCAGTTTGTGTTGGCTTTTGGAGCTAATAATTTGGTTACAAATAGTGCAGTTGCCAATTCCGATTTCTATTATTGGCAGTCTCATTTCTTCGAATGGGGATTTACTGAGAATACAAGAATTTTTAAAAACCATAATTTATTACATTTTAAATATGGTTTCTCAGTGATGTATAACAATATTTCTGCAACGAAGAATCGCTATTTTGTGCCTGACGGTAATGGTCAAACTAATCTTGAGGTGTTTCCTTATGAATTAGAGGATTCTCGTTTTAAAAATGTTTACTTAGTCGCACCCTTGCATTTAGAATTTGATTTCTCTGGGAATAAATCAAAATTTGGTAATTCCAGTTTTTCTACACATCAAGGGGTTCGCTTCGGGATAGGAGGCTATGGAGGTTTTAGAATTAAGTCAAAGCAAAAATTGTATTACCATATTGACGATGATAAAATACGGACAAAAACCAAAGGAAATTTCAATGCCAATGATTTTATTTATGGTGTGAGTACTTACCTAGGCTACAAAGAAACCAGCTTGTATTTGAAATATGATTTAAATACATTATTTGAGAATAATGTGGCTAATCAAAACAATATTTCGCTTGGCGTTCGTTTCGATTTCAATTAAATTTTGTTGAATTAGTTTGATGCAATATAAGGTGTTTCAGGAATGAAGCACTTTTTTGTTTTTTAAATCAAAATTTATATTTTTGATTTACGTATTTTTACAGTTTTCCAATAATTAAATTTTTCAACATTAATTGATTTCAAAAGCCACCATAGATATTGTTTTCGAAACTGCTCGTGTTGAGGAGGTTATTGGCGATTTTGTGCAATTAAAACGTGCGGGAAGTAACTTCAAGGGACTGAGTCCTTTTTCTGATGAGCGTTCTCCGTCATTTATGGTTTCGCCTGCCAAAGGAATTTGGAAAGATTTCAGTTCTGGAAAAGGCGGGAATGCCGTGGCTTTCTTGATGGAACATTCCCATTTTACTTATCCGGAAGCCATTCGATTTTTGGCAAAAAAATATAATATCGAAATTGAAGAAACCGAACAAACGGATGAAGAGAAAATTAATACAGACGTTCGCGAAAGTATGTATTTGGTTTCTGAATTTGCAAAAGATTATTTTCACAACACACTTTTACATTCAGAAGAAGGTAAGGCTATTGGGCTCTCTTATTTCAAAGAACGTGGTTTTACCAGCGAAACAATAAAGAAATTTGCTCTTGGATATTCTCCCGAAGTTTGGGATGCTTTTACCAAAGAAGCTCTCGGGAAAGGCTATAAATTAGAGTTTTTAGAGAGCACAGGATTGACAATTCCTAAAGATGACAGACCCTTTGATCGATTTAAAGGTCGGGTGATGTTTCCCATCCAAAGTATGTCGGGAAGAATTTTGGGTTTTGGAGGAAGAATTTTGGGCAATGATAAAAAAGCAGCAAAATACCTCAATTCCCCCGAAAGTGATATTTACCATAAGAGCAAGGTTTTGTATGGGATTTTTCAAGCCAAACAATCCATTGCTAAACAAAATAATTGTTATTTAGTTGAAGGTTATACAGATGTAATTCAGTTTAATCAAGCTGGAATAGAAAACGTGGTGGCTTCCTCAGGAACAGCCTTGACACCAGACCAAATCCGTTTAATCAATAGATTGACAAAAAATATAACCGTTCTTTTTGACGGTGATGCTGCAGGATTGCGCGCTTCCATTCGGGGAATAGATTTGATTCTAGAGGAAGGAATGAACGTAAAAGTTTGTGCTTTTCCTGACGGAGAAGATCCAGATAGTTTTGCCAAGAAAACGCCTTACGAAGAATTGGTCAAATATTTAGACGAAAATTCTAAAGATTTTATTCAGTTCAAAGCATCACTTTTGATGAAAGATGCCAAAAATGACCCAATCAAAAAAGCCGATTTAATTCGGGATATGGTCGTGAGTATTTCGAAAATTCCAGACAGAATTCAGCGCGAAATCTATATTCAGGAATGTTCCCGAATTATGGATATTTCCGAGCAAGTTCTTGTTAGTACATTGGCACAATTGGTTCAAAAAGATGTTGCTGACATTGGAAAAAAACAAAAGCAAGAGCAAAAAGATAAAGCTTTTGATGTCGTAAAAAATAACGCTCCAATTCAGGTCGAAAAAATTGATATTCTTTATGGTTTAGAAAGAAAAATCATAGAAATTCTTTTGTTGTACGGAAACAAAACAGAAGAGTTTGAGGACGTTCTTTTAAAAACAAATAGCGATGGTGAAATTGAAAATGTGATTGAAAAAAAGCAATACAAAGTGTTTCAAAGAATTTATTTGAGTTTACAGGAAGATGAGGTTGAACTGGCAAATCCTTTATTCAAAGACATATTTAATAATTTGATAAACTATTATCTTCAAACTGAAAATTTTAGTATTGAACATTATTTAATGCATTTACAACCTGAATTTGCTCAGGAAGTGACAGATATTTTGATGGAAGACGAAAGAGTCGCTTTGCATAACTGGGAAGGTCAAAGTATCTTTCCAAAGACTAAAAATGATTCCATTAGCCAGTATGTTTCTGAAACTATTCTAACATTGCGTTGGTATTTAGTAGATAGAATTATTGAGGAAATAAAAAACTCAATATCCTCAGAACCAGATTCTGATAATATTGAGCATTTATCTATGGCAATGGATTACTACAAATTAATTAATTCTTTTTCGAAAAAATTAGGAAGAGTAATGTCACGCTATAATTAAACTATTTCCAGTGTTTTGGCTTTATTTACCAAATCCACTAAATTAGTGACATTTAATTTTTGCAATAATCTTAATTTATAAGTACTAATTGTTTTTTCGTTAAGCCCTAGTATTTTAGAAATCTCGTTATTTTTCTTACCATCACTTAAATAGCGCAAAACTTCCACTTCACGGTTAGAGAGTTTACGATACAAACGGTCACTTTTATTTTGTTTAGCAATCAGCGCAAGATTTTTCTTAACGGTTTCGTCTATGATGATCTTTCCTTGATGCACTTTAATAATTGCCTGGCCTAAAGTTTCTAATTTTTCTTTTTGAGAAACAAATCCTGAAACTCCAGCTTTTATTGCGTTTGGCGCATATATTTGTTCTGAAAGGTCGCTAAATATGATGATTTTTGTTTTTGGAAAATTTTTCAAAATATTTTTAACTTCAAAAATACTAGAAAGACCTTCTAATTCCAGATCCAAGATTAAAACATCAATCTCCTTAGTAAGGAGGATGTCTCTTACCATTAAAAAATTCCCAACATTGGCAACAATTGAGATATCATCGTGGTCTTTAAAGTAGGATTTTACCCCAAAATGCACGACGGGATGATTATTTGCTAAACAAACTTTTATCATAATATTAAATTTTTGAATTGTCTATGTTTTATTAACAAGTAAAGTTAATAAAAAAATCTGAAATATTTCTAATATTATTAGAAATATACTACTTAAA
This sequence comes from Flavobacterium soyangense, assembly GCF_015277675.1. Taxonomy (GTDB): domain Bacteria; phylum Bacteroidota; class Bacteroidia; order Flavobacteriales; family Flavobacteriaceae; genus Flavobacterium; species Flavobacterium soyangense. Next base: position 10,619 of record NZ_JADHEC010000030.1, read on the forward strand.
TTCCTTTGAAATCTTACAAACCGGAATTTCTCTCATTTTATGCTGATTAATGCTGTTTAATCGCCTATAAATTTCAAGAACATTTCTTTCTCTTCCAGAGTAATCTTCGGGAACTTTTCCTTTTTCAACCTCAAGCATGGCCCATTCCAGTTCATCATAACTAGCACCAATTTGGTCTTCATCAGTTCTGTCATCTCCAAATAATCCATCGGTTGGCGAAGCTTCTAAAATTGAAACCGGGATTTTTAAATATTTACCCAAAGCATATACATCGGACTTCATTAAATCCGCTATTGGGCTTAGATCAACTCCGCCATCTCCATATTTTGTATAAAAACCAACACCAAAATCTTCTACCTTATTCCCTGTTCCTGCAACCAACGAACCTTGAATTCCTGCAAAATAATATAAAGTGGTCATACGTAATCGTGCCCGAGTATTGGCCAAAGATAAATTTACCTTGTCTGAAACTGCCACACTTGGAACAATGGTTTTGAAAGTTTCAAAAAGCGAAGTTAAATCTGCTTCAATATTGGTTACGTTTGGAAACCGTTTTTTCAATTGTTCAATATGTTCACGACCTCGACTTACGTGACTTGGAGCCTGATGAATAGGCATTTCTACACACAAAGTGGGTAATCCGGTTTGTGCACAAAGTGTTGAAGTAACTGCTGAATCGACTCCGCCGGAAATCCCCACAACAAAACCATTAACTTTTGCGTTTTCCGCATAGCTTTTTAACCAATTGACAATATATGTATTTACTTTTTCAACTTGAATGGTGCTTTTTTTAGGCATAATAGATTGGGTTTTTAAAAAGTAGGAATTGTATATTTGCAAAAATAATAATTTTTAGAAGCTATTCCCGCTATTCATTTTAATCTTTTCCTTTTTGCAAAAAAGAATCAGATTTATATCGTTATAGTGAATAAATAAAATATAATGAGAAGAATAATTTTTATAATTGCTGTAACATTTGCTTTTAGTTCTTGTGAAAACAAATCAAAAGTCGAAAAAGCAGTCGAAAAAATTCCGGTAGAACTTAAAGTAGAACGTTTTGATGAACTTTTTTTTGAAAATTCTCCAAAGGATTTGGATAAATTAAAAAAAGAATTTCCATTTTTTTTCCCAAAAGGAACTCCTGATAGTGTTTGGTTAGAAAAAATGCAAAATCCGCTTTGGAGAGAATTATATACTGAAGTTCAAAAAAAATATTCAAATTTTGAACCTGTAAAAAAGGAGCTTACAACTCTTTTTAAACATATAAAATACTATTTCCCTAAAACTAAAACCCCAAAAATAATTACTGTAATCTCCGAAATGGATTATAATAACAAGGTAATTTATGCAGATAGTTTAGTGATTATTTCTCTGGAATTGTATTTGGGAAAAGAACATAAATTTTATCAATTCCCTAAGTATTTGAAACAAAATTTCGAGCAAAAACAAATTTTGCCTGATGTAATTTCGAGTTTTTCTACACAAAAAATAATACCAGTCTCAGAGAAGAATTTATTGAGTCAAATGATTTATTTTGGAAAACAACTGTACATAAAAGACATTCTTTTACCTGATTATTCAGATGCTGACAAAATGGGATACATGCCAGAACAAATCAAGTGGTGTGAAGAAAACGAAAGCTATATGTGGCGCTATTTTCTTGAAAATGAAATGCTCTACAGCGACGATCAAAAACTGAATATTCGTTTTATCAATCCAGCGCCATTCTCTAAATTTTATCTAGAAATTGACAATGAATCCCCAGGGAGAGTTGGAGCCTGGATAGGCTGGCAAATGGTGCGATCTTTTATGAAAAACAACGAAGTGTCCCTCCAGGAAATGTTGAAAATGAATGCTAAAGAATTATTTGAAAAATCTAAATATAAACCAAAAAAAAATGTCGAATAACAACACATCAGAAATAAAAATACAAATCGAATTAGATGAAAATCGAATTCCCGAAAAATTATCTTGGGCTGCGGTAGAAGGAGGTGTAAATCTCGAAGAGGCTAAAGCTTTTATGCTCTCGGTTTGGAACAGTGACGAAAAAACAACAAAATGTATCGAATTGTGGACTAAAGACATGTCTGTCGAAGAAATGAAAATTTTCTTTCATCAAACTTTATTGTCTATGACCGAAACTTTTCAACGTGCAACAGGCGACGAAAAGATGTCAGCAACAATGCAAGATTTTTGCGATTATTTCGCGGAGAAATTAGAGTTGAAGTTGAAATAAAAAGCTCAATAAAAAATCCCAAACCCAATTTTAATTATTTGGAATTTGGGATTTTATATTTTTTTAAAACTCATTATTGTTCTTAAAAACTTCCTGATTTACTTCCTCAATATAGCTTAAAACATCCTCTTTTCCTGTAGATTCGGTTGCTGAGGTTACAAAATACTGAGGCATTTCGGCCCAGTTGTTAGCAAACATTTTCTTTTTGTAAGCTGCAATATGGGAGTCAATTTTCACTTTGCTAATTTTATCTGCTTTTGTGAAAATGATGCAAAAAGGAATTTCACTTTCACCCATATAAGCCATAAACTCGATGTCTATATTTTGTGCTTCGTGACGAATGTCAATAAGTACAAAAGCACAAACGAGTTGTTCTCTTGTCTCAAAATAATCCGTAATAAATTGCTGAAAAACGGATTTTGTTTTCTTCGAAACTTTGGCGTAACCATAACCAGGTAAATCGACTAAAAACCAATTGTTGTTTATCTTAAAATGATTTATCAACTGTGTCTTTCCTGGTCTTCCTGATGTTTTTGCTAAATTTTTGTGATTAGTCAGCATATTAATCAATGATGATTTCCCAACATTTGATCGGCCAATAAAAGCATATTCCGGCAAAAAGTCTTTTGGACATTTGTCAACTTCTGAGTTGCTTACAATAAATTCGGCGGTAGTGATTTTCATGATTGTTTTTTAAAGTATTCGCCAGCGTTTAGTGCGCTTTCAAATGTGTGTGTGTTAGCCAATCTTCTAGTAAACGATTGAACTCGTCTGGGCACTCCATCATAGCTGCATGGCCACATTTGTCTATCCAATATAAGGTAGCGTTTGGCAATAATTCATTGAATTCTTCGGCAACAGACGGAGGCGTAACTCTGTCATTTCTTCCCCAAATTAAACAAGTTTGAACATGCATTTTTGGCAAATCTTTGGCCATATTGTGTCGGATAGCGCTTTTAGCAATAGTTAATGTTTTTATCAGTTTTATGCGATCATTTACAGAGGCGTATACTTCGTCAACAAGTTCTTTTGTGGCCATTTTGGGATCATAAAAAACATCTTGAGCTTTCTTCTTGATGTATTCATAGTCGCCTCTTTTAGGGTAGCTATCTCCCATTGCACTTTCGTAAAGCCCTGAACTCCCTGTTAATACAAGTCCGGCCACTTTTTCGGGATACATTTTGGTGTGATATAATGCAATATGTCCCCCTAGTGAATTTCCCAACAAAATTACTCTGTCAAATCCTTTAAAAGTGATAAAATCCTTTACATATCTTGCAAAAGCTTTTACATTCGTTTTCAAAATACTTTGGGTGTAAATCGGCAAATCTGGGATAACTATTTTATAACCTCTTTCAGAAAAATAACTTGCAACGGCATCAAAGTTGCTTAAACCTCCCATTAAACCGTGTAAAACAACTATTGGAGTTCCTTCTCCAGCTTCGTAATAGCTGTATCTGCCTTCTTTCTTAAAGTATTTTTCCATACGGTTTATCGCGAATTTTCATTTTTCACAAATATAGGATTTTAAAAATAAAAAAGAATTTTTAGAGTCAAATTTTAAATGTTTTATGCTATTTATTATAAGGAATTAATAAAACTGCAAAGATTATGCTTCGAATTTTTTAGTTTTAAATTTAGGCTTTAAAACTAAATTTCTGTTGTTTTTTCCTACTGAACTTTTTCTGCAAATCAGGACTTCTTAATGACAAGTCCAAAGGAAGCTAATGTTCTGATTGTCTAAAAATTAGCCTTTCATCTTCTAAAGTGGTAAAACTTATCAACAAAGTGGTATTTTGTGGTAATTTGTGGTAATATTTTTTATATTTTTGCTCAACGTCTATTTAATTTTTTTTCACTTGAATACAATTGTAGGAACATATGAATGTAAAGTTGATGCTAAAGGAAGGTTGCTTTTGCCAGCGCCTTTAAAAAAGCAATTAGCTACTTCTCTTCAAAACGGTTTTGTTTTGAAGCGTTCCGTTTTTCAATCTTGTTTAGAATTGTATCCAATGGAAGAGTGGGATTTGATGATGCAAAAAATCAATAGACTTAACCGATTCGTTAAGAAAAATAATGACTTCATTCGCCGATTTACAGCGGGTGTAAAAGTGGTTGAAATAGATGCCTTGGGAAGATTATTGGTTCCAAAAGATTTAGTGGCTTTTGCAAGTATTTCAAAAGACGTTGTGTTCTCCTCAGCTGTAAATATAGTTGAGATTTGGGATAAAGACTTATACGAAAGATCGATAAACGGAGAAGATGTGGATTTTGCAGATTTAGCCGAAGAAGTAATGGGAAATACAAATAACGACAATGGAATATCATAATCCAGTTTTGCTTCAGGCATCGGTTGACGGGTTGAATATAAAACCCGATGGAGTTTACGTTGATGTGACTTTTGGTGGTGGAGGACATTCAAAAGAAATCTTAAAAAGGCTGGGTCCAAACGGGAAATTGTTTGCTTTTGACCAAGACGAAGATGCTTTAGCCAATGCTTTGCCTGACGAAAGATTTACATTAATCCATGAAAATTTTAGATTTATAAAAAGATTTTTACGTTTTTATGGTGTGAAAAGTGTTGATGGAATTTTAGCTGATTTAGGAGTTTCTTCTCATCAATTTGACGTTCCTGAAAGAGGTTTTTCGACTCGCTTTGATGCGGAATTGGATATGAGAATGAGTCAAAAAAATGATTTAAATGCCTATCGAGTGGTCAATGAATATGATGATGCAAACTTGAAAAGAGTTTTTTTGGATTATGGCGAACTGAAAAATGCACCGGCTTTGGCAAGAACAATTATCGAAGCTAGAGAGAATCAGCCCATTAAAACTACAGATGAATTAAAAGAAGTTTTGGCAAAATATTTACCTGAAAGAGTTCGAAATAAAATATTGGCTCAAATCTATCAAGCCATTCGAATTGAAGTCAATCAGGAAATGGACGTTTTGAAAGAATTTCTAGAACAATCATTGGAAATATTAAATCCGGGCGGAAGATTAAGCGTGATTTCTTACCATTCATTGGAAGACCGATTAGTAAAAAGATTTATGAAAAACGGCATGTTCGAAGGGGAGCCAGAGCGTGACTTTTTTGGCAATTTTTCAGTCCCATTCAAAACCATTGGAAAACTGATTGTTCCTGATAATGCTGAAATAAAAATAAATAATAGAGCTCGAAGTGCAAAATTAAGAATTGCTGAAAAGGTATAATTAGTCAGAAATAATAATGAAAAACGGAGTTTACGGCATATTAAAAGCGCGGTTTCTTATAGAAGATGATGCCATAAAAAGCTGGCGTTTTATCGTTTTTTTGATTGTTCTCGCCATTATTATGATTGCAAATACACAACGTTTTGAGCAAAAAGTATTTAAGATTGCCGAGTTGACAAATCAAGTGAAAGAACTACGTTCCGAATTTGTGGATAGACGTTCCGAATTAATGAAACTAAAAATGGAATCAACTGTTTCAGAAAGAATGGTGGAAAAACAAATTTTCCAGTCGACAGTTCCTCCAATTAAAATAAAAGTTAGAAAAGTAGCTGAAGAGAAAAATTTCTTTCAAAAATTATGGCAGTAGAAGATAAAAATATATCCTACAGAATTTATCTGGTAGCTTTCGTCGTCTTTTTGATGGCAATTGCTATTGTCATAAAATTAACAAACATTCAATGGGTTGAAGGCGATTATTATAGAAAATTAGCCAAAGAAAGAACCGTTAGAAATTTTGTAATTCCTGCCAATAAAGGAAATATTTATTCAGCTGATGGAAGTTTATTGGCAACTTCAATTCCAAATTATGAAATACGATTTGATGCTGTTGCTCCAAAAGCGGAGGCATTCGAAAAAAATGTAAAACCATTAGCCGATTCCTTGGCTCTTCTTTTGGGAAAACCAAGCGGTTTTTTTCTAAACGAATTACAAAAAGCCAGAGCCAATAAAAACAGATATTATCTTGTAGCCCGCGATTTAAGTTATACAGAATTTGTGAAAATTAAAGGTTTTCCATTATTTAAATTAGGTGCTTACAAAGGCGGAATTATTATCGAACAAGAAACCGTTCGGGAACATCCGATTGGAAAAATTGCGGAGCGAACCATTGGTTACGAAAGAAGAAATTCTAATGGGACTCCAGATGGAAAAGGAATTGAATGGGCTTACAGAAAATATCTCAATGGCAAAGACGGCAAAATTTTAAAACAAAAAATTGCAAAAGGACAGTGGAAACCTATCCGTGACGTTAACGAAATTGATCCGCAAGATGGCTATGACGTGATTTCGACAATTGATGTTTTTATTCAGGATATTGCACATCACGCCTTGTTAAAACAATTAGAAGAATATCAGGCGGATCATGGTTGCGTTGTGGTTATGGAAACCAAAACAGGCAAGATAAAAGCCATCTCGAATTTAGGGAGAGATTTAGATGGTTCTTATTATGAAACCACAAATTATGCAGTTGCCGAATCACATGAACCTGGTTCGACTTACAAATTAGTTGATTTGATGACTTTGCTTGAAGATAAAAAAATAGATACAAGTGCAGTTTTTGATAGTCACGGTGGGGTAATTAAATACTCAGGGAAATCAGTTCGAGATTCCCACACAGGGGGTTATGGAAAGATATCATTGGCACGCGGATTTGAAGTTTCGTCAAACACAGTAATGGTACAGGCTGTTTATAATAACTACAAAAATAATCCATCGGAATTCGTTAATCACGTCAATAGTTACGGATTAAACAAATGTTTAGGACTTCCAATAAAAGGAGAGGGAAAACCATTTGTTCCGCAACCAACGGACAAAAACTGGTCTAATGTTTCGCTTCCGTGGATGGCTTTTGGTTATGGAGTTTCGATTACGCCATTGCAAACCTTGACTTTTTATAACTCAGTTGCCAATATGGGTGTGATGGTAAAACCACAATTTGTTTCCGAAATCAAAGAATGGAACAGAACCATTAAAAAATATGACACAGAGGTTATAAACCCTAAAGTATGTTCGCTGGAAACTATTAAGAAGTTGAAGGCTGTTTTATTGAACGTGGTAAAAAAAGGGACAGCGGCTAAACTTTATTCTAAAGATTTTTCGATGGCAGGAAAAACAGGAACGGCTGCGGCCAACTATAGAACTAATGGAGGTGCAGATAAATATTATATCTCATCCTTTGTGGGTTATTTTCCCGCTGAAAATCCCAAATATTCCTGTATAGTTGTAGTTCATAAGCCAAACACTGCGAATAATAATTATTATGGTGTCGATGTTGCCGGGCCAGTTTTCAAACGAATTGCACAGAAAATTTTTACTGATGCGCCTTCGACAAATGAGATAAAAAATATAGACAGGAAAATATTAAAACAGGAAAATGATTATGATTCCTATTATGCAAAATCACAAAAACAACAATCATCCGTTGTTCCCGATGTAAAAGGAATGTCAGGAATGGATGCAGTCGCTTTATTTGGAAATCTAGGTGTAAAAGTAAAAATAATTGGCGTTGGAAAAGTGAAAAAACAATCCATACAAGCAGGCGAAAATTTAGATAAAAACACAACAATAACATTAGAATTATCGTGATTATTTTAAGAGAAATAATATACAAAGTCGCTATCGAAGCCGTAAAAGGTTCGACAGATATTGGTATCAATAAAATGGAATTTGATTCCAGAAAAATTGGAGCAAATGATGTTTTTGTGGCTATTCGTGGCACGATTTCAGACGGTCATAATTTTATTGAAACCGCCATTTGGAATGGTGCTGTCGCAGTTGTTTGTGATACTCTTCCTGAAACGATTACAAAAGGAATCACTTATATTCAGGTAAAAGACGCTAACAAAGCTTTGGCTTATATGGCCGCTAATTATTTTGGAAATCCTTCGCAAAAATTAAAATTAGTTGGTATTACCGGAACAAATGGCAAAACGACAATTGCGTCTTTATTGTACCAATTATTCAAAAAAGCAGGTTTTAAAGTGGGGCTGTTATCGACCGTGAAAATTATGGTTGATGATATAGAATACAAAGCCACACATACCACACCAGATTCAATTACGATAAATCATTACTTAAAAGAAATGGTTGACGCTGGAGTTGAATACTGTTTTATGGAAGTGAGTTCGCACGGAATTCATCAAAAACGTACCGAAGCATTGCATTTTGTTGGGGGAATTTTTACTAATTTATCGCACGATCACTTAGATTATCATCCCACTTTTGCAGAATACCGAGACGTAAAAAAGTCATTTTTCGACAATTTGCCAAAAACTGCTTTTGCATTATCGAGTATCGATGACAAAAACGGTCAGGTAATGCTGCAAAATACGGCTGCCAAAAAATTAACTTATGCTTTAAAATCCTATGCCGATTATAAAGCACAAATTCTCGAAAATCAATTGTCGGGACTGTTGTTGAAAATAAATGGCAATGAAGTTTGGGTAAAACTCATTGGCACTTTCAACGCTTATAATTTATTGGCAATTTATGGAACGGCGATTCAATTGGGAATGGAAAGTCTTGAAGTACTCCGATTATTATCTGATTTAGAAAGCGTTTCAGGTCGTTTTCAATTTATTGTTTCCAATTCGAATATTACAGCAATTGTTGATTATGCGCACACCCCAGACGCATTAGAAAATGTGCTGAAAACAATCAATGATATTCGTACTAAAAACGAGCAATTAATAACCGTTGTGGGTTGTGGTGGCAACAGAGATAAAGCCAAACGACCAATCATGGCAGGCATTGCCTCTGAACTTAGCGATAAAGTTATCCTGACTTCTGACAATCCAAGAAATGAGAATCCTGAAGTTATTATCAATGAAATGGAACAAGGTGTAGCACCTCAAAATTATAAAAAATCACTGTCGATTACGGATAGGAAACAAGCCATAAAAACGGCTTGTCAATTGGCTCAGCCCAATGACATTATTCTAATTGCAGGAAAAGGACATGAAACTTATCAGGAAATTCAAGGTGTTCGCCACGATTTTGATGATATGAAAACAGTAACAGAATTACTAAACCAACTCAATAAATAGAAATCTATGTTATACTACTTATTTGAATATTTAGACAAAACAATGGACATTCCTGGTGCAGGAGTTTTTCAATACATTACTTTCAGATCAGCATTGGCATTTATGCTTTCCTTGCTTTTATCCACTATTTATGGTAAAAGAATAGTCAGCTTTTTGCGAAAACAACAAATTGGCGAAACAGTTCGTGAACTGGGGTTGGCAGGTCAAAACGAAAAAGCAGGAACGCCAACAATGGGTGGATTGATTATCATATTTGCGACAATTATTCCAGTATTGCTTTTTGCCAAATTGCATAATATTTACATTGTCTTGTTAATTGTAACCACCTTATGGATGGGAACTATTGGTTTTATTGACGATTATATCAAAATCTTCAAAAAAGACAAACAAGGATTAAAAGGGATATTTAAGATTTTTGGACAAGTGGGTTTAGGTTTGATTGTAGGTTCAGTCCTGTATTTTAATCCTGATGTAACGATTAGAACTGATGTTGCTAAAAGAGATATTTTTAAGGTGACAACAGAAAATGTTATTAAACAAGCACCTGTTTATGAAAAATCGACAGCAACTACGATTCCTTTCTTTAAAAATAATCAATTTGACTATGCCGAAATTTTAGCATGGACAGGTGAGGGCTATGAAAAATGGGCTTGGCTAATATTTATTCCGGTGGTCATTTTTATCATCACGGCAGTTTCAAACGGTGCTAATCTTACCGATGGTATCGATGGTTTGGCTGCGGGAACTTCGGCTGTTTCTGTCTTAGCATTGGGGATTTTTACTTTCGTTTCTGGAAATATTATTTTTTCAAATTATTTGAATATTATGTACATCCCAAATTCAGGTGAGATGACTGTTTTTATCGCAGCTTTCGTGGGGGCATTAATCGGATTTCTTTGGTATAATTCGTATCCGGCTTCTGTATTTATGGGTGATACCGGAAGTTTAACTATTGGTGGAGTCATTGCTGTTCTTGCGATTGCAGTTCGAAAAGAACTTTTAATCCCTCTTTTATGCGGAATATTTTTGGTCGAAAATTTCTCGGTTGTTTTGCAAGTTGCTTATTTTAAATACACCAAAAAACGTTTTGGCGAAGGCCGAAGAATCTTTTTGATGGCGCCTTTGCATCATCATTATCAAAAAAAAGGCTATCACGAAAGTAAAATTGTAACTCGATTTTGGATTGTTGCCATTATGCTGGCCATATTGTCAATTGTGACATTAAAATTAAGATAATGCGACTGGTAGTTTTAGGTGGTGGCGAAAGCGGTGTAGGAACTGCAATTCTTGGCAAGAAAAAAGGGTATGATGTTTTTGTATCCGATTTTGGAAAAATAAAAGAAAATTACAAAGAAGTTCTTATAATTAATGGGATAGCCTGGGAGGAAGAGACTCATACAGAAGTCCTGATTTTGAATGCTGATGTGGTAATGAAAAGCCCAGGAATTCCGGAAAAATCACCAATAGTAAAAAAATTGGTTGAAAAAGGAATTCCAGTAATTTCAGAAATTGAGTTTGCGGCACCATTTACAAAAGCAATCACGATTGGAATTACTGGAAGCAACGGAAAAACAACAACAACAATGTTGACCTATCATTTGCTGAAATCTGCGGGATTGAATGTAGGATTGGGAGGCAATATCGGAAAGAGTTTTGCCTGGCAGGTTGCAGATGATAAATACGATAGTTACGTGTTGGAATTGAGTAGTTTTCAGCTTGACGGAATCAAAGAGTACAAGCCACACATTGCCATTATCACAAATATAAGCCCGGATCATTTGGATCGATACGATTACAAATATGAAAATTATATTGCTTCAAAATTTAGAATAACAATGAACCAAACCGAGGATGATTTCCTCATTTATGATGCAGATGACGAAGCAATTGCAGAATGGTTCAAACACAATAAAACAAAAGCCCAATTAATTCCTTTTTCCTTGGAAAAAACATTCAAAAAAGGAGCATTTATTAAAGACAAAAATATGGAAGTAAATATCATCAACGAAGAAGAATTCACAATGGAGACTGAGGCTATGGCACTTGAAGGAAAGCACAATATGAAAAATGCAATGGCAGCGACTTCTGTGGCAAAATTGATGAAAATTAGAAATGCGACAATCAGAGAAAGTTTGTCCAATTTTCAGGGAGTGGAACACCGTCTGGAAAAAGTGTTAAAAATCCAAAATGTGCAATACATCAACGACTCAAAAGCGACCAATGTAAACGCTACTTTTTTTGCTTTGGACAGTATGAATACGCCAACGGTTTGGATTGTGGGTGGTGTTGATAAAGGAAACGATTACAATGAGTTGATGTCTTTGGTTCGCGAAAAAGTGAAAGCTATCATCTGTCTGGGTGTTGATAACAAGAAAATCATTGATGTTTTTGGAAATGTAGTTGATATTATGATTGAAGTCAATAATATGGAAGATGCCGTGAAAATGGCACAACGCTTAACCGAAAAAGGAGATGCCGTTTTGTTGTCGCCTGCTTGCGCCAGTTTCGATTTATTTGAAAACTACGAAGACAGAGGAAATCAATTTAAACAAGCGGTTAAGAATTTATAAAGGGACATAAGGTTTAGTCTTAGACGTAAAACCCAGAACCCAAAACCAAAAAATGAAGGAACTAGTAAACAATCTAAAAGGAGACAGAGTAATATGGTCATTCGTGGCTTTATTAGCATTGTTTTCGTTTATGCCTGTTTTTAGTGCGAGTAGTAATTTGGCCTATTTAGGACACGGAACAGGTAATACGATTAGCTATTTGTTGAAGCATTTGGCACATATTTTTATAGGATTCATCATTATTTATTGGGTTCATAAAGTGCCATTTCATTATTATAGAGGAATTTCTAAGATAGCTTTACCAATTGTTTGGCTATTATTAGGCTACACAATGATAAAAGGAACCGTTATCGCCGGAGCCAATGCCAGCAGATGGATACAAATACCATTTATCGGAATATCCTTTCAAACATCAACATTTGCGGCTATTGTTTTGTTTGTTTTTACGGCAAGATATTTAGCCAAAAAACGTGAAGAGAAAATTAGTTTTAAAGACTCACTCATAGAACTTTGGCTTCCTATTTTTATAACTTTAGGATTTATTTTACCTTCTAATTTCTCTACTGCTGCATTGATATTTTCAATGATTTTAATGCTGACTTTCGTTGGAAAATATCCAATAAAATATTTAGGATTTATAATTGGAGCCGGATTTACTGCATTATTATTATTTGTTTTATTGGCAAAGGCATTTCCAGATTCTCATTTGTTTAGCAGAGTCAATACTTGGGAAAGTAGAATTGAAAATTTTAGAACCAATAAACCAGGGGAAGATGATTACCAAATCGAAAAGGCAAAAATTGCAATAGCTTCTGGAGGAATTTATGGACTTGGACCAGGTAAAAGCGTGCAAAAACATTTTTTACCACAATCTTCTTCCGATTTTATTTATGCCATTATTGTCGAAGAATGGGGATTAATGGGCGGTTTGGGAATTTTGTTTTTGTATTTATTGCTGTTTTTTAGATTTGTAATTGCCGCCCATAAAGCAAATTCACTGTTCGGGAAATTATTAGTTGTTGGACTTGGTTTTCCAATGATTTTTCAGGCGATGATTAATATGGCTGTTGCAGTTGAATTATTGCCGGTAACAGGTCAAACGTTGCCACTAATTAGTAGCGGCGGAAGTTCCATCTGGATGACGTGTATTGCTTTGGGAATTATCATCAATGTGACCAAAAAAGAAGAGGAAATTGCTCAGGAAATAAGTGATAAAGCAAAGAGAGAAGCAGCTTTACAGAAACTAATTGATAAGCAATTGGAAGAGGAAAACGAAGCCGAAAATGAGGCCGAAGAAAATTATTCTATACAAGATAATGCGGGTAATCCAATGAATGCTGTTTTGAATAAATAATTCGTCTAAAAAATGGAAAAACTAAAATTCATATTAAGTGGAGGTGGAACAGGAGGACATATCTATCCTGCGGTTGCAATTGCCAATGAATTGAAATCTCGTTTCCCTGATGCCGAATTTCTTTTTGTGGGTGCCAAGGATAAAATGGAAATGCAAAAAGTTCCGCAAGCAGGTTACAAGATTGAAGGTCTTTGGATTGCTGGTTTACAACGAAAATTAACCTTGCAAAACGCAATGTTTCCTTTCAAATTAATCGACAGTTTGTGGAAATCCAGAAAAATAATTAAAAAGTTTAAACCAAATGTAGTTATTGGAACTGGAGGTTTTGCTTCGGGGCCATTATTGCAAATGGCAAATATGATGCGTATTCCAACGGTGATTCAGGAACAAAATTCCTATCCGGGAATAACCAATAAAATATTGAGCAAAAAAGCGAATAAAATTTGTGTTGCTTATGAAAATCTGGAACGTTTTTTTCCAAAAGAAAAAATGATTTTGACAGGAAATCCAGTTCGTCAGGATTTGATTGACATCGAAAGCAAAAGGGAAGAGGCGATACAATATTTCAATTTGGATCCCAACAAGAAAACATTGTTGGTTCTTGGCGGAAGCCTTGGTGCAAGAAGGGTCAATCAATTAATAGAAAAAGAATTAGATAAATTTATTGCCCAAGATGTGCAGGTTATCTGGCAATGCGGGAAATTATATTTTGAAGATTATAAAAAATACAATTCGAATAATGTTCAGGTTTTAGCGTTTATTGACCGGATGGATTTGGTTTATTCGGCTGCGGATATTGTGATTTCCCGTGCCGGAGCATCATCGGTTTCAGAGCTGTGTATCGTTGGGAAACCTGTGATTTTTATTCCTTCACCAAATGTTGCCGAAGATCATCAAACTAAAAACGCAAAATCAATTGTTGATAAAAAAGGAGCTATAATGCTAAGGGAATTGGAATTGGATTCTCAATTCAGTCTTGTTTTTGAAGCCTTGTTGAAAGACCAGGGAAAGCAAGATCAGTTGAGTAAAAATATTAAACATTTGGCTTTGCCAAACGCCACGAAACAAATAGTTGACGAAATATTAAAATTAGTCTAAAGGCGAAAGTCATAAAGTCAAACGACTCTTGGACATTAAAACTTTAAAACTTTTAAACTAAATTATGAATCTAAATCAAATACATAACGTCTATTTCATAGGCATTGGAGGAATTGGGATGAGTGCTTTGGCGCGCTATTTTAAAACCATCGGCAAGAATGTGTCTGGTTATGACAAAACCGAAACTGAACTTACAAAAGAGTTGCATAAACTTGGCATTAACATTCATTTTGAAGACAAGATTGATTTAATTCCTGAGGATTACTATTTAGAAAATACTTTGGTAGTTATCACGCCGGCAGTTCCAAAATCACATTCGGAATGGAATTATTTCTTGGAAAGAGATTATGAAGTGAAGAAAAGATCCGAAGTTCTTGGAATTATTACGAAAGACACTTTTTGTTTTGCAGTGGCTGGAACACACGGAAAAACAACTACTTCGGGAATTCTTGGGCATATTTTATTTGAAAGTGGTGTTGATGTTACTGCTTTCGTGGGTGGTATTGTCGAAAATTATAATTCGAATTTAATAGGAAACGGAAAAACGATAACGGTTGTCGAAGCGGATGAATTCGATCGTTCCTTTTTGCATTTGTATCCCAATATTGCCTGCGTGACTTCTATGGATGCAGATCATTTGGATATTTATGGGGACAAATCAGCCATCGAAGCTTCTTTTGTAGAATTTGCTGATAAAGTTGAAGATAAAACCAAGCTTTTCATCACAAAAGATCTACCAATAAAAGGAGTTACTTGTGCTGTTAATGAAGACGCTGATTTTACCGCTTTCAATATAAGAATTATAAATAGTCAATATGTTTTTGATGTGCGAACACCATCAGAAACATTGTATAATATAGAATTTGGTTTACCTGGTAAACATAATTTGATGAATGCACTAATGGCATTGGCAATGGCAAAAACTTTCGGCCTCCCAACCGAAGACATTGCTAGTGCCTTACTTTCATTCAAAGGAATAAAAAGAAGATTTTCGTATCAAATCAAAACGGATAAGTTGATTTATATTGATGATTATGCCCATCATCCAACCGAAATAAATGCGGTTCATCAGGCAGTTCGAGAATTATATCCGGGCCAAAAAGTTTTGGCAGTTTTTCAACCTCATTTGTTCAGCAGAACGAAAGATTTTGCAGATAATTTTGCACAAAGTCTTGCGGCTTTTGACGAAGTAATTCTGTTGGATATTTATCCGGCACGTGAATTGCCAATGGAAGGAATTACCTCAAGTTGGTTGTTAGATAAAATACGAAATAATGATAAGAAATTAGTTTCAAAACAGCTATTGATTCCTTCTATTTTAGAAAGTGATGCTACTGTAATTGTGACTATTGGAGCAGGAGATATTGGAGAATTGGTTTCATCAATTAAAAAATCATTAAATGAAACTCTTTAATTGGACAAATATTCGGTTAGTGCTAATGTTTTCATTGGTAATTTTCCTATTTTCGTTTACTTCAAATCGGAATAATAACAGAAAATTATCAAAATCTGTGGTTGTTTTTATAGGAGAAAACGCTCCTTTTGTAGATCAGGAAACGGTTAATAAATTGTTAATAGAAAATAGTAAAGACGCAAAAAGTATAGGTAAAGATAAATTAGATTTGAATAGATTGGAAAAAAGGCTGAACGCACAAGAAATGATTGAAAAATCAGAGGTGTTTGTGAGCATCGATGGGGTATTAAAAGCAGTAGTTAAACAAAAGACTCCTATAGCCAGAGTTTTTGACGGGAATAATTCTTTTTATATTGATTATAAGGGAAATATAATGCCATTGTCAGCAAATTTTTCGGCTAGAGTTCCACTTGTTTCGGGGGAAATTAATAAAAAAAATAGCGAAGAATTAGCCGAATTATTTCGGATAATATATGACGATGCGTTTTTGAAAAAAAACATCATCGGTGTTCAGATTATGCCAAGCGGAAGCTTGAAAATGCTCAACAGAAATTATAATTATCAAATTGATTTTGGTGGAACCGTAAGAATGAAAGCAAAATTCAATAATTACAAAGCGTTTTTTCAGAAAGCGGTTTTAGATAGTTCGCTTTATAAATATAAAACAATTGACCTCAGATTTGCGCAGCAAGTAGTGTGTACTAAATAATAGATAATGGAAAAAGAGAATATTGCAGTAGGTCTAGATATTGGGACAACAAAAATAGTTGCCATGATAGGCAAGAAAAATGAGTACGGAAAACTGGAGATTTTGGGTGTAGGGAAATCCAAAAGTTTAGGTGTGGCTCGAGGTGTGGTAAACAATATCACTCAAACGATACAATCGATTCAGCAAGCCGTTCTTGAAGCAGAAAACAAGTCGGGTTATAAAATAAAAGACGTGGTTGTGGGAATTGCCGGCCAACATATTCGCAGTATTCAGCACAGTGATTACATCATTAGAAAAAATGCGGAGGAAGTAATTGGAGGTTATGATATTCAGCTTTTGATTGATCAGGTAAATAAATTGGCGATGTTGCCTGGAGAAGAAATTATCCACGTTTTGCCACAAGAATTTAAAATCGACGGACAATCAGAGATTAAGGAGCCGATAGGAATGTATGGTGGAAGATTAGAATCTAGTTTTCACGTTGTAGTTGGGCAAGCATCGTCTATTCGAAATGTAGGCAGATGCATCCAAAGTTCTGGAATTGAATTATCGGGATTAACATTGGAACCATTGGCTTCAGCAGATGCCGTTTTAAGTCAGGAAGAAAAAGAAGCAGGTGTTGCGTTAATTGATATTGGTGGAGGAACAACCGATTTGGCCATTTTTAAAGACGGAATTATACGTCACACAGCTGTTATTCCTTTTGGAGGAAATGTGATTACTGACGATATTAAAGAAGGTTGTTCTATTATCGAAAAGCAAGCTGAATTATTGAAAGTAAAATTCGGTTCGGCTTGGCCAGGAGAAAATAAGGATAACGAAATTGTTTCAATTCCAGGTTTAAGAGGAAGAGAACCAAAAGAAATTTCGTTAAAGAATTTATCCAAAATAATTCACGCTCGTGTTGTTGAAATTATAGAACAGGTTTTTAACGAAATAAAAGATTACGGACACGAAGATCCTCGTAAAAAATTGATTGCGGGAATTGTCTTAACCGGTGGCGGAGCTCAATTGAACCACATCAAACAATTGGTTGAATACATAACCGGAATGGATACTAGAATAGGATATCCTAACGAGCATTTGGCTGGGGATTCAGACGAAGAAATATCAAGTCCTTTATATGCAACAGCAGTAGGATTAGTAATAAACAGCATTGAAAATAAAACACAAAGTGCTATAAAAATTGATGCTGTGGTACCAGAAAAGACATCTGTTAAACCGCCAGTTTATCAGAAACAAGAAATTGAGGAACCAAGAAATGAGATTGTAGAGGAAGAAGTTATAAAAGAAGAATCTACAGGTAAAAGAATTCAGAGATCTTTCTTTGACAGATATGTCGACAAGATTAAAGATTTCTTGGATAATGCAGAATAAAAATAAGGAACAAATTAAATATATAAAAACAATAAAAACCCAATAAGATGATGAGCAACTCAGAATTTGGAAGCATTTCATTTGATTTACCCAAGAACCAATCAAATGTAATAAAAGTTATTGGTGTAGGTGGAGGCGGAAGTAATGCCATAAACCACATGTTTAAACAAGGTATCAAAGGCGTAGATTTTATCGTTTGTAATACTGATTCACAAGCTTTGGATAACAGTTCTGTGCCAAACAAAATTCAGTTAGGTGTGAACTTGACCGAAGGACTTGGAGCAGGAGCTAACCCAGACGTTGGGCAACAATCAGCAATTGAAAGTATAGCTGAAATTGAAAAAATGCTTGACAGTAACACTAAGATGGTTTTTATCACCGCAGGAATGGGTGGAGGAACCGGAACTGGTGCAGCGCCAGTAATTGCTCAATTGGCCAAAGAAAGAGATATTTTAACTGTTGGAATCGTAACTTTACCTTTCTCTTTTGAAGGAAAAGTTCGTCAGGAGCAAGCACTTATTGGTATTGATAAATTACGCAAACAAGTCGATTCGTTAATTGTTATCAATAACAATAAATTAAGAGAAGTATATGGAAATCTTGGTTTCAAAGCTGGATTTTCAAAAGCAGATGAAGTTTTGGCCACAGCCTCAAGAGGGATTGCCGAAGTAATTACACATCATTACACTCAAAATATTGATTTAAAAGATGCCAAAACCGTTTTGGCAAATAGTGGAACTGCTATTATGGGTTCGTCTGTTTCTTCAGGTGAAAACAGAGCAAAAGAAGGGATTATTTCAGCATTGGATTCTCCTTTATTGAACGATAATAAAATTACTGGTGCCAAAAACGTATTGTTGCTCATAGTTTCTGGATCAGATGAAATCACAATTGATGAAATAGGTGAAATCAATGATTTTATTCAAGTAGAAGCAGGTCACAATGCCAATATTATTATGGGTGTTGGTGAAGATGAATCGCTTGGCGACGCTATTTCTATAACAATAATTGCAACAGGATTTGATGTTGAACAACAACATGAAATTGTAAATGTAGAACCAAAAAAAATAATTCATACTCTTGGTGACGAACAGATAAGCGTTCATGATTTGACAAAAAAAATAGTTCCGGCATTTAATTGGGATAATAACGAATCTCCAGTTGTTAATACAGCCGAAAGAGTCGTTTTCGAATTATTAGAAGATGCTGTTCCTGAAGAACCTGCTAAAGTTTTAATCAATAGTGAAGAGCTAATGGGAATGACTGAATTCATTAAAAATTTAGACGTGACTTTCGAAATAGTTTCTCCTATTAAAGATCTTGACTTTGTTGTTTCGTCAGCAAAAGTTAAGGAAATAAATGTGGTTGAGCCAAAAGTTTTTGTAAAAGAAGAACAAGCTACTTTTTCTTTTGATTTACCACTCTTTAAGTCTGAACCAGTAAAAACAGATGAAAACAAAATCTTGTTTGAACTAACGAATGAGACTCGAGATATTAAAGTGAATGAGCCTGTTCAATTTGTTCCGGTAACGGAATTGACTGACAACGGAATCATCAGATATTCTCTTGAAGAATATACAGAGATGGAGAATACATTATTGGATTCTAAGTCGTCAACAACAGTTATAGAAGAAGTGCCCGAAGAGTTGAATATCACTATGAAACAGGTAGATGTTGTTTCAAATACGTCTTCAACTTTCGAAAATGTTTCTCCAATGGATATGTCAATTCAGGAAGCGTTAAAATTCAGATCTGACGAAAGAAGAAAAAAATTAAAGGAATTCAATTATAAATTCCACAATAATATTTCAAAAATTGATGAATTAGAAAGAGAACCAGCCTACAAAAGATTGGGAATAGATCTTTCTAAACCACAAGTAAACAGCACGAATTCAAGAATTTCAGTTGGAACAGACAGTAATGACGACCTTCAACTTCGTTCAAACAATTCGTACTTACACGATAATGTTGACTAGCTAATTCAAAACTAAATTGCCCAACCCGAAAATTAATTCAATTTTCGGGTTATTTTTTGCCTTTTCGAGAAGTAACGACGGAGCAATCAGTTGTTAATTCCATTAAATTTCTTTAAATTTGTCGAGCCTTAATCCAGCTGTTCATTTCAAGCTTTTTTTCGAAGATGCTTTTTTCCAAGAACAGAAAAGAGCTTCCTTTGGTCGCTTTTTAAGTTCAGGAAAAAAAATACATTTTCTCAATAAAGGCTTTTTATTTCCATCTGGGGCAATTCAGAATTAAATAATGTCGTAACAAACAAATCATAATTTATATGAGCCTATCAACACAAATCATGGAGGATATCAAAACCGCCATGAGAGCCAAAGATACCGTGGCATTAGAAGCATTAAGAGCTATTAAATCCGAAATTCTTTTGGCACAAACAGCAACAGGGTCAAAAGAAGAAATTACAGCAGCTGATGAGATCAAATTGCTTCAAAAATTAGTAAAAACTCGCAAGGATAGTGCTAAAATTTTTACGGAACAAAACCGTATGGATTTAGCCGAACCAGAATTAGCACAAATTGCCGTAATCGAAAAATTCTTGCCAGCACAAATGAGTGATACCGAAGTTGAAGCAGTAATTGCAAAAATTATTGCGGAAACTGGAGCAACCGGTATTGCTTCAATGGGAAAAGTAATGGGATTAGCTTCTGCGCAATTAGGAGGAACTGCTGAAGGAAAAACCATTTCGACAATCGTTAAAAAACTTTTAGTGTAAATAATTTAGGATCTTTGTGTTTTGATGTTTGTAAATCACAAATCTAAAATCGTTAATATTCAATCCTAAATCATATTGGCTGCGTAGTTCAACTGGATACCTGCCTGCCGGCAGGCAGGGAATATCAGATTTCAACAAGAAATGGAATATTTTGTATATATTTTAGAGAGTGAAATTGATGGCAGACTTTATAAAGGTCAGGCAAGTGATATAAATAAACGAATAAAAGAACATAATTCAGGTAAGACAAAATCCACCAAAGGGTATAAGCCATGGAAATTGGTTTATTTTGAAACATTTGAAAGAAGAGATGAAGCGGTTCTTCGTGAAAAATATTTCAAAACAGGAAGTGGAAGAGAATTTTTAAAAGGAAAATTAATAATATAATGGCTGCGTAGTTCAACTGGATAGAATATCAGATTTCGACTCTGAGGGTTACAGGTTCGAACCCTGTCGCGGTCACAAAAAAATCCAAAGGCTTGTCTAGTCTTTGGATTTTTTATTTAGAGCTATTTTTAAATTTTTATAAAGAGGTCAATTTTTTCAAATCAGCTATGGTTGCAGTTGGATTTTCGGCTTTGAAAACAAAACTTCCGGCTACAAGAACATCTGCTCCGGCTTCTACTAATTGCTTGGCGTTTTTATTGGTTACACCACCGTCAATTTCTATAATGGTATTTGCACCTTTTCGAGTAATTAAATCTTTCATTTTTTTAACCTTAGAATAGGTGTTTTCAATAAACGATTGTCCTCCAAAACCAGGATTCACGCTCATAATCAAAACCATATCGATATCATTGATGACATCTTCCAATAAATCGACATTGGTGTGTGGATTTAAGGCAACTCCAGCTTTCATTCCTTCAGCTTTGATGGCCTGTAAGGTTATGTGAAGATGCGGACAAGCTTCATAGTGAACACATAATACATTAGCACCTAATTCTGCGAAAGTTTTGATATATCGATCTGGATCCACAATCATTAAATGTACATCGATTGTTTTCTTGGCGTGTTTTACAATGGCGGCCAAAACTGGCATTCCAAAGGAAATGTTTGGGACAAAAACACCATCCATGATATCAATATGAAACCAGTCGGCTTCAGAATTGTTAATCATTTCGATATCACGTTGTAAATTGGCAAAATCAGCAGCAAGTACTGAAGGTGCGATAAGAGTATTCTTCATTGTTTGTGTGTTGTTTTTGCAAAAGTAGAATTTTAACCGCAAAGTTCACAAAGTTTTTCGCAAAGTTCAGAAGGTTTTTGTTTTGATTTACTGTTTTTTGCGTGAAGGATGGAAGTGGAAATCCTTTTGTGGAGCTTGCGTAATAAAAGATTGCAACGTACAGACTGACCCTTTTTGGGTCACGCCCAAAATAAAACCTCGGACACCCGAGCGATAGCGAACAGACTGAGGTTTTATTTGCCCTGCAAAAAATAAAACCTCGGTAATCAGCCGAGGTTTCAATCATCAATCAAAAAACGAACAGTTAATCAGACCGTCGTTACTTTTAAAATTACCCTAAATAGGTTTTTAATATTTTACTTCTTGAAGTGTGTTTCAATCTGCGTATGGCTTTTTCTTTAATCTGACGTACACGTTCACGAGTCAGGTCGAAAGTTTCTCCTATTTCTTCTAATGTCATTGGATGTTGATCACCAAGACCAAAATACAAACGAACCACATCAGCTTCTCTTGGAGTCAATGTTTCCAATGAACGCTCAATTTCGGTACGTAATGATTCTTGGATTAAATTTCTGTCTGGATTTGGAGATTCACCAGAACGCAATACATCGTAAAGGTTTGAATCTTCTCCTTCAACAAGAGGTGCATCCATAGAAAGGTGACGACCAGAGTTTTTCATACTTTCTCTTACGTCATTTACAGTCATATCCAATTCCTTGGCAATTTCCTCTGCTGTTGGTGGTCTTTCGTTAGATTGCTCTAACAAAGCGTACATTTTGTTGATTTTATTGATGGAACCAATTTTATTCAAAGGCAAACGAACGATACGAGATTGTTCTGCCAAAGCTTGCAAAATCGATTGACGAATCCACCATACGGCATACGAAATGAATTTGAAACCACGTGTTTCATCAAAACGTTGTGCTGCTTTTATCAATCCTAAATTTCCTTCATTAATCAAATCGGGAAGTGTTAAACCTTGATTTTGGTATTGTTTAGCCACCGAAACCACGAAACGTAAATTGGCTTTTGTTAATTTTTCTAGCGCTGCCTGATCACCGGCCTTTATCTTTTGTGCTAATTCTACCTCTTCATCGGCGGTAATCAAATCTACCTTTCCAATTTCCTGTAAATACTTGTCTAGCGATGCAGTTTCACGATTGGTTACCTGCTTGGTGATTTTAAGTTGTCTCATAGTTGCGTCTCCTCAATTTTTAAGTGTACAAGTGATTATACGTATGGGGTTTCAAAAAAGTTACAAAAAAAGTAAATTAATTTTTTTAAACCAAAAGCCCCGTTTCAAATGAATGAAACGGGGTTTTCTATGAATGAACCTTTAGTAAACTAAGATCTGATTACTCTTATTTAAGACTCACGTGGAGGTCTTGGCAAAAGTGCTTTTCTTGACACTTTTTCTTTACGTGTTTTTGGATCAACTCCAAGGTATTTCACTTGGAAAACATCACCCATTTTTACTACATCAGAAACGTTTTCTGTACGTTCCCAAGCTAGTTCAGATACGTGAAGCAATACTTCATTTCCAGGGGCTGCCAAATATTCGACAACTGCACCAAAATCAAGCATTTTGATTACTTTGACATCATATGCTTCTCCCATTTGTGGTTTGAAAGTGATGGACTGGATTTTAGCCAATACCGCTTCAATTCCAGCAGGATCAGTTCCAAGGATTTCAATAACACCTTGCTCGTCTACTTCGTTGATAACGATAGTTGTTCCAGTGGCTTTTTGTAATTCTTGAATTACTTTTCCGCCAGGTCCAATTAAAGCTCCAATGAATTGTCCAGGAATAGTTCTAGTGATGATTTTTGGAGCATAGGCTTTAACATCTGCTTTTGGAGCTGCTAACGTATCTGTTAGAATTCCAAGAATATGCAAACGACCGTCTCTGGCTTGAGCCAAAGCAGCTTCCATAATTTCGTATTTCAATCCGTCAATTTTAATGTCCATTTGACAAGCTGTAATTCCTTCAGAAGTTCCGGTTACCTTAAAGTCCATATCTCCTAAGTGATCTTCATCGCCAAGAATATCAGATAAAACTGCGTAACGATCGCCGTCAGTAATCAATCCCATAGCAATTCCAGAAACAGGACGAATCATTTGAATTCCGGCATCCATTAATGATAAAGTTCCAGCACAAACCGTCGCCATAGATGATGAACCATTAGATTCTAAAACTTCAGAAACCACTCGAATCGTGTAAGGACAATCAGCAGGAATCATATTTTTTAAGGCTCTTTGAGCTAAGTTTCCGTGACCTACTTCTCTTCTTGAAGTTCCTCTTAAAGGACGAGCTTCACCTGTTGAGAAAGGAGGGAAGTTATAATGCAAGTAGAACCTTTCTTCACCTTGTTCAGATGGAGAGTCAATTTGGTTTGCTTCTCTAGAAGTTCCTAAAGTGGCTGTTGCCAATGCTTGTGTTTCTCCACGAGTAAACAATGCTGAACCGTGTACAGAAGGTAAATAATCTACTTCACACCAAATAGGTCTGATTTCAGTCGTTTTTCTTCCGTCTAAACGTGTTCCTAAATCCAAGGTTACGTTACGAACTGCTTCTTTGTTTGTTTTGTAAAAGTATTTAGAAACTAAATCGCCATCAATAGCTAATTCTTCTTCTGTAAATAAAGCTTTTACTTCTTCTTTTACTTCTGCAAATGAGGCGGTACGTTCTTGTTTTGAAGAGCCCTTGCTTGCAATTGCATAAATTTTATCATAAGCTGCAGCTTTTACTTTAGCGTAAATAGCCTCATCTGTTTTTTCGGTTTCGTAAGTACGAACTTCTTTTTTTCCAAATGCTGCTGCTAATCTTTCTTGTGCTGCGATTTGATTCTTGATGTGCTCGTGAGCAAATTTGATGGCTTCCACCATTTCTGCTTCTGAGATTTCTTTCATTTCTCCTTCTACCATTGCGATAGAATCAGTTGAAGCTCCAATCATCATATCAATATCTGATAATGCTAATTGTGCACGACTTGGATTGATGATAAATTTCCCGTCAATACGGCCAACTCTTGCTTCAGAAATCAATGTTTCGAAAGGAATGTCAGATAAAGCTAAAGCCGCTGATGCTGCCAAACCGGCTAATGCATCTGGCATTACATCTTCATCATAAGACATTAATTGAATCATTACCTGAACTTCTGCGTGATAATCGTCTGGGAAAAGTGGACGTAATACACGGTCTACTAAACGCATTGTTAATACTTCGTTGTCGCTTGGACGTGCTTCTCTTTTGAAGAAACCTCCAGGAAAACGACCTGCGGCTGCAAATTTTTCACGATAATCTACCGTAAGTGGTAAAAAGTCGATACCGGGACTTGCTTTTCTTGAAGAAACAACTGTTCCTAAAATAACAGTTTTTCCAATTCTTACTACTACAGCACCATCAGCTTGTTTAGCTAATCGTCCTGTCTCGATTGTGATGCTTCTCCCATCACCTAAATCGATGCTTTCTACAAATAATTGTGGAATCATAATTTTTCCTTTTTTAATTTTACATTGGTTTCTCTGCCTGTCAGCAGAATAGTTGTGTTATTGTAGTTGTTGTGTTCCAATGAAAAACCAAACTTTTTTATCCCTCAAACCCCAAAGTTGAGAAGAGGATTTTTATTATAAAAACAAAAAGAGGCACTTACGCACCTCTTTAGTATTGATTATTTTCTGATATTCAATTCTTTGATTATCTCACGATATCTGTTGATTTCTGTTTTCTTCAAGTAATCCAACAAAGATCTTCTTTTACCTACCAGCAAAACTAGTGAACGCTCTGTGTTATAATCGTGACGATTTTTTTTCAAGTGCTCAGTCAAGTGGCTAATTCTGAAAGTAAATAAAGCGATTTGCGCTTCTGCCTTTCCTGTGTTTGTTTTTTCTCCGTGTTTAGCGAAGATTTCTTCTTTAACTTCTTTAGTTAAGTACATTCCAATATTATTTAAATGATTATTATGTATGAATCAAGATTTTCTTAATTCGTGCGCAAAGGTAATTTTTATTTTTGGAATTGCAAACGAATGAGTTATAAGTTTTGAGTGATACTAGTACAATTTTGCGATTTCACTATTCACAAATTCTAAAAACCGCTCATCATCTTCGTTAAATGGGTTTATAACGTGACTGTCAATGTCTATTTGTCCAATATTTTCTCCATTTACAAAAAGTGGAACTACGATTTCTGACTTTACGGTAAAACTGCATGCTATATAATTATCTTGGGCTGCAACATCCGGAACCACAAAATTTGAGTTAGAAACTGCCACTTGTCCGCAAATACCCTTTCCAAAAGGGATAACAGTATGATCTGTTAGAGCTCCAACATAAGGTCCTAAATGTAAAGTTTTAGTCTCGTGGTTTGCAAAATAAAAGCCTACCCAATTGTAATAATCGATAGAGTCACTTAGAAGTTCGCAAATTTTCAATAGCTTTTCTTCTCTTGAAATAACGGAATTTGAAGTAATTTCGGTTACTTTTGGTTTTAATTCTTCGAAAGTCATAGTCGTATTTTTTTGTAAAAGTATTTAAATCTGGTTGTCTAATTTTATATAAATTTGTTAAAAATTCAATTTTGAAAAAATATTTTATTCTTTATAAATCATTTCTACTGTTTTTAACCAGGTTTTTGTTGGCTTATTTGCTTTTGACTTTTGTCTACGAAAGTTATTTAAATCAATTTGATGCCAAAAAATTCGAAGTAGATGGGTTTACTCAAATAGTGGCAAAACAATCTAAAGATGTGATGATTTTTTTTAATTTTGATTCCAGCATCATACTAAATATTAAAGAACCGGGAATAAATTTATTTTATAATCAACGACTTATGGCGCGAATTATAGAGGGTTGTAATGGATTGAGTGTAATCATCTTGTTTATTTCATTTGTAATTGCATTTTCAGGAAAGATTAAACAAACCATTTTATTTATAATTGGCGGAAGCCTTCTCATTCATATTTTAAACGTTTTTAGAATAGCACTTTTATGCGTCTTGATGTATTATTATCCTAAACAGCAACATCTTTTGCATGGAGTATTGTTTCCGTTGTTTATTTATGGAGTGGTTTTTATGTTATGGATTATGTGGGTCAATAAATTTTCAAAATATGCTCCAAAAACTGCTAAATCATAAAGTTAGAATTGCATTGTCAATATTGCTTACAATCTTTTTAGTTCTCATACGAGCTTATGAGGACAATTTGTTTTACGACCCTTTTTTGAATTATTTCAAAACAGATTATTATAACTTGCCTTTACCTGAAATTAATAATATTCAATTGTTTTTCGGCTTACTTTTCAGATATTTTCTGAATACTTCAATTTCGTTATCGATAATTTATGTGTTATTTAAGGATGTTGAAGCTGTTAAATTTGCTTCGATATTGTATTTGATATTTTTTGTAATTCTTGTCACTATTTTCTTTTTTGCGCTTTTTTATGTTGGCGAGACTAATAAAATGGCTTTGTTTTACGTTAGACGATTTATTATTCAACCTATATTTTTACTGTTATTTCTTCCGGCATTTTATTACCATAAGCAAAAGAGATTAGCAGTCCCAGATTGAACAAATAAGATTATTAAAACATAATTCATTACATTTATAATTTATCAATCACAAGACTATGTTTAAAGCCTTCTTTAGAAAAATAGCATTGATTTTTATCATCACTTCGGCTGTTGCGCAAACAGAAACAGAGGTTGCTCCACCGTACAACATCAAAACCATTTCTTTTATTCAAAGCAATGAAAATGTTGTCCCTATTTTCAAATTAGGTGATGGTTTCCAATTTCAATTTGATGATTTATTTGGGAATGAAGCTAACTATTATTTCGAAATTGTACATTGTGATTACGATTGGAAACCAACGGATATACCGAAAACCGAATATTTAAAAGGTTTCGACGGACAAAGAATTCAAGAATATGAAAACTCTTTTAACACTTTGCAAATTTATTCACATTATAAATTACCCATTCCTAACCAATTTGTTCAATTGCGTATCAGCGGTAATTATATGTTGAAAATTTTGGATGAAAATAAAGAAGTCTTATTTTCCAGAAAATTCATTGTTTACGAAGATATTGTAAATGTTCCTGTGGAAATAAGACGAGCCAGGACTGCAAACTATTTAGATTATAAACACAATATTCAATTTTCAGTAAGATCGTCTATAATCAATTTTCAAAATCCTTTAAAAAACATCAAAGTGGTTTTGTTACAAAACGGACAGTTTAATACTGCAATCAAAAACATAGTCCCGCAATATACCATTGGGAATGAATTAATATATAAATACGATGCTCAAACACAATTTTGGGCTGGAAATGAGTTTTTGTATTTTGACAATAATGATATAAGAGCCGCTGGAAATAATGTCTCGCAAATAGATTCGAGTAAGGGTATTTATGGGGCTAATTTATATACTAATAATGCCAGAGCAAATTATCCTTATTCTGTAACTCCGGATATCAATGGAAATTTTGTGGTTCGCAACATCAGAGGAGCAAAAAATGAAGTTGAAGCGGATTACGCTTGGGTTTATTTTAGTCTTTCGGCTCCGGCTTTTAGGATGAATAAAGGCATTTATATTACCGGAATGTTCAATAATTATAGCATAACACCAGAGTATAAAATGGACTTCAACGCAGCAAAAAATATCTTTGAAAAAGCCGTTCTCATAAAACAAGGATTTACAAATTATCAATACCAAGTTGCTGACGAAAAAGGAAATATAGATGCTGAAAATGCTATAGACGGTAATTTTTGGCAAACCGAAAATGATTATACCATACTCGTATATTATCGCGAAAACAATGACCGTTACGAAAGAGTGATTGGCAAAGCAATTACAAATTCAAATGTAATTACCAACTAAAAAACATTTTTTAAACTGTAAAACCAACTTATTTTTTTTGTAAATTTGCAGCATTAAACTCATTTTTAATACTTTGCTATGGTTTCACAGATAACAAGAGGCATAAAAATATCGGTTTTGACTAGTTTTGAAGGCACTTATTTCAAAAACTACAAGATTCATTTTGCCTTCAGTTACGAAATCACAATCGAAAACCACAGCAAAGATTCTGTCCAATTAATTTCACGCCATTGGGAAATTTTTGACTCCCTTAACGGCATAGAAGTCGTTGATGGAGAAGGTATTATTGGTAAAAAACCCGTTTTGAAACCAGGCGAATTACACACTTATAACTCCGGCTGTTTGTTGTCGTCCCCTTATGGCGCGATGAAAGGCTATTTCAATATGGTAAATTTTACCACTACAAAAAACTTCAAAGTTATCGTGCCTACATTTCGTTTGTGCGCACCTTTTGCCTTGAATTGATTTTTGTAGCTTTTTCCAGCTGTCCATTACAACTCCTCGTTCAAAAATCCTTTTTTCTAATGCAATTTCAGGAGCTTCCTTTGGTCGCTCTGTAATCGCAAGAAAAAATAGCTTTTCTCACTGCGGGGTTTTCATTTCCATCTGGGCTAAATTCACAACAGAATCAACAGAATTAAATCAATATTCACGTATTTTTAAAACAATCCTTTGTACTTTTGTGAAAATTTTCTAATTCTCAAAAATAAAAATATGCTTAAAGGATTTTTCAATGTGCCAAAAGCCGTAAACGAACCCGTTAAATCGTATGCGCCAAATTCTCCAGAAAAAGCTGCCGTTCTTGCCGCTTACAAACAAATGTGGAATTCTAAAATCGACGTTCCTTTATATATTGGAAGCCAAGAAATAAGAACCGGAAACACTCGGAATATGACTGCTCCACACGACCACAAACACGTCGTGGGAACCTATCATCTTGCCGAAAAATCCCATATCGAAAAGGCCATTGCCAATGCGCTTGAAGTCAAAACAAAATGGGCCAATATGGCTTGGGAACAACGTGCTGCCATTTTTCTTAAAGCTGCTGAATTAATAGCAGGACCCTACAGAGCAAGAATAAATGCTGCAACAATGATTGCGCAATCTAAAAATATCTTTCAGGCAGAAATTGATGCAGCCTGCGAATTCATCGATTTTTTACGTTTCAACGTAGAATTTATGGCACAAATTTATAATGACCAACCCAAATCAAATTCGGATATGTGGAACCGATTGGAATATCGTCCGCTAGAAGGTTTTGTCTATGCAGTTACACCGTTCAACTTCACCGCTATTGCAGGAAATCTTCCTGCAAGTGCTGCTATGATGGGAAATGTTGTGATCTGGAAACCAAGTGACAGCCAAGTTTTCTCAGCACAAATCATCATCGAAGTATTCAAAGAAGCAGGAGTTCCTGATGGCGTTATCAATGTCGTTTTTGGAGATGCTGTTATGATTACGGATACCATTTTGGCAAGTCCTGATTTTGCAGGAATCCATTATACTGGTTCAACATTCGTTTTCAAAGAAATTTGGTCAAAAATTGGAACCAACATTCATGCTTATAAAACATACCCAAGAATCGTTGGAGAAACAGGAGGAAAAGATTTCATCGTAGCGCATCCAAGTGCGAATGTGAAACAAGTGGCAACCGGAATTGTTCGTGGTGCCTTCGAATTTCAAGGACAAAAATGTTCCGCAGCTTCAAGAGCTTATGTTCCTCAAAGTATGTGGGGAGAACTTAAAGAACAATTAATTACCGACGTGAAATCAATGAAAATGGGTTCTCCGGAAGATTTTGGTAATTTTATTACAGCCGTAATTCACGAAGGTTCTTTCGATAAATTGGCAAGTTTTATTGACCAAGCCAAAAAAGATTCGGATGCTGAAATTATCGTTGGTGGAAACTACGATAAATCCGTAGGTTATTTTATTGAGCCAACGATAATCGTGACAACAAATCCACATTACACCACAATGGAAACCGAATTATTTGGACCTGTAATGACAATTTTTGTTTATGAAGATGCCAAATGGGAAGAAACTTTAACCTTAGTTGACGTAACTTCGCCTTATGCATTGACTGGCGCAATTTTTAGTCAAGATCGTTATGCGATTGAGCAAGCTACAGTAGCTTTACAAAACGCAGCCGGGAATTTCTACATCAACGATAAACCAACTGGAGCCGTTGTGGGAATGCAGCCTTTTGGTGGTGCAAGAGCTTCTGGCACCAATGACAAAGCGGGTTCAGCCTTGAACTTGTTGCGTTGGGCTTCGCCAAGAACCATCAAGGAAACTTTTGTAACTCCGGAAGATTATAGGTATCCGTTTTTGGGAGAATAATTTTCGAAGTACGAAGTTAGATCTACGAAATACGACATTTAAAAAACCCACGAGAATCAAGGTAATTGAGTTCTTGTGGGTTTTGATTTTTCATTCGTAAATCATATTTCTCAATTCGTAAACTTCAACGGCAAATGCACCACTTTCTTAGTTTCAAAAAACTCATCTTTGAAAAAATCAGATAAATTATATTCAGTCGCTTTCGGGAAATCTTTCAATTCTTCTGTCAAATCACCGCCCTTTAGATACAGAATACCATTTTTTAGTTCGTGTTTGTTTTTCTTTTTGATTTTATCTTTAATCCAAGACACGAAATCAGGCATATTGGTCACGGCACGGCTCACGATAAAATCGAAATCGCCTTTTACCAATTCGGCGCGCAATTGTTCGGCTTTCACGTTTTTGAGTTCCAAAGCTTCGGCGACGGCTTGAACCACTTTTATTTTTTTGGCAATGACATCAATCAAAAAGAAACGCGTTTCCGGAAAGAGAATCGCCAAAGGAATTCCTGGAAATCCCCCGCCAGTACCTACATCCAAGACATAAGTTCCGGGTTCGAATTTTATTATTTTGGCAATTCCCAAAGAATGCAAAATATGTTTGGTGTACAATTCATCAATATCTTTTCGGGAAATGACATTGATTTTGGCATTCCAATCGTGGTATAAAAAATCCAGTTTTGCGAATTGCTCCTTTTGGATATCAGTCAAATTGGGAAAATACTTAATAATCTCGTCCATCGTTTTAAATTTTAACAAAAGTACAGTTTTTAGTTTTGAATATTTAACGCAAATTTACAGATTGAAAATTTTTAATAATTACCTTTGCAACATATTCAAAATTAAAGATGAGCAACATCACTCCTACATTTGCGAAGCAAGACAATCTGAAGTTTTTTAGAACACTTAACTCACGCGTAAACAATTACTTCAAAGAAAATAACATCCAGAAAACGGGCAACTGGAAACTCTATCTAAAAACCCTAATAATGTTCGCTGTTTTCCTTGCGCCTTATTTTTTAATTTTAACGTTAGAAATGCCGTTTTGGGTACATTTACTATTGGCAATTGTCATAGGAATAGGAATGGCAGGAGTTGGAATGAACGTAATGCACGATGGAAATCACGGTTCGTATTCCAATATCAATTGGATTAACAAATTTATGGGCGGAAGTATTTATATTTTGGCAGGAAATGTTTACAATTGGCAGGTTCAACATAATGTTTTGCATCATACTTACACCAATATTCCCGGTCACGACGAAGATCTTGATGCAGGAAGAGTAATCCGTTTTACTAAAGACGCAAAATGGTATAGTTTTCACCGTTTTCAACAATATTATTCCGTGTTTTTATACGGATTATTGACTTTCAATTGGGCTATCACCACTGATTTTAGACAGATGAAATGCTATTTGAAAAGAAAATTATCTTACGGCGAAGCCAAAAGCCCAAAAATACTTTGGACAACTTTGTTAATTACAAAAGCCATTTATTTCACTATTTGGATTGTATTGCCAATACTTTTAGGAATAACTTGGTGGAAAGTTCTTGTTAGTTTTTTTGTAATGCATTACACTGCTGGATTAATATTGAGCGTTGTTTTCCAATTGGCACACGTGGTTAAAGAAACCACGAATCCAGTTCCCAACGAAGAAGGCGAAATCGAAAATACTTGGGCAATTCACCAATTATTCACCACGACTAATTTTGCTCCAAAAAACTGGATTGTAAATTGGTACACAGGAGGCTTAAATCACCAAATCGAACACCATATTTTCCCAAATATTAGCCACGTTCATTATGGCAAAATTTCGAAAATCGTAAAAGAAACAGCAAAAGAATGCAACTTGCCTTATTATGAATACAAAACTTTCCGAAGTGCCGTAATTGCTCATTTCAAACATTTGAAAGACCTTGGAATTAAACCGGCTATTCAATAGATAAAACACACAACCAACTTTATAAACCAAAAATTACATTTTAATGAACAATCCGCTTTCAGACAGAATCAACAATTTAGCTACATCACAAACATTAGCAATGGCTGCATTGGCCAGAGAATTAAAATCACAAGGAAAAGACATTATCAGTTTAAGTTTGGGCGAACCAGATTTCAACACACCAGATTTCGTTAAAGAAGCTGCAAAACGCGCTATCGACGAAAACTACAGCACTTATTCTCCAGTAGAAGGTTACCTTGAGTTGAAAGAAGCGATTTGCCGAAAATTTAAAAGAGATAATGGTTTAGATTATAAACCATCACAAATCGTAGTTTCAACAGGAGCAAAACAATCGTTGTACAACATTGCACAAGTAATGTTAAATGACGGTGACGAAGTGATTTTGCCAGCGCCATACTGGGTTTCTTATTTCGAAATAGTAAAATTATCAGGCGGAGTTCCTGTAGAGGTTCCAACATCTATAGAAAGTGATTTCAAAATCACGCCAGAACAATTAGAAGCGGCCATAACGCCAAAAACAAAAATGATGTGGTTCAGTTCTCCTTGTAATCCAAGTGGTTCTGTGTATAATCGCGAAGAATTAACGGCTTTGGCCAAAGTATTGGAAAAACACCCACACGTTTATGTTGTTGCCGACGAAATCTATGAGCACATCAATTTCTCAGGAACTTTTTGCAGCATCGGTTCTATCCCTGGAATGTTGGAAAAAACCATCACTGTAAACGGAGTTGCAAAAGCTTTCGCAATGACAGGATGGAGGATAGGATATATTGGCGGACCAGAATTTATCGCAAAAGCCTGTACAAAAATACAAGGACAGGTAACTTCAGGAGCAAATTCAATCGCACAACGAGCCACAATTACTGCTGTAGATGCTGATCCAAGCGTACTTCACGAAATGGTTGCCGCTTTCAAAAGCCGTAGAGATTTAGTGGTAGGATTGCTTCAAGATATTCCCGGAATAAAAATTAACGTTCCCGAAGGTGCATTTTATGTATTTCCAGACGTTTCTTCTTTCTTCGGAAAAACATTAAAAGGGACATTTATCAAGGATGCCAATGATTTCTCAATGTACCTTTTGGGCGAAGCCAATGTTGCCACGGTAACCGGTGACGCTTTTGGAAATCCAAATTGTATCCGTTTTTCTTACGCAACCAGCGAAGATTTATTGACAGAAGCATTAAGAAGAATAAAAGCTGCTGTAGCATAACTAATTTGTAGCATAAAACGCAAAGCCTCAGGAAATTCTTGAGGCTTTTTTTGTTATATTTGGTCTTGCCCACAATTTCAAAAAGTAACAATCTGAACATATGAATTTAATTCTTGAAAATATAAGCAAACATATTTCTCTCACTATACAAGAGCAAGAACTATTTTTGTCTAAAACAGAAACGCATCATTACAAAGCAAAAACTATTTTACTGAATGCTGGCGAAGTCTGCAAGAACTCCTATTTTGTTAATTCTGGAGTACTGAGAAGTTTTAACATCAACGATAATATTGTCGAACACGTGATGAGTTTTGCTTGCAACGTCAGTTCGTCTAAAAACCCTCAAACGGACTCAATTTTGTTAATCAGAGCGTAAATATATGTGATTTAAACTACAATTAAAATTCTTTGTTGAAAAACGGATTGTTCATTCTT
>NZ_JADHEC010000031.1 GCF_015277675.1 Flavobacterium soyangense
TCAATATCTTTGGAACTCATAAATTTTGTTTTTTGTCACTCAAAATATATGAAAAAAAGGGCTTACTTTTAAAAGTAGCCCTTTCTGTTTAAAAATATTAATCGGTTAGTAGTGATTATTTATATCGAAAAATCATGTGTAATCCAGCGTGCCATCATTGATTATTTAAAAAATTTCAAATAAATCTTTTACAATAAATTAAATCTCGATTTATTGACAGAAAAAACAATTTTGTATCTTTATGGTAGATATGAAAAAAACTCCACATTACAGACTTTCTAAAGACGAATCGGCATTCGTTCAAGGCCCTTTGTCGCGTTTTAAGGAATTGGTTTTTACTTTCAAGGTGCAATACAACTTCATCAAAGCTTTTCGTAAAATGCACTTTATCGGGCCTTGTGTGACGGTTTTTGGTTCAGCGCGGTTTGGTCCGGAAATGGATCATTATCAGGATGCAGAGAGAATAGGTGCAGCAATGGCAAAACTGGGTTTCACTATAATGACAGGCGGCGGCCCAGGAATTATGGAAGCTGCCAATAAAGGGGCTTATGAAGCCGGCGGTTATTCCGTTGGTTGTAATATTGTGCTGCCCGTGGAGCAAAAACCAAATCCTTATCTTCACAAATGGATTTATATTCCCTACTTTTTTGTGCGAAAAGTAATTCTTGTGAAATATTCGTTCGCTTTTATTGTTATGCCAGGAGGAATGGGAACTTTGGACGAATTGTTTGAAGCTTTGACTTTAATTCAAACCAAAATGATTGATGGATTTCCCGTTGTTATTTTTGACAAAGAATACCATAAAGATTTATGCGAACACATCGAAATGATGATACAACACGAAACCATTAGTCCTGAAGATATGGAGCTTTTGTTTGTGACTGATTCTGTTCCAGATTTGGTTTCGCATATCAAGAAACACGCTATCAAAAAGTTTGGCTTAAAAAAGAAAGTTTACAAAGCCAAATGGTGGTTTGCAGAAAGCAGGAGATGAGGAAATTATATTTCATAGCATTCTTACAGAAAAATAATTTTAAAATCGTAACTTTAATCTTGTTTAATTGTAATTCCTATTTGCAATGGATTTAAGTAAATACAAACAAAAAAGAGATTTTGATTCTACCACCGAACCCAAAGGTGAAATAGAAAAATCGAAAGACGAACTAATTTTTGTAGTACAAAAACATGCTGCTACCCATTTACATTATGATTTTCGTCTTGAAATGGATGGACTTTTAAAAAGTTGGGCCATCCCAAAAGGGCCTTCAATGAATCCCGAAGAAAAACGACTGGCGATTATGGTTGAAGATCATCCAATTGATTACAAGGATTTTGAAGGAACTATTCCGGAAGGGAATTATGGAGCGGGAACGGTTATTGTTTGGGATACCGGAACCTATACTTTAGTTGACAAACAACATACAGAAACCGTTGAAAACCAATTAAAATCCGGTTTACAAGGCGGGCATCTTAGTTTTATTCTAAACGGAGAGAAGTTGAAAGGAGAATTCGCACTTGTACGTTTAAAAGTCCTGAAAAAAAATGCGTGGCTTTTAATAAAAAAAGACGATCAATATGCGAGTGAAACTGATGTTTTAAAAAAGAATAAATCGGTTTTATCAAATTTGACTTTGGAAGAAATGGAAAAATAATCTTTAATGAAAGAATAAAGCTATTACAATTTCAATAAGAATTAAAATGATAATAATCCATTCTAGGCGATTGCTTTCCCGAACGTTTAATACATCGGTAAAAAGAGTAAGATTATTTTCGACAATTTGCAGACGATAATCCAGATCCTTAAAACGGGGATTGATATCAAAATTAGCCTTAAGATTGCGATTCAGCAGATTGAGTTCTTCATTATCCCAAACTAAATTAGGATCGTCCAGAATATACAAATTGTCAACAATACTGTTTTTAACATTCAAAACTTTGCCTATATATTTAAGCAGGTTAGTTTTTGAAATACTTAGTTTTCCGCGATTTTCCAGCTCCAGAATATAATGTTTTGAAGACGTTATAATATCGTCTGTCAAAACCTCATAATATTCAAGCGCAACAGATTGGCCAATATTTAACATCACGATTCGCAATAAAGAAGAGTCAATTTGGGGAACGGTGACATAATCGTTTTTCACTAAAACTTTAGGTAATTTTTCATCGATAACAATTTGGTATTCCTCGCACAAATCTAAATTAACCAATGTTGTTGCATAATTTTTTACAAATTGTATGAATTCACTTTTGGCTAGGGCATCATAATTGGCAAAAACTACCACACCATAATCAAAAACGTATAAATAGCGGTTGTTTTCTGTAAGTGCATAAAATACTTCGGAAGTGGATCCCGAAAACACTTCGGAACGAAACTCGGAACGAAATTTTTTGATGTTAAAGGATTCGGCTATTTGTAAAGCTTCAATTTGGATTTCCATGAAAGACTGTTTTTACAAATTTAAGGAATAATGTGATTTATTTAATCAAAGTGTGATTTCATTTTTTTTTGTCACTTTATTCGATTAAAAAAATATAACAATTTAAAGCTAAACTGTTATTTTTTCATACTTTTGAAGCACAACAAAAAAGCTACTTCAATGACTTTTGACAGAAAAAATCTTACCAACGAACAATTATTAGATTTATACAAAAGATTGGTAAAACCACGATTAATCGAAGAAAAAATGTTGATTCTTATCCGTCAAGGAAAAGTTACCAAATGGTTTTCCGGAATAGGTCAGGAAGCTATTTCTGTGGGAGTTACGGCTGTTTTGGATAATGATGAATACATTTTACCAATGCACCGAAACTTGGGTGTTTTCACAGGAAGAGATATTCCTTTGTACCGACTTTTTTCGCAATGGCAAGGCAAAGCCAATGGGTTTACCAAAGGACGTGACCGCAGTTTTCATTTTGGAACACAGCAATATAAAATTATTGGAATGATTTCGCATTTGGGTCCGCAATTGGGTGTTGCCGACGGAATTGCTTTGGCGAACAAACTGCAGCATAACGGGAAAATAACTGCCGTTTTCACTGGCGAAGGAGCAACGAGCGAAGGTGATTTTCACGAAGCCTTGAATATTGCCGCCGTTTGGGAATTGCCTGTAATGTTCATCATCGAAAACAATGGTTATGGATTATCTACTCCAACAGACGAACAATTTCGTTGCGAAAACCTAGCCGATAAAGGCATTGGTTACGGAATGGAGAGCCATATTATCGATGGAAATAATATTCTTGAAGTCTATAACAAATTATCGGAATTGAAAACTTCAATGATTTTGAATCCGCGTCCTGTTTTATTGGAATTTAAAACCTTTAGAATGCGCGGACACGAAGAGGCGAGTGGCACCAAATATGTTCCTTCAGCCTTAATGGATACTTGGGCCATTAAAGATCCGGTGGAGAATTACAGGAAATTTTTATCGGATAACGGAATTCTTTCAGATGATTTTGACACAAATTTGCGAAGTGAAATCAAGACAGAAATTGATGAAAGTCTGGCTCTAGCCAATGCTGAACCAGAGATTGAAGCTACTTATGAAGGAGAATTATATGATGTTTATAAACCTTTTGAATATCAAGCAGTTAATCCTTCTGAAGAAATAAAAAATATTCGTTTTATAGATGCTATTTCCAGCAGTTTAAGACAATCAATGGAGCGGTATGAAAACTTGGTAATGATGGGTCAGGACATCGCCGAATATGGAGGCGCTTTTAAGATAACGGATGGATTTGTGGCACAGTTTGGTAAAGAACGTGTTCGCAACACACCAATTTGTGAAAGTGCAGTCGTTTCGGCAGGAATGGGCTTGTCTATCAACGGATATAAAGCAATTGTCGAAATGCAATTTGCTGATTTTGTTTCGACTGGATTCAATCCAATAGTCAATTTATTGGCAAAAAATCATTACCGTTGGCAGGAAAAAGCCGATGTCGTGGTTCGAATGCCTTGCGGTGGCGGAACTCAAGCAGGCCCTTTTCATTCGCAAACCAATGAAGCCTGGTTTACCAAAACTCCAGGGTTGAAAGTGGTTTATCCCGCATTTCCTTATGATGCCAAAGGATTGTTGAATGAATCCATCAATGATCCCAATCCGGTGTTATTTTTTGAACATAAACAATTGTATCGCATTGTTTACCAAGATGTTCCAACTGATTATTACACGATTCCTTTAGGGAAAGCCGCTTTGTTGAAAGAGGGAAATCAGGTTACGATTATTGCCTTTGGCGCTGCGGTGCATTGGGCTTTGGAAACTTTAGCCAAGAATACTGAAATATCGGCTGATTTATTGGATTTAAGAACCTTGCAACCTTTGGATACAGATGCCATTTATGCTTCTGTAAAGAAGACGGGGAGAGCGATTATTTATCAGGAAGATTCTTTGTTTGGTGGTGTTGCCAGTGATATTTCTGCCCTGATTATGGAAAATTGTTTCAAATTTCTCGATGCTCCGGTAAAACGTGTTGCGAGTTTAGACAGCCCGATTCCGTTTACAAAAGCCCTGGAAGATCAGTATTTGCCGAAAGGAAGATTTGAGGCAGCGTTAAAGGATTTGTTGAATCATTAAAGGTTTTATTCAAGAATTATTGTATTATAAATGAGCTATAACCCGTTGGGATGGGTGAAATTAATAAAAATTTCAATAAATCGATTCAATAAGAAATTAAACCACATAGAACAATAGAAAAAAAATATAGATTTATTTGTAAATCAACACAGAATCTATGTGGTTAAAAAATCGAATTACACCCAATGAGTTGATGTATAGCAATATAACTTCTATTCTCATTTTAGCAGCTGTTTAATTAAACTTATTATCTACTTCAAATTATTATTTCAACCATAAATTACAAAGCTCCAATAATATCTAAAAAATTTTTGGCAGTATAGCAACCCTCTACATTTTTACTTTCATAAACCATAAAGTATTTGTAGTTCTCTCCTGATTTTTCAGCCCATTTTTTTCCTAAAACATTCTTTGCTTTACTTTCATCATTATCTAGAAAATCGCCTTTGGTTTCCACTAAAATGATGTTTTGTTTTTGTGTATAAAGAATGAAATCCGGGTAATGATTGTTGCTAAAACCGTTTAAGTAAAATCCTTTGTCTTTGGTTACTGAATTCCTGTGCCAAAACAAAACATTTTCCTGTGCAGCAATATCCATTATTAAACGTTGCTCAAAATTATTCATATCTCCTTCACGTTCGTAAAGTGATTTGTCAATTTTTGCTCCTTCTTTGGTGTGAATTAATGTTTCCTTGAACTTGAAAGTTGGTTTCACAATGATTTTATTGGTATCCAATAATCTACTGAATTCTTCTTTGGCGTGTTGGTTTGACAATTCTAAAATCTTGGATTTTATTTTGTAAACATAATTATATTCATTGTTTACCGCATCAATTATCTCTTCTGTAGAGAATTCACTAAAGATACGCTCGATGTATTTCTTGATTTCTTGTTCGGCAATTGGTGTCATATTGCCAATTTTACCCACCATAATACTAGCGATGTCTTTGACTTGCTTTTCTTTTGGTTTGGCAACAATGGTATCAATTAATATTTTTTTGGCTTGCACACTAAATTTAGAAATTATGGCATCTTTTCGAACTTCATCGTAATCGACTTTTACAATTTCGGCACTAACACTGTTAAAATCAATATCAATATCTTTTGAAGACAATTTAAATGTGCTTAATAACTGATCTCTATTCAAGAAAACTTCGCCTTGACTTAACTCATCAAAAACTAATTCCCGACTTAACACATCGGTTTCTAATTTTTTATAAAATTGTGGTAACTCAATATTTTCTGCTACTTGATGAAAGTGATCTACGATTTTGTAACGCTTTGGTTCTTTTCCCATTTCTCTTAAAAGGTATTCGGTACTATCTCCTGTATCTTGGGTTAATCTTGTCTCAAAAACAGCTCCTTGTTCAATTGCTTTTTGCGTAATTTGATTTATAGTTGAATTTGCTACTGGAACAAATTCTGTTGCCGTAGGATCAAATTCAATTGCGCCAACATTGATATTTGTAATGTCATTATCATCAAATTGTCCGTTGGTTTTGTCTTCTTCTGACGAACCAAATAAATCTCTGTTTAAAGCTTCTTTG
Source organism: Flavobacterium soyangense (assembly GCF_015277675.1). Taxonomy (GTDB): domain Bacteria; phylum Bacteroidota; class Bacteroidia; order Flavobacteriales; family Flavobacteriaceae; genus Flavobacterium; species Flavobacterium soyangense. Next base: position 6,122 of record NZ_JADHEC010000031.1, read on the forward strand.
TCTGATATTGGTGCAGCAGTATTTTCACTGACAATTTCTTCGGCATAATAATCTTTGTTACTAAAACCTGCATCTTGTAATCCTCTGACAATATTGTCTAATGTTTCGTTAAATTTGGCGGAAGCCGTTAAAACAAAAGATAAATTCAATAATGGTTCTTTGTGCTTTAATACATAAGGCTGACGTAAAACTCTACCTAAAATTTGTTCCACTTCGACTGCCGATGATTTGTCTGCCAATGATGCCAAAATATAGGCAAATGGACAATCCCAACCTTCTTTTAAAGCATTGATGGTTATGATGTATCGAACAGGACATTTTTCGTCCATTAAATCAATTCCTTTTAATTCGTCTAAACCACTTACTTTGATTTTGATTTGTTCTTCGGGAATTTTTAACTCGATCAGTTTTTCTTTAATCTTGATGTAGGTTGTATTGTCGCTTCCTTTGATGTTGGATTGCGCCTGGAATAAAATAATGGGTCTTATTTTTTTTCCACCCTCTAAACTTTCTTGTATTGCCAGTTGTTCTAACTGTCTTTGTAAATGTAATGCACTATTGATTACTTCTTCTTTTCGGCTATGGTTGTAAACAATAACGGGTAGTTTTACCATGTGCTCTTTTTTCAGTTCAATAGCATTGACATAACTTACAATATTGCTATTCTTTTTAGGTGTAGCGGTTAAATCTAACACAAATGACGGATTCAAATTTTGAAGCATTTCTACACTCAAATCACTTTCGGCATTATGGCTTTCATCGACAATAACCAACGGATTTAGGCTTCTTATAATATTGATTAAAGCACTTTCGTCTGTGTCCGGCAGAACCAAATTTTGCTCCACAACGGTATCTCTAAAAGCTTCTAATGAACCGTTTTGTTGGTATATTTTTCGGTCGTCTTTTTTCTTGGAATTTATTCGTAAACTGCTAAAATTGAAAACAAAAATGTTTAATTGTTCTGAAACTGATGTTGGGTTAAAATTAGCTCCTTGCAACAAACTTTCTTTTTCGTACACTTCAACACTATGATTGAATAAGGTGTTTAATTTTTGACGATACGGATGGGATGAATCCGATAGACTAGAGGCGGTTTGTTGTAATAAATTGCTCCAAGGCACTAGCCAAACAACTGCTTTTGGGCGGCTACTGTCATAAGTGCTGAAAATAGAATGTATGGCGTTGCAGGCAATAAATGTTTTTCCTCCGGCTGTTGGTACTTTTATGGCAATGTGCGGGGTGTTGAGAATGTTGTCTTTGTAGGGCACCATTCCGCTGTATGTTCCGTCAAGTTTTAATTCGTAAGGACCAACTTTGTCTTCCCAATAGTGTTTGAAAGCTGTTGCGGGTTTAGAATACTTTTGCAAGTATTCTAAAAATAATTCTAAATCTGTGATTACTTGTTGCTGGTAGGATTTTAACTCCATTTTTTTTTAATTATGAATTATGAATTATGAATTATGAATTATGAATTATTTTGTTTGGTGCTTATTATAATACTTTTTAGAATTTTCAAAAGTTCAGTAGCATCTGAATGTATCGATAAAAATTCAACTTCATTTATATAAAAGGTTTCTTTTAATAATTCTAACCAATATAGTGTTTCATCGCATTCTTTTTGAGAAATAGACAATTTATGAATAAAATCGGCTTTGCTTTGCCCATTTATAGCTTCTCGTACATTAGCACCTATCGAAGTGCCAGATCGCAAGAGTTGTTTACTCAATACATATTCCTTTTTTTCAAGAACAATGTATTGATACAACTTCACAATTCTAATAGCAAACAAAAAGCTTTTGTTTTTAATAATACTTTCACTCATAACTCATAACTAATAATTCATAATTATTCCCCTTTTTCCAATCCCTTGACCACTTTATCAAAATCGGAAATAATCTTCTGTGTTTTGTTAAAGGTGTCGTATTCTTTTATGGCTTTTTTATCAGCCTGTATTTTAGAAATTACGCCTTTTCCTTGTAAAATTTTATAATCGTTAAAAGAAAGGAACTTGTTTACACTTGTCGCCAGTTGCTCCATTGTAAAGGTATTTTGTCTTTCTATCAATCCTTCGATATAATCGAAATAACTTGTTATGCTGCGCTCTAATTGCCGTATCTCTTTTTCCTCCAAATAATTTTTGGCAATAATTACATCTTGTTTTAAAACTCGACCTTCCGGTCCGTTTTTCCAAGAGGTCAATCCCATTTTTTCTTTTTTGCTATTGGCCGTTTTAAATATGATTTCGGCTGCTGTTTTGCCTGTTATTGCGAAATGAAATTTGTTTTGTACAATGGCGTAGAAGTTTTTTGATATTTCAGAATTCTTGTCATAATCTATACAACACTCTGCAAAAATATCGGTTACTTGCTGGTATATTCTTCTTTCGCTGGCACGAATGGAACGTACTCTTTGTAATAACTCCTTGAAATAATCTTTGCCAAAAAGTGTTTGACCTTGTTTTAGTCTATCATCGTCCAGCACAAATCCTTTTACAATATATTCTTTCAAGGCTTGGGTTGCCCATATCCTAAACTGTGTCGCTTTGGTAGAATTTACTCTATATCCCACCGATATAATAGCATCAAGATTGTAATATTTTTGAGTTCTTGATACTAATCTTTCGCCTTCTTTTTGAACTTGTAAAATTTCTTTACAAGTTGCCTCTTGGACTAATTCGCCCGATTCAAAAATGTTTTTTAAATGAACCGTTATATTTTGAGGTGTGCTATCAAATAATAACCCCATCGATTTTTGAGTAACCCAAACCGATTCATTTTCTAACAAAACATCAATCCTAACGGCTCCGCTTGGTGCTGTGTATAATATAAATTCTGTCATAGTTTTGAGTTATGAATTATGAATTATGAATTATGAATTATTTTGTTTGGTGCTTATTATAATACTTTTTAGAATTTTCAAAAGTTCAGTAGCATCTGAATGTATCGATAAAAATTCAACTTCATTTATATAAAAGGTTTCTTTTAATAATTCTAACCAATATAGTGTTTCATCGCATTTCTTCTGCGAAATAGATAATTTATGAATAAAATCGGCTTTGCTTTGTCCATTTATAGCTTCTCGAACATTAGCACCTATCGAAGTGCCAGATCGCAAGAGTTGTTTACTCAATACATATTCCTTTTTTTCAAGAACAATGTATTGATACAACTTCACAATTCGAATAGCAAACAAGAAACTTTTCTTTTTAATAATACTCTCACTCATAACTCATAACTCAAAATTCATAACTCAAACCTCATAACTCATAACTCATAACTCAAACCTCATAACTCATAACTCATAACTCATAACTCATAACTCATAATTCAAAACTCATAACCCATAACTCATAACTCAAACCTCATAACTCATAACTCATAACTCATAACTCATAATTCAAAACTCATAACTCAAACCTCATAACTCAAAACTAAAATCGTGTTATATCTCTTGGTATTTTTTTGAAAATGATGTGATGTTTCAGCATAAAGTCTTTTTCGAGTAAGCAATTGTCTGCATAAATAATATACTGACTTGCTTTGTGTTTTATTTTTGCCATAAAATCATAATCTACCGTAGTTACGGCATCTTTGGTGTAATAAAAATAATAATCGGTTTGGTCTTTTGTGCCTATGTGATAGTTTTCTTCTACAAGTGAGGGCTTTGTTGGACTGTATGATGTTCTTGTTTCGGAATACCAAATGTATTTTAAAATATTTTCTAAACCCACAGCTTCATTAAGAACATCTTCTTCGAGAAACAAAGGTTCTCCAAGTTGGTAATAATTAAAACTTCCTCCAGTACCTTCGGTTTTTAAACCAGTTATTGAAGTTTCTGAATTACCATAACCCATTACAACTCTTTTTACTCTTTCGGCAGTAATCGTATCAGCATAATCCTCCATTTCTATTAGAATGTATTTTCTATTACCACCATCTTGTTTGTTCAAGTTTAAAACTGCGTGAGCTGTTGTACCAGAGCCAGCAAAGCTGTCAAGAATAATTGAGTTTTTATCGGTAGAAACTGTAAATATAAATTTTAAAAGCTCGGATGGTTTTGGAAAATCAAAGGTTTTTGAATAAAAAATTTCCTTCAATTCATTAGTGCCCTGTGTATTTAAATAATCTTCAATTAAAGCTTCTGGATATTTGTTAACTACATCAGATGCTCTTTCTTTCATATACACTCTTCCTTTATCAAAATATACTTGATTATTATTAAAACGTTCTATGAACGTGCCATCTCCCCAACGCCATCTCCCCAACGCCATATCCCTTTTTCTAGGACGATAGCAAATAAATCCTAACGATAAAAGCTCTTTGTTTTCCTCTTCATAAACAATTTCATTTTCAAGATTATAATCAAAAAGTAGTTTTATTTGATTGTCAGCTTTTCTATGATAAATAGAATATCCCATTTTTGAGCGTTGTGGTAATGTATCGCCACCTCCCTGCATTTCTAATGCTCTTATACTATAAAAACCAATTTCATCTTTTAAGTTGAACTTTTTATTATTCTTAATTTGATATGGCAAAAATTCAAAATCGTTTTTTTTATAAGGAAGTATGTAATCTGCTGTTGTAATAACTTTACTGTTACCCATATCATTTTTTGAACCACTACTTTGTTTTCTGCTTATCAGTCCCAAATAATTTCTTGCTCCAAAAATCTCATCACAAATCAACTTCAAATTTGCCTGTTCATTATCGTCGATACTTATAAAAATGACACCATCGTTTGAAAGTAGTTTATGCAATAATTTTAATCTTGGATACATCATACACAACCATTTGTCGTGTCGCGTTAAATCTTCCCCATCTTTACCTACTACTTCGCCCAACCATTTTTTAATTTTTGGATGGTTTACGTTGTCGTTGTATACCCAACTTTCGTTGCCCGTGTTGTACGGTGGATCAATGTAGATGCATTTTATTTTGCCTTCATATTCGGGCAATAAACTTTTTAAGGCTTCGAGGTTGTCGCCGTGAATAATCTTGTTGCCGCTGTTAAGTGTCGCATCCAACTCATAATTCATAACTCCTAATTCATAATTATATAAAGGCTCCAGTATTTTATAAGGTACATCTTGATGATGGTTGATTACTTTTTCTTTTCCGATCCAGTTTAATGTTGGCATTGTACAATAGCATTTTTATTATGTTGGGTAAAAATAGGATATTATTGTCAAATATGCGGTATGAATTTGAAGTTGAAAAATAATAATGCCCGTTAGTTCAAATTAGATCAACAATCCCGATATAATAGTGATAAGTGTCATCTTGCCAAATTGTGAATGCAGAGAAATTATACTTTTGTTTTCTTCTTTTTTAGTTTAAACAGTAATGAATTTATTGTTGTTAGGCTTCTGTAGTAAAGTATTTTTTTCTGAACCAAAAAGCCACATTTACCAAGGCTATTAAAGCCGGGACTTCTACTAATGGCCCAATAACGCCTGCAAACGCCTGTCCGCTATTGATACCAAAAACTCCGATGGCAACGGCAATCGCCAATTCGAAATTGTTTCCCGTTGCCGTGAATGCTATTGCAGTAGATTTTGAATAATCGGCACCAAAATATTTTCCAATAAAGAAACTAATCACAAACATTATCGTAAAATAAATTACTAGCGGAATGGCAATACGCACAACATCCATTGGAATTTGTACAATTAATTCTCCTTTAAGACTGAACATTAAAATAATGGTAAACAGCAATGCTATTAATGTTATTGGTGAAATAAAAGGCACGTATTTGGTTTCAAACCATTTGGCACCTTTGAACGCAATAAGCGCATAACGGCTTATGATTCCGAGTGCAAAAGGAATTCCTAAATAAATACCCACACTTTCGGCAATTTGTCCGATGCTGATGTTGACCTCAAAACCGGTATAGCCAAAATAAGGGGGCAAAATAGTAACGAAAACATAGGCATAAACGCTGTATAACAATACCTGAAAAATACTGTTTAATGCAATTAATCCTGCTGCATATTCGCGGTTTCCGTTGGCTAAATCATTCCAAACAACCACCATTGCGATACAGCGTGCTAACCCAATTAGGATAACACCAATCATATATTCCGGATACCCTTTTAATAATAACAATGCCAAAGCGAACATTAATATTGGTCCCACAATCCAGTTTAGAAATAATGAAGCACCCAATACTTTTGTATTTTTAAACACTTCGCGCATTTGTTCGTATTTTACTTTAGCCAGTGGCGGATACATCATCAAGATTAATCCGATAGCGAGAGGAATATTAGTAGTTCCGCTAGAAAAGGAATTGATAAACCCACTACTGGACGGAATAAAATAGCCCACAGAAACTCCGATTGCCATTGCAAGAAATATCCAAAGGGTCAAGAAGCGATCCAGGAAACCTAATTTTTTTCGTTCTGCTACTGGTGCGCAATTATTTGCTGACATATTTATTTTTTTATTTGTGAGAAAACATAAAACATTTCGGTTGCAATTTGCAAACTTCTTTCTTCGTATTTTTCAGCTTGTTGAGGTGTGTTGTCAAATGCTTTTGGATCTTCAAAAGTAATTGGAATACGTTTTTCTGCACCGGCAATAAAAGGACAACCTTGGTCAGCTGAGGAGCAAGTAAGAATCGCTGCAAACTCGCTTTGCGGATTAAAATCGTCATCGTAGGTTTTTGAGAAACCAATAATAGGATGTTCGTTACTGGCGTATTTTATAGTGTAGATAGGATTACTTCCTTCGGCAATGGTTTTAATTTGAAAGCCTTGTTTTGCCAATGTTTTGGCTGCCATAGGGAACATAGCCGTTGCTTCGGTTCCTCCGGAATAACAGAATACATTTTTTATGCCATAATGAGCTGCGGCAGTTTGTGCCCAAACTTGTGACAAGTGGCTTCTTCTTGAATTGTGGGTACAAATCAAGTTGAGCCTTATTTCTTGTAGACTACTTGCTTTACTTTGAATATATTCAACTAAAGGTTGTAAAACGATTTTACGTTCTTCAGAAATACTTTCGAAGTTTAAAGTAGTAATTACATTTTCAATTTCTGAGAATAGGGTTGATTGTGTTGTTATCATTTTTTATATGTTTTTTTGTGTTGGTGCTAATATCCGTTGGTGTTATTATTTTTGGTTTTACTTGCTAAATCAATGTTAATGACGTGTTTAGAGTTAGTAATGCCGTTTTCTTAAGGCTTTCTTTTTTTTTAGCAACAGCTTCCTCCGGGAGTGCAACAGCTAGGTTCGTTATTCATATCTGACAATCTCACTTTTTGTTTTTCTGCAGGGATGCCACATTGATCCTGTGCCAAACAAGCGGTTTGTTTGTTTAGCAAAACAAAATCATTTCCATTGAAATCCAAATCGTATTTACCAATAGTTTGTGCTTGGTATTCTACTTCAATTTCGAAATCTCCGATGCCTAATACTTTTTCAGACAATTCGATGATGTTGTTTAGTTTTTGAGGTTTAAGGCGGTGTTCAAAATCATTGGCATTCCATAATTGGAAATTTACTACAGTTTCTTTTCGAACCGTTCCACCACAATCGATAAAATTTTTGGTAATTAAACCTACTTCGGTTACGTGAAAATGCTCAGGAACAGCAGTTCCGTCAGGCAAAATGAAGTTTACGGCTTCTACCGTTTTCAGTATGCTTTTTACTTGCGATAGTTTCATATTATTTTTATTTAAAAATTTAACAACAGTCGTTTTTCTTCTTCTCCAAATATTTTGTGATGTCTAGGAAAAAACCTTTTATTTTTTCGAAGCCCGATTCGTTGATGCAATAGCAAATTGTGGCTCCTTCGAAATTTCCCTTGATTAAACCCGCATTCTTCAATTCTTTTAAGTGTTGCGAAACGGTAGGTTGTGCCAATGGCAATTCGTTGACAATATCGCCGCAAATACAGGTGTCAACCTTTAGCAGGAATTCAATAATAGCGATGCGTGCCGGATGTCCGAGTGCTTTGGCTAAAATAGCAAGCTCATTTTGTTGGTCAGTAAAGCTGTCTGTTTTTGATGCTCCCATAGTGTTATGTATATATTGCAATATTACGATTATTTGGATCGCTAAAAAAGCATTATTCTAAAAATTAACAATTATTTAAAATAAATATTCTGGAAATGCAAAGTTAGTAATCACAGAAAGTTTAGAAATAATCTTATTTTAATTTATGAAACAAGTCCGCAAAATTTATGAACTGAAGAAAAGGCTTAAAGATGCCGAGTTAGAACGAGATATATAAAAAAAACAATCGGCATTTTTTCCAAAAGCGATCGATGATTTATGGTTTCATTAAAAACAATGAAAAACTATTCCCCATTAAAAAAATGTGCAAAGTTCTACACGTGAGCAGTGGAAGTTATTACCGATAGAAAAAAAAATAATTGCCGCAAGACAGCAAAGAAAAATTGCCACAAAAGAACAGATAACATTGATTAATTTTGAATCAAGGCAACGATATGGAAGTCCTAGTATAACATTAGGACTTCAGAGTTTTGGTTTTAAAATTTCAAGACCCGAGCGATAGCGAGCAGGCGAAGCAAACTACTCTTCTAGCATTGAAAATGGCAGTTAAAAAACCGAAAAATCGAGAGAAATTTGATTTGCCACTCTGACAGGGGTGTTCAATATATAAGCCAAAAGTTTGCAATAATATTAAGTCGAAAAAATTTTTCCTTTTCTAACATCGGCAAGGCTACGGTAGTGAATTTTTCGCATCATTCTATTGAGATGGCTGCTATCCGTAAAACCTAAATCGTGAGCAATTTCTTTAAAGGATTGGTCTGTGTAAAGTGCTTTAGATTCAGCAATTTTGAGTTTTGATTTTATTACATAGTCCTGAAAAGATTCATTTGCGTTTCGTTTGAAATATTCACTAAAATAAGAGGAAGCTATATTAAATTTATCCGAGAGAAATTTGACTGTTATTTTTTCATCTTCCAAAAGATTGAACTGAATGTAGTTTAATAATTTTCCAAATTTAGAATCAACTGTACCGGAATCATTTGGAAATTCTTTAACAATACTCCGTGCAATAATTTCTAACATTGAAAATAGGGAACTTTGTATTATTGAATTCGAATGTCTATCTTCTTTTTGATGTTCATTATGCACTATTCTCCCCAATAATTGTAATGTTTTAGAATCATTTGAATTTTTTACTATTTCACCTGGAAATCTATTGTAATTTCCTATGATAAAATGCAATCGATTAAACCATAAGCTATAATCGATAGCGCTACTATTACTTTTGGAAAAATAATTTGTCGTAAATCGGATGAATAAAAACTTGGTTTTTTTCTTTATTTCATAGCTATGACAATTAGTGGAAGGTAAAAGAAATATACTGTCTTTCTTATATGGATACTGAAATCCATTAACACATTGTTCCCCCTGCCCATCAATAACAAATACCAATTCGAAAAAGTTATTTTTTCTTCTTCTTTCTTCCCAAACCTCTAGTTCTTGGTAAGATATCATAAATGAGTCTTGTAAATTTTCCATGATACAAAGATAGATATATTTTTTAAAAAACGCTTATTCCTTTTTAAATACTAGTTTTTCCTTTTTTAGTTATAATTTTTAAAATGCCTTTTACCATAATTTTGCATAATTAATTTAATATAAAAATTTATGAAAGCAATAGAAATTAAAAAAGCTGGAGGTGTTGAAAATTTAGTAAACATTCAAATCGAAACTCCTACAGTTTCTGACGGGGAAGTCTTAATTAAAGTTAAAGCGATTAGTATTAATCCTGTAGATTATAAGGCCAGAGAAAGCGATGGTATGCTAAATGCTGTTTTAGGTCCTAAAAAACCATGGATTTTAGGCTGGGATATTTCAGGAACTGTAGAAGCTTTAGGCAAGAATGTAACAGACTATAAAATTGGAGATTCTGTTTTTGGAATGATTAATTTTCCAGGTCACGGAAAAGGGTATGCTGAATATGTTGCAGCTCCCGCGACTCATATTACTAAAAAACCGGATAATGTATCAGATGAAGAAGCTGCTGCTGCTACATTAGCGGCACTTACAGCATGGCAAGCTTTAGTTACCAATGCAAAAATTAAAAAAGGGGATCGTATATTAATCCACGGGGCTGCAGGAGGAGTTGGACATTATGCCGTTCAATTTGCTAAACATTTAGGCGCTTATGTGATCGGTACGGCCTCAGCTAAGAATAAGGATTTTGTATTGGGGTTAGGAGCTGATGAATTTATTGATTATCAGACTCAAAGTTTTGAAAATGAAGTTTCTGATCTTGATTTTGTGTTTGATTTATTTGGGGACGCTATTTTTGATAGATCAGTTCAAACTGTTAAAAATGGTGGGCAAATTATTGCACTATTGGACAACTTAACAGAAGAACAAATTGCCTATTCAAAATCTTTAGGGATAACTAGTTATAGAATTATTGTTCATTCTAATGGAGAGGATATGGAGCAAATTGCTAGTTTGTTAGAAAAAGGGATTGTAAAATCACATGTTTCGGCTACCTTTTCTTTTGATGCACTAAAAGATGCCCATTTGCAACTTGCAACAGGGAGAACTAGGGGAAAAGTTGTGGTAGTAATTGAGTAATACATTACTGCATGTTATTTTAAAAAAGTTGAGCCTACTCATAAAGTAGACTCAACTTTTTTTGATATTATTAATACCATTATTATTAACTAAGAATGGCCAAATTAATTTTAACAATATCGTTTATGGCATCCAGATTTTGATTGTATTTTATGGCAACCCGTATTCCGGAAATACTGTTATAAAGAAAATTAGCCAAATGATTGGCGTTAAAATTGGTAGTAATTTGTCCTAAGTTTTGTCCTTTGAGAATGGCAATTTCAAAAGTGGATACAATATCAGTTTGATTAGCCATAACAATTAGAGCAATCTCCTCATCACAAGCAGATAATTCAATTGCCGAGTTAACCATAAAACAACCTTTAGAAATTTTTGAATGAATATCTTGTTCTATTACAAGCTTAAAAACCTCTTCTATGGTTTTCTTTATATCGGTTGAATGCTCTACTAGGAATAGCATATTATTAACTATTTTACTTCGATACCTTTGTAATGATTTAACAAATAAGGTTCTTTTGTCTCCAAAAGTATCATATAAACTCGATCTACTTAATCCAAGATTTTCTACCAAATCATTTGCTGATGTGGCATTGTATCCATTAATCCAAAAAAGCTCCACGGCTTTATCTAATATTTCTTCTTGATTAAAATTTTTAGTCCTTGCCATAATAAATTATATTAATCTTTCCATTTAATGCTACAACCTATACTTGGTTTTTGTACATCAATATTTTTTTTATTTTCCAATAAATTTGCAATAGCCAATCGTAAATCCTGACCATCAACAGGTATGCCATTTCCAGGTCTTGAATCATCCAATTGTCCATGATAAACTGCCTGCAAATTTTTATCAAAAAGGTAAAAATCTGGAGTACAAGCAGCATTGTATGCTTTTGCAACTTTTTGGCTTTCATCAAATAAATAAGGAAAGGGATATTTCAAATGTAATGCTGCATACTTCATATAAATAGGACTGTCTTGAGGGTAATAATTTACATCATTACTACTAATAGCTATAAAATTTATTCCCTTTGGGATAAAATCATTTGCTAATTTAACTAATTCTTTATTAACATAAATTACAAATGGACAATGATTACAAATGAACATTATGATTGTTCCTTTACTTCCTTTTAATTCTTCTAAATTTTTAAAAGTATTTGTTTTTGTATCTAATAGTGAAAAATCTGGGGCTACCATCCCATTTTCAATTTTGTTTGAACCTACTAAAGCCATAATATTTTTTTTGTTTAACAATGAGTAATTTATTAATCAAGAAACCAATGTTTCTTTTATGTTTTATGAAATGATGCTTGAGGTTAAGAACAATACATTTACATTCTTAAAAATGATGCCTAACTAATTTTTCCTATTTTTTTAATAGATTATTTAGTTAGGCACCCTATATTTTTTAAACAAAAAATCAATGTTTAAATAATTAATTCTTAATCTGTTTTTGGATTATTTTTTCCAAACTCTACCTGCAAAAGCTGCATCTACTTCTGGGTTAGTGATGTGGTTAGAGTAATTACTCATTGTTTTAGCTGCTATTCCAGTAATAATTCCTAAAATATGGGATTCAGTGTATCCAACTTTTAAAAATGTGTCAACTTCTTCTTGAGAAATAAAACCTCTTTTCTCATTTAAAGAGCGAGCTAGTTTTGATAAAGCTTCTAATTTTGCATCAGGAATTTCTATACCATTTCTAATTGCATCTGTTACTTCTGTAGGAACTTTTGTCATCATATCACCTACAAAACTGTGAGCTGCAACGCAATATTCGCAATTATTCTCATATGCTATTGTTAAGAAAACTACTTCTTGTTCTACTGGAGTAAACCCTGAATGAGCTCTAAAAGTATTATACGTATACGTATAAGCATCTATTAGCGCTGGGTTATTTGCCATTTTTGTGTACATGTTAGGTATGAAACCTAAATTTTTCTTTGCTTGATCTAGAATTTCTTGAGATAATGCAGGTACTGAATTTCCCTCTAATTTTAAATGTGCCATTTTATTTATTTTAATTGTTACCCGAGTATTCGGAATGAATGTTCCGCAAAGGTACTATAACGGAACGAATGTTCCAAATAGTTTTTATTTTTTTTTTAAACTAGTAGATAGGTAAAACGGGACCGTCTATATCGGTCTGTGCTACGTTATTAAAATAATCAGTAAAAATATTTAATGCTACGGTACCAACAATTTCCGAAATTTGTGTGTCATCATATCCTGCACTTTTTATTTCATTTATCATTTTGTCTGATACCTTACCTTTGGAAGCAATAACTTCTAACGCAAATTTTAAAGCTGTATTGATTTTAGGATCATGTGATTCGCCATGTATTGCGTGTTCGAGAGTTACTATGTCAAGGCAAATGATTTTTTCACCTTGGTAAAAGTGTGCTACATGACAATAATTACTGCCGTTTTCGTTAGCTACTGTCAAGGCAATGAGTTCATTAAGCTCAGCTCCAATTGAGTTTTCATTAAGTGCTGCACTAAAAGAAAGATACCCTTCTAATACTGCTGGGGAATTTCCCATAATTCGGAGCATATTTGGAACTTTTCCTAATTTGTGTTGTACGGTATTAAACAATCTTTTGGTTTTACCGTCAGCGTTGTCTGGATGTATCGTTCTTAATCGTGCCATGTTTTTAATTATTTATACTTTGTGAGTTTTTATTTATTTGTTATCACAAAGGTATTCTTCTTTCAAAAAGAAGATTTAGACTTGTTTTCCCAAATGTTTGTCAGTTTTTCCTATGTTAAAGTTTTTTAAAATTATAGGTATTAGGAAATTGATTTTATTTAGCTATCAAGCATCATATTAAATTGACCACGTCGTATTTTTTATATAATCTATTTCTTTAATTTTCATGATGGTGACAGCTTCTGTGTCATTATAGGTAATTCAATTGCTGAGTTTGCCATATATTACTTTTGATGATGATTAAACCGAAGCAATTGGTTATTGCAATTATATTTTTTAAAAAGAAAAAAAGTTAACTCATCGGGAAAAATTGCTTCATTATTTGGGAGTATTGGGTTGCACTTTTGTATAATGAATATACATTTTCATTCTGGCCATATATTCATCGCTGAATTAATCAATTATAACAAGAATGGTTAAAGTAGGGATAACACAAATAAATAACAATAGAATAAATTTTTAAAATGGAAAACGTAACTTTACAAAACAGCATTAATCCAAATGACATAAAACAATATTTTAAAAATGGAGTTTCTTACGACCAATATAGGAAAGAAATGGAGTCAGGGCTCGAATCAAACCAGAACGATGATATGCGTAACTATATTGAATTAAATCAACATAGAATGAATCGATTGGATAAAAAGTTAGCTCTCTCCCAAGAAATGATTCAATCGATAAATTCCTTAAAAGAGAAAATATATTGGGTTGTATTGACCGAACATTGGTGTGGCGATGCTGCCCAAATTCTACCTGTATTGGCAAAAATAGCAGAACAGAGTGAGGGCAAAATAGAACTGAAACTATTATATAGGGATGAAAATTTAGGGCTGATGGACAATTTTTTAACTAATGGGGGTAGAGCCATTCCTAAATTAATTCAATTAAATGATAAATTAGAAATAAAAAAGCATTGGGGACCAAGACCCAAAACGGCTCAAGAATTAGTCATTTTTTTAAAATCTAATCCGGAGAGTGCTGTAACTTATTCAGAACAATTGCATAAATGGTATGCCAAAAATAATCAACTAGATATCCAAAAGGAAGTTGCTACTCTGTTGCAATTTTAAACTAATATCAGTTATAAGAGTAATAATATTAATTAGATGATTAAAATAATTAATTAAAATAAATCGTGAAAGAAGGCAATATTTACAGGTTTCTGAATTCAATTAACAGAAAAGTTGACTTTGAAGTTATTCCATCAATACCTAATTCTTTTTTTGAAACTGATCAAAAAGAAAATTATTATACTATTATGGTAATAAGCAAAGGTGATGGTAAAGTAAAGCTAGATTTCTCAGAATTTACATTCGAAGAAAAGTCAATTTTATTTTTTTCAATTTCACAGTCTTTTAGGATTATTAATGCGGGTAATATTGAGGGATTTGCCATACGTTTTCATCCCGATTTTTTTTCTTTTAAAGAAATACAGGGTGAAATTCCTGAGGGGGTTTTACTTTTTAGCAGTTGTTATATGCCTTCAACGCTTAAGCTTAATGATAATCAGGAGTTTAGTCTGTTTTTAATGATTATTGATTATTTGAAGGAAGCGCTGCAATTAAATGGGAACTATATAAAGGAAAATATAATTTCCAATTTGCGTATTTTTATTTTAGAAGCTTCAAAATTAAAATCAATTAAAAATCAGGATGCACTGACAAGTTTTCAAGATATTAAAATACCTTTTAAATCCCAATATTTAGTTGATGCCATAGAAAACAATTTCAGAACAAAACATAATGTTGAATTCTATGCCGATTTTTTTCAAATTCCCCTAAATATTTTAAATCAAATTTGTTTTGAAAAGTTTAAAAAATCTCTAAGTGATTTAATTTATGAGCGAATCATAATAGAATGTAATAGGCAACTATACATTACTACCAAAACATTGAAACAAATATCAACTGATGTGGGGTTTATCGATGAAAATTGTTTTGTAGAAGTTTTTGAATCAAGGACTGGTTTGTCACCAAAACTCTTCAGAGAGACTTTGGGGGGTTTTTAATGTTCATTGCATTTTTGCTAAATGAATGTTTATAAATAAACGTAGTATTTATGTAGCATAGTTCAAATTGTAATATAAGAAGGAAGAAGTTACAGTTTTA
Organism: Flavobacterium soyangense; assembly: GCF_015277675.1. Lineage (GTDB taxonomy): Bacteria > Bacteroidota > Bacteroidia > Flavobacteriales > Flavobacteriaceae > Flavobacterium > Flavobacterium soyangense. The sequence goes on from NZ_JADHEC010000031.1 coordinate 21,513, forward strand.
TTAAAATCATCAGTATTGATTTTTTTATTTTAAGATTGAGGTATAGAAATCTAAGCTAAATGGAATATAAAGTTGTCGTTAGCACTATATAAAAGTAGGTGATGTTGAGCTTTAAAAGCCAAATTTTTAATTATTTATATTATTTAATATGAGATACTTTTTTAGAATACTATTAGTTGGTTTAATGATTTTTTTGTCTCATTCTTGTGCAACGTTTGATAAACAAACAACAAAAAAATCATCAGTTAAAGATGACAATTTAGGTGTAAACATTTATTTAATCGGTGATGCCGGACTTTTAGAAAACGGCAATCAATCAAAGGCCTTGGATGCTCTAAAAGATAAGATAAAAGATTCAAAAAAAGAAGATGTTTTACTTTTTTTGGGAGACAATGTTTATCCAAAAGGAATGCCCAGTGAAATATCTGATGTGAATAGAGAAGAAGCCGAAAATTCCTTGCAAGCACAAACTAATATTGCCCAAAATTTTAAAGGGAAGGTGATTTTTATTCCAGGAAACCACGATTGGTACTCCGGCATCGACGGATTGAAGGAGGAACAAAAAATGGTGGAAAAAGCATTAGGCAAGAATAGTTTTTTACCAAAAAATGGTTGTCCAATAGATAGTTATGAGATTTCAAAAGACATAGTTGTTATTGCAGTCGATAGCGAGTGGTATTTAACCGACTGGGACAAACATCCAAAAATAAACGACAATTGCAATATAAAAACACGATTTAAATTCTTTGAAGAATTTAAATCCTTAGTCAATAAAAATCAAGGAAAAACGATTGTTTTGGCTATGCATCATCCACTAGAAAGTAACGGAAATCATGGTGGTCAATATGCTTTTAACATTTTAAAAACACCTTTAAACATAATTAGAAGAACATCAGGAGCAAGTCCTGAAGATAGTAATTATCCGCTTTACAGAGAACTATCTAACAAAATCACCACCATTTTACAAGAATACAAAGACAATGTTATAGTAGTCTCTGGACACGATCATAATTTACAATATTTAGTTCATAAAAACATTAGCCAAATTATAAGTGGTTCGGGCTCAAAAGTAAATTCGGTTCGTCATTTTAAAAAAGACACCCTTACTTTTGGCTATTCTGGTCTGGGATACTCAATACTGAATATTCAAGCAAATAAACAAGCAGTTTCCTTTTTTGATGCAAATAATAATTTGTTACATTCCAAGGTTATTCGAGAAATCAAGAAAAAAGTCAGCACACAAAATGTTAATTTTCCAATAGAAAAAAATATCAGTGCTTCAATTTACAATCAAAATATAGGAAAGAAATCGAGTGCATTCAATTTCTTTTTCGGCAATCATTATCGTGAATTGTATTCTAAAAAATTCAATTTCCAAGTGGTTAATCTAGACACACTTTATGGAGGTCTGAAACCTGTAAAATTAGGTGGCGGCAATCAATCAGTATCACTGCGATTAGAAGACAAAGACGGAAAAGAATATGTAATGCGTCGTTTGAGAAAGAGTGCAACTCAATTTATTCAGGTCAAGGCATTCCAGCAAGATTATATGAAAGATCGTTTAAACAATACAGTAGCCGAACGTTTCTTGATGGATTTCTACACCACTTCTTATCCATTTTCTGCTTTAGTGACCGGGAATTTATCTGATATTGTTGGGGTTTATCACGCTAATCCACAAATATTTTATATTCCAAAACAGAATGGTCTAGAAAACTTCAATGATGTTTTGGGTAACGATTTATATTTGATTGAAGAGCGTTTGTCTAAAGAATTTAAAGCTGGGAAATCGTTCGGAAAATCAGATGATATTGTTTCTACAGATGAAGTGATGAACAATTTGATGAAAGATGAAAAATACAATATCAATCATCAACAATATATCAAGACACGTTTGTTTGATATGTGGCTTGGCGATTGGGACAGGCACGAGGATCAATACCGCTGGGCCACTTATATAAACCAAGATGGAACAATTAGCTATGCCCCAATTCCGAGAGATAGGGATCAGGCTTTTCCAAAATTTGATGGTTTTTTTACTCAAGCTTCGACCCATCTGGTTCCCGCACTTTGGTTGATGCAGTCTTTTGGCCCAAATCTTAAAAATGTAGAAACCTTCAATCAGATTATCTACAAAACTGATATGATGCTTATCAACCAATCGAGTTTAGATGAATGGCTAACCGAAGCTTCTTTCTTACAAAAAAATCTAACCGATGAGTCTATCGAAAAAGCTTTTGCCAATCTTCCGGAAGAAATTAAAGAAAAAAATATTGAAAACATTAAAGCTAACCTTAAAAGCAGACGTGATCACATTGCAGACTGGGCAAATGAATATTATAAAATTCTAAACAAAAACGCCATTATAATAGGAACTAATAAGGACGATATTTTTGAAATAACACGATTAGAAAATGGGAGTACTCATATCAAAGTAGAACGAAATAAAAGTTCCGAAAATAGTAAGGACATTGTTTATGAAAAAGAGTTTTATCCTAATATAACCAAAGAAATATGGATTTATGGATTAGACGACAAGGATCATTTTATTGTAAATGGCAACGGAAAAGCGGCTATCAAAATCATCATTGTCGGGGGGCAAGACAAAGACATTTATACTATCGAAAATCCTGGTAAAATTCAAATTTATGACTATAAAACCAAAGAAAGCGTTTTTGAAGGAAAGGAAGTTAAACATACATTGACAGATGATTACACTATTAATACATTTGACCATAATAAATTTAAACATAATTTTCGTCAAATACTACCATCAATTTCCTACAATCCAGATGATGGTTTTCTATTGGGTGCCTTGATGCATGTTACTAAATTTAATTTTGAAAATAATCCGTTCTCTCAAAAACACACTTTTGGAGCCCGATATCTCACGGCTACAAACGGTTTTGAAGTAAGCTACAAAACAGAATTGGCCAATAGTATTAAAAAATACAATATTGGTTTTGAAACCAGATACACTACACCAGCATTCAGTCAAAACTTTTTTGGGTTTGGTAACGAAACCAAGAATTTTGAAAACAGTCTTGACATTGAATATTATAGAACAAGACTAGAACAATTTAATGCCAAATTATCACTAATAAGAAGAGGAAAAGCAGGTAGTTTATTGAATGTCAGTATCCCGTTTGACTATGTAAAACCCAACGATAACATGGGTAGAATAATCGAGCAATTATTTGTTCCACAACAATTAGAAGCAAAAAAATTCATTGGATTTGAAACCAATTATAGATTTGAAAACAAGAATAATAAAGCATTTTCAACATTAGGATTCGAATTTAATTTCACTGCGGGATGGAAAACAAATTTGGAGCAAGGAAATCTAAATTACGCTTATTTTAGCCCTGCCTTACAAATTGATTATCCTATAATTAGAAATGAAAAACTAACCCTTTCAACGCTTTGGAAAGGAAACATTATTTCAAATAATAATTTTGAGTTTTATCAGGCAGCAAGTATTGGCGGTAAAAATGGCTTACGCGGTTACCGAAACGAACGCTTTTCTGGTAAAAGTTCCTATTACCAGAATACCGATTTGCGTATGAATTTATTCAATTTCAACGCCGGTATTTTACCAGCTAAGTTCGGAGTTTTTAGTGGTTTTGATTATGGAAAAGTTTGGCTGGACGATGACAATTCAAATAAATGGCACACTTCCTATGGTGGTGGCATTTTTGCCAATGCAGCTGGATTATTTATTTTTCAAACATCTTATTTTGCTTCAGATGATGGAGGAAGATTTGTGTTTGGACTGGATTTTGGATTTTAAATAAAATAATATTGAAGGCAATGATAAATTCTTTCAAACATTCAATGTATCAAAAGCAAATAAGCAATCATAATATCAAATGAAACCAAGAGAAATTTTTACTACAACGGCTGCTCTTATACTTATACTTATATCTGGAATTTCAATCTTTTGGAAGCCAATAGTTTGGAGTTTAATGTTCATTATGCCAATACTATTTGTTGGAATTAGCGACATTATTCAAACCAAACACATTTTACATCGTTTGGGACCAAATAATTTAGTATCCTACAAAGAATTGTATCCTGAAACAATATAAAATAATGAAACTAAATTTAATCCCTTCTGAACTTACCTGGCTATATTTCAATCAATGTATTGTAGATGAGGCAGCTGATGTTACAAATCCTCTTTACGAACGCATCAAATTTATGGCGATTTTTTCTTCAAATTTGGATGAGTTCTTTAGGGTAAAAGTCAATCATTTAGCGAATGATAAAAGCATTCTAAAAAGCGATTTTTTTAATACAATTTTAAAAGAAATAAATCAGCAACAGGAACAATTTGGTGGCATTTGGAGAAATGATATAATTCCTGAATTAAGACAAAATAATATTATCGTTTATGAAGGGCAAAAAATTGAAACTTTTCATCATAAAGAGATAGAGCGTTATTTTAAAAGTAATATTCTTTCATTTGTTCAAGTAGTTTTTATTCAGAAAGGAATTGGTAAAATTTATTTTTTAAACAACAGAAGTTTGTATTTTTTAGTGAAATTAAAAAATAAAGAAGGCGAATTTAATTATGCCTATATCAACATTCCTTCTGACAAATTAAATCGTTATAAACAATTACAAAAAAAAGGCGACAACAACTACATCATATCTTTAGACGAAATAATTAAATCTTGTTTGTACCTAATATTTATGCAAGACGAAATTGTTTCGTGTTTCGCCATCAAAATGAACCGGGACGAAGATTATGAAATTGAAGATGAAAATACAGGAAATTTAATTCACAAAATAAAGGACAAAATTAAAGAGAGAAAGACTGGTTTACCTACTCGATTTTTGTACGATTATTTAATGCCAAAAGAAGAAATTGATTTTTGTAAAGAAACATTTCAACTCAAAAAAAGCGAAATGGTTGCTGGCGGAAAAATGCATAATTTATTCGATTTATTCAAATTTCCAAATCCTGTTAAACCCAATCTTCAAAGCCCAAATTTTCCAGCTTTGGAGCATAAAGCATTTGAAAATTTGAATTCGATTTTTGAAGTAATTGATACAAAGAACCAGCTTTTGCATTTTCCCTATCATTCCTATCATTATGTCTTGCAGTTTTTTAATCAGGCGGCGATTGATAATCGTGTAACAGAAATTAAAGTTACGTTGTACCGAATTTCGACTCAATCCTTAATTGCAAATGCCCTTATTAGTGCGGCCAAAAACGGAAAAAAAGTAACTGTTTTTGTGGAAGTAAAGGCTCGTTTTGATGAGGATAACAATTTACATTGGGCAAACGAAATGAAAAAAGCAGGCATAAAAATCATTTACAGTATGCCCAATTTGAAAGTTCACGCCAAAATTGCTTTGGTAACAATGCAAACTGCAAAGAAAACAACGCAGCAATATGCCTATTTAGCCACAGGAAATTTTAACGAAAATACAGCTGCGATCTATGCTGATCACGGATTTTTTACATCAGAAAAAAAATATACTGATGATATTTCCAAAGTTTTTCGGTTTCTGAAAAGCAAAGAAAAAAGTGTTGAAATGGATACCCTTTTGGTAGCAGGATTTAATATGAAACAGCAAATATTAAACCTAATTGATACTGAAATACAAAACCATAAAGCAGGAAAGTCCTCGGGAGTTTTATTAAAAGTAAACGGAATTGATGAAAAAGATATTATTAACAAACTCTATGAAGCAAGTCAAGTCGGAGTAAAAATTACGTTACTTGTTAGGGGTATTTGCTCACTTTTACCCGAAATTAAAGGAATTAGCGAAAACATAAAAGCCTACCGGATTGTAGATATGTTTCTGGAACACGCTAGAATTTATAAATTCAATAATGCTGGTGAGGAAAAAATGTATTTGTCATCGGCTGATATGATGGGTCGAAATTTAAATAGTAGAATTGAAGTTGGCTTCCCTATCGAAGATGAAGATTTGAAAACCGAAATTAATCAAATTATTCAATTTCAATTAGAAGATAACACCAAAAAAAGGATTATTAATTCTAATGGAAAATGTGCAATAATTCAAAATGTAAAAAATACAAAAAGAGCTCAAGTTGATATATATAATTGGCTAAAAAATAAATAAATGAATAAGTTGCTTAGTGTTTTTCTAGTGATTTTTCTCTTGATTTCCTGTAATAAAAAGCAAAAATCAAATTTTAATGTTTGTAGCTATTACCAATTGCAAAAGCCTGATGAAATATGGGAAATGCCTATTGAACTCAAAGAAATTTCGGGTATTGTAAAGCTTGACAATCAAAAAATTATTGGCGAAAATGATGAAGAAGGGAAATTATTTATTTATGATTTAAAAAATAAATTGATTGAAAAAACAATTTTATTCGCAAAAAAGGGTGACTATGAGGATATTGCTATAAATGAAGAAACTGCTTACATATTGCGATCTGACGGAATTATTTTTGAAATAAAGGATTATAAAACGGAACCTAAAACGACAAAACACCATACTTTTTTGAGTAAAGATGATGATACTGAAGGAATGTTTTTTGATGAGGAAAACAATAGATTATTAATTGCATGCAAAGGAAATTCTGGAGTTGTGAACGAAAAAAAGGTAGTTTTGGTTTATGAATTTGTATTAGATAATAATAGTCTTAATCCAAAACCAATTATATCCATATCTCAAAAAGATATTAGAACAAAATACAAAAACACAAATAATTTTGCTCCAAGTGGCATTGCCATTCATCCCATTACAAAAAACATTTTTGTAATAACGTCCGTTGGAAAAATGATGGCTGAGTATTCTCCTCAAGGAAAATTACTCCATGTTTTTGATTTAGATTACCCCTATTTTCAACAGCCGGAAGGCATTAGTTTCTCGCAAAATGGTGATTTATACATTTCAAATGAAGCAAAAGGCAGTAAAGCCAATATTTTAAGATTTAAATATTTATTATGAAAAAAATACAAATCATATCTATTATGTTGTTAATTTGCTTTTTTCAAGCTCATGCACAAATGGACAGTTTACAAAATGTTAAAAGCAAATATTGTGTTCCTGCTATAAAGGGCATTCCAATTGGTAAAGGATTTTCTTTTGAATACCAAACATTACCAAATGTTGCTATTGAGACTAAAGACAAAACAGGAATTTTTAGTGACTCAAAAAGTACAATAAAAAGCAACAGTAATATTGAAGCCAAATTAAAGATTCCAATATTCGATAAGCCTTATTTGACCGTTTTGGGAGGTTTAAAATATACTTTTGAAGAGTATCACTTTGAAAACCCTGTTATTAATCCACTTTATAAAAATTTAGAAGACAGAGGCTTAAAAAGTATTGGCGCAAATGTTACTGTTATTAAGCCAACAAAATCTAATAAATTTTGGATTTTTAAAGCGAGTGCAGATTTAAATGGGGATTATGATCAAAATAACGGCAACTTAACTGATTATTTAAAATTTTCAATTTCACCCGCCTTAGGATGGAAAGTAAATGACAATTTTTCTTATGCTTTAGGACTAAGTTATAATTATCGTTTTGGAAGTCCATTAATTCTTCCTGTTATTGCGTTCAACAAAAACTTAAATGAAAAGTGGAGTATTGAGGCCATCTTGCCATTATTTATAAAATCGCGTTTTAAATTTGATGAAGGTATATCTTGGTTAAACACAATTGAAGTGGAAGGCGCCTCTTATAAATTAAATAATTTTAGTTCCGAATTTCCCCAGTTTGATAATCTGCATTTACACCGTTCAGACATTCAGTTTACGACACGGATAGAAAAAAAATTAGTTGGATGGCTTTGGGCAGCAACTGAAGTAGGTTTCAGAAAAAATTTAACTTATGATTTAACTAATTCCAACAAAGCCAACAACAATATTATTTTTGATAACACTATAAAAAGTGCTTTATTATTTAATGTGTCATTATTTATTTCTCCTAGAAAAAAACTATAAATTATGCAAAAAGCACTTTATTTTATGCCTGATATTAGTGGGTTTACCAATTTTGTAAACGACACAGAAGTTGAACACAGCATTCATGTAATTGCTGAATTGTTGGAACTTTTGCTTGACAATTCGAGTATTGACATGCAATTAGCCGAAATTGAAGGTGATGCATTGTTTATGTTTTCGACTGAAATACCTGATTATTCGCAACTTTTGCAACAAACAACAACGATGTTAGAGCAATTTCATAGACACACGAAAGGTTATGAGACACAGCGAATTTGTAATTGTGGTTCGTGTAGGTCGGCAATCAATTTAGAACTCAAATTCATCATTCATTACGGAGATCTTGCTTTTATTAAAGTAAAAAAAATAGTAAAACCTTACGGGATGGATGTAATCAAGATTCATCGATTATTAAAAAATGAGGTACCCGTTAATGAGTATATTCTGTTTACTGATAGTGCTTATAATTTATATAAAAATGATACTGATGAAACTTGGATAAAAAAAACGGAACCTTTTGATTTAAATATCATGGACTATTTTTATAAAAATTTAGAGAATATAAAAGATTCGATTGTATTGGAATCAATTGATAATTCGACTAATACTATTGAAAACTCAATACCTGACCTTATCATTGAAGAAATATTTGATATTAATATTGATGTCCTTTTTTCCTATATTAGTCAATTAAAATACCGTCATCTTTGGGAAAAAGGTGTAAGAAGAATTGATTATGATAGTGACAAAATTAATCAGGTGGGAACAGAACATACTTGCGTTTTAAACGTTGGGAGTTTAAAGTTTGAAACTATTACCGAAACAACATCTGATAATTTAATTTATGGGGAAAAAACTAAAGATTTAATGTTTGCCAAAAATTATCATTATTTCATTAGATTTCACAAAATAGATGAAAATACCACAAAAATTGACATAAACATCTATTTCGAGTTTACATCATTAGGCACCTTAGTAAAATCAAGAATATTAAAAAGAATGTCTAAAATATGGGAAAATAAATTGGTACATCTTCACCGGATATCAACAAATATAATTTAATCATAAATTTTTTAACTATGGATTCAATTCTAAAAAAAGCAGAAACCTTTGTTCTCAATAGTTTCAATGATAATTTAAATCCTAATTATGTTTATCATAATTTTTGTCATACACAATTTGTGGTGTCTAAAATAAAAGAAATCATTCAAGATGAAAATCTTACTGAAACCGAAGAGGAAATTTTGCTGCTCGCAGGCTGGTTTCACGACATTGGATATACTATCAATAGTAAAAAACACGAAGATCATAGCATTACAATTGCTAAAGAATTTTTAACCCAGAATGAGTATAGCAAGAAAAACACGGAAACCGTTATGGCTTGCATCGCAACTACAAAATTAAATGAAAAGCCCACTTCTCTTCTTGAAAAAATCATACAGGATGCCGATTATTCACATTTAGCTTCGGTTAACTATTTAAAAATTTCCAATCAGTTAAGAACTGAATTTGAAAACACTGGTTGTCGTATTTACAGTGACCAAGAATGGCTTGAGGAAAACATTTCGGTATTTAATAGGCATAAATATTATTCAAAATATGCTAATTTAAACTGGAATTCAGCCAAAAACGAGAATTTGATACTTCTTAAAAAAGACTTAAAAAGACTATCTAAAAAGGACAAAGAATCTTCAAAAAATATTTTAAAGGACAATAAATCAGAAAAAAGTATAGAAACTCTTTTTAAATTAACATCTGCCAATCATTTAAAATTAAGCTATATCGCTGATAGAAAGGCTAATATTTTGTTATCTGTAAACGCAATTATACTTTCTATTACTTTATCACGATTAATATCAAAATTTGACAATCCTTCGAATTATTTTTTAGTTTACCCTGTAATAATTTTTGTGGTTTTTACTGTTATTTCAATTATATTATCAGTGATCGTTACAAGACCAAATATTACTTCGGGAAAATTCACTAAAGAAGATGTGGCAAATAAGGAAGTAAATCTCTTGTTTTTTGGAAATTTCCACCAAATGGAACTTAATGAATTTAAAGATGGGCTAAAAGAGATGATTAACGATAAGGAGTATATGTTTACTTCGATGACTCGGGACTTGTATTTTTTGGGTAAAGTTTTGGATAGGAAATATAAAATTCTCCGCTGGAATTACAATATTTTTATGTTTGGAATAATAATTTCATTAGTTGCATTTGCTATTTCTTATAAATTTTTAAGATAACCGGCAATGATTTCAGAAAAAATAACTTTCAAAAATAGTAAAGGCGATGAGTTATCGGCCAGATTGCAGCTTCCTGATAGCGAACCTTTGGCCTATAGTATATTTGCACATTGTTTTACTTGCAATAAAAACCTATCGGCAGTAAGAATCATTTGTAAAACCTTGACGGAGAAAAAAATTGCCGTATTGAGTTTTGATTTTACTGGTTTAGGGGATAGCGAGGGCGATTTTGAGCAAACTAATTTTTCTTCAAATATGGAAGATTTATATAGTGCTGCCCAATTTTTAATTAAAAACTACAAAGCTCCATCACTCTTGATTGGGCATTCACTAGGTGGTGCTGCAGTTTTGTTTGCTTCGGCTCAAATGCCGTCCGTAAAAGCAATTGCAACCATAGGAGCTCCTTCAAATCCTAAACACGTTGCCCATTTATTTCATGATGACATTGATGAAATCAATCAATCAGGCAAAGCAATAGTTTCTATTGGGGGGAGAGAATTCACCATCAATAAACAGTTTATTGAAGATATTCAGGGCAGAAATATCCGACATATTTTAGGGGATTATCAAAACTCTATTTTAATACTGCATTCACCACAAGACAACACCGTAGGCATTGAAAACGCTGCTGAAATATACAAATTTGCAAGACACCCTAAAAGTTTCGTCTCCCTAAATGGAGCGGATCATTTGTTAAGTAATAAACGAGATTCTGAATACGTTGGGAATATCATTGCCACATGGGCTGAAAGGTATTTGTAGAAAAATAAATAAAAAAAATGCAAGCTCAACCTTAAATTAAAGAAAGTGTCTTGCGAGGTATTTAGACAACGATGATTGGGTTGTGGATGGAAATTATTTACGGTTTTGTTTTTATATAAAAAATTATGTTGGTAGGGGTGACGCTAACTTTATTTATAGACTTAATAAAAATTTATTTACCCTGCACAGTCAACACTCTTTGCGAACCGTAAAAACTACTTTTAATAGTGCTATTTTTTTATTTTATGTCTTTATTAAATTCAATGTTTTTTAATTGTTTATATATGCCAAAAGATAAAAAGCTAAATATTTCCGGGGGGGGGGTCAACCGAGTTTAATGCAGTTTGCATTATGCCATTATTAAATAAATTTATATATGTTTGTTTAAAAATTAATTCTTAATGAAGTACACCGGTAAAGCAAATGAGTTTTTAAGATTGACAGATCTTAATGAAGATAATAAAAATTTGATTTTTGAAGTAAATGAAAGTGATTTAACAATTATTTGGAATACAGACAGTCCCTTAAGTATTGTTATTGATAATATTGAATATCAATTATTAAAAAATGAAATGATTTTTTTAACAGAGTTTCATAAAATTGATTCCATTAATTTTCAGAGTGCAAGATTAGTCCGATTTAACAGACCGTTTTATTGTATAATTGATCACGACACTGAAGTTAGCTGCAAAGGATTGTTGTTTTTTGGTGCATCAAATGTTCCTATAGTTTCAATTTCGGATGAAGAATTTGAAAAATTTGATGTTTTATGGAAAATGTTTCGACTAGAGATGACTTCAAAAGACAATTTACAAGTTGATATGTTACAAATTATGTTACAAAGATTACTAATTTTAAGTGTCCGAAGCTATAAGAATACAATTCAATTTGACAAATTGGATAAAAGTCAGTTGGATATCGTCAGAGAGTTTAATTTTTTGGTAGAAAGTAACTTTTTAAAGCATCACGATGTCGCTTATTACGCATCACTTCTAAATAAATCTCCAAAAACATTGTCAAATCTATTTTCGATAGTTTCAAAAAAAACCCCGTTGAATATTATTCATGACAGAATTATGCTAGACGCAAGAAAACGAATTCTTTATACGGATAAATCCATAAAAGAAATTGCGTATGATTTGGGGTATGAAGATATTCAAACATTTAGTAGATTTTTTAAAAACAAAGAAGGAATTTCTCCTATAGAATACCGTGTAAAATTTAAAAACAGTAAATAAGAGTAGCAATTGTTTATTAATCGGGAAAAGGTTTCTATTTAGATACCTTTTTTTATGCCTAATTTTGTACTGTCAATAATGACAAAAGATTTAAAATAATAACCATGGAAAGTTTTAATGTTCCCGCCATAGATGAAGTCTCAGAATACAATCAACTAATTTTTGATAAACTTCAATAAGGATCAGAATTTAACGCAAGAAATACTTTTTTTGTAGATGAGAGGTAATTCATTCACCTCTTTTTTTTGAAAAAATAATTACGGTTGTTGTAAAGGTAAAAATGATGATTCATCGGGAAAAAAGGTCAATAACTAGCCTTGTTATCTTTCTCAAATTTGTTTTGTCAATAGTGACACAAAATTTAAAAAAAAATAGAAACTATATTAACAAAAGCGGCCTTGTTTTTTTTGCACTAAATTTTGCATGTACACATTTTATTATGAGGTTGTTTGTGAATTTGCACTAACAGGTTTGTCAGGTATTTCTTCGCAAATAAAAAAATTAGTATCAGAAACATCAGCCTGTATTTTTTTCTTCTTCCAAAAGTTATATGCCAATAAAAGAAGAGACTCTTAATAAAAAATATTCGAAGCTTGACTTCGGACTTATCCAATAATAACTTCATAAAATAGACAATTTCAATCAATCAATCAATCAATCAATCAATCAATCAATCAATCAATCAATCAATCAATCAATCAATCAATCACTATGAAAATTTCTTTACAATTATTAATATGCGTTTTATTTTTCTCGTTTGGAATTACAAAGGCACAAAACTTAGGTCAAATTTCGGGTAAAGCAATTGCTCCAAACGAACAAACTAAAAAAGGCATTCTAGTCAAACTTCTCTTAGCCAAAGACCGTTCGCTAGTAAAAACGCAATCTACGGATTCCAATGGAAGCTTTGTTTTCGAAAATCTAATTATGGATAATTATTTTGTAGTCATTGATAATTTAAGTTTCAACAAATTCCAAAGTAAATTAATCACAATTGATAAACAGCAATCAGAAATTATCTTGCCAACAATTGTATTGGAGGCGATTGGTATCAAACAACTTAATGAGGTGGTTATCCAAAAGAAAAAGCCTCTCGTGACACAAAAAATTGACAGGACTGTAGTAAATGTAGATGCTTTGATATCGACGGCAGGTGGCAATGCGATGGAGGTTTTAGAAAAATCTCCAGGAATAAGTGTCAATTCAGACGGAACAATAACTTTTAAAGGAAAGTCAGGGGTAACTGTATTTGTAGACGACAAACCTACTTATTTATCCGGCTCAGATTTGGAGGCATATCTTAAATCATTACCCGCAAGCACATTAGATAAAATAGAATTGATTTCAAATCCTCCTGCAAAGTACGATGCGGCTGGAGGCGCAGGTATAATCAACATTTTAACTCGAAAATCTAAAATTAAAGGCTTTAACGGAAACTTGACTACCAGAGTTGCTCAAGGAAAAAGAGGTCAAACCAGAGAAGGCTTGAATTTGAATTATTTGAACAATAAAGTTCGATTATATGGCAACATTGGGTATGCTACCCAAGATCACATTACAGATTTGTACATATTTAGAAAATTTAAAAAGGAAGACTTAACCACTAAAAATATATTTGATCAATACAGTCAGTTAGATGGGGTTTCCCAAACGACTAACTCAAAATTAGGATTGGATTACTATATTACTCCAAAAAGCACGTTTGGAATCGGATTAACTGGGATCTACAGATCAAATAACAACACTAGCAAGGTAAGAAGTGCTTTTTCTGATGCAGGTTTTGTATTAGACTCTACAATAATTGCAAAAAATTTGGAAAGAAGCAAATTCAAAAATGCCGGTATAAATCTTAATTATCGTCATGATTTGGACACCATTGGTCAAAAAATCACAGTCGATTTAGACTACTTAAACTATGATAAAAACACAAATCAAAGATTTAATAATTTTATTTATCAGCCTGATAATTCTTTGAGTAGCCAAGATGAATTGAAAGGGGCATTACCGGTTAAAATTTCTATTTATTCACTAAAAGCAGATTATTCACTGCCTTTAAAACATTCCGGGTTACTTGAAACGGGTTACAAATCAAGTTATACCAAAACCAATAACACTGCCGATTATCGTGATGTAATTAACGAAAATGAAATTCCAAATTATAACACCAGCAATCATTTTAAATACGATGAGGTCATCAATGCTGTCTATTTGAATTTTAATACTGACTACAGAAGATTCACTTTTCAAACTGGATTGAGATTAGAAAACACGGAGTCTAAAGGGAATCAGCTAGGAAATATTTTAAAACCAGCTTCGGAATTTAAGAAAAATTACACAAATCTTTTTCCAACACTGTTTGTTCAATATAAATTAGATTCTGTTGGTGACAATCAATTAGTTGCTAATTATGGCAAACGTATCAATAGACCCAATTATCAGGATCTTAATCCTTTTATAAGTCCATTAGATAAATACACTTACTATGCTGGAAATCCATACCTAAACCCATCTTTTTCTGATAATTACGAATTATCTTACCGCTTTAAAGGCTTGTTTTCAACTACACTAACATATGCAAACCAAAAGAATGAAATTGAAGAAACAATTGAAATTAATGACGGTATTTATTATAGTAGGCCAGGAAATATTGGAAAAAATCAAATTTATAGCATTAATTTAAACGCTGATATTCCTTTTAATAAATGGTGGTCTTCAAATGTATATACAGAACTTACTACTTTGAATTCTCAAAGTAAATTATATTCAGAAGATTTAAATTCGTCAGGAACTTTTTGGCTTTTTACAACGATTAATAGTTTAAAATTAAAAAAGAACTGGTCAGCTGAAATTAGTGCCGGGTATCAAACTAAAATTACACAAAACCAATTTGAAATTGCTGGCAAATCATACGTGAATTTTGCAATACAAAAAAAGATACTGAAGGAAAAAGGCAATCTTAAGTTAGCAGTTAATGATATTTTTTATGGAAGTTCAACTTACGGGCAAATCAATAATTTAAAACTTACTGATGCAAAATGGACTAATATACCTGACTCTCGTTTTGTTGCTTTAACATTCACATATGGTTTTGGAAAAACTTTCAAAAATAAATCAGAACATAATCCAACTGGAGCCGATAGCGAGAAAAATAGGGCTATACTATAATAATTCTTAATTACAAAAAATTTGATTTATCAAAAAATGTCTTTAATCTATGATTAATGTTTCCTAAGATAATAATTGAATCAATAAACTGTGTAGACTTTTTAAAAATTTATTATTTGTATGACTTTTTACTTAACCTTCTAATTTGAATTTACAATCCATAATCCATAATCATGCGCTTTACATGCCATTTTAAAACAGGAATAGGTAATTTTATGCGCATATAAAGTATTGTGAGCTATTTAATCCAAAAAGAAGTGAAAAAATGAAAAAATTAGGTTTTATTACATTGATTGTATTTTCAATAAATACAATTATTTATTGTCAAACCAAATCTGTAGTACAGAATATTGATAAAATAGCAGATAGTTTATACTCAGCAAATAATTATAATTTAGCAATAAAATATTATTTAAAATTAGCGGATAATTCGGATTTTAATAACAAGAAATCAAGTGCTTATTATAACGCTTCTTGTTGTTTAAGTCTTGAATCAAAAAAAGATAGTGCAATAATTATTCTTAAAAAAGCAATAAAAAACGGTTATAATGATAAAGAAAATCTATTAAAAGATACAGACTTGATGAACCTTCACTCAGAAATAGAATGGAAAAAAATAGTTGCAACCTTGAAAGAAAGCGATAAAAAATTAAATAGTAATCCAAAAAAAGTTAAATTCTTTAGCTCGGATGTTAAAAATTTTTGGACAGCATACAAGGCAGCATCAAAAGATACAATAAATAAAAAGAAAATATTCGGAAAATTATATTTTGAAAAAGCCTCTTTAGGTATGATAGATTATATGGGTTTAAAAGTTAGCAGTATTGATAAATTTATAGCAACAACAAATTCATATCCAAAATTTTATGCTACAATTGAAAATAAGACTAAAAAAATAAAAAGCCGTGAACAAGAATTTTTAAATTCTTTTATTAAACTAAAAGAGATTTATAATCAAGCAAAATTTCCAGACGTGTATTTTGTTATCGGTGCATTCACTTCTGGTGGTACAGTCTCAAATAATGGCTTGTTAATTGGAATTAATCAATATTGTGTAAGTAAAGAAGTAGAATTAACCGAGTTTAATTTTCAAATAAAATCCAGAATGAGTGAATGGTCAGCTTTACCTAACGTAATCGCACATGAACTTATTCATTATCAACAAGATGGACTAGAGAAAGAAAAAATAACTTTATGTTATGTAGTAAGAGAAGGAATGGCTGATTTTATAGGTGAATTAATTTCTGGACAAAATGCAAATCCGAGTTTACATGAATGGGCAAAAGGTAGAGAAAAATCAATTTGGGCAAAATTCAAAAACGATATGTATTTAGATAAATATGATAATTGGATAGCAAATTCACAACAATCAACACCAGAAAATTTTCCAGATCAAGGATATTGGATCGGATATCAAATATGCAAATCATATTATGAAAATGCAACTGATAAAAAGAAAGCAATAGACGAAATGTTAAACATTAAAGATTATAAAATTTTTTTAGAAAAAAGTAAATGGGAAAGTAAAATTGAAACATACAAATAAACAACGCACAACCGCCGTTAGGCAATATGGCAAGTTTAGGCTTAATTTAAATTTGGTTTTGTACTTGAAAAATTAGTCTTTAATCGAAAGTTTTATACTTTCTTAATCGCCACTTAGGTATGCAGAATCGAATCTATTATATCCAGTTTTCATAATTCAATTAATAATGTTTTTTTCAACTTTATTTTTGTTAATTTTATTCATAAAAGTCAATAAAACAAGTAGCTAACTTAAAAAAAACATTCGTCAACAGCACTGAATAGATTTGCGTAATGGCTTGTTTGAAAGTTGGTTTTGTATTTGAATGATACTATTTAATGCGTTCTATTAATATTCGCAATATTGTCTATAAGATGCTACTTTGTGCTTTTAGTATTTGTCATAATGAATGGGAATCTAAAAATAGACAGGTGGCTTTCGCACATAAACACTAATAGTATCATCGTACAAATTAAAAAAAAACCTAACTACTTATGGATTAAGTAACTAGGGTTTAATTTTTACTTTAATAGTGGAGTCGGGGAGTATTGTTACTTTTATAACTCATTATTATGTTAATAAGTGTTTATTGATGCTTAAGCCATATTAATAAAGAAGTCTTATATTTGTTATCATTATGTTTTTATAATGAATTATAACATTTTTGGCAACTAAAATGGCAACGCAATGAAATACACTTTCAAACTCAAAGAACCAAATTTACAAAAAGAAACATTGATTTTGTTTTCTTGCTTCTTCAAAGATGAAAACAAGAAATTCATATTTTCTACTGGCGAAAAAATCAATCCTATTCATTGGGATGCAGTGAGCAAATTTCCATACATAAACGGGAAAAATAAATCAAAGTTTGCCGAAAGTATCAAAATGCAATTAAATAGGTATTCCGATTTGATGCTGGAAACTGAAAGTTTGTATAAAAGGATAAATGAAGACTTCACTTCAAAAACCTTAAGAAAAGTATTTGATGAAGAGTTTAAAATTACGCCTTCCGGAAAAAATATTTTCTTTGATGCTTATGATGAATTTACAGCAGAAAGAACAAAAGCAAAGGTATGGTCAGATGCTACAGTTTTAAGGTATGCAAATATTAAGAACATCCTTAAAAAGTTTGAGATTGCAAAAAATTATCCTTTGACATTTAGTAAAATTGATGAATCCTTTCATCGTGAATTTACTTGTTATTGTATGGATGAATTGAAGCACATAAACAACACGTATTCCAGAAATTTAGGCCTTTTCAAAACTTTTATGTTTTGGGCCAAGAAAAAGAAATTTACTTACAATGATGCTTTTGTAGATTTTAAGAAAGTAGATCGTGTTATTACCAATCAAATAGCGTTAACCATTGAAGACCTTAACAAATTAATGAAACACGAATTTAAAAGCAAAAGACACGAAAAAGTAAGGGATGTTTTTGTTTTTGCTTGTGTTACCGGAATGAGGTTTGGCGAACTTTCTCTTATAACTAGAAGTAATGTAACCGATAATTATATTATTCTTAAGGAGCAAAAAGACGAAACCAAAGAAGCTAGAGAAATTCCATTAACAAGCCTTTCAAGATATATTTTACTAAAATATGACTATAACCTTCCATTGATAGCAAACCAGAAACAAAACACTTATATCAAAGAAGTATTTGCTGAATTAGAATATACTGGCAAAGTGCAAAAAGTTACTACCAAAGGCAAAGAAAACATTAAAGAAGAAATGATTTTTAAGGACAGAATAAGTACACATACTGCCAGAAGAACATTTATCACTATGATGAAAAGACAAGGCAAAAGCGACAAGCTTATTGCTTCTATAACAGGTCATTCAGATATGAAAACTCTAAATCAATATTACCAAATAAGCGAACCAGAAAAGAAAGAAGCAATGGATGAGGTATTTAAAATTGACATCCCATTGAAAGTTGTAAAATCCGGCACAAATGAGTAAAAAACTGTTTTATAGACAGTTTAAAAAAAAGTAATGAAAGTAATAAAATATATTAGTAAGTAATAAAATATATTACTATTCATTACAAATTTAAACAACCCTTTAAAACAGAAATTATGAGAAATTTAAAATTAAAAGAAGTAGCCGAAAACACAGAGTCAATCCGTGAATTCTTAGAAACAAAACCAAAGATGAAAATTGTAAAAAACATACTTAGCGATGCTATAATATTTTCAAGATTGAGTGGTAAAATGTCTGATATTCTAAATTTGTTTAATCCTAATAATCCAGAACAGGATTTTAATCTTGAGAGTAAATATTATGGAATTTCTAATGCAGGTGATATTTTGAAAGTCAAAGATCAAGAGCTGGACGAGGCTCTAACTAAGATTTATTGTGATTTAGTTTATGTGAGTGATAAAAAAGATTGTGAAGTAAATGATTTAGCCCAATTGGTTTTATTCCAATGGTTAAAAACAATCAAAAAATATAATTCATCTTATAATTCATCTCTAATTTAATCTTATTATGGAAAATAATAGCACAGAAGTAAAACAACAAATTGAAAAGCTTCAACAAACAATAGTACATAGGGCCGAAGAGTTCGCTGGGGATATTTCAGCTTTTCAATTCTTTATAAGAACCGCAATAGAAAGACAACTACATGCCTTTACATCAAATGAATTTCCGTACGAAAAACCCAATTTAGAAGAGTTCGAAAACATTATGAATAATAATCTACTGTTAAATGATATGTTTGAATGTATGGCGAAAATTAAAATTTTAGAGGCGGAACTTGAAAAATAAATATTAACATTCAGTTGAACCTAGCCTTACCAAAAGTTAGGCTAGGTTAATTATTAAGGGTATGAAAAAAGTAATAATTTTCAATTATAAACAGTATGTAGATCTATATCCGGAGTTACTCAATGAATTTTTATTAATTGATATTGATTATGAGGAAATTGATTTTTTAGAAATTGAACTAAGAAATTATAAAACATTTTACGCAAATACAATCACTGATTACAAGAATGATAGAGAGTATTTTGATGTTGAAAACAACGTTTTTATAGTTGATAATTGTAGTTATCCCATAGTTTTAGATATTTCAGAATATGCAAATAAATTCAAAGGCAGTTATGACAATGAAGGATATGATTTGTTGGCGTTTAAATTCAAAAAAATAATAGAATTTTTGGAGCAAAAAAACATATAATTGTGTCAAACTCACCTTCAAAAATAAGTGATTTTTTGGATTATAATGATGAGTTTGAAAATGTTAAATTAAATCAAAGCAGCCAATATGCTGCGAAAGAAAAAATACAATTTCTAATTAATAGTTTAATTGATTTTTCCACAAAAAATGAATATAATTTTGAATTATATCAATCATTTGCTTTGGATTGTGGAAAATCTTTCGATTATTACCTCTCTCAAATAGACAATGAAACTGACAAAGAGAAAATAATTTCAGATCTAAAAGCAAACTTTCATTTTTCGACTAGAGACATTGTTACTGATTTAATGGCAAAAAATAATACAATAGGAGATAATTTTGAACCTGGAGTATCTTATTACATTGCACCACCTATTCCAGACGCCAGAATTAGAGATTATGAGAATAATTACAAACACTTAATTGAACCCGTTGGGTGTAATTAAACTATTTGTGTTTTAATATTGTTTATTGGTCTTTCAAAAATAAATCTATTGATGAATTGAACCAAAGTTAAAGCTGTTATTTTAGCTAAAATTCTT
>NZ_JADHEC010000032.1 GCF_015277675.1 Flavobacterium soyangense
AGAATTTTAGCTAAAATAACAGCTTTAACTTTGGTTCAATTCATCAATAGATTTATTTTTGAAAGACCAATAAACAATATTAAAACACAAATAGTTTAATTACACCCAACGGGTTAAAATTATTATAATTATCATTTTACTCATTTTAAAATTGCTTAAAATAATATTAGTTTTCATATATCTTGAGGTTTTCCAGAGGTTAAGTAGTTTAAGAAGTAATATTACGAAAAACTTTTAAAGTGAAATTATATCTCTAATCATAAACCGCTTCTTTTTTATATATTCGTGATTCAAAAAAAAATATTTATGAAAATTGTTAAGTTATTTTTCGCAACGCTAATTTTGTGCATTACACAATCATTTGCCCATGCTAAAATTACCAAAATTATAACTCAAAATCAAGAACATTATATCACTACAACAATAGATTATCCAGTTGCCGGAACGTATCAATACGAAAATATATCAGAACCTATAGTAGTATTAAATCTTGATGGGACAGGAATTTTTCAGAGTAAAGATTTGTCAAAAAAAGAAATTACTTGGGGTTTGGAATGTACTGAAGATGGATTCTTAAGATTCAAAGAAGGTTTTGACAGTGCTGCATATTCTATTTGGTATAAAAGTAAAGACAATTTAATTAATCCAGAATTAGATAAAAATAATGATTGGAAAAAGGTAGAATTTTCGATTCATTTCAACACGAATAAAATGTATATTATGGGTGAAAGAGTGAAAGATTATGTAAATTAGTTAAGCTAATAGTTCATCAATTTAAAAAAGAATATTTATAAAAATTAAAACTATTAAAGCATGCTAACAAAAACACTAGAAACATTGTTTACTAGAGACCTTAATCGCTTAAAAATAGAAATTGAATTGTATCAAGACGAAAAATCAATTTGGATTGTTGATAAGGAAATTTCTAATTCAGCTGGAAATATTTGCTTACATATAATTGGCAATCTTAATACTTATATTGGTGCAACAATTGGAAAGACTAATTATATTAGAAATAGAGAACTCGAATTTTCATTAAAAGACATTTCAAAATCAGAATTAATAAAGAAAATTGAAGAAACGATTCTTGTTGTCAACAATTCAATTCGCAATTTGAATAATCAGGATCTAGAAGCTGAATATCCAATAATAGTTTTTAAAGATAAAATGTCTACAGCGTTTTTTTTAGTTCATCTTGCAACACATTTAAGTTATCATCTTGGACAAATAAACTATCATAGAAGATTATTGGACAAATAATTACCTTTGAGTTCAAAGCATACTCATTCGATAAATAAATAGTATTCGATTAAATAAATTGCTAATAAAAACTCCTTTTTTTAAATTAAAATCAAATAATTCATAATTTTTACTAATTTGCGATAAATTAATACTTTCCCTAATGACATCAATCACCCGATTATTTGATTTTCCATATTATCAATTAGAGCATTATAACATTCCAGATGCTTTGGTTACCAAATATAATGGAGTCTGGGTAAAAACTTCGACCGAAGAATATATTGCAAAAGCCAATGCCGTTTCAAGAGCATTGTTGCGAATGGGAATCCAAAAAAATGATAAAATCGCACTAATTTCTTCCAATAATAGAACCGAATGGAATATTATGGACATTGGAATTTTACAAACTGGTGCGCAAAATATCCCTATTTATCCCACTATTTCTGAGGCTGATTACGAATACATAATCAATCATTCCGGTTCCATCTACTGTTTTGTGTCTGATGAAGAAGTGTTGCGAAAAGTAAATTTAATAAAACCAAATCTACCCAATCTTAAGGAAGTATATTCTTTTGATGAAATTAAAGGTTGCAAAAATTGGAAAGAATTGCTGGTTTTTGGCGAAGACAAGAGCAATCAAAATGTTGTAGAGGAAAGGAAAAACAATGTTAAAACTGAAGATTTAGCCACCATAATCTATACTTCCGGAACAACCGGAAAACCAAAAGGTGTTATGCTTTCACATAAAAATATCGTGTCTAATGTATTGGATAGTGCTTCAAGAATTCCTTTCGAAAAGGGAAAAAGTCGTGGTTTGAGCTTCTTGCCGGTTTGCCATATTTTTGAAAGAATGATTTTATATTTATACCAGTATTATGGTGTTTCAATTTATTTTGGAGAATCAATAGACAAAATCAGTGAAAATATAAATGAAGTAAAACCAACTGTAATGTCAGCAGTTCCTAGGCTTCTTGAAAAAGTGTATGACAAAATCTATTCAAAAGGATTGCAACTCAAAGGAATTAAGAGAAAGTTATTTTTCTGGGCTATAGATTTGGGGTTGAGATATGAACCTTATGGAGCCAATGGATTTTGGTATGAATTTCAATTAAAAATAGCAAGAAAACTCATCTTCAGCAAATGGAAAGCAGGTTTAGGTGGAAAATTAGATTTAATGGTTTCAGGAAGTGCAGCTTTACAGCCAAGACTAGCCAGAGTTTTCGCAGCCGCAGAAATCCCTGTAATGGAAGGATATGGATTAACTGAAACCTCGCCTGTAATCTCTGTAAATGACATGAGAAATCACGGTTTTAAAGTAGGAACAGTAGGCAAAGTAATTGATAACGTAGAAGTAAAAATTGCCGAAGACGGAGAAATTCTTTGTAAAGGGCCTAATGTAATGATGGGCTATTATAAAGATGAGGCTTTGACAAATGAAGCAGTTCGAGACGGATATTTCCACACAGGAGATATAGGTGAATTTGACAGCGAAGGTTTCCTTAAAATTACGGATCGAAAGAAAGAAATGTTTAAAACTTCAGGAGGTAAATATATTTCGCCACAATTACTGGAAAATGCAATGAAACAATCTCGTTTTATTGAACAAATTATGGTCATTGGTGATGGACAAAAAATGCCGGCGGCTTTCATTCAGCCCAATTTTGAATTTGTCAGAGAATGGGAAAAATTACATGGAATTACAGTAGATTCAACCAATGAAGAAATTATTGCAAATCCAAAAGTTATTGAACGAATTCAGGAAGAAGTAGATATTTTGAATGAGAAATTTGGGAATTGGGAAAAAATAAAACGTTTTGAATTAACACCGGATATTTGGTCAATTACTGGTGGTCATCTCACTCCTACTCTAAAACTGAAACGAAAAATAGTAATGGAAAAGTATATTGATTTATTTAATAAAATTTACGACAAAAACTAAACTATTTAAACCCCTCCCGTTTCCGAGGGGTTTTTTGTTAAAGCTGATTTTTAGAATTTAGACAATTTATCTTATCAACATTATCATTAATTAAATAGTTAATAATTAACAATACTTTTTTTAACTCTTCAATTAATTGAGGAGTTTTTTTATGCCTTAAAAAAAATATATAAATAACGTAAATTATTATGCATGCATAGTATTTTTAATTATCTTTGAAATCATAAACTATAACGTTGTCGTTAAAAAACATCGTATAAAAAAACAGATGTAAATTAATTGTGCAAAATATGAAAGACAAAACTATAGACTATATACTTCGTGCCACATGGCAAGCTGTTGCCAGAATGTATAATGAGGAAGCAGCAAAATATGGAGCAACAATGGCAACCGGCTTTGCTCTATTGAGTATAGACAAAGAAAATGGAACTCCTTCAACAACACTAGGTCCAAGAATGGGAATGGAAGCCACAAGCTTAACCAGAACCTTGAAATCAATGGAAGAAAAAGGATTAATAATCCGAAAAAAAAATCCGGATGATGGTCGAGGAGTTTTAATTTATTTAACTGAATCCGGAAAAGAAAAAAGAGAATTATCTAAATCGACTGTTTTAAAATTCAACGAAGCAGTAAAACAAAATGTATCTCCAGAAAAACTTCAAAATTTTATTGAAGTTTCAGAAATAATCAACGAATTAATTTCCGAAAAGAAAATATTCAATATCTAAAATTATAATCCAAAATAAAAAAATGAAAAGAGCAATTAAAAAAGTAGCAGTTATCGGATCCGGAATTATGGGTTCGGGAATTGCTTGTCATTTTGCAAACATTGGGGTTGAAGTGCTGCTTTTGGATATTGTTCCAAGAGAACTCACTGAAGTCGAAACCAAAAAAGGGTTGACATTAGAAAGCAAAATAGTTCGCAACCGCTTGGTCAACGAACATTTCCAAAATGCATTAAAATCAAAACCCTCTCCTATTTATCACCAAAAATTTGCCAGTCGAATTACAACTGGAAACACCACAGACGACATGGCAAAAATTGCCAATGTCGATTGGATTATAGAGGTTGTTGTGGAACGTTTAGACATCAAGAAACTGGTGTTCGAGCAAATCGAAAAATACCGTACACCTGGCACTTTGATTACCTCAAATACCTCCGGAATTCCCATTCATTTTATGAGCGAAGGACGAAGTGACGATTTCCAAAAGCACTTCTGCGGAACTCACTTTTTCAACCCAGCGCGTTATTTAAAGTTGTTCGAAATCATTCCCGGACCACAAACTTCAACCGAAGTGCTGGATTTCCTTACTATATATGGAGAGAAGTTCTTGGGCAAAACTTCGGTCGTTGCCAAAGATACTCCGGCTTTCATTGGAAACAGAATCGGAATTTTCGGAATCCAAAGCTTGTTCCATTTGGTAAAAGAATTAGGATTGACCATTGAAGAAGTTGATAAACTCACAGGACCTGTAATTGGAAGACCCAAATCGGCAACTTTCAGAACGGTAGATGTAGTTGGATTGGATACTTTGGTTCACGTTGCCAACGGAATTTACGAAAACTGCCCTAAAGACGAACAACATGAACTTTTCAAATTACCTGATTTCATCAGCAAAATGATGGAAAACAAATGGCTCGGAAGCAAAACAGGCCAAGGTTTTTATAAAAAAGTAGGAAGAGATATTCTGTCTTTGGACTTGGATACATTGGAATATCGCACTGCCAAAAAAGCTTCGTTTGCTACTTTGGAACTCACAAAAACCATTGATAAACCCATCAATCGTTTCAGTGTTCTGGTAAAAGGAAAAGACAAAGCAGGAGAATTTTACAGACGAAGTTTCGCCGGAATGTTCGCTTATGTTTCCAACAGAATTCCTGAAATATCAGACGAATTATACAAAATAGACGATGCGATGAAAGCCGGTTTCGGTTGGGAAAATGGTCCTTTCGAAATCTGGGATGCCATTGGAGTTGCAAAAGGAATCGAAATGATTAAGGACGAAGGCTTGGTTCCACCTGCCTGGGTTAGTGAGATGTTAGCATCAGGTAGTTCAAGTTTTTATTCCATTAAAGAAGGAGCTACTTATTTCTATAATATTCCAAACAAAACACAAACTAAAGTGCCTGGACAAGACGCTTTTATCATCCTGAACAACATTCGCGAAAGCAAAAAAGTTTGGAGCAACAGCGGAGCCATTATCCAGGATTTAGGTGACGGAATTTTGAATTTAGAATTCCAGTCGAAAATGAATACCATTGGTGGCGACGTTTTGCAAGCCATTAATAAAGCCATTGATTTATCCGAAAAGGAATACCAAGGTTTGGTTATCGGAAACCAAGGAGCAAATTTCTCTGTAGGTGCAAATATCGGGATGATATTCATGATGGCTGTCGAACAAGAATATGAAGAACTGAATATGGCCATCAAAATGTTCCAGGATACGATGATGCGAGTACGTTATTCCGGAATTCCGGTAATCGTTGCGCCACACGGAATGACTTTAGGGGGCGGTTGCGAAATGAGCATGCACGCTGATAAAGTGGTTGCTGCTGCAGAAACCTACATTGGATTGGTTGAATTTGGTGTTGGAGTAATTCCTGGAGGTGGCGGATCGAAAGAAATGGCGTTACGAGCTTCGGATTTATTCCGTAAAAACGATGTGGAATTGAATGTTCTGCAAGAATATTTCCTGACTGTGGCTATGGCCAAAGTTTCGACTTCTGCTCATGAAGCCTTTGATTTAGGAATTTTACAACACGGAAAAGATGTTGTCGTGGTCAACAAAGACCGCCAAATTGCCGAAGCCAAAAAACACGCTTTGCTAATGGCAGAAGCCGGTTATACCCAACCTATTCGCAGAAACGATGTAAAAGTTTTAGGGAAACAAGCCTTGGGAATGTTCTTAGTAGGAACTGACCAAATGGAAGCCGGAAAATACATCTCGGAACACGACAAAAAAATCGCCAACAAACTGGCTTATGTCATGGCCGGTGGCGATTTATCCGAACCAACATTGGTAAGTGAGCAATATTTATTAGATATTGAAAGAGAAGCCTTTTTGTCGCTTTGTACAGAAAGAAAAACATTGGAACGCATCCAATTTATGTTAACCAAAGGGAAACCCTTGAGAAATTAAAGACCTCATAGAGGTCAACTGTTTGTAGAAACGATAATATAATTTTGGTTTAGCTCCTTAGGAGCGACCTGTATAAAATTAATAAATGGCAAATACCTATTCACAAATTTATATTCAAATTGTTTTTGCTGTAAAAGGAAGAGAAAACCTGATTACAAAAGAAAACCGTGAAGAATTACATAAATTCATAGCTGGGATAATTAAAAATAGAGAACAAAAACTATTGTCCATTTTTGCAATGCCAGACCATGTTCATATTTTGGTAGGATTGAAACCAAACATTTCAATATCAGATTTGATAAGAGATATAAAAGCAGGTTCTTCAAAATTTATTAATGATAGCAAATGGATCGATGGAAAGTTTAATTGGCAAGAAGGATATGGAGCATTTTCCTATTCAAAAAGTAATATGGATAATGTCATAAAATACATTCTAAATCAGGAAGAACATCACAAAAAAGAAACATTTAAAGACGAATACTTACAATTTTTAGAAAAATTTGGAATCGAGTATGATTCTAAATATTTGTTTGAATGGGTTGGATAACAAACAGGTCGCTCCTACGGAGCTTCCCAACAAATACGCATTTAATGCTACAATCAGTGTGCCTCTACGAGGCAATTAAAAAATTTTAAATAAAAAATGAAGAAAAAACATTGGCAACAAATAACACTTTCAATTATAATTATACTAATTTTCATATGGCTTGCTGATTATTACAATAATCTTTTTAATTCAATATTTATTGATGCCAAAACAACAAAATATTATGAAATTTACGGGAATTTTGGAAGTTATCTTGGTGGAGTTTTAGGAACAATAATAGGATTTGTTACGTTGATTTTAGTTTATAAAACATATTCATCGCAAAGAAAAGAACTAAAAATTCAAAAAGAATTAATAACTCAACAACAATTTGAAAGCACATTTTTTAATATGTTAAATGTTCATCGAGAATTGAAAAATGGCTTAAAATTAAATAAAGAAAACAATTTTTTATTTGATAATAATAATCTTGATATAAAAAACAACAGAAAATTCTATGACTTTGATATAAAATAAAAATTATGAAAACAGCCTATATAGTAAAAGCTTACAGAACCGCCGTTGGAAAAGCCCCAAAAGGTGTATTTAGATTCAAACGCCCGGACGAATTGGCGGCAGAAACCATCCAGTTTATGATGAATGAACTGCCGGATTTCGACAAGAAACGCATCGACGACGTAATGGTGGGTAACGCAATGCCGGAAGCCGAACAGGGATTGAATGTTGCTCGGCTAATTTCCTTGATGGGGTTAAAAATCGAAGAAGTTCCAGGCGTAACCGTCAATAGATATTGTGCTTCGGGTATAGAAACCATCGGGATGGCCACAGCCAAAATCCAATCCGGAATGGCGGATTGTATTATTGCAGGTGGAGTTGAGAGTATGAGTTTTATCCCGATGGGCGGCTACAAACCTTCGCCGGATTATGCAGTCGCAGCAGCTGGTCACGAAGATTATTATTGGGGAATGGGATTGACTTCTGAGGCCGTGGCCAAACAGTATAACATTTCAAGAGCCAATCAAGATGAGTTCGCTTATCAATCACATATGAAAGCCTTGAAAGCCCAAACAGAAGGTAAATTTGACAAACAAATTGTTCCGATAACTATCGAGCAAACTTTTATTAATGAAAATGGCAAGAAAGAAACCAAATCCTATGTCGTAAATAAAGACGAAGGTCCCAGAGCCGGAACTTCGATAGAAGCCTTAGCCGGATTAAGACCGGTTTTTGCAGCTGATGGAAGTGTAACCGCCGGGAATTCTTCACAAATGAGCGATGGTGCCGCTTTTGTTTTGATTATGAGTGAAGAAATGGTCAAAGAATTAAACCTCACTCCTATTGCTCGTTTGGTCAACTTCGCTTCAGCAGGAGTCGAACCAAGAATTATGGGAATTGGCCCCGTAAAAGCCATTCCAAAAGCTTTAAAACAAGCTGGTTTGCAATTGAAAGATATTGATTTAATCGAATTGAACGAAGCATTTGCATCTCAATCATTGGCGGTAATTCGAGAATTAAATATAAATCCAGAAATAGTGAATGTTAATGGTGGAGCAATCGCTCTAGGACATCCTTTGGGTTGTACAGGTGCAAAATTATCGGTTCAATTGTTTGATGAAATGAAAAGGCGTGGAAACAAATATGGAATAGTTTCAATGTGTGTGGGAACCGGACAAGGAAGTGCGGGAATTTATGAATTGCTTTAGAAGAAAATAGAATATAGAGAAGAGAATATAGACTTAAAAAAGAAATATGTGTCATAATTATAAAAACTTGAAAATTTGGCAACTTGTAATAGAAATCACAAATGATATTTCTGATATTCTTCTAGAATTTCCTAGGCACGAGATATATGATTTAAGTTCGCAATTAAGTAGATATTCTGTTTCTATTCCAAGTAATATTGCAGAAGGTTCATCAAGAACTGATAAATCTTTTAGCCATTTTATTGATATTTCTCTTGGATCTTCTTTTGAATTAATTACACAACATATAGTTACAAAACATAGAAAATATATTAATGAAGAAACTTATAAAACTTTAGAAAATAAAATCGAAGAATTTCAAAGAATGACAATGGGTTTTCAAAATGGATTAAAATAAAGTCTTTTTAAACTATTCAAATCTTTATTCTTTATTCTATTCTCTATAATCTAAAATTAAAAAAAATGAGCGATAAAACACGCGGTGGACAATTCATCGTAAAAGAAACAAAATGCGAAGACATCTTCACACCCGAAGACTTCAATGAAGAACAAATAATGATGCGCGACTCGGTTAAGGAGTTTGTGGACAAAGAAATTTGGCCCAACAAAAGCCGTTTCGAGAAGAAGGATTATGCTTTAACAGAGGAAACTATGCGAAAAGCCGGTGATTTAGGTTTTCTAAGCGTGGCAGTTCCTGAAGCTTATGGCGGAATGGGAATGGGATTTGTAAATACTGTCCTGGTTTGCGATTATATTTCGGGAGCAACAGGTTCTTTTTCTACAGCTTTTGGAGCTCATACCGGAATTGGAACAATGCCAATTACTCTATACGGAACCGAAGAGCAAAAACAAAAATACGTGCCAAAACTCGCTTCCGGAGAATGGTTTGGTGCTTATTGCTTGACCGAACCGGGTGCAGGCTCAGATGCCAATTCAGGAAAAACAAAAGCGGTTTTATCCGATGATGGGACGCATTATAAAATAACTGGAGGAAAAATGTGGATTTCAAACGCAGGATTTTGTTCGTTATTTATTGTTTTTGCACGCATTGGAGACGATAAAAACATTACGGGTTTTATTGTAGAAAATGACCCAAGCAATGGAATTACAATGGGTGAAGAAGAGCACAAATTAGGAATTCGGGCTTCTTCCACCCGTCAGGTTTTCTTTGCTGACACGAAAGTTCCTGTTGGAAATATGCTTTCAGAAAGAGGAAATGGATTTAAAATTGCAATGAATGCCTTGAATGTTGGTCGTATAAAATTAGCTGCAGCATGTCTTGATGCACAACGCAGAGTAACCACAAACTCTATAAAATATGCCAACGAAAGAATGCAATTTAATACTCCTATTTCTCAATTTGGAGCCATTCGTTTAAAATTAGCCGAAATGGCAACTTCTTGTTATGCTGGTGAAAGTGCTACATATAGAGCTGCCAAAGATATCGAAGATAGAATTACGGCTCGCGAAGTTGAAGGCACTTCACACCAAGAAGCAGAATTAAAAGGGGTCGAAGAATATGCAATAGAATGTTCAATCCTAAAAGTTGCTGTTTCAGAAGACATACAAAATTGTGCCGACGAAGGAATACAGATTTTTGGAGGAATGGGTTTCTCGGAAGACACTCCAATGGAAAGTGCCTGGCGTGATGCACGAATTGCCCGTATTTATGAAGGTACGAATGAAATTAACAGAATGCTTTCAGTAGGAATGCTAATTAAAAAAGCATTCAAAGGTCATGTTGATTTAATTGGCCCCGCCACGAAAGTTCAGGAAGAATTAATGGGAATCCCATCTTTTGAAACACCTGATTATTCGGAATTATTCGCCGAAGAAAAAGAAATGATTGGCAAATTAAAAAAGGCATTCCTAATGGTTGCTGGAGGTGCTGTACAAAAATACGGTCCAGATTTGGATTCTCATCAACAATTGTTAATGGCCTCGGCAGATATATTAATCGAAATTTATATGGCCGAATCTACCCTATTGAGAACCGAAAAATTAGCCAAAAAAGAAGGGGAAGATAACGTAAAAGAACAAATTGCGATGGCAAAATTATACTTGTACAAAGCCGTCGATGTGGTTACACAAAAAGGAAAGGAAAGTGTGATTTCTTTTGCAGAAGGCGATGAACAGCGTATGATGTTAATGGGATTGCGTCGATTCACGAAATACACCAATATGCCTAACATTATTGGTTTAAGAGAAATGATTACCACAAAATTAGTGGTGGAAAACGAATACTGTTTCTAATTTTTAAAGCATTATTAAATAAGCTCTAATAGGAAATTTTTTGGATAAACAAAATATTCTAAACAGGGTCATCATATATTTTTCACCAGAATTCCACTTGTGCTATTACGCAACAGTTTAGTAATAGGCATTGCAAAGAGCAATCCTAATTTACGTGTTTATTAAGTGTTGAAATCGTTAACATAAGGAGTCAATTTTGGTGCGAATATGTGGAAATACACCCAACGGGTTAATAACCATTGTAATAACTTAAACCACGACGATACTGGACAATTTAAAGCTAAAATGATTCTCCTGCATTAAGATAAAATGCTTTTGAATGTCGCCCCCAGGCATAATTAAAAACCAAATTAGTTCGGGTAGCTTTATCAATTAAAATACGTAATCCAACGCCCACTGCTGGTTGAATATACTGAAAAAGGCGAATCTCCCGATCTTTATCACTAGCTGTTGTAAAATTTGAAAATACAGTTCCGCTGACTAACTGATTGCAGCTGATAGGAAACCGATATTCAGTTTCAAGATAGACCATTTTTTGACCGCGAAACAATCCTTGAGTATATCCTTTACCGCTACGGCTTCTTTGATCCCAGCCTATGGAAGGTAAATTTAGGTAAGGAACTCTGCCTGTTGTTACAAACTGTCCAGTTGCCCATACACTAAAAACATGCTGTTCATTATATTTACTCAAGGGCAAAAAATAGCGATATTCCATAAAAAGCACGTTGCTGGCATGTTGATTTTTACTCAATGCCGGGTTGAAACGATAATTGATATTGACAAACATTCCATGATTAGTATTGATTTGATTATCTCTGGAATCATATAATAAATTAAGGCTTAATCCATTCACAAAATATTCATTTTCATTATAGCCATACTTTTTGCTATAATTGTAATGGTTCGTAAATTGTCCATTGGCAATATTAAGGTTCTCATCAATTATTGAGGTGTACCAGTCTAAATGAACTCCGGCTCCAGCATAATAATTATTTTTAATTTCCCATGAGACCGTTTGATGAAACTTTAAATAATTATAATCCAACGGCTCTTTTAAAGCTTCTAAATCAAAATGCTTATCTCTGTTTGTGGGTGGAATAATATCGGTTCCTAACCCGTAATTAGGTTGAGAAAAAATATAAAAACGCCAGTCTCCACTTAAAAATATCTTGTTATTATTGAGCATCACGCTGTTTTTGACATTGATAAGGATTTGCTTTTTTTCGGTATAAGTTGCCCCAAAATTAATGGAAGAATACTTATCATTAAGCTTCTTCCCTTTGAAAGTATTTTGAGTTACAAATCCATACGAAAAACCAGTGGCGGGTTGTGTACCAAGGATGGGTATAATGAGAAAAAAATTATCTTTTTTTGGTTTCAATACAAGAACAGAATCTTTCTTTTTAAAAAGTTCAGGAAGTGATTCCACCGGACAACGCCTTGGAGAATCAAATGAATTCTGGGCAATGGTATTAAATTGTATAAAAACACTTAGCACTATGCTAAAACAAAAAATATATCTTTTATTCATAATGCAAATTTACAATATTATAGATAAAAATAAGTGAAATGTTGCCTTTATGCATACTGTTGGCCAAAGAAATTGTAAATACATCTAAAACCAAGAACAGATTACAAACTAACAATTGCAGTTTATAATCTGTATTTATTTGTCAAAAAGTACTATTTATTTTTTTAATTCATTCTTCTTAATCAATCCTTTATTGTTAACCCCGTTTTAACAGCCGCAATAATAGCTCCTTGAGAGCTGGTGAATTAATAATCATAAAATAATATTACAAATTAAAAAAAATGCTACTAAGTTTAATTCAAACAGACTTTTTTATAAACAACTAAACGTACAATGTCGTAAATTATACAAAACTTTATTATTTATTTGTAAAATAAACAAATAATGCTTTATTTTATGGTTTTAAATACAAAGTTCCATTTTGTATTCTAACGATAAACTAACTTCAATATGAGCATTGCAACTTGTCCAACCTTTTCGAAAGCAGAAGCTTTAACCGTCTTAGAAAAAGAATGGGGTATTACAGAAATTTTAAAACCATTAGACAGTTATCTCGACCAAAACTTTTTAGTACGAAATCCCAATGGAGAAAAATTTGTATTGAAAATTGCCAATATTGAAACGCCTGAAAATTGGCTTGACCTTCAAAACAAGGTAGTTGAACATTTATATGCCGATGCTATACCAAAAATAATTCTTTCCAAAGAAGGAAAACAAATGGTTTTCGTCGCATCGCATTGGTGGAGAGTCCTAAATTTTCTGGAAGGAACTATGCTTTCAACCGTTCCTTTTCGCTCGAAAAATTTATTGCAAAATATGGGGAAATTTGTGGGAGGTCTTTCAAAACAACTTGCTACATTTTCTCACGAAGCTGCGGAACGACCAATACAATGGGACTTACAACAATCAGCATCCTTACTCGAAAACTGGGTTACTTTCGTAGAAGATGAAAAGACAAAAAATAATATTTTGTCTATTATGGAAAATTGGAAGTCAAAAATTCCCGCTATTTCTAAAGTTCGCAAAAGCGTAATCCATGCCGATTTGACTCGTTACAATCTTCTGTTGGATGATTCTGGCAAAAAAATTCAGGGAATTATCGATTTTGGTGATGTTTGCCTTTCATGGACAATTGGCGAATTAGCTGTTATGGTGTTAGAATCAGCAATGACTGGAAGTCCAACTCCATTTGCCGATGGGTATGAAGTGATTCAATCTTACCACGAAGTTTTTCCTTTGACAAAAGAGGAAATTGAGCTATTATATCCGTTAATTCAGTTGCGCTCGGCCACAATTGTAGGCGCTTCTGCCAGACAGTTATCAATGGAACCAGATAATGAATATGTGAGAAAACAAGCTATTGCAGACCGTGAAATGTTTCTTCAACTCAGTTCAGAAAAAGAAGAATTTGCCACTGCCCTATTTCTAAAAGCTTGCAAAATGGAAACTGAAGAAAATGTAAAAATTCATCTTTTTTTGAAAAATACAAAAATAAAATCAATATTTGGAAACAATGAAACCCTTGAAATAATTGACATTAGCCCATCATCAGAAATATACAATGAGGGAGCTTGGAACAATTTAGAACAATGCAGTAAGAACATAAAGAATCAATTACAAAATAGTTTTGGCAGAACTGTTTACAAAACTTCAATCCTTAAACATTTTGAATCCAATCCAAAGGAAAGTGAAACTATTGCATTGGGAATTTTTGCTTTCGCAGCAGTTGGAAAACCAATTTATGCACCAATTAACTTATCTTTTGTGAAAAAAATTGATGATAAATGCATTTTTAAAACAGACAATTTTTATGTCTATTTATATGGAATTGATACTCTTTTAAATAAAGAAACAACATTAAAACAAGGCGAATATATAGGCACAATTGCATCCGAAAATTCAAATTCCCCATTTCCTTCCCACGTTTTTATTCAAATAGATATTTCGGGAGTTGCACCACAATATTGTTTACCAAGTGAAAGTATTGGCTGGGAGATTTTATGTCCAAATCCATCTTCATTTTTGGGAATAGAATCAAAAATCACAAAAAACAATAACGAAACAGAAACCCTAGAAAATCGCAGAGCAAAAGTAATCCAACAAGCACAGGAATATTATTATCAAGAACCTATGAATTTGGTAAGAGGCTGGCAGCAATATCTTATTGCCGATGATGGTCGTGTCTATTTAGATGCCATAAATAACGTGGCGCATATAGGCCATTCTCATCCAAAAGTAGTTGATGCTGCTACAAAACAACTAAAAAAACTCAATACTAATGCTCGCTTTTTATACGAAGACAACATTGATTATGCCGAGAGATTGTTGAAATATTTCCCTGAATCCTTGCAAGTTATTTTTTATACCTGCACCGGAAGTGAAGCTAATGATTTGGCTCTACGATTAGCCAGAGCCTACACCAATCAGAATGATGTTTTGGTAATTGATGGCGAATATCACGGAAATACAACTGCCGTTGATGAAATCAGCACGAATTTAATGGACAATCCAACGGCTTCAAAAAGCGTTCGGCCTTTCACACATCCATTAATACAACCCAATACTTTTAGAGGGAAATATATTGCCAAAACTCCTAATCTTTCTGAACTTTATGCACAAGATGCTTTGGATAAAATAAATTATATTCATTCACAAGGACGAGGAATTGCGGCTTTTATTTCGGAATCTTTATTGGGTTCTGGAGGAGGAGTCGAAATGCCAAAAGAGTATTTGAAAAAAGTTTACGAACACGTTCACAACGCAGGAGGTGTTTGCATTGCTGATGAAGTCCAAATTGGTTTTGGTCGAATGGGAAGCCATTTCTGGGGCTTTCAAAAAGAAGGAGTCCTTCCAGATATTGTAACTTTGGGAAAACCAATGGGAAATGGACATCCAATTTCGGCAGTAATAACAACTCAAAAAATTGCCGATGCCTATCGAAAAAAGTACACCTATTTCAACACTTTTGCAGGAAACCCAGTTTCTTGCCAAATTGCAAATGCCGTTTTAGATGTCATTGAAGAAGAAAAACTTCAGGAAAATGCTGCAATTGTCGGGAATTTTCTCAAACAGGAATTAGAAAAATTAATCGACGAATTCGAAAGCGTAGGAGCCGTTTATGGTCATGCAATGTATTTGGGAGTTGACTTGGTAACCGATAAAAAATCAAGAAAACCAGACAGCCAAAAGGCATTATGGATTTCGGAAGCGATGAAACAACGAGGAATAATTATTTACCCAACGGGCGATTATTACAATATTCTTAAAATAAAACCGCCAATGTGCTTTACCAAAGAAAACGCAATTTTTCTTGTGGAAACCTTGAGAACGATTTTAAGTAAAATGGAGGATTAAGAATTTTTTCTTAAAGCTTTCAGCCTTGAAAAGGCTGGAAGCTTTAAATTATTTTTTAAACTTGGAGATTCCGGTTTTTAACCAACTTTCATATTCGTCAACACCTGTGTAACTTATCGTTGGCGTTATTTGATTCAGGCTATTTCCGTTTAAGTCAGTCAGGACATACAATGGCTGGGTATTTGTTTTATATTTAGAAATCATATAATCAGCCCATTTATCTCCAATTGTTTCAATATCAGAGCCGGTAGTTTTAGAAATAAATTGTTCATTTTTTGGTAAATCGCGCTTGTCGTCAACATATAAAGAAATGAGTACAACATCATTCTTTAAAATTGATAAAACACGTGCGTCAGACCAAACATTATTTTCCATTTTTCTACAATTAACACAAGCATAGCCTGTAAAATCAAGCATTATTGGTTTATTTACAGTTTTGGCATAAGCCAAACCTTTATCATAATCATTAAAAACCACTATTTGATGAGGTCCAAGTTTTGCTCCATCCGGCAAAATTGCTGTCGAGGTATTATTTCCTGAACCACTGAATCCAAGCGGACTTTCGCTATATTCCATTGGAGGCGGAAAAGCATTTATCAATTTCAACGGCGCTCCCCAAAGACCAGGAATCATATAAATGGTAAAAGATAAAACTACTAATCCCAAAGATAATCTTCCAACTGAAATATGCTCTAACGGACTGTCGTGAGGCATACTGATTTTCCCTAATAAATAAAGTGAAAACGTTCCAAAAATTGCAATCCAAATAGCTAAAAACACTTCTCTTTCCAATAAATGCAATTGCAAAACTAAATCCGCATTCGACAAAAATTTAAATGCCAAAGCCAATTCCAAAAATCCTAAAGAAACTTTAACGGAATTCATCCAACCACCAGATTTTGGCAAAGAATGCAACCAAGTAGGAAATATGGCAAACAACATAAATGGTATTGCAATAGCTGATGAAAAACCTAACATTCCTATAATTGGAGCAATTCCACCCTGAGAAGCAGCTTGAACGAGTAATGTTCCTACGATGGGTCCAGTACAAGAAAAAGAAACAATTGCCAAAACTAAAGCCATAAAGAAAATTGCAATAATTCCTGTCTTTCCGGCCTGTTTGTCTAATTTATTGGCCCAAGAATTTGGTAGCATAATTTCGAAAGCTCCAAGAAATGAAAAGGCAAAAACCACTAAAACTACAAAGAAAATAATATTGAATAAAACCCCCGTAGATAAAACATTCAAAGCATCCGCTCCAAAAATTCCAGTTATAGTCATTCCTAAAGCCACATAAATAAATATTATTGAAAGACCATAAAAAATGGCATTTGCAATTCCCGTTGCTCTCGTTTTACTTTGTTTAGTAAAAAAGCTTACCGTCATAGGAATCATCGGGAAAACGCAAGGTGTTAACAAAGCTGCAAAACCAGAGAAGAAAGCAATAAAAAATATTGACCACAACCCTTTTTGCTTTTCTGGTTTAGAATGAGCATTTTGTGCTTTTGAAACAGCAGTAACAGTTTCTTTAATTTCTTCTGGTTTTGAAGTTGTGGTGATAATTTTTGAAGTATCAATTTTAATAGTTTCAGTTTCTGTCTTAGAAACGGATGGAATAACAAAACTAAATTTTTTCTCTAAATTGATACAAGCATCTTTGCAAACCTGATAATTTAAGGCAACATCAATTTTTGAAATCTTTGGATTGGTTAAAGTAATCTCTTGTTGAATTTGTGCGTTTTTCACAAAGAAAGTTTCGTTTACACCAAAAACATCATTGTAAGCAGTAGTGGTTTTTCCTTCTTTGGCTTTGCCTACCAAATTGAAATTTCCTTTTTGGTTCTTAAAAATTACTTCTAACGGCAATGGTCCTCCGTCAGGAGTGAATTGGGAATACATATGCCAATCATTTTCTATAACGCCATTAAAGGTAAGTACATAGTTATTTTCAGATTTTTTTTCGATTTTTGTAGTCCATTTTACTGGATCAAGAATTTGCGAATTTCCTTTGGCCAAAGCCAAAAAAGCTAGTAATAAAAAAATTATTTTCTTCATTATTCCAATTGTATTTTAAGTATATTTTTTGTTGTGTTTCTTATTTTAAAATTCTCATCCTGTCTGATTCCGAGAATCCAAACAATTTGGTTATCAGAACATAAAAGCCACACATTTTCTTTTTCCATTAAAGACATTTTTTCGTCTTTAAAAAATTTGCTCACTTTTTTTGATTTTCCTTCCATTCCAAAAGGTCGAAAAGTATCGCCTTCTTTCCAACGACGCAAAACCAAGGGAAACCAAAGCTTATCTTCGTCAACAAATATAGTTGTATTTGATTCTTTGGTTATGTCATTTACCTTACAAAACGAAAGATTTAAGGGAACTTTAACTTCTTTTTGGTTTTTATTGATAAAATATTCTTCATTTTCATCCACAAAATTTATTGGACTCAAAATTAGAAAATCTCTATTTTTTAACAACCGAAATTCATTTGAAAATACTTGTTTTCCGGATTGACTTTCAACTAAATCATAGATATCATCCCAGGCCGAAAAACCAAATTCGCTTAGCCATTGATACAAATAGGATCTAAAATTGGGCAATTTTTTCAATTGATTCAAATCAAAATGAATATCTTCACCATTTTCCTTTGCCACTTGCTGATAAATCATAATCGATGCATCTTCGGCCATAGTTTTGGATTCTTGCAGATATTTTTGTGTTTTTTGAAAGGAGGAAAGGAAATCAGGATTTAATTCTTTCAATATTGGAACCAAATTATGCCTGATTTTATTTCGCAGGTATTTGTCCGATTCATTGCTGCTGTCTTCTCTCCATTTAATACTATTTTTCTTGGCATAATATTCAATTTCCTGACGGGAAAAAATTAAAAGTGGACGAATTATTTTATCGTTTTGAGCAGGAATTCCAGTTAGACCAGCTAATCCTGTACCTCGAACAAAATTAATAAGAAAGGTTTCTAAATTATCATCAGCGTGATGAGCTGTAAGAATATAATCGAAATTCTTACTTTCCAATAGTTCGTAAAACCAGCTATATCGCAACTCACGAGCGGCGACTTGTGTAGAAAGTTTATAATCTTCAGCAAAAGCTTCGGTGTCAAATTGAGTTGCAAATAGTTCAATATTATTAATCTCAGCATAGTTCTCGACGAAATATTGATCTTCAAAACTTTCTATACCCCGAAGTTGAAAATTACAATGGGCAATAGCGATTTCAAAGGACAATTTATGGAATAAATCCAGCATTACCATACTATCCAAACCACCACTAGTTGCCAAAAGCAGTTTTTTTCCAATTAAAAAAGGGAAGTTTTGATTAATATGTGTTTGCAGAGAATTTTTCATTTGTCAAAAATAAAGATATAATATTACAAAATGATAACAACACCCTTTTATACTCAATTTAGAATTAGAAAAAAGTGATTATTGCAATACTTTCAGTATCGATGTTATAATTTTGAGAATAAAGATAATTGAAATTCCAAATAGTCCTTGTTTGGTAAAATTATAAAATGTGCTTGAAAAGACAAAGTCAATTTCAAGCACATAATTTAGTATTCTTTTTTCTGATTATTAGTTTGCAATTTTTCTTAATGACTTTTTTAGATTGTATCCTAAACTCATAGTAACACAAACTGGACAAATACCAAAGCGAAAGAAAAACAGAACAAACTTTTTATGAAAAGGTAAGTTTGTTGGGACTATAGGGCAACTTTTTCCATCGCCTTCAAATTCTTTAATTCCCCAAACATTTATGGACTCTTTCATCTTGTTTGCTATTTGTTATCCAAAAAAGTAATAGGTACACATTGCCATCATAGTAACAGATACAATCGTAAGAATGATTTTTGTTTTCTTTTTCATAATTATTGATTTAGAAGGGAATTAATAGTTGCTGTCATTACTTCATCAGATGCTGCAATACTCAACTGTTTTACTTGTTTGTGCGTTTTAGGGTTAATAAAAGTGACAATACCGGAAACATCTTGTATTTGTTTTTTGTCACTTACTAAACCACAAGATTTAAGCATTTTTCCCATCCCTTTTCTAGGAATTGTAGACACGGCAACATACACATTAGCTTTTTCCAGTTCTTTTTTAGAAGCTTCTTTGGTTGTTTCGTCAGTAATGTCATTCATGTAAATGTTTACTCCTTTTGCAGCATAAGGCATTAAAACAGCACTAAATCTTGCCGCATTTGCTTTACATACACCACACCATTTGGCAGTGTTTACCACTGCAATCAATTTTGGGTTTTCCGAATGTGGAATCGTTTGGGCAATACTTCCAAAACTTGTTGCTAATAATAAAGTTGCCATAATTACTCTTAATTTTTTCATTTTTAATTTATTTAAATTGTTTATATACTAGTTAATACCAATACACTCCATTTAATCACCCAATTGAAAATAAAAAAAGCGAACTATTTGAAATTAGTTCGCTTTTAATAACCTTTGAGGCTGAATTTGCAGTTTAATAGGTTATTGTTACTACATAAATTTGCTAATGAATTTCTCTAATTCGCCATTATCATACAAAACAGGACCATGACCAAAACAAAGAACTTTTGGCTTTAAGTCATATATTTTTTTGATAGATTCCATGTTCATTTTTTTATCTGAAGTAAATAAATTTGGAGGTTGATTGAGTCCAACAACAGTGGTCACCAAATTCATATTTACAAGTGCATCACCAACAATTAAAACTTTATCCCGTTCTCTAAAAAAAGAAATATGTCCTTTAGAATGCCCAGGTGTATTAATAACAGTGAAACTTCCAACAGCGTCACCCTCTTTAAGCACTTGTGATACTTTATGACCCTTACCTGCCCAATATTTTTGTTGAAACTTTGCTATCAAACCATTGCTATTCGGATATTCATAAATAACATTTCCTGATTCTGCATTTTCCTTTTCAAGTTCAGATGTCCAAAGAGGAATGTTTAAAGTCTTGCAAATAAAGTCACTGCTACCTTGATGGTCAGCGTGAGCATGAGTCAGCACATGTTTTGTTATTTCAATGTTTTTAATTGCACTTAAAATTTTGTTTCCAGAGCTTCTAATACCTGAGTCAATTAGGATATCGTCAATTACATAACAATTAATACTGTTTCTAGGCATTAGTGGTATCTGGAATACATTTTCAGCTATCTTTTTCATTTTTGTTTGTTTTATAATTCATACTATTTTGAATACGTGTTTAATTGTATTTGCAGTTGCAATAATAATACCAATACACTTTATTTCATCACCCAATTGCAACATAAAAAGCAAACTATTTGAATAATATGCTTTCTTAAAAATAGATTTAGGTATTTAGTTTAGGTTTTCAACGCCTTTTCTAGCTTGCTCTAAACACTTGTATTTTTGGTTTTGGGCATTGTGTTTGTTGGTATAGCCAAACTCTTTAGTGATGCTATCGATATCTTTGTCGTCATAAAAAATAGCTCTCAAAAGCACGATACACTTATTGGTTACAGCCTTAAATAGAGAAACAACCTTGTTGGAATTCGATTGATGAATTTCTTCTTCGGCTTCTTCGTAGTCAATTAAGTACTTCTCATAAATCCCTATTTCAGATTTGACCATTTTGTTGCAATCCCTTAATCGCTTTAGCCAAAGATTACTGCTTATGGCGAAGATGAACGTTTTCAACGAAGAAGTTAAATTGAAGTCATCCTTGGGTACTTTTTCTAATAAAACGATAATTGTTTCTTGAAAAATATCTTTGGCATCATCCTCATTGCCATTATTCTTTAAAATAAAATTCCTTACCGATGGGTAATAGAATTTATATAAAATTTCATAGGCATAGTTGTCCTTAGATTTAAGTCCCAAAAATGTTTCTTTATCGGATTGATTTTTAATTGCCATAGTGTATTTTTTAAATGATGGTTTTTGTATACAAGTATTAATACCAGTACTAATATAAAAATCACCCAATGAACAAAAATATATTTTATGATTGAAAATAATATTTCTTTTTAGTTAAAATTCAACTTTGTTTTCTAAATTTAGTTACAGACTCACCTTTTTATTAATCAAATAAAGTATTGCCTCTTTTACTGTTAACTCTGGTTTTTTAGGATTAAAACCCAACTCAGTTCGCGCTTTCGTAATATCAAAATCTTGTTTCAAGCCAGAAAACATAGCAATATCTTTTACACTTAACAAGGGAGCTTTTCCGGATAGTTTAGCTGAAAGTTCCATAAACCAGGCGATTAAATAAAGAATTGGTTTTGGAACCGCTTTGGGAATATTTATATTCAATTCTGGGAGTAGTTTTTGAGCTATTTTAGTTGTATCCGTTATAGAAGTACATAGTTCATTTGCCAAAATATAACGTTCTCCATTTCTGCCTTTTGTAGCAGCTAAAAAACATCCTTCTGCAACATCTTTTACATCAACCCAATTCAATGTTATACCAGTATCAACAGGAATTTGTTTTTTAAGAATTAAGTCAATAACATTATACGAAACATTCAAATTGCCAAATGATTCGTTACCTATCATTGCCGAAGGTAGAACAGCCACTAGCTCTATATTATACTTTTTTGCTAATTCAAACGCTAGTTTTTCGCCATCATTTTTTGAATTGTAATACATATCCCTTCTGTCAGGATTTTGCCCATAGCTTTCTTTTGTTGGAAGTTGAGTATAATTTAGAGCTGCAATCGAACTTACATAAACAATTCTTTTTACACCAACTTCAGCTGCTGCTTCAATCATATTTTGTGTGCCTTGAATGTTAACATCGTAAATTTCTTTTTTAGGATCTTTTGCCCATAGTTTAAAAACAGCTCCAACAGCATAAAAAGTTTCTACACCTTGTAATGCTCTTATAAGGGATTGTTTGTCTGTAATGTCGGATTGAACAACTTCACAATCTAAACCAACAAAGGGTTCTTTATTAGAGATATTTCGAACTGATGCTCTAACAGGAATTCCCTTTTTAATAAGTAGTCTTACAAGGTTGTTACCAAGATGTCCGTTTGCACCAGTAACCAATACTAAATTTTTCTGTGTCATAATTTATTATTTTAAAATGATGGCACAAAATTCAGTAATGCTTTTCCAAATGCACTTCGCAAATGTTACCTAATGAATTGTTTTCTAATTCTGCTTAAACTTTTTGAATTCATCCCTAAAAAAGAAGCGATGTATTGAAGCGGGACATTGTGCAGTATTTCAGGATAATTATCAATTAATTTTTGATAGCGCTGTTCGGCGGTTAATGTTGCTAATTCTCGTGAACGATTTTCGTTATATTCGATTGATTGTTGAAAAACCCAGATACTGAAATCTTTAAAACCTTCGCTACTAGAAGTTAATAGATCTAAATTATTCTTGGTTATTCTAAGTAATTCACAATCGGTAACGCATTCAACATTTTCAATTGCTTTTGTTTGGTTTATAAAATTGAAATAAGCGGTAATAAAACCTGGTGGACAATTGATATGAGATGTTATTTCGTCCCCATTATCATTGTAATGAAACAATCTCATATATCCTGAAACAACAAAATACAAGTAGTTCGGAATTTTTCCTTCGTCTTCAATAATTCTATTTTTAGGAAATAGAACAGGTTCAAAATATTCAGTACAAAGATTGAAGTCGTTATCTGTTATTGTAACCTGTTGTTTTATAATATCAAAAAGTTTCTTGTGCATCTTTTTATACAGTATTATCGACTTTTGGTTTTTTCTAAATAATAATTTTCATTTTTTCTACTCTTATCTGCTAAAGTTTATTATCCATTACCATAAAACTTGTTTGAAGTATTTAATCCATACATAAATATTTTGAATTAACAGACGATTTATTCAACCCAAAACCTCCCGCATCGCTCTGGCTTTGAGCAAACATTCTTCATATTCTTTTTCCGGTATAGATAGCGATGTTATGGCACTTCCTACGGAAAACGACACATACTTATTTTCCTGATTATACAAAATACTTCTGATTACAACATTAAAATCAAAGTCGCCAGTTGGAGTAAAATAGCCTACTGCTCCACTATATAAACCTCTTTTTGTTTCTTCCAATTCTTCAATTATTTTTAGTACTGAAAACTTGGGAGTTCCTGTCATGCTTCCCATCGGAAAAGTAGTTTTAATTACATCAACAGCAGCATATAGACTGTCTAATTTTGAAGTAATCGTTGAAATCATTTGATGTACTTGTTCGAAGGAATAAATGCCGC
Source organism: Flavobacterium soyangense (assembly GCF_015277675.1). Classification (GTDB taxonomy): domain Bacteria; phylum Bacteroidota; class Bacteroidia; order Flavobacteriales; family Flavobacteriaceae; genus Flavobacterium; species Flavobacterium soyangense. The sequence continues at coordinate 23,933 of NZ_JADHEC010000032.1, forward strand.
ATAATTCTTCAACTTTAACAGAACCTTTTTGAGCTGTCCGTGACAAATCATTCCGAACCAAATCAGAAATCATAATATTTTCAGAGCGTTCTTTTGGGTCAGAAGCCAATTGATTTTTAGACTTTTTATCTTCTATAGGATCAAGATATCTTTTAGCAGTTCCTTTAATAGGTTGCGAAATAAGTAAATCTCCCTCTTTTTTTAAATAGCGTTCCGGTGAAGCAGAAAGTAAATATTGAGTATTATTTTTAAAAAATACGGTTTGCGGAGCTTTTGAAATTTCGTTGAGTTTCAGAAACTTTTCCAATGGATTTATAACAGTATTTTCGGCAAAAAATTCCATACAAAAATTAGCTTCGTAAATATCGCCACGATGAATGTGTTCAAGGATTTTTGATGTTTTATTGAGATAATTTTCTTTAGAAATTCGTTGCTTAATCTCAATCTCTGAAGACGGATCACTAGAAACTGAACAATAAATATTTATTTCATCAAAGTCTGCTTCTATTTCATCGTCACACATGTTTAGATATTGAATTTCGAGTTGGTTCCCTTTTACCAAAAATATTTTTTTGGGTTGAAAAAAAAACAAATCAGGAAAATTCAATCCATCAAAATTATTGGAATGTAAAACCTCAATGTCGTTTTTTAAATCATAAGATAAATAACCAAAAAGCCAGTCTCTAGTTGCTTGCTGATATTGTTTTAAGTCTTCGAAAGCATTATGATAATCAGTTTTTATTGCAGTAAAAGCATCCACGGCGAGAATACAATCATAACTGGAATACTGCCGCGGATAATCATTACTATCCATAAAAATGACTTCCCGAAATTGCTGCGACCAATTCAATAATTGTTGTTTGATTTGAATTGAATTTCCTATATTTTTTACAATTGATGTTCTCAAAGTGATGAAATGTTTTAAAAAAGCCAAAATTACGACAATTTTATTTTAGATTTTCTTTACATTTATAGTATAATTAACCCCTAAAACCGTAAATTATGAAAACTGTAACTATTATTATCCGAACTTTAATTGGGCTTTTGCTTGTTTCAGTAGCTATTGGTTATTTTTTGAAACTAATGCCAGAACCTGTAACTAACGGTGACTTCAAAGCTTTCAATGTTGGTGTTGTATCCTCAGAATATATAATGCCTATGGCAAAATTTGTAGAATTGCTTTGTGGGTTAGCATTTATCTTTGATTTGTATGTAACTCTGGCCAGTATTTTAATTTTACCCATCATACTGAACATTTTGTTTCTTGACTATTACCTGACACCAGAAGCTATGCCAATTGCGATATTCTTGTTTTTAGGGAACTTTTTTTTAATTTACAAACATTGGGATAATTATAAAAGTATTTTTTCACTTAAATAATTTGGACTTATAATAAAAGCAAAACCCGTTCTTTTGAACGGGTTTTTGTTTCTATTAAATTTTTAATTAAACGTGTAACGCCCTATTATCCGTTGCAGCTAATGCCGCTTCTTTAATCGCTTCGGCGAAAGTGGGATGCGCGTGACTCATTCTTGAAATATCTTCAGCAGAAGCTTTGAATTCCATTGCAGTTACCGCTTCAGCAATCAAGTCAGCGCAACGAGCACCAATCATATGAACACCTAAAACTTCGTCAGTTTTTGCATCCGCAAGAATTTTGACAAATCCGTCTAAATCTCCTCCTGCTCTTGCTCTTCCCAATGCTTTGAAAGGAAAACTCCCTGATTTGAATTCAACTCCTGACACTTTTAATTGCTCTTCCGTTTGCCCAACTGCTGCCACTTCTGGCCAAGTATACACAACTCCAGGAATTAAATTATAATCGATATGTGGTTTTTGTCCCGCTATGATTTCGGCAACCATTGTTCCTTCTTCTTCGGCTTTGTGAGCTAACATTGCTCCACGAACAACATCACCAATGGCGTAAATATTTGGAACATTAGTTTGCAAATGATCGTTAACTTCCACTTGTCCATGATCAGAGATTTTCACTCCAGCTTTATCAGCATTCAAACCATCCGTAAAAGGACGACGACCAACAGAAACTAATGAATAATCACATTCAAGAGTGATGGTTTCTCCTTTTGCATTTTCGGCTTGAACCGTTACATTATCTCCTTTTCTTTCAACCAATTTTACTTTGTGGGAAACGTAGAATTTCATTCCTTGTTTTTTCAAGACTTTGGTCAATTCTTTAGACAATGAAGCATCCATTCCCGGGATAATTCTATCCATAAATTCCACTACGGAAACTTGTGCACCCAATCGTAAATAAACTTGTCCTAATTCGATTCCGATAACGCCACCACCAATGATAACAAGGTGTTTTGGAACTTCTTTTAATTTCAACGCTTCGGTTGAAGTAATAATTCGTTCTTTATCTATTTTTATAAATGGCAACGAAGATGGTTTAGAACCCGTTGCAATAATGATGTTTTTTGCTTCAACAGTTTCTAATGTTCCGTCTGCTTTGGCAATGGCCACGTGAGTTGAATCTACAAAAGAACCTAAACCTTCAAGAACCGTGATTTTGTTTTTGTCCATTAAGAATTTCACACCACCCGAAGTTTGGTCAACAACCGCTTGTTTTCGAGCAATCATTTTTTCCAAATTCACTTTCACTTCTCCAGAAACCTCAATTCCGTGGTCAGCAAAATGAGCGATTTCACTATAATAATGTGAAGATGCCAACAATGCTTTTGATGGAATACAACCAACATTTAAGCAGGTTCCTCCAAGTGTTGAATATTTTTCTATAATGGCTGTCTTGAAGCCTAGCTGTGCGCAACGAATCGCTGATACATATCCTCCTGGGCCAGAACCTATAATGATTACGTCAAATGAACTCATTGTAATGTGTTTTTATTTTTAGTGCTGCAAAATTAAGTCTTTTTGTTTGAAGTTAAAGTTAAAAATTTAAAGATTTCGTAACGAATTTCTGCTTTTTAGTTATCAATTTCTATACCTCGATTATTGTAGTGTTTTTAACCTCACGTATCATAAAGGTACTGTGCGTACTTCCAATATGTTCCAATGCAGTAAGTTTATTAACCAAAAACTCTCGATAAGCTTCCATATCTTTTACCAAAATTTTCAAAATATAATCGTAATCACCACTCACATGATGACATTCCAGGACTTCTTTGAGCTTGATGACTTCACTTTCAAATTTGGTAAGGAACTCTTTAGTATGTTGAATGAGTCTGATGTGGCAAAAAACCACAAATCCTTTTTCGACTTTCGAACGATTCACCAAAACAACATATTTATCAATTACACCTTCTCTTTCCAATTTTTTAATACGTTCATAAACGGCTGTTACCGAGAGATTAAGTTTTAATGACAATGCTGCTGTAGTTTTTTTGCAATCACTTTGCAAAAGAAAAAGTAACTTTTTATCTATGGAATCTAAAATCATTTGTGTCAAATTTGAAGGTTAGTAACAAAAACTGAAATAATTTAATTTTATCAGCTAATTTAGAAAATAAATTTAATATTATTAAATATTTTAGTTTTAAAATCTAAATAAAAACAATAGTATTGATTTTATGTCTATTTATTTAGAACTTTGATAAACAAACACAAAAAACTTATAGCAATGAAATTCAATCCAGCAGATGATATTCAAGATTTACAATACTTTGGAGAATTTGGAGGGGTAAATCCTTCTATTTCAGACAGTTCAACATACACTTTTTTATCTGCAAAAACGATGTTCGATACATTTGAAGGCAATGCCGATGGCTGCTACTTGTATTCCCGACATTCCTCACCAAGTAATTTGTATTTAAGCAAAGCATTGGCTGCAATGGAAGGAACAGAATCTGCTAATGTTGCTGCATCGGGAATGGGAGCAATTACTCCTGTACTTTTGCAACTATGTGGTTCGGGTGATCATATTGTTTCCAGTAGAACTATTTACGGGGGAACTTATGCTTTTTTAAAGAATTTCAGTCCAAGATTAGGCATCAAAACTACCTTTGTCGACATCACAAAAATGGATAAGGTTGAGGCAGCAATAACAGCCGAAACCAAGGTTTTATATTGTGAAACCGTAAGTAATCCTTTGCTCGAAATTGCTGATATTGAAAGTCTGGCTAAAATTGCAAAAAGACATAATATCAAACTGGTTGTCGATAACACTTTTTCACCTTTGTCAGTTTCTCCTGCAAAATTAGGAGCGGATATTGTTATTCACAGTTTGACAAAATATATCAACGGAAGCAGTGATACTCTTGGCGGAGTAACTTGTGCATCTCAAGAATTTATCGATAGCTTAAAAAATGTAAACAATGGAGCAAGTATGCTTCTTGGACCTACAATGGATAGTTTACGGTCAGCTAGCGTGATGAAAAATCTGAGAACTTTACACATCCGAATGAAACAACACAGCCATAATGCGATGTATCTCGCAGAACGTTTTGAAAAAGATGGTTTAAAAGTGGTTTATCCCGGTTTGAAAAGTCATTCCGGTCATAATTTGTATAAAAGTATGATTAATCCCGAATATGGTTTTGGCGGAATGATGACTTTAGATGTTGGAACTTTGGACAAAGCCAATGAATTAATGGAATTGATGCAAAGCAGAAAATTAGGCTATTTGGCCGTGAGTCTAGGATTTTATAAAACCTTGTTTAGTGCACCAGGAACTTCTACATCAAGCGAAATACCGTTAGAGGAACAAGTGGCTATGGGGCTAACTGATGGTTTAATTCGCTTTTCTATTGGCCTGGACAACAACATTGAGCGTACTTATCAGATGATGAAAGAATGTATTGTTGAACTTGGAGTTTTAAAAATTCCAATTTTAATTTAAAACATTTCTATAAATAAAAATACCCCCAAATAGTGTCTAACTTTTTGGAGGCAGTTCAAATACTTTTATAATGTATTTTGGGATTTTTTTATAAATTATATTTAAGAATATTTATATACAGTAACGCTCAAAGGAGGTAAAAGTAATTCAATTGAATAATCTCTTCCATCATAAGGCAATGCTTCGACAGTCAATTTATTCGGATTTTCCACTCCACTTCCACCATAAGTAGAGGCATCGCTATTGAAAATTTCTGTTAGTTTTCCTTTTTTTGGTAAACCAATACGGTAGTTTTGGCGAACAACCTGAGTGAAATTACAAACTACAATCACGTCGTCTTTTGGTTTGTTTCCTTTCCGAATAAAACTCATCACGGCATTTTGATGATCCGAATAATTAATCCATTCGAAACCTTCAGGACTAAATTGTTTTTCATGTAATGCAGGTTGCGATTTATACAAAGCATTCAGGTCAGTAATTGTTTTTTTTATGCCTTCGTGGAAATTATATTGCAATAAATGCCAGTCTAAACTTCCTTCAAAATTCCATTCGGCACTTTGTCCAAATTCACTTCCCATAAACAATAATTTTGCTCCAGGATGCATAAACATATAGCCATAAAGCAACCGTAAATTAGCAAATTTTTGCCATTCGTCACCGGGCATTCTTCCTGCAATAGATTTTTTTCCATAAACTACTTCATCATGAGAAAGCGGTAACATAAAATTTTCAGAAAAAGTGTAAGTCATCGAAAAGGTCAAATCGTTTTGATGGTATTTTCTATAAACCGTGTCTTTTTGAAAATATTCCAATGTATCATGCATCCAGCCCATCATCCATTTCATTCCAAAACCTAATCCACCAGCGAATGTAGGTCTGGAAACCATTGGGAAAGAAGTGCTTTCTTCAGCAATTGTCTGAACTCCTTCAAAACTGGAATAAACCGCTTCATTAAATTCTTTCAAGAAACTTATGGTATCCAAGTTTTCTCTGCCACCATAAATATTAGGCTCCCATTCTCCATCTTCTCTGGAATAATCCAAATATAACATAGAAGCAACTGCATCAACCCGAAGTCCATCTGCATGATAATGTTGCAACCAAAAAATGGCATTACTAATCAAGAAAGAACGTACTTCATTTCGTCCATAATTAAAAACCAAACTTTTCCAATCCGGATGATAGCCTTTTCTACGATCTGGATGTTCGAAAAGATTTGAACCGTCAAAAAATCCCAAACCATGTGCATCGTCAGGAAAATGTGATGGAACCCAGTCTAAAATCACTCCAATTCCTGCTTGGTGTAATTTATCGACCAAAACCATAAAATCTTGTGGTTTTCCAAAACGGGAAGTCGGCGCAAAATACCCAACCAATTGATATCCCCAAGACGGATCATATGGATATTCCATTATGGGCATAAATTCCACATGGGTAAAACCCGTTTCTTTGACATAATTTACCAAGTCTTCGGCTAGTTCTAAATACGTCAGGAATTTCCCTTCTGCATTGCGTTTCCAAGACCCCAAATGCACTTCATAAACCGAATAAGGTTTGTCTAAATCATTGTGCTCTTTACGTGTATCCATCCATTTTTTGTCCTTCCACTTGTAATCTAAATCCCAAATGACTGAGGCTGTATGTGGCGGATGTTCACAATATAAAGCAAATGGATCAGCTTTTTCGGTAATAATTCCGTTATTGTTAGATTGAATTTTATATTTATATGTTGACCCTTTTTCAATTCCCGGAATGAATCCTTCCCAAATTCCTGATGAATCCCAACGCACTTGCAATTGGTGTTCGCCTTGAATCCAATAATTGAAATCCCCAACCACAGAAACAGATCGCGCTGATGGTGCCCAAACGGCGAAATAAACACCTTTTACTCCATCAACTTCCAGAAGATGTGCGCCTAATTTTTCGTATAATCTAAAATGTTTTCCCGCTTTGAATAAATCAATATCGAAATCGGTAAAAAGAGAATAAGCTTGTACTTTGTTCATTTTAATTTTGTTATTTTTTTATTTTTTTAAGCTTTTATTATTTTATGATTGCAGTTCCTTCTTAAACTCCATAATACTCGCAATTCCTGTCAAAGGAATTACAGCCCAGCGTGGACGGGAATTTAATTCATATCCCAGTTCATAAACTGCTTTTTCGAGCAGACAATATTTCAATAAGAAATCAATTTCTTTTCTGTAACCAATGTTTAAATTCCCACCTTGGGCAACATCAGTATAAGTATGGATAAAAACCCCCACAAAATATTTGAACAAAATTTCCCCTGCTCTAAAAAGATTTTCTTGTTCATAAGGGTATTTATCTTTATTGTTAAAAATTGTAGCGTAAATAGCGTAATGGAACGAGCGAAACATTCCCGCAACATCTTTCAATGGCGGTTGTTTTACTTTCCGATCACGAATCGTACTTTCGGGTTCGCCTTCAAAATCCAAAATATAAAAATCGTCTCCATTGACCAAAACCTGCCCCAAATGATAATCCCCATGAATACGAATCCGTTCCGATTTTATTTTGGTCCAGTCGAAATCCAAGAATAATTTTCGAATTTCTTTTTTATGATCCAAAAACTGATTGGCTAATTCCAAAGCTAAACCATCTAGTTTATGAAGATTATTTTCGAGTATATTCAAACGGTTTTGAAACTGGTATGTCAATCTATTTTTTAGCCAAACAGTGTAATCACCATTATAAGTGGTTGGCGTAAAAGCCGTTTCGTGAACATCACTTCCTAATGCGATATGCATTTCGGCAGTTCGAGTTGCAAGAGTTTGAATACGAATAAAAATACTCAGTCCTGCCCAATCAATGATTTCGTGGGGAACTTCATTGATTTTTAATCTTTTGAATAATTCAATATCAGGTAATTTACAAATGTTAATATTTTTATATTTCAGATTATCAAAAATTTTATCTATTTCTCCGAGCATAAACTGCCAGGCATCACCTTGATTAGGCACTAATTCCTGCATCAATCCAAGTGTAATATTTCCATCGGTCATAACCACACTTATGCTTCCCATATAAGCTGGCGAACTTTTGAAATTCATTCTTTCGGTAAGAAAACGACTGATTTCATAATCGGGATTCATACTGATGTAAATTCTTCTGAAAATTTTCAACACTAAAACATTGTTGTAAATTATGGATGTATTGCTTTGTTCCACTCCCATAAATTTGGAAGTTTTATATTCTTTTTCATACAGTTTATCCCCTTTGTGAAAATTAACTTTTGATTCGGATTTTTCTTTGGAATGGATAACTTTATCAAACAGTAGTTTTCTGAAATCCTCCTGATGAAGCGCATCAATAAGAAATCCTGATTGCCCGTTCATTTTTACAGGAGCAATTATGGTATTGGTTTCTAACTCATCTTCAGCCATAAAAGCCAATGGCATAAAATAATGCTGGTAAAAAGCTTCTTTAAAATTGACTTCGAGCAAAACACCATAATAAGTATTCTTTTTTGAAGTGATTTTAAAAAAATCAACTACTTCAATATACTTTAAAGTACTCGCTTTTCCGCCATACCAGCGCTTGTTAATAATGTAGTTTTCAAGAATATCCGAAGAGAAAATTTTAACAAATTCCTTGTCTTCAAACGCATTTTTCCAGTCTGTATTGAATACAAACGGATTTTGAAATTCATCTTCATTAATCTTGTTATCTTTCATTATCAGTGAATTTTAAATAAATGAAAAGGTAATTCTGGTGAAAGTGCTACAAAATTCCATTCTTTATCCCAAATATAACTATTTCCTGTAATTAAATCAGTAATATGAACCGGGAGATTTCTTAGCAATTCGTCTGGAAGCTTTACCATTGCTTGACTTGTGCTAAATGCATCAAGGCTTACAACCATTAAAGTTTTATTATGTTTATCATCATCAAATTTGTAATAGGACATAACTTGCTCGTTATTCGTATCACAAAAAACAATATTATTAGTTTGCTGCAACGAAATTTGTTCTTTTCTAATTGTATTGACACGAGTGATTAAAGTCGTTATTTTATTTTGTTTATCCCAATCCCATTTGTAATATTCGTATTTTTCAGAATCTAAATACTCTTCCTTTCCCAATGCCATTGGTGCGCAGACCATATATTCGAAAACGGGTCCGTAAATCCCAACACTAGAACTCAATGTTGCAGCCAAGAAATATTTTTGAAGATGGATGGATTCATTTCCGCTTTGTAAAGCATAAGGATTAATATCTGGCGTATTGGGCCAAAAATTAGGACGATAGAATTCTTTTTGCTCGGATTGAGTTAATTCTTCTACATATTCAGTCAATTCTTTTTTTGAATTTCTCCAAGTAAAATAAGTGTAAGACTGTGTAAATCCTTTCTTCGCCAATTCATTCATAATTTTTGGACGTGTAAATGCTTCTGCCAAGAACAGGACATCAGGATGTTTTTTCTTAATTTCGGTAATCAACCAACCCCAAAAATAAAAAGGTTTTGTATGTGGATTATCGACTCTATAAATCTTGATATCACATTCTTCAATCCAGAATAGCGCCACATCCAACAACTCTTTCCAAAGATTTTTCCAATCGCTGCTTTCGAAATATATCGGTAGAATATCCTGATATTTTTTGGGAGGATTTTCGGCATATTGCACCGTTCCATCAGGTCTCCACTTGAACCATTGCGGAAAATCTTTTACATAAGGATGGTCAGGCGCGGCTTGTAAGGCATAATCCATTGCCACTTCGATTCCTAAATCTTTCGCTTTTTTTACTAATGATTTAAAATCATCAATACTTCCTAATTCCGGATGCGTTGATTTATGTCCACCATATTGTGAACCAATTCCCCAAGGCGAACCTACATCACCAGGTTGAGCATTGGTTGCATTGTTTTTTCCTTTTCTGTTTACTTCTCCAATAGGATGAATTGGCGGAAAATACAAGGTATCAAAACCCATTGAAGCAACTCTTGGTAGCAATTTTTCGCAATCTTTGAATGTTCCGTGTTTTCCAACTTCGGCGGAAGCAGAACGTGGAAAAAACTCATACCAAGTGCTAAATAATGCTTTTTTCCTATCAACGTAAACTTTTAATTCTAATGATTTATTTTCCAGTAAACGAATTGGATATTTCTTGAAGATTTGGTGCAGGTAAGAAGATGTTGCTTCTTCAATTGCCTTGTCATAATCAGATTCATTCGTGAAATAGGCCGCTAGTTTTTCGAGATATTCCTTTTCTTGATCGTTGGCAAATTTCAAGACTGTTTTTACATATTCTGCTCCTTCTAATAATTCCGAATTCACGTGTTGATTGTCTTGAATTTTTCGTTCGATTCCGTGTTGCCAGTTCAAGGCATAATCGACCCACCCTTCAACAAAATAATCGTAAAACCCTTGTTTTTCAACCTTGAAACTCGCATCCCATTCATCATTTACTGACGGATTCATGCGAACTTCCTGCCATTTTTTGTCGTTTTCATGTTTGAATTTTACACAACATTCAATGACGTCATGTCCATCAGAAAAAACATCGGCAGTTACATTTACATTTTGATTTACAATTCTTTTAATTGGATTGGCACCGCAATCAAGTTGTGGCGTAACATTTTCAATTATTATTCGGGTTTGATTCTGCATTTTGTGATTTTAAAAATTCTACTAAATTTAGCAAAAAATAATATTGTAAAAACTTTAATAACAAAATAGATTTATCATTTATTTTGTTATTAAAATCAGTTTAATTTTAGACCGTTGATTATTAATTACTTTATGGTATAATTATCAGGTATCGTTACTCCTTTTTTGACTACTACAATTCCGTCTTTGATAGTGTATAATTCATTCGACAAATCGTTTAAATGCTTTCCACCATTAATATAAACATCATTACCTATCCTACAATTTTTATCTACAATGGCATTGTTTATAAAGCATCTTTCTCCAATTCCCATTAACTGTCTGTTATTTTTCAAATCCTCTTTCATATCATCTATATTTTGATAAAAATCATTACCCATAATATAACTGTTTTGAATTGTTGTATCATCACCAATTCTGGAACGATTTCCAATTACTGAACGAATAACTTCTTTGGCATTTACAATACAACCATCAGAAACTAATGATCTGTCAATGTTTGTCTTTTTGAACTTTGTAGGAGGCAATAACCTTGGTCGTGTGTATATTTTATTATCATCGTCAAATAAATTGAAATGAGGTACATCATCTGTCAAACCAATATTAGCTTCAAAAAAGGAATCAATATTACCAATATCAGTCCAATACCCTTCATATTGAAAACTAAATATTTTTTTATGCCCAACAGCTTGAGGAATGATTTCTTTTCCAAAATCTTTAGTGTTCGGGTTTGACATAATATCAACCAATAATTTCTTGTTGAAAATATAAATTCCCATCGATGCCAAATAATGTTTTCCCTCGCTTTTCATTTGATCGCTTACATCTGATTTCCAATCAGGCAATAGATCTTTTGATGGTTTTTCGATGAAAGATTCAATACAACTTTCAGAATTGGTTCTTAGAATTCCAAATTCAGAAGCATCCTTTTCATTTACGGGCAAAGTGGCGATAGAAATATCAGCTTCGTTTTTGATGTGTTCCTCAATCATCTCATTCAAATCCATTTGATACAATTGGTCTCCCGAAAGTATCAGGGCATAATCAAAATTATGATTCAAAAAATGAGGCATACATTGTCTTACCGCATCAGCGGTTCCTTGAAACCATGTAGGATTGTCAGGGGTTTGTTCTGCTGCCAAAATATCGACAAAAGCATGGCTAAATATACTAAAATGGTACGTATTCTTGATGTGTGCATTCAAGGATGCCGAATTGAATTGTGTCAAAACGAATATTCTATAAATATCCGAATTCATACAGTTTGAGATTGGAATATCAACTAATCTGTATTTTCCTCCAATTGGAACCGCTGGTTTTGAACGTGACTCGGTCAATGGATACAATCTGGAGCCTTGACCACCACCCAGAATAATTGCAATTACATTTTTCTTTTTAGCTTTCATTTTTCTTAATTATTAAATTATACACTTCTATATATTCTTGACAAACACTTTCCCAAGAGTGGTCAATGTTCATTCCTATTTTTCGAATTTTATTTAGACTTTTCTTGTCTTTATACAATTTTATAGCTCTTAGAATGGAATAACAAACATCTGCAATTGATGCCTGATCGTGACAAATTCCGTTTCCATAGTCTTCAAAATCGATTACAGTATCTTTCAATCCACCGGTTCTTCGCACAATGGGAATGGTACCGTATTTAAAAGAATACATTTGGTTTAAACCACAAGGTTCAACTCTTGACGGCATTAATAAAAAATCGGAACCGGCATAAATCAAATGGGCTAATTCTTCATTATAACCAATAAAAACGTTGTAATTTCCTTTAAAACTAGTCAATAAATGATTTAATTGATTTTCAATTTCTGTATTTCCGGAACCTAAAATTAAAATATTTATTTCCTTAAAATTTTCGGATAAAGCCAATGCAGAAGCGTGTGGCAATAAATCAGCACCCTTTTCTTCTAACAATCTCCCAATGAAACTAAAAAGTGGTTTTGTTGGATCCAAATCAAATTGACTACACAACTTTTCTTTATTTTCCTGTTTCCCTTTTGCAAAATCCTTAATAGAATATTTTTTTTCTATCAATTTATCTTTGACAGGATTCCAAACTTCGATATCAATTCCGTTTAAAATCCCCTTAGATTTATGCCGTACAAGATTAAATAATGATTCTAATCCATAAGCAAAATTATTTATTTCATTCAAATAATTTGGAGAAACTGTCGTCACTGCCGAAGCGCATTTTATGGCTGTTGCCAATGAGTTAATTCTATTATCCCATTCTAAAATGGTCACTTTTGACAAATCGAAATCAGGCAAATAATATAATTTATCGAAACCAAACTGCCCTTGATAAATGGAGTTGTGAATCGTAATTACCGTTGATGTATTACTTAATTTTTCATATTTAATGGCATACTGCATCATAAACGGAATCAATCCGGTATGATGATCATGGCAATTTATAACATCAGGAACTTCGGTTCTGGAAATAAACCAATCCAGTGTGGCGATTTGAAAAGCCAAAAAGCGTTCGATGTCATCTTCATATCCATACACTTCCTTTCTGTCGAATAATTCTGGAATATTTACTAAATATAGTTCGAATCCCAACTTATCGGTCTTTTCCTTTAAAACGTTAAAAGGAAAATTAAAATTTCCCAATTTCACATAATCATTATGAACAGTTTCAAATTCATTTTCTTTTATAAATTTTGTGTCATAGCAAGGTATTACAACTCTCACAAGATGTTTCGTATAATTTTGATACTTTGGCAAAGCTCCCACAACATCTCCTAAACCGCCGACTTTTGCTACTGGATAACATTCTGCAGCTATATGAAATATTTCCATTAGAGAAATTTTGTCTTTTTGAATTCTTAATAAAAAAAGTGCAATTTTTTATATAAATTATTCGGATTCTTAATCTCCAATATTTAATTAAATACCTGATTAAACCTATAATTTATTGTTACTTTTATGTTTTTCTAAATTTAGTAAAAAAAATATTAAATAATAACTCGATTGAAAAATTATTGAAATGCCAATAAAAGCATCCAATCACAAGAAATTATTGAAGATTCCCAAACTAATACTGCAAGTTAGTAAATTTATTACTTTTATTTCACCAAAATTAGCAACACTATTTTCTGCAAAATTATTTTCGACACCAATAAAACATAAAATTCCAAAAAGAGAATTAGAAATGGATAGCAAAAGCATACAAAATCGATTTAAAATTCGAGCAATTAACAATAAAGTGTAATAAATAAATATGGAAAAGTGGCAATAAAATTTTATTGTCACACGGATGGTCAGGAAGAGGAACACATCTTTTTAAAATTGCCGACAAATTAATAAAAGTAGGTTATTCAACAATAAGTTTTGATGCCCCGGCACACGGATAAACTCCTAGGAAAACTACTATAATGTCTTAATTTGTTGAAACAATTTTAGAAGTCGAAAAGAAATTTGGTTTGTTTGAAGCAGTTGTCGGCCATTCTTTAGGAGGAATGTCATTACTAAATGCCAAAAAAAAAAGGATTGTCCATAAATTGATTGGCAATTATTGGAAGTGGTGGTATCGTACAGGATATTTTAAACAATTTTGTCGCAGAATTGGAATTAAAACCCAGTACAAGTAAACAATTGCGTTTGCATTTTGAAAAGAAATATGGCAAAGAAATGGACAATTATTCGGCATACAAATCAGCTATGAAAGTATTAATACCTGTTTTAGTAATTCAAGATAAAAACGATGAGGAAGTTGCTGTAAAAGCAGGAATTAACATCCATAAACATTTAAAAAATGGAAAATTATTTCAAACCGGAGACCAGGGTCATAGCAAAGTTCTCGCAAATTCTACAGTAATTAAAAAAGTAGTACAATTTACCAAAGCCAACAACTAATTACAAAAAAGATTTTTTAAATTCTGGCTTGATTCTGTTATTTGATGCTTGTTCATAAGCATAAGCGATTCCAATTAATTTCGGTTCGCTGTAAGCAGTCCCAAAAAAGGATATGCCAACAGGTAAATCATACACTTTCCCCCCTGGAACAGTAATATGAGGATAACCACTCGCAGCGGCTGGCATCGTCAAAGAATATCCCCAGCGATCCCCATAAATCAAATCAATGCTACAAGCGGGCCCCATTGTTATTCCGCAAATTGCATCAAGTTTATTTTCATAAATAACAGAATCTAAAATTTTCTTGCTGCCATTATGGCTTTTATTTAAAGCTTCTGTATACTCTTTTTTCTCAAGTCCACTTTTTAAATTGGAACTTTCTAATGTTTCTTGTTTAAAATAAGGCATTGTTTTATCTTCATTGCCCATATTAAAATCAATAACTTCCTTTAAAGTTTTAACTTTTGCATTTGCTGAAGATAAATAATTATTCAATCCTTCTTTAAATTCATATTGCATAACTTCAAATTCAGCTTCACTAAATGCATTTATTTTATCCAAATAGTCAATTTCAATAATCACAGCACCCTTTTGCTTAAGCAGATTAATTGCGTTTTCTAAAAGTGCATTAATAAATTGATTATTGCCTTGAGGTTTTTTTTCAATTCCAATGCGTTTTCCTTTCAAAGCAGAAGAATCTAAAAATTTAGTATAATCAGAAAAACATTTTCCTTACTTTCGTTTGTTATTGAATCCGTATCATCTATACCCGAAAGAACACCTAATAAAATCGCAGCATCTGTAACGGTTCTTGCCATAGGCCCTGCAGTATCCTGTGTTTTTGATATCGGAATAATTCCTGAACGACTTACCAGTCCAACTGTAGGTTTAATGCCAACTACTCCATTAACAGAAGCTGGGCAAACTATAGAACCATCTGTTTCAGTTCCAACAGCAACTACACAAAGATTTGCTGCAACAGCAGCACCGGAACCCGCACTCGATCCGCATGGATTATGGTCTAAAAAATAAGGGTTTTTCGTTTGACCGCCCCTACTACTCCATCCTGAACTTGATTGTGTAGAACGAAAATTAGCCCATTCGCTTAAATTTGTTTTTCCGATAATTATGGCGCCAGCTTCACGTAATTTTTTAACAATAAAAGCATCATTGGAAGCAAAGTTCCCAATCATAGCTAAAGAACCTGCGGTGGTTTGCATTCTATCAGCAGAATCAATATTATCTTTAATCACGACTGGAATTCCATGCAATGGGCCTCTGGTTTTACCTTCTTTTCTTTCATTATCCATTTGTTTCGCTATTGAAATAGCATCAGGATTTATTTCAATAATTGCATTTAACTTTGGACCGCATTTATCAATCTTTTCAATTCGTTTTAAATATAATTCAACTAATTGTTGTGAACTATACTTACCTGAATCTAATTTTTTACTTAAACTACTGATAGTTTCCTCATCAAGAATAAACCCTTCAATAGAATCAACTTCAACTTTTTTATCTACAATATCTTTTTTAGAATCTTTACAGCCATCAATTAAGAACGTCGTAAGTCCGACAGTTCCTAAAGTTGTAGTCGTCAAAAAGGTCCTTCTTTTCATTTTTACAGAGGTGTCAAAAGTTTAAATAATATTAAATTTATTTTTGATAAAGATATAACTTTTATCCAAATTTTTATCTTTAAACTTATTTTGATCCATATATTCAAAAGATATTGAAATAATCTCAAAACTATTATAAAACAAAAAACCCTGATCTTGCGAACAGGGTTTTCCAAAAGAAAGGCGACGACATACTCTCCCACATAACTGCAGTACCATCTGCGCAGGCGGGCTTAACTACTCTGTTCGG
>NZ_JADHEC010000033.1 GCF_015277675.1 Flavobacterium soyangense
CCGAACAGAGTAGTTAAGCCCGCCTGCGCAGATGGTACTGCAGTTATGTGGGAGAGTATGTCGTCGCCTTTCTTTTGGAAAACCCTGTTCGCAAGATCAGGGTTTTTTGTTTTATAACAGTTTTTTTATAACAGTTTTGAGATTATTTCAATATCTTTTGAATATAAGTTCTAAATTACTTCTTATATATTGTATTTTAGCTTTTAAATTTTGAAATGCACAAATGAAATTAAAAGGGATCAATCCCAAAACCTGTGGAGCAACAAAATTTAAGCATAAATATTAGTAAGTCTAAAAAGGAAAAACTCAACGTTCCTAACACCTCTAAATTGAGATCTAAATGCTTTTATTTTAGCATTGAAAGATTCAGCCGATGCATTTGTACTTCTGTTATCAAAATAGTTCAATATGGTTTGATAATGATTAATTATCGTTCTAGATATTGTATTGAAAGATTTAAACCCTGATTGATTTACTTTTTCGTGCCATTTGGCAAGTCTAGCAAAACCAATGATTTTATGGGTAGTTTTTTCAAATATGTAACGTAGGCCTTGTGTTAGGCTGTATGCCTTTTGGATCTCAGGATACAATTCAAATAATAAATGGGCTCGTTGTAATTGATTCACTGACCATTTTGATTTATTCTTGTATAAGAAGTAGCGACTTCTGGCTAGTAATTGTTTGAGTGTATCCCCATTGGTCAATACTTTAGACTCAAACCTTTTCTTGTTTTTCTTGGCTTTTTCTATAGCCTCATTTTCCTGATCTATTGCTTGCCAACGGTATTTGATTCTGATTTCTTGTAAAGCCTCTGTCGCTAATTTTTGAACGTGAAATCGGTCGGTAACATGAGTTGCATTGGGAAAACATTTTTTGGCAATTAATCCCATATTCCCTGCCATATCCAAGGTAATTTCTGTGACTAGATTTCGTTTTTTTAGAGGAATTTTTTCAATGATAGCGATTACCGTTTCAGCTTTTGTTCCAGCAACCATTGCAACGATGGATCCTTTCCTGCCTTGGCCGCCTTATTGGTTAGAATTGTATAGAGTTCGCCATTAGATAAGGAAGTTTCGTCTATTGATAACCGTTTTCCAATGTTTTCAGGGAAAATCAGCCATTCTTTTGCGTGTGGTTTTTGATTCCAGATTTTAAAATCACTTAAGAAATCTTTGTATTGATGTTGTAGATTTTTACCACTAACACCATAGAAAGAGGCAATAGCATTGCAATCATTAGGCTTGGAATCTATTGATCTCTTTTAAAAAAGACGCAAACTCCTGTGTTACCCGAGTTCCGTCTGCTACTAAATTCCAATCTCTAAATACAACTTCTCCAGTATCTTCATTGAGCCATCTTCTGCGAGTGATATGAAGGTATACTTGATGTCCTCGAATTGGAAAGTCTTGGACGGTTATCTCATTAAAAAAGCCTTTGGAACTTAACTTAGATTGTCGATATTCTTTTGGAATTGAATTAATCTCTTTTAAGTAAAGATGAAGTATTTCCTCTCCTTTTTTATAGGATGTTAATTCAAAGTATTCAACTATGATTTTTGGTAATAATAACTTGAGAAGGTCTGTAAAAGAATCTTGCATTTGTATTTAATTAGAGAATACAAATATCTCCTTTTTAATATTTCCCCACAACATTTCGACTTGATCCCTTACGACGTTCTTAATTGATGGCTGTAAAGATTCTAAAAAAGATATTCAAAATACAGCTTGTTTTTACGAGTAATCAATCCTACTACATTTTGATATTTGCCTTTAGCAGCGGGTAACAATACCGGGTTCTCCTTTGTTTGCCAGGCGTAAGGCACATTAGGAGTGAGTCCAAAATGACTTTGGTCTCCAAAATATAAATCAATATAGCCACTATCTTCCAAACTCTTTAGTGTTTCTATTTGTTCTTGTTTAAATCGAAATTCTTCTTCGTTTCGTTTGCCTTTTAAAGAAAGTCTAGCTCTTTTCCAGCTATAAACCAGTAACTTTTAAAAAATTCTGCAATGTTTTTTTGCAGACAATAATATTGTGTTTCTCTTCAAAGTAAATCAATACATTTTTTAAATTTCTATTGTGAAGTTCTAATTGCTCCGAAACCTCTATGGAATAGTCTTTTAAAATGGTTTTCGCCCCTCTTCCTTCTGCTATTCCAAGAGAGTCAATCCCGATCACAGCCCAACTATCAAACCAACGTTCAATCGTTCTACGACTGACTTTAAAAATAGAAGCCAAGTCATTAATATTGCGTTTTTGATGCGATAAAACAAGACATTGACTACGTTTTCTAATGGTAGCATTAAGGCAATTTTGATGAAGGTGTTCCAATACCTCAATCTCTTCTTTTTTAAGTGTTACATATCTCATAATAAAATAGATATACAAATTTTATTACATATAAACAATAAATTACGACATTATTATATTCAAATTTCTTAATTTTGGATCAATCCTAAATCTTTCCAAAACAATTTTCCCGTCACAGCATCTGATGAAGTAATATCATTTTCTCCACAGTAAATAACGATTCTTTCAGGATTGTATTTATCCGAATAACATCAGGTAAAGTCATTCCGCAAAAGCACGATTAAGTGGTACATATTCAGGTTAATCCTGCTCTAATGTTTTCCACTTTGTAAAAGAAGAACTTCCTATAAAAAGCGTTTTTATAATGTGTTGGCATAGTAATGCTATCTTGTCACTTAAAGGCTTGAATGTCATCCCAAAAAGGAGGGCTTTGCGCTGAGACATTTACGACAAAAAACAACAACTGAATACAGATTATTGCTTTTAAAAATTTTATAATCAAACTTCGCTTTACTGCTCAAACTCATTTAATAATCACGCTTAAACTACTTTTAATATCTTTAGCCGAGGTAGCAACATGAAAAACAAATTCGCCAGGTTCAATTTTCCAACTTGACTCTTTCTCATCATAAAAAGCTAAGTCCTCTACCTTTACTTTCAATTTGATTGTTTTTTGTTCGCCGGGTTGCAAAAAAACTTTTTGAAAAGCCTTTAGTTCTTTCTTAGGTCTTAGAACAGAGCATATGGGTTGACTTGAATATAACTGTATAACTTCGGCTCCAGCCAGATTTCCAGTGTTTCTAATTTGCAAAGTCACCAATACTTCTTCTTGTTTATTGTATTCTTTTTTATCAGTTGCAGCATTTGTAATATCGAAAGTGGTATAAGATAATCCATATCCAAAAGGATATTGAGGCTCAATTCTTTTGGTATCAAACCACCGATAACCTACCAAAATATCTTCTTCATAATTCACTTTTAAATCGTGTCCAGGATAATTGCCTAATGCATGAGCCGGTGATTGATTTAATGAAACAGGTATTGTGAATGGCAATTTTCCTGATGGGAATTCTTTTCCACTCAATACGTCCACAACTGCATTACCGGCTTCCATTCCGCCATACCATGCCCAAACCAATGCAGGAACTCTTTGGGCAATGCCAGATAATTCTAGTGGTGAACCAGCAATAATTACAACTATGGTTTTTGGGTTTGCTTTTGTTACCTCTTGAATTAATGTTTCTTGTCCATAAGGCAAATGCATGTGCAATCGATCGAATGATTCTGAATCAAAGTCGTGATTAAGTCCAGCAAATACAATTGCTACATCTGATTTTTTGGCTTGTTCAACAGCTTCACCAATTAACTTCCAATCAACATAATCCGAATTGAGTTGCCCGGTGCTACTTCTTTCTGCAACATGAGATTGCTTTTCATATCCTTGAGCATAGTTTATTTGTATGCTTTTCCCGTACTTTCCTGTGATAGCCTGAAGAGGTGTAACCTCATACAATGCTTTGATTTCAGAACTAAATCCACCACTGCAATGTTTACGTGTTGCATTATCCCCTATAATGGCAATAGACTTCAATGTATTCATCTTGAGTGGCAAAAGTTCTTTTTCGTTTTTTAACAATACAATTGCCTCTACTGCTGAACGATAAGCTACTTGTTGATGCTCTTTTGTGTTAATGGAGCCTATTTCGCGATTTTTAGAATCTAAAACTTTTGTTTTAATCATAATCCTAAGAATGTTTGCCACTTTTTCATCCACCAAACTTTCTTTTACTCGACCTTCCTTAACCGCTTTAATCAAAGGATCGGCAAAATACCATTCGTTATAATTGACTTTATCGGTTCCCATTTCTAAATCTAGACCGGCCAAAGCTGCTTTTTCTGTACTGTGAACGGCGTCCCAGTCTGATATGTAAACTCCTTTAAAATTAAATTCATTTCGCAATAGTGTTCGCCCTAAGTATTCGTTTTCAGTACAAAATTCTCCACGAAATTTATTATAGGCACCCATTACTGTCAATGCGCCACCCTCGATTATTGAAGATTTGAAACCAGGCAAATAAATTTCGCGTAGTGCTCGTTCACTCATGTTTACATCAATAACAAAACGATTTTCTTCTTGATTATTTGCTACAAAATGCTTTACGCAGGCAGCAACATCTTTAGATTGCAATGCCTTTATATAATTTACCGAAAGTTGCGAAATAAGATATGGATCTTCACTCAAATATTCAAAATTTCTTCCACAGAGTGGAGAACGAATAATATTTATTCCTGGACCTAGTAATACATCTTTTTTACGATAACGCGCTTCTTCACCAAGGACAAAACCACGTTGCTTAGCTAACTCAACATTCCAACTAGCAGCCATTGCCGTTCCAGGAGGAAAGCAAGTTGAAGAATCTTTTGTCCAACCTGCATATTGCCAATTATCTCGATTCATTTCTGCTCTTACACCATGTGGTCCGTCTGATAATGCCCATTCAGGAATTCCAAGGCGTTTTATATCCGAAGTATAAAATTTCGAATTTCCGTGTAACATGCCGACTTTCTCTTTCAAAGTCATTTTCTTAATCAGTTGTTGGATTCGTTTTTCTGTTGCAGGATTCTTTTGGGAAAAAGACATTTCACAAGTTATTAAAAGCAAAACAAATGCTAAAGTTATTATTCTCATAATTATAAATATTGTGTTAAAAAAGAGCATTACAGAAAGTAATGCTTTGTAAAAATAACTATTAATTTCTTTATACTTTTCAAATTATTGAGTATCATATATATTTTAATAAATTCCTGGTACTTAAAGTATTTATATAGTAAATGTAATATTACATCTTAAATATCTTCTGTCAAAAAAAATGTTAAAAAGGCACTTTAATTAAATTAGTAAATATAAAAAAATTGTTCGTAGACAATGAATATTTTTATATGATTTACTTTAAAGAGTATATAGTTATGAAATTCTCTATTCCTATTTTCATCATCACTAATAAACGGAGCCTTTTTTTAGCATTTCCTGTGATGTATTCAATTTATGAACCTAAATATTATAATAGATCCTTCATAAAAAAACATCTGGATAAATGGTTAAAAAACAGCTTTTTTAAATGCAAAAAAATAAGAGTACTATTACAAGAAATTCAATGTTCTTTCTAAAGCCATTCCTCTGGAACCTTTTATGAGAATGGAGCTATTTTCTATCTTTCTGTCTTTTAAATAATTTGAAAAAGCGTCGAAAGTCTCATAAAAATGAAAATTTATTTTATCAATATGATTGTTATAAAACTCTTTTCCAATGAAGTGGCAAACAATATCTTTTTCTTTCAAAACCAAATTCACTATTGCTTTATGTTCATCCTGGCTTTCTTCCCCTAACTCAAACATATCACCCAAAATCATAATCTTATTAGAATTATTTAATTGCATGAAATTTTCGATTGCAACAGCCATACTGCTTGGATTGGCATTATAAGCATCCAGAATAATCTGATTTGTCCCTATGGTAATAAGCTGTGATCGATTATTTTCTGGAATATAACTCTCTAAAGCATCTTTTATGGCAATATCCTCCACTCCAAAATATTTTCCAATTGTGAGTGCTGCATTTATATTATTTGCATTATACAAGCCAATTAAGTGAGTTTGAATCCGAAGATTAGAAAAAAGAATTTCTACAAATGGATTTGCCGCAATGGAACTGATATTTACATTTGCATTTCCCTTGTTTATACCAAATGAATACGATTTCAAAGTTTTTGATTTTTCGACCTGAATTTTATCTTCAAGGTTTATAAAAGCTAGCTTATCATTTTGTGAAAGATAGTTATACATTTCGCTTTTCCCTTCTATTACGCCTTCTACTCCACCAAAACCTTCTAAATGTGCTTTGCCAAAATTAGTTATATAACCATAATCTGGTTTAGCTAATTCACAAAGAAATTCTATTTCTTTTTTATGATTAGCTCCCATTTCAACAATTCCAATCTCAGTTTTACTATCGAAAGATAATAATGTCAAAGGGACACCAATATGATTGTTTAAATTCCCCACTGTTGCTTTTGTATTATACTTTTTGGAAAGAACAACATTTATCAACTCTTTAGTGGTAGTTTTTCCGTTGCTTCCGGTAAGGGCAATTAAGGGTAATTTTAGATATTGACGATGGAACTTTGCCAATTCTTGCAAGGCAGATAAACTATTTTGGACCAAAATAGTTCTTTGGTCAATAAAATAGTCTTCGTTATCAATTATAACATACAATGCCCTTTTTTCTAATGCTTCCTTAGCAAATGTATTAGCATCAAAGTTTTCTCCTTTAATAGCTATAAACAATGAATTTGGCTCAATTTTTCGGGTATCAATCGAAACCGATTTACATTTTAAAAACAAAGTGTGAATGTATGCGATGTCCATACGAAAACGATTTTAAAAAATAAAAGCCCTAATCAAAGGGCTTTTATTGCTATTATATAAAAATTTAATTTCTAGCTGATTTCCTTTTATCAGATTTTGAACCTACTCTAGACATTGCACATCTAAACCCAATATAATCAGTAGCCATATCTTGCGGAAAATATCTTCTTTGGGCTGGATCTAACCAATAAGCTCTATCTCTCCAGGATCCTCCTTTATAAACTCGTACATTGTCATTTATTAAAGTGGTTCTTTTATTGGTTTTATCATATTTTCTAACCATATTTCCTAAACTATCTATGGTAACGTTGTGTTTAGGGGCATTGTACATCACCTTATCGTCTTTTCCTTTTTTGGCGTTAGATTCTGAATCTCCAAAATTAAAATATTTTGTTGATTGTTTGTCACCATCTCTGTAATTGATATTGTCGCTTTTATCAAAATTCTGTCTCAAATAAGTTTCCTTTTCATCAACTGGAACTTGTGCAATTTGACCTGGAAAGGCTCTTGCGACGATTCTGCCATTACTTAAAGTGTCGTATTTAATATTTTCTTTAGTTACAATTTCAACCTTACCATCTTTTCCAATTTTATTTTTGGTATATTGATTTCCTCTAAAATAATTAAAATCATTAGCTTCATTATCAACAATTGGTCTGTAAACATCCATAACCCATTCGGCTACATTACCAGCCATGTCGTATAATCCAAAATCATTTGCTGGATAGCTTTTTACAGCGTTAGTAATATCTGCTCCATCATCAGACCAACCAGCTATTCCACCATAATCGCCGTTCCCTTGTTTGAAATTAGCTAATTGATCTCCTTTGGTTTGTCTTTTTCCTGAACGTGTGTAACTTCCTGACCAAGGATATTTTTTCTGGCCTTTGTATATATTGTATTCTCTTTGTCCTACATCGGCAGCAGCTGCATATTCCCATTCAGCTTCAGTTGGAAGTCTGTATTCAGGAAGAAGAATCCCCGAAGAACGTTGGGCATAAATATTGGTTGGCTCAATTACTTTGCCATTTTTGCCTGCTTTTGTTGGTTTTTTCACTCCTTTTTTTCCAGCATATTTTCCCGGCAATACAATCTCTGCATTTCCACCATAAGCTAATGTTGGTGAATTCAAATAGGTTTCTGTATCAAAATTGCTTTCTGCAGTTACGTCTAATGTCTTGGCATTTTTTTTAAGATACCCATTTTTTTCCAAAAGAGCTTCATTTACACGTTGAGTTCTCCATTTGCTAAATTCAACTGCTTGAATCCAATTTACACCCACAACAGGATAACCTGCATAAGAAGGATGTCTTAAATAATTATTGGTCATAGTTTCATTATAACCCAATCTGTTTCTCCAAACTAAAGTGTCGGGTGAAGCACCTTCATAAATATTTTTATAGTTTTCATCAGTTGGTGGAAATACTTTTTTCACCCAGTCCAAATATTCTAAATACATCTTATTGGTAACTTCAGTCTCATCCATATAGAAGGATTGAACGTGTTGCTGAGTTGGAGTATTATTCCAATCATGCATTACATCATCTTCAACTTTACCCATTGTAAATGTTCCACCTTCAACAAAAACCAATCCTGGCCCCGCTTCTTGCTTCGTTTTTGAAGGACCTTTTTTACTATCTACGTTCCAACCTGTTGCTTGTGATGCATTTTTTGAACTGGATTTTTTACTACAACTTGCAAAACCCATAATCAACATCATTAATAAAATCAAACGTAAGGCCATAATTTTGTTTACTTTCATACTCTTTTGTAGGTGATAATTTCTGTGGTGCAATATAATAATTAACCATTAAACCGCAACATCATTTTTTTATTTAATAGATTGAACTACGTAATCTAGATAAAATACACAATCTAAACGCAAATTTATACTATTTATTATTTAAAATTACACTAAATGACATATTTTTACTCCACATAATATTTTGTTACAAATTCCGTTTTTTAAAACAATGAAAAAAATACTTTTGGTTTATTTAACCCTAATTCCTTTTGTTTCTTTTGCACAAATTAAAGGCGACATTGCTATTGAATGGCTTGAAAAGAAAGAAATGTCTTTTGGTGATTTCAAAATTAATGTGCCAAAATTTGTTGGCAACACTTATAATTATGACACTTCTAAAAAGGCTGTTTCCTATATTTTAAACCTAACAGAATCAAACTTTTTTGACGGAAATACCGTTCAAATAACAAATGTGGTTTACGAGTCATTAACAATATCTCAACTAGGTGACTTAGACCCTTCAAATATCCCTAAA
This sequence comes from Flavobacterium soyangense, assembly GCF_015277675.1. Lineage (GTDB taxonomy): Bacteria > Bacteroidota > Bacteroidia > Flavobacteriales > Flavobacteriaceae > Flavobacterium > Flavobacterium soyangense. The sequence goes on from NZ_JADHEC010000033.1 coordinate 9,014, forward strand.
AACGCATCAGCAACTTTAAAAATAAATGAATCAAGAGGCGTAAAACAGGCTTTTCTTGTATTGTCTCCAATAGTTAAAGATGAATTTGGATACAAACGAATTAAATCTTTTTCCTACTCCATAAGTGGCAGCAGTGCTTCAAGAATTTCACAAACCAATAAAACTAGCGTCATAATGAATTCAGTTTTAGCAACTGGTGACTGGTATCAATTTTATATCGAAAAATCAGGTGTTTATAAAGTTTCCAAGGCTTTTTTACAGCAATTAGGTCTCAATGTTAGCGGAATAGACCCAAAAAAAATAAAAATTTATGGAAATGGAGGCCGGATGTTGCCCTTATCAAACGCCACTTATTATCCTACTGATTTAACTGAAAACGCAATCCAAATTATTGGCGAAAACGATGGTGTTTTTAATGATGAAGACTATATTTTATTTTACGCAGAAGGTGTTGACACTTGGAGTGAAGAAAGCCAAACCAATAATAATTTGTATGACACTAAATCCTATTATTATGTAACGATACAAGGAAATGATGCGAAAAGAATCACAAATATGGTTCAGCCTGCCGGGAGCAGTACGTTAAAATTAAACACATTTGACGACCATCAATATCACGAATTAGACTTGGTAAATATTGGACATCTGGGTCGACAGTGGTTTGGCGAATTATTTGACATCAACCAAGACCAGGAATTTTCGTTTAGTTTTCCAAATATTGATACAGCAACGCCTGTAAAATTGAATATAACTGCAGCTTCAGCAGCTTATACAGTTACATCTTTTAAAGTATCGGCAAATGGGCTAGACGTTGGGACAATATCATTTCCGGCTCTTACCCCAAATTCAGGCGTTCAGTTTAATGTTGGTGCTTTACCAAGTAACACAACTTTTCCAGGCTCGGAAAGCTTAAAAATTAAATTATCTTATAACAACAATGGTGTTCCTGGTTCAAAAGGATACCTTGATAATATTAGGCTTGTCGCCAAAAGAAAACTTCAAGGTTACGGGAAACAATTTCTGTTTCAATATGATTTATCGAATACCAGTTTTGGAGTTGTGAGTTATGATATTTCGAGTGCAAGTGGAATTTCCCAGATTTGGGATGTAACCGACATATATAATGTAACCAAAGTCGAAAATTCAAATCAAGCTTCATTTTCTTTTAAAGCAAATTTGGGCGAACTCAGAAAATACGTTGCAATTGATGCTTCGGATTATTTTACACCTCTAAAAAGTAACAAACCAAAAATCGCCAACCAAAATCTAAAAGGAACTCTTTTTAAAAACGCCCAAGGACAATTTCAGGATATTGACTATGTAATTATTACACCAGCTTTTTTGGCAACACAAGCCAACAAATTAGCCAATTTTCACCGTTCTTATTCAAATCTGAATGTTAAAGTTATTCCGCTTGAATCAATCTATCAAGAGTTTTCGTCAGGGAAACAGGATATTGCCGCTATCAGAAATTGCATAAAGTACATTTATGACAATGCTTCCGCACCTGAAAAAAAGATAAAATATGTCAATCTCTTTGGCGACGCTTCATACGATTATAAAAACCGAATCCCAAACAATTCTAATATCGTTCCTATATATCATGCATTAAACAGCAACACTATAGGAGAATCATCTTTTGCCTCAGATGATTTCTATGGTTTGATGGATCCAAGCGAAGGAAATATTGGTTCTTTTTTTGGTGGAATTGACATCGCTACTGGCAGAATGTTAAACAATGACGCCACGCAGGCTGATGAAATGGTAAACAAAGTAATTGAATATAATGATGCAAAATCTTATGGTAGTTGGAGAAATAATTTAGTGATAATTAGTGATGATTCTGATAGAAATTCAGATGCAACATTACAAAGCAGGCAAAATACTTTAGCAGATAAAATCACTTTTGAAAAACCATTTTTAAACGTCAATAAAATATTATTAGATTCATATGTCCAAGAAGCTTCGGCTGGGGGAGCTCGGTATCCCAAAGCTCGCACAGATATATTCAGTGCGTTCGAAAAAGGAGCTTTGGTGTTTAACTATTTAGGTCACGGTGGTGAAGACGGTCTGTCGAGTGAGCGAATTTGGGAAAAATCCGATGGTCAAAATTTAAGTAATCAATATAAATATCCTTTATTTATTACCATAACCTGTGATTTTTCGCGATTTGACAATCCATCAAGACCAACTGCTGGCGAATACACGTATTGGAATCCAAAAGGCGGTGCCATTTCTATGATTACAACTATTCGTGAAATAGGACAGTTTAGTGCCGAAAATTTCAATGATGTGCTAGCTAAAAATTTATTTTCCTATGGTTCAAACCAATATTATTCTATAGCTGAGTCATTACGAATATCCAAAAACAGCAATCCAAATTCATCAACTAACGTAGTGTTTTACATTGGCGACCCAGCCTTGATGCTTGCCATAGCCAAACCAAAAATAAGACTCACAAAAGTAAATGATATTCCAGTTTCACAGCCCTTTGATGATTTTAAATCATTGGCAAAAATGAAAATTACCGGAGAAATTACCGACGAAAAAAACATTCCGTTGACTAATTATAACGGAGAGCTTTCAACAATTATATTCGATAAATTTATCACAAGAACAACCTTAAATAATGATGGATATAGTCCGTCAATACCTTTTAACATTCTTGGAGAAACTATCTTTAGAGGAAATGCTTCAGTTAAAAACGGGCAATTTGAATTTAGTTTTATCGTTCCAAGAGATATTCGAGTACCATTGGCAAACGGAAAAATTAGTTTTTATGCTAAAAAAAATCTGCTTTTTGAGAATCAAACTGGTTATGACACCAGCATTAAAGTGGGCGGAATAAATGAAAATGCAGTCGTGGACAATATTAGTCCAAGAGTGAAGTTATATATGAACGACGAAACTTTTGTTTCAGGTGGCACAACTAACGATTCTCCGTTCTTACTGGCAAACCTTGAAGATGAAAGCGGCATCAATACAGCAAGCGGAATAGGTCACGATATTGTTGCGACATTAGACGGAGATGTTAATAATCCTTATATTTTAAACGATTATTATCAAACAAATCTGGATGATTACACAAAAGGGACACTTCGGTTTCCATTTAGGAATTTAGCCGTTGGTTTGCATACTATTACGTTCAAGGCATGGGATGTTTATAACAATCCAATAATAGCCGAAATACAATTTATTGTCACAGGAAACGAATCGATAACATTGACACATGTGTTGAATTATCCTAATCCATTTGTCAATTATACTGAGTTTTGGTTTTCGCACAACAGACCTTATGAACCTTTGGAGGTTCAGGTTCAGGTGATGACAATAACAGGAAAAGTGGTTTGGACGCGAAACCAAATCGTCACCACTGAAGGATTTCTGTCAAAAGAAATCACTTGGGATGGAAGAGATGATTTTGGAAATAAAATAGGAAAAGGAGTTTATGTTTATAAACTGACCGTAAAATCGAACGTAACAAATTCGAAAACTGAAAAATTTGAAAAACTTGTAATACTTTAATAAAACACTATATTTGTACAATTAATACTAAACTTCAATGAAAAAAATAGCTTTACTTTTTGTTTGTTTATTCATAATATCATTTGCAAAAGCGCAAGAAAATGTTATCACCACAGCTGTTCCTTTTTTATTGGTTGCTGCCGATGCGAGAGCAGCGGGTATGGCAGACCAAGGAGTCGCTACCTCTGCTGATGCTTTTTCGCAACAATGGAATCCTGCAAAATATGCCTTTGCTATAGACAAAGTAGGCTTTTCAATAAGCTACACTCCCTATCTTACTGACTTGGTAAATGACATTTCTTTGGGACAACTAAACTATTATAACAGAATAAACGAGCGAAGTGCTTTTGCAGGAAGCTTTCGATTTTTCGGATTAGGAAACATAGAACTTCGTGAAACTGGCGATCCTAATGAAATTCCAAGAGTAGTTTCTCCAAGTGAATTTGCATTTGACGGATCTTATTCCTTAAAATTAAGCGAAAAATTTTCGATGGCTGTTGCAGCGAGGTACATAAATTCTAATTTAAAAGTTGCGTCAGATACTGGTGATGCTTCTTCGGCAAGCTCATTTGCAATTGATGTTGCAGGATTTTATCAATCAGAAGAAATTGCATTCAACGAATTCAACGGAAGATGGAGAGCAGGATTTAATATTCAAAATTTAGGCCCTAAAATTAGCTATGACAACACCCAATTTAGCAGCAACTTTCTACCAGCAAATTTAAAAGTAGGAACCGGTTTTGATTTCATACTTGACGATTACAACAAGGTAGCAGTTAATGTTGAATTAGCCAAGTTATTAGTGCCAACACCACAAAACCCGGATTTGAACGGAGACGGAACAATTACTCCTGCCGAAAGATCTCAAAACAATCAGAATTACCAATCCATCGGATGGCTTCCGGGTGCTTTTCAGTCCTTCTCTGGCGCACCAGGTGGATTTAGCGAAGAGCTTAAAGAAGTTACCTACTCTTTAGGGGGAGAATATTTATACCAAGATTCCTTTGCCTTACGTGCAGGCTACTTTCACGAAAATCAAGACAAAGGTGCTAGACAATTTTTCTCATTAGGCGCCGGTTTCAAATATAATGTCGTAAAAGTGGATGTTTCTTATTTATTTTCGACATCGAAAGTTAAAAACCCTTTGGAAAACACCTTACGATTTTCACTTACCTTTAATTTCGGTGACCAATACGATGAATATTAGTCAACATAAAAAATAACTATAAATCCAAATTTCATTGAAATTTGGATTTTTTTTCCAATAAAAAGAATGAAAGATATTATTATTTCAACCCAATTTTCAGTTTTCGAATCCGTTCAGGAATTACCGAATGACATTCAAAATCTAATGGGACAAGCTGTAGAGGTAAGAAAGAATGCTTATGCTCCCTATTCAAAGTTTAGAGTTGGCACCGCACTTTTATTGGATAATGGGAAAATAGTTTTAGGCTCAAACCAAGAAAACGCCGCATTTCCTTCTGGACTTTGTGCTGAACGTGTTGCTGTTTTTCAGGCTGGATCAATTTATCCTGAAGCAAAAATTTTGAAAATGGCAATTACAGCAGCTTCAGATACAAATCAAACCACTGCTCCAATTCCTCCTTGCGGTTCTTGCAGGCAATCAATTGCTGAATATGAAATCAAACAAGAAAGTCCAATCGAGATATATTTCATGGGTGAAATAGGCGCTGTTTACAAATCGGAGTCCTTAAAAAACCTGCTTCCTTTTATGTTTGATAAGCGCTTCTTATAAAAAAAACCAAAAATTACCTTTTAAATTTTAATGCTTACTTGGAATGTCTTATTTTTGCAACTTGCAAATTTTGGGTGAGTAAACTATTTTTGCCTAATTTGGTTAAAAAATACCAAACACAACAACACTTTAGCATAAAAATAAAAAAACACATGAAAGAAGTAACAAAAGAAGTTTATTTAAAGTGGTATGAAGACATGCTGCTTTGGAGAAAGTTTGAAGACAAACTAGCAGCATTATACATTCAACAAAAAATTAGAGGATTTCTTCACTTATATAATGGTCAGGAAGCTGTTTTAGCAGGCGCATTGCACGCTATGGACTTGACTAAAGACAAAATGATTACCGCATACAGAAATCACGTACAACCTATTGGGATGGGGGTTGATCCAAGACGCATAATGGCTGAACTTATGGGAAAAGTTACAGGAACCTCAAAAGGAATGGGTGGTTCTATGCACATTTTCTCGAAAGAACACGGATTTTATGGCGGTCACGGAATTGTAGGTGGACAAATTCCTATTGGTGCCGGAATTGCTTTTGGTGACAAATACAATAATACTGGCGGGGTTACATTGACCTATTTTGGTGATGGAGCCTCAAGACAAGGGTCATTGCACGAAGCTTTTAATATGGCTATGCTTTGGAATCTACCAGTAGTTTTTATCGTTGAAAATAACGGCTATGCAATGGGTACTTCTGTCGAAAGAACTGCAAATCATCCAGATATTTGGAAACTCGGTTTAGGGTACGAAATGCCTTGCGGACCAGTGGACGGAATGAATCCTGTAAAAGTTGCCGAAGCAATGACCGAAGCTATCGAAAGAGCACGCAGCGGAGGCGGACCAACTTTTCTTGAAATGAAAACATATCGTTATAGAGGACACTCTATGTCAGACGCACAATTATACCGTTCGAAAGAAGAAGTGGAAGAATACAAAAAAATTGACCCAATTACTCAGGTTTTAGATGTAATTAAAGATCAAAAATACGCTACCGAAGCAGAAATTGAAGCGATCGATCAAAAAGTAAAAGATTTAATCGAAGAATGTGTAAAATTTGCCGAAGAATCGCCATATCCTGAAATTCAACAATTATACGATGTGGTTTACGCCCAAGAAAATTATCCATTTTTACCTCATAAACTATAATCAATTATGGCAACAGTAATTAACATGCCTCGTTTGAGCGATACTATGACGGAAGGAACGGTAGCAGCTTGGTTAAAAAAAGTAGGAGACAAAGTCAGTGAAGGCGATATTCTTGCCGAAATTGAAACTGACAAAGCAACAATGGAATTTGAGTCCTTCAACGAAGGAACACTTTTATACATTGGAATACCAGAAGGAGAAACTGCACCCGTAGATTCTTTATTGGCAATCATAGGAGACGAAGGCGAAGATATTACCGCTTTATTAACAGCGAAACCTGTTGCATCTCCAGCAAAAGAAGAAGCTCCAGCAGCAACAGAAGTTAAGAAAGAAGAGACTGCAGTTGCATCAGGAAGTTTGCCAAAAGGAGTTATTGTAGTTACAATGCCTCGTTTGAGCGACACCATGACCGAAGGAACGGTTGCAACTTGGTTGAAAAAAGTAGGCGACAAAGTTGCCGAAGGTGATATTCTTGCTGAAATCGAAACCGATAAAGCAACAATGGAATTCGAATCTTTCAACGAAGGAACTTTATTATACATCGGAATTGAAGCGGGTCAATCTGCGCCAATCGACAGCCTATTAGCCATCATCGGACCAGAAGGAACAGACATTAGTGGCATTGCCGAAAATTATAAAATAGGAGGAGTTGCACCTGCTACAGTTGCAACCGAAGTAGCAAAATCGACACCAACTACAGAAACTGCGCCAATTGTTCAAGAAGCATCTACTGACGGACAAAGAGTTTTAGCTTCGCCATTGGCAAAGAAAATTGCAGGTGAAAAAGGAATCCAATTGTCACAAGTAAAAGGTTCTGGCGAAAACGGACGTATCACAAAAAGTGATGTGGAAAACTTTACGCCACAAACTGCGGCTGCTCCAGCTGCAAGTTCAGTTCCAGCCAAAACAGAAACTGTTGCCGCTCCAAAACCTTATGTTCCATCAGGACAGGTAGCAACCGAAGAAATCAAGAACTCGCAAATGCGTAAAATCATTGCGAAACGTTTGGCAGAATCTTTATTCACTGCACCACATTACAACTTGGTAATTGAGGTAACAATGGACGAAGCAATGAAATCAAGAGCAATTATCAACAGCGTTCCTGATACCAAAGTATCTTTTAACGATATGGTAATTAAAGCTTCTGCATTTGCTTTGAAAAAACACCCAAAAATCAATTCACAATGGACTTCTGAATCAATCATCATCAACTATCACGTGAATATTGGTGTTGCCGTTGCTGTTGAAGACGGATTAGTTGTTCCTGTATTGCCATTTACGGATGGTATGAGTTTATCTCAAATTGGCGCAAGCGTAAGAGACCTTGCAGGAAGGGCCAAAAACAAAAAATTATTGCCTACCGAAATGGAAGGAAGTACTTTTACTATTTCTAACCTTGGAATGTTTGGAATTACTGAATTCAACTCCATCATCAACCAACCGAATTCTGCTATCCTTTCAGTAGGAGCGATTGTAGAAAAACCGGTGGTAAAAAATGGACAAATTGTGGTAGGAAACACAATGATGTTATCTTTGGCTTGCGATCACAGAACTATCGACGGTGCAACCGGAGCACAGTTCTTGCAAACCTTGAAACAATATATTGAAAACCCAGTGACGATGCTGGCCTAATAGCTCGTTTGCTTATATATGAAATCCCGTTTTGAGTAAAATCAGAACGGGATTTTTTGTAATCAATGGTACTATACTTCTATTTCGTCTTTAACCAAAAAACAGACTAAGGTACACATCGCCATTAATGTAATAAAACATCCAGTCCAAACATTTCCGTTTTCATATTTCTCTTCATATTGATCGATTAGTTTTCCTCTATATCCTTTTATGATCCAGAAGAAAAAGCCTCCAATCCAAAGTAAAGTAAGTTTTGCTGCGTAAGGTTCTTTTGCCATAATATTAATTTATTAAATTCTCTTATTCTTCTCCTGAATCCATCGTGACATGTATTTCGTGCTGGTCAAAGTATGATGTTGCAATAGTGTTCCCATAAAATTATCTAATCTATGTAGTTTTAAATCAGTTTGAACTTTTAAAACATGCAGCATAAAATCATCAACAAATAAGGATTTCAAATAGCGTTTTTCTATAATTTCGAAACCATTTTCTTGGGCTTTGCGCCAAAGGGTTTTGTCTTGATATAATTGAACCGCTTTGTCAGCAAAAACTTGAGAATCATCTGTAATAAAACCATTCCATGGTAAAACGCCACACATTGATTCGGCACCAATTGTAGTCGTCACACTTGGTGTCCCGCATTGCATTGCTTCAACCAACTTTCCTTTTATTCCTGCACCAAAACGCAAGGGAGCTAAAACAACTCGGGCATTTTTTACAAATTCTTGCGCATCATTGGCACGACCCATAATATAGAAACCATCTTTTGGTTGGTGTAATAGCAACACTTTTTGAGAAGGATATGCTCCGTAAATTTGCAAAACCGCTTCCGGCATTTGTTTTCTGATGAGTGGCCAAATGGTTTCCTTTAGATATTGAACCGCATTCCAATTGGGTTCGTGAAGGAAGTTGCCAATAAAAACAAAGTTGTTTCGTTCTTCAAATGAAGGCAAATTTTGAATGGTTGATTCTTCAATCGGATCCAGAAGTAATGGCAAATAAAACAATAAACTGGAATCGATTTTGAAAACAGATTGTAATAATTCCATTTCAAATTCGGCAATCATTAAGGAAATGTCAGAACGAAGAATACTGGCAATTTCTCGTTTCGCAACTTCTTCAACCAATAAATCGTCTGTTGAAAAGTATCGATTTTCCTTGAATGCTTTTTGTCGAGCCAAACGCAGACAATGCAAATCTTCGGTATCCAGTAATCTCAGAGTATCAGGACAATTTTCGGCCACGCGCCAGCCAAATTGCTCTTCCATCATAAAACGGTCAAACAAGACAATTGCAGGATTTAAGTCTTTTGCATAATCATCAAAACTAGAACAATTTAAGGCGATGGATTTCTTGGAAACGCCTAAAGAGTTAAGGTCAATCATATAATCGCTATCCATTGCCGGACTGGCAAAAGTAACTTCTAATCCCATTTTTTTAAAAACAGCAATCAATTGCAACATCCTTCCTCCGGCTGCAGAAGAATTAGGTTCTGGCCAAACAAATCCAATAATTAAAACGTGCTGATTAGCAATCATAAATAACTTTTTACGTTACAAAATAAGGGAAATAAAACCGCAAATCAATCCATTTCACAACAAATAAAAACTGTATTTTTGTGATTCATTTACATACAAAGAAAGATGTTAGGATTAAAATTAGCAACAGACCCAAAATGGGTAAATATCGTCGAATCGAACATCGAAGAAATCTTGACTGATCACGCTTGGTGCGAGCAAAAAGCGGCAACAAACATTATCACCATAATTACTTATAATTCAGAACACGAAGAATTGGTAACGGATTTATTGGAAATCGCCAAAGAAGAATTAGAGCATTTTCAAAGAGTTCACAACATAATCAAAGAACGTGGATTGACTTTAGGAAGAGAAAGAAAAGACCATTATGTAAATGAACTTTTTAAGTTTTTGAAAAAAGACGGAAGCAGAAACGACGCTTTTGTAGACCGTTTGCTTTTCTCAGCAATGATTGAAGCCCGAAGTTGCGAAAGATTTAAAGTATTGTCCCAAAATATTGAAGACAAAGAATTGGCTGCATTTTACAAAGAATTAATGATAAGTGAAGCCGGACATTACACGACCTTTTTGCGCTTTGCCAGAAAATATTCAGAGAAAGTCGATGTTGACAAACGTTGGCAAGAATGGATTGATTTTGAAGGCGAACTCATTACAAACTACGGAAAAAGCGAAACCGTTCACGGATAAAATAATTTTGGGACAAAATACGACATTAAATTTTAACCGCTACTTAGCTATTCTCTCCTCGTTATAAGATATAAAAAAAAACTCCATTATTTCTAATGAAGTTTTTTTGTGGGCGATGAGGGGTTCGAACCCCCGACCCCCTCGGTGTAAACGAGGTGCTCTGAACCAGCTGAGCTAATCGCCCTAATTGTGGGTGCAAATATAGGGTGGTTTTTTGCTTTTCCAAAACATTTTTATGAAAATTTAAATTTTATTTTTGGCAGGGTTCTATTTCGTTGAAATTTAATTTATTAAGGTTAAAATTTATTATTTAAGAAACTCCATTTGTTGGTTACAAACAGAGTTTCTCAAATTATTTTATTATTATTTGGACATTGTAGGCTCATTATGATAAATGTAATCCCCATGAAGTCCCGTGAAAGCTTTATTCATTTCGTCAAAAAATGCTTTTCTTTCGGCCTCTTTTGGCCACGCAGCTTTTATTAATTCGTCGTCTTTTTCACTTGATTTTTCTATATCGCTAAAGGAATCAAATAAAAAGGCTTCCATAAAATCTCTGCTGTCAGAACCCCAAGAATGACGATAAGGATAATAGGCTTTGATATAAGGGTTTTTCAAGGTTACTTTTTCATTAAATTCCTTCATTCCTTTCCCTTGGCCGTTCATTGATAATTGCGACCTGCGAATATAGACAATCATAGGTTCTTTTGAATCGGTTTTTAATTGTTTTTCACCAACTGAAGGGACTGATGTGTATATTTCATCTGAATGTTTTGTTATATAATAACTTCTTTCTTTGTCAAAAAAAGCTTTTCTTGCTTTTTCATCTGGCCACGCTTTTTTAATTAATTCATCTGAAACATCATTGGATTTCTCAATATCTTCCCATGTTTTATAAACCGAAACCATCAAGATTTCAGAACTATTTGCAGTATAATAATGTGTTAAAATTTCAGAACCTATTATTAAATCATTCTTGCTGACAACCTTGTCAAAATATTCTTGTTCAGTTTTTCGCCAATCAGTACGATCAGCATCCAGATTTCGATACATTGTGGTGATAGTAATAAATACTGGTTTTGGATCTTCTTGAGCACGGATCCCCATACTCAATAGGAATGTAAAAATCAACATTCCTAACAACGAATTTTTTTTTGTTTTCATAAAAATTTGATGTTAAATGATTAATTAATAATAAATTAGAGTTAAATCTAATAAATTATTAATTATTTATTTAGAATAAATTAAAATAATTTTAAACAAAAATTTATGCTTTGAAGTTAAATCCCTCTATTTAAAGGTAATTCCGCCACTACAAAAGTGCTTCCTCCTATATAAATGAAATCTTTTCTTGTGGCGTTATTCTTAGCTTGTATATAAGCTTCTGTCAATGAGTTGTATATGTTGCCGGAAAGATAATGTTCTTGTGCTTTTTCTTTTAGAATTGAAGTTTCTAAACCACGAGGAATATTGGGTTTGCAAAAATAATAAATGGCATTTGTTGGGAATAATGGCAAGATTTCATTTAAATCTTTATCGTTTACAACACCCAAAATAATATGTAATGTGTCAAATTTTTCTTTTTGGATTTGCTTCAACACAATTTCCAATCCATTTTTGTTATGTGCCGTATCACAAATAATTTTGGGGAATTTTCCTAGTTGTTGCCATCTTCCTTCGAGTCCCGTATTTTTCACGACATTCAATAATCCTGATTCGATGTCTGTTTCATAAATAGTAAACTCCTTCTGTGAGTTTAATATTGAGATAGTTTGTATCACTGTTTTTTTATTGTGAACTTGGTAATCCCCAATTAAATCAGAAGGATAATTGGCAGAAATTATGTCGGAAGCAAAATAAATTTCGGAATGATTCTCTTTGGCTTTTGTCAAAAACACCGGTTTTGTTTCTGATGTATATTCGCCAATAACTACTGGAATTCCGGGTTTTATAATTCCTGCTTTTTCAAAAGCAATGGCTTCGAGCGTGTTTCCGAGAAATTGGGTGTGATCAAATGCGATATTTGTAATTACGGATACAAGAGGCGTAATAATGTTGGTGGCGTCTAATCTTCCGCCCATTCCCACTTCGATAATGGCGATATCCACTTTTTCTTTGGTAAAATATTCAAAAGCCAATCCCACCGTCATTTCAAAGAAACTCATATCATTGGCTTCAAAAAAAGATTTGTTTTTATTGATGAATTCACACACAAAATCTTCCGAAATTTCTGTGCCATTAATCTTGATGCGTTCCCTATAATCTTTTAAATGTGGCGAAGTATATAATCCAACTTTATATCCCGCTTCTTGAAGTATCGATGACAGCATATGCGAAGTCGAACCTTTGCCATTGGTTCCTGCAACGTGAATGCATTTGAGATTTTGCTGTGGATTGCCAAGATGATTTACAAGCAAATGGACATTGGTTAAATCTTTTTTATAAGCCGAAGCGCCCTGAAGTTGGTACATCGGGAGTTGATTAAACATCCAGTTTATGGTTTCCTGATAGTTCATTTTTCTAATAAAATAAGGGACATTTAAAATATTTTTCGTTTTTTTTAGTTTAATAGTAGATCGAAAAGTATCTTTAGTGCAAATTTCAAATAAATTTTAGAATTAATGTGTAAAATAATAATATATGTTTAGTTTAATACAATTACAAGCCGATACCATCGCAAATGCCGCATCAAACGTAGTGATAGAAAAAATCGCTCCAACTACCGAAATCTCGGTTTTAGAATTTATTTTAAAAGGAGGTTTTTTCTTAATTCCAATTTCAATATTGTTATTTTATACTTTTTATTTGATTATAGAACGCTATTTGTACATTCATAAAGCGTCTAAAATTGATGCTCTTATGATGCGAGATGTGAGAGATAATCTTAATTCTGGCAAACTGGATAGAGCTTTGTCAATTGCAGAAAGAAGTAATAATTCTTCTGGAAATGTTATAAGAGAGGGAATTCTCTTGATTGGCCGGCCTATTGCTGAAATTGAATCGAATATGGATCGCGCTGCCGACATTGAAATTGGCGAAATGGAAAAGCATTTGGGACAACTTGGGCTTGTTGCCGGAATTGCACCAACATTTGGGTTTATTGGAACTATTTCGGGAGTTATCAAGATATTTTATAGTATTTCGGTTACCGAGAATATCAGTATTGGTAATATTTCAGGAGGTTTATACGAAAAAATGATTAGTAGTGGTGCCGGATTATTGGTTGGTATTATTGCCTACAGTGGCTACCATTTATTAAACGGAAAGGTCGATAATTTTGCTTTAAAAATCCAAAAGCAAATACTTGAGTTTGTCAATATTATTCAAAAATCTTAAGCAATGTCAATAAAACGAAAAAGAAGATTCCACGCCGAAGTCGCTACGTCTTCGTTGAGTGATATTATGTTTTTCTTGTTGTTGTTTTTCTTGATTATATCCACTTTGGCGAATCCAAATGTGATAAAAATGACGTTGCCAAAAGCAAAATCCAATGAGAAAACCAACAAACAATTCATTAGTTTGTCCGTTACCGAAGACAAGAAATTTTACATAGACAAACAACCCGTTGCCTTCAAAGAATTAGAAACCACTTTGATGTCAAAAATGAATCTAGGAAAAGACCAAACGGTAATTGTGCGAATTCCGTTCAATCTACAAGTTCAGGATTTAGTGGATGTTTTACAAATTGGTGTTAGAAACAACTTAAAGTTTGTGATTGCCACAAGTCCGAAGTAAATGGAATTTGTTTGTTATAATGTTTTTTTGTCATTTCGACCAAAGGGAGAAATCACATATCGAGAGCAACTAATGAGATTTCTCCCTTTGGTCGAAATGACAAGCAGTAAAAGAAAATGCCTCGATAATTTAGAGGCATTTTCTATTTAAATCTGTGTCAATCTTTTTAAGCCATTTTATATGCTGGTTTTATCTTCAATGATTTTTAATATTTTTATTTTATTAAATTTAGATATTAAAATGATTTGAAAAAAAATATAATAGATGTAATTACTAAAGCAATTATAATAACCCAGTCTTTAAATGTTCCAATATTAGTGTCTAGTTTATAAAAAAAAGGATTTTCATCTCTTCCTTCTCGCCACCATTTATGGGTTTTATAGTATCCAAAAGCTAATATCCCACATAAAATACTATAAAATAAATTTTCATAAATCATATTCTATCTTTAAATTAATTCTTCAAATATTCTTATTCTTGTCTGTGAAAATGTTGTTAGAGTTATTAAGGATAAAATTATTTTTGAAAATATTTTCATTTTATATCAGTGTCAATCCGTTTAATCCGTATCCCAATTTTAATTCAAATTGAAGTTATAAACAATCTTCCCAACTTGTTTTTCTGGCGCATCACTGCTGGCATCCCATCGTGTATTCATTGCGGCAATTCTGGCTTGATCCAGTAAACATCTTGCCGTATTTGTAGTTCCTTTTATTCCTGCAATGGCATCAATAGTTTTTCCATTTCTATCCACAGAAACCTCCACAACAACTTTCCCAGATTCATTACAGGTATATTTTGGAGCAGGTTTCGAAATCGCTTTTCTGTTTCCTAACGAATAACCAGTTCCGCCACCAGAACCGCCGCCATTTCCTGCGCCATAACCGCTTCCTGTGCCTATTCCGTTTCCAGTTCCATTTCCTCCACCGGTTCCGCCTCCAGAACCTCCAGTTCCATAGTAACCGTTTGAGCTTAGACTTCCGTTCGCTTTTCCTTTGTTTCCTGCGGTTTTATCATCGCCATCACCACCTTTATTGGAACCTTTCATAATGCTGGACAAAGCATCGTTTGTATTGTTAGAAACCCTTGGTTTTACCACAACTGGTTTCGGTTCTTCTTTTAAAACGGGTGTTGGTTTTAATGGTTTCTGTTTTTGCGGAATTACCACGCTTTCTTCGGTAGAATTTTCCTGTGTTAAAATAGATTCTTCAGGAATAGCTTTTGTAGGTGTTTGTTTGGCTTGATTTTTCACATCTAAAACCTCACTTTTATAATTGGCTCCTGAGCCTAAATCGCTGTCGCCAAAATTTACGGTAACGCCACCTCCGCCGCCGCCAGCACCAATTAACTCTTCTAAATTTGAGGGTGGCCAAAAGCGAATAAAGAATAAAATCACTAACATTGTTCCATATAAAAGGATGGATATTGCTATTGATTTCTTTTGGTCAGAGGAAATGGTCGAACTCATTTAAATTATAAATTTAGGATACTTTAGTAAAACGTTGAAAATTACTAAAAATTATTAGAAGTAAGAAACAATATACATTATCAACAAGGTATTCGCATATAAGATTTTAAAATGTTTTTCGCCACAGATTCACAGATTTTAAAAATAGCTTAGGACAGTATTGACACTATTTTCAAAATTATTCAAAAAATCTGTATGAGGAGTGAATAAAAAATCTTTGAAAATCTGTGAATCTGTGGCAAATTTTTTAAAAAGAAATGCCTTTTCTTATGGTTTATAAATTTCTCCGGAACTGTGGTCGATTTTTGCTCCTGTTACACTACTCAAAACATTGATTTCACCTCGTAATTTCAAAACTCCAAGCAAAGCAAAAATCAGTGCTTCCTTGAATTCTAGGATTTTAGTTGAAGTAATTATAATTTCCATTTCAGGTAAATAGGATTGAATGCGTTCGATGATAAAATCATTGTAAGCACCACCGCCAGTATTTAAAATGCGACCTTTTTTATTGGGCAAGGCCAAAGCGGTTTGTAAAGCCACGTGCTCTGTAAATGTTCTCAATTTATCTTCAATTGTGATTTTATAACTTTCAATCATTGGTAAAACAATTTCTTTTACAAACTCAAAGCCCAATGATTTCGGTTTCTTTTGATGATAATAATCCAATGAGTTTAATTTTTCCAACAAATTTTCGTTGACTTTTCCTGTTCGGGAAATTTTTCCTTTATCGTCATAATCCAGTCCCAATTGATTGGCATAATAATTCAAAACCGTATTTACCGGCGAAATATCAAAGGCAATTCTTTCTCCATTTTGTTCAAACGAAACATTCGAAAATCCACCTAAATTCATACAATAATCATACTCTGAAAATAGGATGCGGTCGCCAATAGGAACCAAAGGAGCTCCTTGACCACCCAATTTTACATCCTGAATTCTAAAATCACAAACAACAGTTTGCTCTATCAAACTTGAAATTTCGGACAAATTACCAATTTGTAAGGTCAAACCTTTTTCTGGTTGATGTAAAATAGTATGTCCATGGGAGCAAACTGCATCAAGGTTTTCAATTTTGTATTTTTCTATAAAATTGGAAATGATAGTTGCAAGAAATTTTGTGTATGCTGTGTCTAATTTTTCGAGTTTAGTTTCAGGATAATCCACGGCTAATTTTAGGTGTTTAATCCAACTTTGGCTGTAGCCAATGGTTTCACTTTCAAGGATTTCGAAAGCCCATTTCTGGTTTTTTAAACGAAATTGAATATGCGCTAAATCGATTCCGTCAAGGGATGTTCCTGACATTACTCCGATAACGTTGTAGTAATCTTTTTTCATTGTTCAAATTTACGAATCAAAATTGAAAATTTCATTATAAAAAAGTACCTTTGAGCGTATTTTTATAACAAAAAACAACATTTACTTTATATTATTATGGATTTTAATCTAACCGAAGAACAATTAATGGTGCAACAAGCAGCCAGAGATTTTGCTCAAAACGAACTTTTGGCAGGTGTAATTGAAAGAGATGAAAAGCAAATTTTTCCTGCCGAGCAAGTCAAAAAAATGGGCGAACTTGGATTTATGGGAATGATGGTGGATCCAAAATACGGCGGAAGCGGTCTCGATACTATTTCTTATGTTATTGCAATGGAGGAAATCTCAAAAATTGATGCCTCAGCTTCGGTGGTGATGTCCGTAAATAATTCATTGGTTTGTTGGGGTTTACAGGCTTTTGGAACAGAAGAACAAAAACAACACTGGTTACCACTTTTGGCTTCTGGTCAAATTCACGGTGCTTTTTGTTTGAGCGAACCCGAAGCTGGTAGTGATGCAACTTCTCAAAAAACAACAGCCATTGATATGGGGGATTATTATTTGGTAAACGGAACAAAAAACTGGATTACAAACGGAAATACGGCTTCTTTTTATATTGTCATTGCACAAACTGATGTCGAGAAAAAAAGTAAAGGGATTAATGCCTTGATTATGACCAAGGATATGCCGGGATTTTCTATTGGTCCAAAAGAACATAAAATGGGAATTCGTGGTTCTGACACTCATTCGTTGATGTTCAACGATGTGAAAGTCCCAAAAGAAAACAGGATTGGTGAAGATGGTTTCGGGTTCAAATTTGCAATGAAAACCTTGGCTGGAGGAAGAATTGGCATTGCGTCTCAGGCGCTAGGAATTGCTTCTGGAGCTTATGAATTGGCGTTGAAATATTCGAAAGAACGCAAAGCATTTGGTACTGAAATTTGCAATCATCAGGCAATAGCATTCAAACTGGCTGATATGGCGGTTAATATTGAAGCGGCAAGACATCTTTGTATGAAGGCCGCTTGGGACAAAGACAATCATCATAATTACGATATTAGTGGAGCAATGGCCAAACTTTTTGCCTCACAAACCGCAATGGATACAGCTGTCGAAGCAGTTCAAATTCACGGTGGAAACGGTTATGTTAGAGAATATCACGTAGAGCGAATGATGCGTGATGCCAAAATTACCCAAATATACGAAGGCACTTCCGAAATTCAAAAAATCGTAATTTCAAGAAGCATTATTGCTGGATAAATTGAAGCAGTGTTTTATAAAAACCCTTTCAGAATTATTAAACTGAAAGGGTTTCTATTGTAATTTTTAAAGAAAATTAGGCTGTTTCCAAAGTAGGCATATTCATATTGTAAGCCAAAATATAATAGTTATTGTCGTTGAATTGGAATTCACCAATGTCAGTCCATTTTAGTTTTTCGGTATGGGCTCTATAGGAAGGTATATTAGTTTTGTTGATGAAAGTCAAACTTAATGTATATTTTTTTACAACATGAATTCGCATAAACTCAAACAGCAAATTAATCAAACCTTTTCCTCTGTATTTTTTGTCGATGCAAATGGGGCCATATTGAAAACTGGTGGTTGAATTTATTTCGAAATCTAAAAATTCAAGCTTTGGAAAAAGGCTAATCATATATTCAAAAATAGGATATTGACTAAAGAAATCCCAGCTTTCGGCAAAAATGTAGGCGATAACTTTGTTGTTGTCTTTAGCAATAAATAAACCTTCGTTATTAATAACATAAGTCAATTGTTCGACAGAAAATGGAGTGGTGACAAAACCGGATTTCTTTTCTTCTTCGCTTAAATTAGAAACAAGATATAGTTTCTGTAAGTCCAAAACGCCTTCAATATCATTTAATTTTGCTATTTCTAAATTTATATTTTCTAACATTTTTTTAATGAAATTATTTCAACAAAAGTATAAATTACATATTAAATTTCGTTTGAACAAATAAAATAATTTTTTCGTATTTTCGCTTTATGAAAAATATCATCATTACAGGAACTTCAAGAGGAATTGGTTACGAACTGGCGTGGCAGTTTGCGGATGCAGGTCATAATGTCTTGGCGATTTCCAGAAAAACACCCCAAACTTTATTAGGGAACAAAAATATCACATGTCTTTCAGTCGATTTGTCCGATGAAACCGAAATGGAAAAGGTTGATAATTTCCTATCACATTCTTGGAAAACTGTTGACATTATAATTCACAATGCCGGAAGTTTATTGTTAAAACCTTTCTCAGAAACTTCCCAAGAAGATTTCGAAAACATCTACAAAGTCAATGTTTTTGGTGTTGCTAATTTGACCCGTGCTTGTTTGCCTTATTTACAAAAAGGTTCTCACGTGGTTACCATAAGCTCTATGGGAGGAATTCAAGGAAGTCTTAAATTTGCTGGGCTTGCAGCTTACAGTTCCAGTAAAGGAGCAGTTATCACCTTGTCAGAATTATTGGCTGAAGAATACAAAGAAAAAGGAGTTTCATTTAATGTATTGGCCCTTGGAGCAGTCCAAACCGAGATGCTGCAAGAAGCATTCCCGGGTTATGAAGCACCAATTACCGCAAAAGAAATGGCCGATTATATTTTTGATTTTGCCTTAACTGGTAATAAATATTACAACGGAAAAGTGTTGCAAGTTTCATCAACTAATCCATAAATCATTTGTCCGAAACTCTTTCTAAATACATCCCTGAACACGCTGTAAAACCAGTTTTCGAACTGATTGTATTGAATCAGGTCCATCTTAAAATCGTAAATGAACGTATAACTCGTCACGGAGATTATCGAAAAGGATTAAGTGGTAAACACGAAATCACTGTCAACGCCAGTTTGAATAAATACAAATTTTTGATTACGTTAGTTCACGAAATTTCGCATTTGGTTGCTTTTGAAAAATTTGGACACAACATCAAGCCCCACGGTAATGAGTGGAAATATTCCTTTCAGCGACTGATGATTCCGTTTATTCGACCGGAAATTTTTCCAAATCATATATTGCCTTTGTTGGCACGACATTTCAAAAATCCTACCGCAAGCAGTGATACGGATGCTACTTTGTCATTGGCATTAAAACAATTTGATATTCAAAATGATAAAAACTATATATTTGAAATACCATATGGGAGTATTTTTAGAATTCATAATGGTAAAATTTTTAAAAAAGGAGCTTTAAGGATTAAACGTTTTGAATGCTTAGAAGTTAGTTCAGGAAGAACCTATCTTTTTAATCCAAATGCCGAAGTGGAGTTGTTGCCGAGTTAAATATATTATTTCTCGGAACAAATGATCAATTCAGAACAAGAAAACGTTATTCTAAGACTTCTAATCAATTATTAGTTATTTTATAAGTATATTTGCGGGACTAATAGAAAAAATACTATTGAAGTAACTCAGCAATTAAATTAAAATGAATAAAAATTATTACGCAATTCTAATGGCCGGTGGAGTAGGATCACGGTTTTGGCCGGTAAGCACATCTGAGTTTCCGAAGCAGTTTCACGATATGCTAGGTGCAGGCGAAACCTTAATCCAAAAGACATTCAGCCGATTATCAAAATTGATTCCGGTAGAGAATATTTTAATTTTGACCAATGAAAAATATAATGATATTGTTTTAGAACAACTGCCAATGGTGGAACAAAATCAAGTTTTGCTAGAACCTGCAATGCGGAATACAGCTCCTTGTATTTTATATGCTTCCCTAAAAATTCAAAAGCAAAATCCTGATGCCGTTATGGTCGTTGCGCCAAGCGATCACTGGATTGAAGATGAAAATGCTTTTGCAGCAAACTTGCAGCAATGTTTTGATTTTTGTTCCAAAGAAAATGCGCTAATGACTCTCGGGATTCAACCTACCTTTCCCAATACTGGTTTTGGGTATATCGAATATGATAAAAAAGATGCTAATCCAATAAAAAAAGTGTCCCAATTTCGTGAAAAACCAGATTATGAAACAGCCAAATCATTTCTTAAAAGCGGTAATTTCCTGTGGAATGGTGGTATTTTTATTTGGAGTGTAAAATCGATAACGGAAGCCTTCGATAAATTTCAACCACAAATGAATGCCTTGTTTCAAAAAGGATTAGAAAGTTATAATTCTATTGAAGAAAAATCTTTTATAGAAGAAAATTATGCTTTATCCGAAAACGTTTCTATTGATTATGCCGTAATGGAAAATGCCAAAAATGTCTATGTTCTTCCTGCTACTTTCGACTGGAACGATTTAGGAACTTGGGGTTCTCTGCATGAAAAATTAGATAAAGACGAAAACAATAATGCTGTCGTAAATGCTACAGTTTTATTGAAAAACTCTTCAAGTAATATTATCAGTACAGCCAAAAATAAACTGGTGATAATTGATGGGCTTGAAGATTTTATTATAGTGGATAAAGACAATGTTTTGTTGATTTATCCTAAAAGCAAGGAGCAGGAAATAAAAGGATTAGTAAATAATTTAAACAAGTAATCTTCTAATGCGATTCTTTCAAATAGGCTTCCCTAATTTTTTTGAATAAATTTGAGGAGTAAACAAAATCAACAATAGCGACATTATCTGTTCTGAAAATTTCTTCTTTTGTACCTTCCCATTCTTTTAAACCATCTTTTAAAAAGATTATCTTTTCTCCAATTTCCATCACAGAGTTCATATCGTGCGTGTTGACTACCGTTGTAATATTATATTCTTCGGTAATTTCCTTGATGAGATTGTCAATTAAAGTAGCCGTGTTTGGGTCTAAACCCGAATTTGGCTCATCACAAAAAAGATATTTTGGATTATTTACGATGGCACGAGCAATCGCAACACGTTTTTGCATGCCACCCGAAATTTCCGAAGGTAATTTATGATGTGCATCAATTAAGTTTACTCTTTTTAAAACAAAATCAACTCGATCCTGAATTTTATGTTTGTCATCATTGGTAAACATTCTTAACGGAAACCCAACGTTTTCAGACACAGTCATTGAATCAAATAAGGCACTTCCCTGAAAAAGCATTCCGATTTCAGTTCTCAATTCTCGTTTTTCATCAGAAGTAA
Source organism: Flavobacterium soyangense (assembly GCF_015277675.1). GTDB lineage: Bacteria > Bacteroidota > Bacteroidia > Flavobacteriales > Flavobacteriaceae > Flavobacterium > Flavobacterium soyangense. Next base: position 30,881 of record NZ_JADHEC010000033.1, read on the forward strand.
GGTCAGAGTAAATCCTGCCGTTAAAAGAAATAGTTCCTACGTCTGGAGTGAAAATTCCGAGCAGAGATTTTAACAAAACAGTTTTCCCAGAACCACTTTGACCAATGACCAAATTAGTTTTTCCGGTTTCGAAAACAGCAGAAACACCTTTAAGAACTTTGCTCTCACCAAATGATTTTTCTAAATTTCGTATTTCTATCATTAGGTTAAAAGTAATTGAGTTAGAATATAATTAACCAAAATAATCATAACAGATGTCCAAACAAATGCAACGGTACTTGCTTTTCCTACTTCAAGTGCGCCCCCTTTCATATAATAACCGTGAAATGATGGAATTGAAGCTAATAATAGCCCAAAAATAAAAGTTTTGATAAAGGCATAAGTGACGTGAAACGGAATAAAATTAATTTGAATGCCCTCAATAAAATCAGTACTCGTTCCAAAACCCCCATAAACAGTTGCAATATATCCACCAAAAACTCCTAAAAACATACTAATTCCAATTACAAACGGATATAGTAAAATGGCAATTAGTTTTGGAAAAACAAGGTAATTCAATGAATTCACGCCCATAACTTCAAGGGCATCAATTTGCTCTGTGACACGCATCGATCCAATGCTTGACGTTATAAATGAACCCATTTTACCAGCCATAATAACCGAGATAAATGTTGGGGCAAACTCTAATATTACTGATTCCCGAGTGGCAAAACCAATAAGATTTTTAGGGATTAAAGGATTTGTCAAGTTTAGTGCAGTTTGAATAGACACAACACCACCCACAAAAAAGGAAATAAAGGCAACAATTCCCAGTGAATCGATAATCAAATCATCAATTTCTTTGAAGATTAACCCTCTCATTACAGACCATTTAGTCTGTTTCCTGAAGATTTCTTTCCACATCAAAAAGTATTTTCCTATCTGTGATAAATAGCGAATGAGCATCATAGTTTTTAAATATTGTCAAAAATAGTTATAAGTTGTGAGTTATCTGCTTTTTAAAGAAAGGAACACTAAAAAATTTTATTTTTCATTTTTTCTAAACGATACTTTCTGATGAATATTGCTTGTTCATTTGTAACTAATAATGGTGTTTTTGCTGATTTTGCTTTTAGATATCCTCTGATATAATCCAAAAAAAGCGATGGTTTCTTTTTCATAATCGCCAGTTTTGCCGAAGCAATTGCGGTTATAAGAAATCCGTAGCCCAAGGTATAAAAGGCTTCACCTTGTTTGTAACGTGCGGTTTTATTGTAGTTGGCGCCAGTTGGTTTCAGGTGTTTTACTATTAAAGAAGAATCCGTTATAACTTTCCAACCATAATACTTAGCCAGCAACTCGTCAACGGTGTCCCAACCCATTGCAGGTTTTAAGTTTCCCATTTGTTCAAAAAAAGCTTTTCTATAGGCTTTAAAAGCCCCCCGAATATGATCTTTATCTGTAAGGTTTTCTAAAATCCAATTGTCATTTTTTTCGATATAGGCAAATCCACCAGCCATTCCCACTTTTGAATCTTTTTCGAAAATAGAAGAAATGCGGTCAAAATAATTGTTGGGTAAAATCAAATCAGCATCCAGTTTTACAATAACATCGTAATCATCGTCCAAGGTTTCGAACCCTTTATGAAATGCCTGAATGACTTTGCTTCCTGGCAAATGAATCGATTCGGAAGTTTTGTTTACTAAAGTAATAAATGGATTTTCTTTGGCGAAAGCCAAAACTATTTCGGCAGTTTTATCATTAGAATTATCGTTAACGACTACTACTTTTTTTGGCAGTAGCGTTTGCGAAATCAAGGATTGCAATGTTAATGCAATGAAATCTTCTTCGTTGTGCGCCGGAATGACGATGTAATATTTCATAAGCTTTAAACTAAAACTATTTTACTTTTTCAGCGTAAACAATATAATATCTTGGGGTGAAAAATCGCAATAAAGGTCTGAATCCAATTTTTTTCACAGGATGCGTAAATTTTTGGCTGTCGATGATTTTCCAGCCCGTTTTTTCTAAAAGCCAGTCCAATTGCCAATCTTCAAATTCGTGATAATGTCTGTCCCACATATCGGTTTTGCTGCGATAAGCCGGTGAAAACCACAATCTCAAAGGAATTGAAATAAGTAATTTATCTGATTTTACATTTTCTAATATTGTGTAGGGATTTAATAAATGTTCGAAGATTTCAAAGGCGGTAAAAACGGTATATTCTTCCTTTTGCAATGCAGTTTGATTGTTGTCTAAATCTTCTCCGGTTGTGTTTTTTACCTGAAAACCTTCGGCTTTCAATATTTTAGAAAAAGGATTTTCCACGCCTAAATCCAAAATGGTTTCAGTAGTGGAAATGTGTTTTTTTAAAAATTCTAAAGTATGTTTAAATCTTTTATTTGGAAATGTTTTTTCGTACATGGTAATTGCGAGGAACGAAAAAAAAATCTCTCGTTCTTGAGTTTAATTAGGTTATAAATATTAAGGTTTAAAGTTCTCAAATGTGACAACCTTAAACCTTATACTTTAAATCTTTTATTTTTAATATCTATAGACAAAGGCGTTGACATTCATTCCTGCGCCAACGGATGCAAAGATAATAACATCCCCTTTATGTATTTCCTGATTTTCTATTTTTCCGCTAATCAATAAATCGAATAGGGTAGGAATGGTCGCCACACTGCTGTTCCCCAGTTCGTGAATGCTCATTGGCATAATGTCTTTGGGAACTGATTTGCCGTATAATTTGTAAAAACGATGAATGATTGCCTCGTCCATCTTTTCATTTGCTTGATGAATGAGAATTTTTTTTACGTCGTCAATACCCAACCCACTTTTATCTAAACAGTTTTTCATCGCTGTAGGAACTTGGCTTAAGGCGAATTCATATATTTTTCGCCCATACATTTTTATGTATTTAATATCTGGGTCTAAATTTGGATTGTATGATTTCCCAAAAAACAGATACTCTGCTTCATCATAAGCAAAAGTAGCGCTTTCGTAAGACAAAAGTCCAGTTTCATCGTCTGAAGCTTCAATTATAGTTGCGCCAGCACCGTCAGAATAAATCATAGAATCTCGATCGTGGTCATCAACTACTCTGGATAGAGTTTCGGCACCTATTACCAAACACCGTTTTGCCATTCCGGATTTGATAAAAGCGTTAGACTGTAGAACACCTTCTATCCATCCTGGACAGCCAAAAAGAATGTCATATGCGACACCTTTTGGGTTTTTTATTTGCAATTTATGTTTGACACGAGTTGCTAAACTTGGAATCATGTCGGATTGATTTGTTCCATATTTGACATCGCCAAAGTTGTGTGCAAATATTATATAATCAATAGTTTCTGGATCAATTCCTGCGTTTTCTATTGCTTTTTGTGAAGCCAAAAAAGCTAAATCAGAGGAACATTGCTCTGGAGCTGCATATCGTCTTTGTTCGATTCCTGTGATGCTTTTAAATTTTTCGATTACAACTTCATTTGTGTATCCAAAAGGGCTGCCATCATCATTTAAAAACACGTGTTTGTCAAAATCAATATTCGCAACTTTTACTTCGGGAATGTAACTCCCTACTCCTGTTATTTTAATTTTCATTGGAAATAAATAAATAATATTATGCTAATTTAAAGATAAAAAACGATATTTTTATATAAAATTTACTATGCATGCATATAATTGTATAATAATTTGCTTTTAGGTAAAATACTGATGATTTGTTAAAAAAACAGCAAAATAGCTACATTTTTATTTTCATCACTGTTGCAATTGACAAAGCTCTAGTTTTCATATTTTCTGCAACTTGTCCGGCAAAGTTTTCGTCAATTGTTGTATTGAAATAGTTAAGCCAAATAGCAAAATGTGCTGAAGAAAGTTTTGTTTTTTGGTTTAAATCCATATGAATTTGAAGTACATTTTTTTTGTAGTTTCCAGTATCAAAAAGAATTTGTTCCCAAAAATCGACCAACTCCAATAAATGGGGTGCTAAATCTATTTTGGCCACTTTGATAAAAATGAAACTTATTTCGCTGTCGGCAAGTAATTTCAAGTAGAATTCACTCATCAATAAATGCAAATCTTCACGTGTTTGTATGTCAGTCATAATAATGCAAATTTAAATACTTAATACCATATTATATTAATATTATTATATATTTGTTGTTAAACCTTTAATTTTATTAAAAATGAAAAAAATTATTTTATTGTTTCTAATGTCGTTAACCACGTCATTAATTTATGCACAAGTCGATGTAATAACTAAACATAGTGGAGAGACTGTTAAGGGAAAAGTTTTGCGTGTTGACGAATATACAGTTGTTTTCGTGTATGATGGCGAAGATGCTGAGAATTCTATAGGGAAATACGCCATTGAGAAGATTGTTTATGGAAAAAGTGGTAGAACAGAGGCTGTTACCGAAAAAATCGTTGTGAATGGGGAAGCTGATTGGGAAAAAGTGATAATCCTTGAAGAAAAATCATATATAGCTGGTTTGAAAAAAGGTGGAGAAGTACGTGGTAAAACGGGATTGATAAACTTTCAAACAGGAAACACAGGAGATAAAAAGGCAGATAAAAAACTTAAAATGGCAGCTGCCGCTATAGGATGTCCTTTTGTATTAATGATTTCCGATAAAACTACGGTTGGAGCCAGTTCTAATGCACTTGGTGGGTCTCAAGCCATTAAAACAGGAATAGGATATAAATATTAAAATATTTTTCATAAAAATACCCCCAAATAGTGTCTAACTTTTTGGGGGCAGTTTAATTTTTTAGAAGCTTTTTTTGGGATTCTATTGAAAAATTATTCTTCCATATAGGCTTCAATTGGAGCGCAACTGCAAACCAAGTTTCGGTCTCCATATGCATCATCTGCTCTGCGGACAGTTGGCCAAAATTTGTTTTCCGCAATATAATCCAACGGAAAAGCAGCTTGTTCTCTTGTGTATGGAAAATTCCAAACATCGGCAGTAAGCATTCCTAAAGTGTGGGGAGAATTTTTCAAGATGTTGTTCTTGTCTTCAATTGTCGAAGCTTCGATTTCTTTTCGAATCGAAATCATGGCGTCACAAAAACGGTCTAGTTCTTCCAAGTTTTCGCTTTCTGTTGGTTCAATCATCAAAGTGCCCGCTACAGGAAATGAAACCGTAGGCGCATGGAAACCATAATCCATCAAACGTTTGGCAATATCGGTAACTTCGATTCCTTTTTGTTTGAATGGACGACATTCCAGAATCATTTCGTGGGCGGCACGACCCATTTCTCCGGAATATAAGGTGTCGTAATGACCGTTTAATTTTTCTTTAATATAATTGGCGTTCAAAATAGCGTATTCGGTAGAACTTTTTAAACCTTCTGCGCCAAGCATCGAAATGTAGCCGTAAGAAATCAAACAAACTAAAGCGGAACCCCAAGGTGCTGCAGAAATCGCCGTAATGGCATTATCTCCGCCAGTGGCAACAATAGGATTTGTTGGCAAGAAAGGAACTAAATGTTCCGCAACGCAAATTGGTCCAACGCCAGGGCCTCCGCCTCCGTGAGGTATTGCGAAAGTTTTGTGTAAATTCAGGTGACAAACGTCAGCACCTATGGTTGCCGGGTTGGTTAAACCTACTTGCGCATTCATGTTCGCTCCGTCCATATAAACCTGTCCGCCGTTTTCGTGGATGATTTGTGTAATTTCTTTGATGGCGCTTTCAAAAACCCCGTGAGTAGATGGGTATGTAACCATCAAACAAGACAAATCGTCTTTGTGCTCGATTGCTTTTTCACGTAAATCTTCCACGTCGATATTTCCGTTTTCCAATGTTTTGGTAACAATAACCCTCATTCCCGCCATCGCTGCCGAAGCTGGATTTGTTCCGTGCGCCGATGAAGGAATTAGAGCAATATTTCTATGATAATCGCCTCGAGATTGATGATATGCACGAATAACCATAAGTCCTGCATACTCGCCTTGTGCGCCAGAATTTGGCTGTAAAGTAGTTCCTGCAAAACCGGTAATGACATTTAATTGGTGTTCTAATTTAGACAACATTTTTTGGTATCCTTGAACTTGATCTAAAGGCGCAAATGGGTGAATGTTGTTCCAATTAGCATTGCTTAATGGCAACATCTCGGCGGCGGCATTCAATTTCATCGTGCAAGAACCCAGTGAAATCATCGAATGATTCAAGGATAAATCTTTACGTTCCAGTTTTTTGATGTAACGCATCAAATCTGTTTCCGAATGGTGTTTGTTGAATACTTCGTGTTGCAAGAACGGTGTAGTTCTTTTTAAATTGGAAGGGAAATGATTTGTTTCCGTCAAAACCTCAATGGTGCCCGCCTGAGTATTGTTTGCGGAAGCGAAAACACCAACAATTTTATTTACATCGGCAATACTGGTGGTTTCATTCAAGGAAATGGAAACGGTATTTTCATCTATGTAATAAAAATTGACTTCGTTTTGTTCGGCTATTGATTTTATTTTTTTGGCATCAGCTTTAACGACAATAGTATCAAAGAAAGCAGTGTTGATTTGTTGTAAACCTAATTTTTCTAGTTCGTTTGACAAAGTCGCTGTCAAAGCGTGAATTTTATTTGCAATATATTTAAGGCCTTTTGGACCGTGATAAACGGCATACATTCCCGCCATAACCGACAATAAAACCTGTGCCGTACAAATATTCGAAGTCGCTTTGTCGCGTTTGATGTGTTGTTCACGGGTTTGCAAAGCCATGCGAAGCGCACGATTCCCGTCAGTGTCAACGGTCACGCCAATGATTCTTCCCGGCATACTTCTCTTATATTCATCTTTTGTCGCAAAATAAGCGGCGTGAGGACCGCCATAACCTAACGGAATTCCGAAACGTTGCGTGGTTCCAAGAACAACGGCAGCTCCCATTTCTCCAGGGGGTTTTAGCATTGCCAAGCTCAAGATATCGGCTGCAACGGCAACTTTTATTTCGTTTGATTTTGCTTTGGCAATAAAATCGGCATAATCATAAACTTGTCCATATTTCCCTGGATATTGAAGGATGGCTCCAAAAAACTCCGTTGAAAAATCAAATGTTTCGTGATTTCCAATTACCAATTCTACTCCAATTGGAGCTGAACGCGTTTGCAAAACGGATAAAGTTTGCGGTAAAATTTCCTCGGAAACGAAGAATTTATTGATGTTGTCCTTCTTTTGGTCACGAGAACGAACGTCAAAAAGTAAGGCCATAGCTTCGGCAGCGGCAGTTCCTTCGTCCAATAAAGAAGCATTTGCGATTTCCATTCCGGTCAATTCGATTACCATAGTTTGGAAATTCAAAATCGCTTCCAAACGACCTTGTGCAATTTCGGCTTGATAAGGTGTGTAAGCTGTATACCAACCAGGGTTTTCAAAAACATTTCTTTGAATTACGGCGGGAACAATGGCTTGATTGTATCCCAAACCAATGTAGGTTTGAAAAACTTTATTTTTATTGCCCAATTCCGAAATATGTTTTGAATACTCATATTCCGTCATGGCAGGGTCTAAATCTAGGGATGTTTTTAAGCGAATGTCACCTGGAATAGTTTCGGAAATTAATTGATCCAGCGTTGCTGCGCCAATTGTTTTCAACATAATTTGAAGGTCATTTTCTCTTGGCCCAATGTGTCTTAAAGCAAAAGCGTCTGTTTTCATGTAGTGATAAAAGTGTTGTTTTTTGATCCGCAAATTTATGGATTATTATCAAAAAAAATGGGTCACAAGCAATAGATTTTTAGTAATTTTTCAACCAAAAGGCGTTCTTGTTAACAGTTTTGCTATTTTTGTTGAATGAGGATTTTTAAGCAAGTATTCAATTTTTATATTGACGGCAGTATTCACGTGGCTTTGTCGTGTTATGCACTGGTTCGTATGACTCAACAAATGTTTCAAATTTCTACTGATGAACCAATGGTTTATTTTGTCTTTTTTGGTACAATTGTTGGCTATAATTTTGTAAAATATGAAGCATTGGTTAGAGCCAAAAAGGCACAAATGCGCAAAGAACTAAAAGCAATTTCAGTTCTGAGCTTTTTGTCTTTGCTAGCCGTTGGGTTCTATTTTTTACAATTGCAAAGGATTACTCAAATCGTTTCTGTTGCTGTTTTGATTTTGACATTATTATACACGCTTCCTTTTTTTTCAAATAGGAAAAATGCCAGAAATTGGGCTGGTCTAAAGATTTATATTGTGGCTTTATGTTGGGTTGGTGTAACAGTTGTTTTGCCAATTTTGAACGCTGAAATTAATATTACTTCTGATTTTTATTTCAAATGTATACAGCAGTTCATTCTGATTTTTGTGTTGATACTCATTTTTGAAATCATTGACTTGGCGAATGACGATCCTCATTTGCAAACTGTTCCGCAACAAATAGGAGTAAAGCGGACTAAAATTTTGGGATTATTACTTTTGATTCCGTTTTATTTTTTGGAATTCTTGAAACCCGATTTTAATCAAAAACAACTGATTGTCAACCTGATTTTAGTGAGTATTATTGCTTTATTTCTGCTTTTTGCCAATGAAAAACGCTCCAAATATTACACCTCCTTTTGGGTCGAAAGTATTCCTATTGTTTGGTGGTTGCTATTGCTTTTCATCCAATAAAAAACCCGAGGGTTCTTAAGAGGGCGCTGAAAAACATCGCTTATTTTGATTAGCGTCGTTTTTTAGACGATAAAAAACGCTTGTAACAGGATTTTAAACATCCGTTATAAGCTTTTTTCTTTATATAACTTTT
>NZ_JADHEC010000034.1 GCF_015277675.1 Flavobacterium soyangense
TGAAATTCTCTCTAATTTTTTTACGATAACTGCATAGTGTTAACGGCAGGTACTCCGGTTCCGTTCAACACGGGGTTCATTGTTCGGCTTGCAGCCGCAACGAACCCCTAGCTGTTATCGTAAGAATTTTTTTTACATTCATAAGTAAGATTTTTTTATTAAATTATTTAGCTATATGACCCAAAGCATTCAAGATGTCTTGTGGTTCAACTCTTAGACTATAATCTCCACCCTCTGATTTTGCAAAAATGATTGTACCATCGGCAGCGATAATAAAGACTGCTGGTACTGGAATATCTCTAGATTGATCATCATAGAAATCATAAAAATCGACACCTAGTTTTTTTGCTTCATCAACTGCTTCAATTGAGTTTTTTATTATAGTCGTAAATTGTTTGGCAACCTCATTTTTATCGTCACTTAGTACTTCAAATTCTAAAGATTGCTTTTCTTGCATATCTAAGGTGCTATCTGGCTTTTGTGGAGAAATAGCAATTAAATTAGCTCCAAAAGCTTTAATTTCAGGTAAAATTCTTTGATATGCATTCAGCACTAAATTACAATACGGACACCAGTTCCCTCTATAAAAAGTAATAACAACTGGTCCTTTATCAAGATAATTTTGAAGAGAAACAGTATTGCCCAAAGCATTAGGCAGTTCGAATAAAGGTGTTTTATCACCCACAGAAACTTTTAATGGACTTGTGATTTCTGTTGCTAATAAGTTAGCATCATTTACAAAAACATCTAAAGATTCTTTAGCAATCATTGATGCAAGATTTGCTTGAAGTCCAATTTTTTCTTCGTTGTAATTTGGAATTTGTTTTGTATTGTTCATGGTATTTTTGTTTAAAATGAGTGTCACTATTGACAGTACAAAGATGCGGTAAGGAAGTTTTAAAAAAAATAAACTAGTTTAGTAAATTTTGATAAACTAGTTTAACTATTTGGTTTTTTGTTTCTGATTTTACTTAGAAAGACAGAAGAGAAACCAAGGTAAGAAGCTAACGCATACTGTGGGGTACACGATTAACAATAGCTGGATATTTTTGAATAAATTTGTCGTAACGCTCTTAGGCAGTTTTACTCAAATTAGACAACATTTGTATCATTTCCTGAGTGGAAATGCTAACTTAGTAATCACAGAAAGTTAAGAAATAATCTTATTTTAATCTATGAAACAAGTCCGCAAAATTTATGGCAAAGCTTTTAAAAAGAAAGCAGTAGAAGTTAGAAAAGTTTAAAATTTTTTAAAATATCGATTAATAAAAATGAAATTAAAAAGTTATTCTTAAAAATAAATCTGAGGCAAAAGGAAGAGGAATAAAACATAAAAAGTTCACTTTGGAAAGGCAAGTAAAACACTAAATTCATAAAATAGGAATGAAATTTCTATAGTTAATAAATTAACCAAGACTGCAAATTTAACACCCTAAACATTGATTATTAATATTTAAGGTATTATGGAGGAAGACGGTTACTCAACTCTATTACCTTCAATAAATTCTAGAATGGCATTTAAATTTTGTGCCATAAAAGGTTTTGAAAAACTTCCTTTGACATTTTCATAATTATAAAAATTCTGATATTCATCCAGTTCAGTAGATGAGGAGTTCATAAATATTGGAATTTTATTGATACCCTCTAAATATTTAATATTCTCCAGGAATTCCAGTCCATTCATTACAGGCATAATAAAATCTAATAGAATAAAACTGGGTAGTATATCATCTTCAGAATTGAGTGCTTTAAGGCAGTCTAAGGCAATTAATCCGTTTAAATAAAATTTGCATGAGCTAAAACTATTATTTGATTTCATTACTTTTTTTATTATTGAAGATGCTATTTTATCATCTTCAACAATAAATGCTGTGTAGTTTTTTTTCATATAATTTAATTTTTAGGGAATTGCAATACCAGTTGAGTATCTATTAAAATACGTAATCTAGCCTTAAATAATTACTTTGATTTTCTCTTACAATTGTTTGAACAATTTCCCGATTAAGAGGATTGTCTTTTGTGCTAATCAAAATCCGAATGCTAAAAGCTCTTAATGCATCGTGAACACTTAGTGTACCTTCGGCACTGTCTTTTCTTCCATTAAAGGGATAATTGTCAGGGCCACGTTGGCATTGTGCATTGATATTAATCCGTCCTACCTGATTAGCAAGTTCATCAATCAGAAATCCAATTTTTTCAGAATCTGTACTAAAAACACTTAACTGTTGCCCAAAGTTAGACTGTACAGAATAATTGATTATTTCTTCGATATTAGAGTAAGGAACTATTGGTACAACTGGGCCAAATTGTTCTTCGTGGTAAATTCTCATTTGTGAATTTACAGGGAAAAGTACGGCAGGGTAGAAGAAAGTATCATTTACTTCTCCACCGTTTTCATTGATAATTTCGGCACCAAACTGTTTAGCGTCTTTGACAAGTTCCAATAGATAGCCTGTTTTTCCTGTTTCTGGTAATGGTGTAATTTTAACATCTTTTTCCCATGGCATACCAAACTTTAATTTTGCTAAACTATCCGTGTATTTTTTCAAAAATGTATCCGCAATACTTTCATGTACAAAAATAATTTTTAAGGCAGTACATCTTTGCCCGTTAAAAGAGAGTGATCCTGCAATAGTTTCGCTAACTGCAGTATCAATATCTGCATCTGGTAAAATAAATGCAGGGTTCTTTGCATCAAGGCCCAAAACACTTCTTAATCGATGCGGTTTTGGATGCAGTTTCTTAATATCACTTGCTCCTTTATTGGTTCCAATAAATGCAAATACATCTATCTTGCCAGTTGACATAATGGCACCCACAGTTTCTCTGCCTTTACCATAAATAATGTTTATAACACCCTTTGGAAAACTTTCTTGAAAAACTTTCATAAGAGGCTTCATAAATAACACACCATATTTTGCGGGTTTAAAGACTACGGTATTACCCATTAATAGTGCTGGAATTAATGTGGTAAAAGTTTCATTTAGAGGATAATTGTAAGGCCCCATACATAAAGCAACACCTAAAGGAACTCGTCTTATTTGCGCAATAATACCCTCTTCATTTTCAAACTTGGAATTGCCATGATCGAGATTTTTTAGTTCTCTAATGGTGTCTTCAATGTAAATACATGTCCTGTCAAATTCTTTTTCGCTGTCTGGTAAATTTTTACCTATCTCCCACATTAGTAATTTTACTACTGAAATTCTTTGTTTTTTCATTTCAACAACAAACTGTTCTATATGGGCAATTCTTTTTTCAATACTCATTGTTGGCCATTCGCCTGTGCCATTATCGTATGCATTCACTGCGGCGTCTAAGGCCTGTAAATATTCCTTTTCAGTTAGTAACGGTGTACTGCCAATGCTGTTTTTAACTACTTCAGTTCCATTGTTAATTGACACAGGAGATACTACCTCATTCATTGGGCCATTCCAAGTTTGGAGTTCTCCATTAATTAGGTATTCTCTTTGTTCGATAAAATTATCTAATTTCCATTCGATTGGAATTTGTTCTGAAGTAGGAAATATATTTTCTAAAATTTTCATGCGTTTTTAACTTAATTGTTTTTATTATTTGACTGGATAATAAGAATTAGTGTACTATGTTATGGTTTCTATTTTATTATTCAGCTATATATGATAAAGCATCCAAAATATCTTGTGGTTCTACTCTAAGTCTATAATCCCCATTTTCTGATTTCGCAAAAACGATTGTTCCGTTTTTATCAATAACAAACACAGCAGGGACAGGGATATCTCGAGAATTATTATCATAATAATCATAAAAATAGATTCCTAATTTTTTAGCTTCATTTATTGCTTCTTTTGAATTCTTTATTATTGTAGTAAATTGTTTTGCAATATTATTTTTAGAATCACTTAATATTTCAAAACCAAGGTCATGTTTGGCTTTCATATCCAAAGAACTATCTGGCGTTTGTGGAGAAATAGCTATTAGATTAGCCCCTAATGCTTTAATTTCCGGCAAGATTTTTTGATACGTATTTAATACAAGATTACAATATGGACACCAATTGCCTCTGTAAAAAGTAATCACAACTGGCCCTTGATTTAGCAAGTCTTTAATTGCTATTGTATTTCCTATTGCATTAGGAAGCTCAAACAATGGTGTTTTATCTCCTACTCCTATTTTTAAGGGAGACGAAATTTCTAACGCTAATAAGCGCGCATCAGTATCAAAAATATCTAATGTTTCTTTTGCAAACATTGCCGCAAGGTTTTGGCGAATTTTTTTTTTAGCGTCGTTATAAACTGGAATTTCTAATATATCAGTCATTTTATAGAATTTTAGAGAATGTCGGTTTGATAAAATTTGACTACTTCCGTCAAGTCTTGGTTTACATAATTTTTAGTATGCTCATATTCAAAATGTATTTTAAATGAAGCTTCATTTTCAAATCTTTCCCATAAAATAAAGGTTGATTCATCTGCATTGCTTTGATGTACCTTGAATAGCGTACAACCAATTTCTTCTATTGATTTTTCTTGAAGTATATTCAATTCTTTTTTAGTTTTTTCAATTTTGCTTACATCTTTTACATGAATTTCAGCTGTAACATAATATCCTTTAATAAATTCCATCGCTTTTTTTTGTTTTATGTTTTAGTTTTTTTACTCTATAATTATATTTCACTTCTTTGTGCTTGTTGAAACTAATTATTTTTTTATTTTTTTTGCTCTATTTTATTTTTGGAGCCATTTACCAAAAGTTCTATTTATCATGGGTAGGATTAAATAAATCATTATTGGTACTAATATAATTGTCATTACTAATGTTCTTTTTGGTAAATCCAATTTGTTTAGAATTGGGAGTAGTAAGTATGTAATTAATAAAATAGTTGGATAAACAATAGGCCATACTAAAATTACCATTTTCCATTTTGGCGGTTTTTTCATAATTTCATTTCTTTTGTTCTTAATTTACAAATATGATTTAATTTAAATTTATTTTTAATAAGTAACTTATTAAGAGAATGTTATATGTACCACATAATCTTGGTAAGGAGCTGCTTTTTTTATAAAAACTATTAAACTACTTTTAATACTAAACATCAGTTTAGTAATTCGGCATTTTTTATTTGTGTGTTGATAACATATAATCAACAATTGCTTGTGAATGAATCTTAGTAGTATCAAATGTTGGTATTTCAAAATCTGATTGGCTTATAAGCATTGGAATTTCAGTACAGCCTAAAATGATACATTCGGCCCCATCTTGAATTAATTCATTTACAATTTCTATGTATTTTTTTTTGGTTTCTGGATTAATAAAACCAATGCCTAATTCTTCTTTGACCGTATATTGTATATAATCTCTTGTTTCTTGCTTTTCGGGTATTAATACTTTTAAACCATATTCTTCCAGTTTATTTTTATAAAAGCCCATTTCCATTGTGAACTTTGTTCCTAAAAGTCCAACTTTGGTAAATTCTTGTTTATTAATAGCCTTTGCTGTTTCGGATCCAATGTGAATTATCGGCAACCCAATTTTTTCTTGAAGTTTATCAGCAAATAAATGCGCAGTGTTTGCGCATAGGACAATTGCATCAACTTTACTTCTTTTTAAACTTTCACAAGCATTTAGCAAAAGTTCAAATGAATTTTCCCAACTTTTCTCCTGAATATCTCCAAAATTTAATGAATAGATAATGCATTCTGCAAAATTTAGCCCGCCTAATTTTGAATTTATCCCTTCATTGATAAATTTATAATAATCCATTGTCGAAACCCAACTTATTCCACCGACTAGCCCAATTTTTTTCATCTTTTTTATTGCTGTTTTTTATTAAGTATCTGACTAATTTATAACAAGAAAAAAACTTAATTATTTTAGATTCACAAACTTTAAATGTTCTTTACTTTTAAATCAGTAGCAAAGCTTTAGTTTAAATTTACTTTCAATAAATGGCTCATCTGAAGAATATCTTTCACTAAAAATTCTTGAATAGGAGCTACCTTTTCATTGTATTCTATTACTCCGTAATCAAATCCAGAAACAATTCTTTTTTCTCTATGTCCCTTTTTAGTTTCAATTAATTTAAAAATGGTGTCTGCCACTAATTGCGGATCTAAAGCATCCTTGGTTTCGAAAAACCCTTTAAAATTTTCCAACATTTTTTGAGGAACATCTTTGTGTTCACCATATTCATTAAAGACATTTGTGTCGGCTTCTTTAGGTCCACTAAATAAAAGACCTGTTCCAAAAGCACCAGGCTCAATTATAGTTACTTCTACACCGAAAGGTGCAAGTTCATAGCCTAAAGATTCTGAATAAGCTTCTAACGCATGTTTACTTGCACTATAAATCCCAAAATATGGAAACGCAAGTCTTCCAGCCAATGAAGAAATATTGATTATTAAACCGTCTTTCGCTTCACGCATAAATGGTGTAGCTGCTTTAATTGTCCTTAACGTTCCAAAGAAATTTGTTTCAAATTGATTTTTTGCTTGTTCGATGCTATATGCTTCTGTAATTCCAACAAACATTGAGCCTGCATTATTGATTAAAATGTCAATTTTTTTGTCTTCAAGTAAGATTTTTTCAAATGCAAATTTTACCGAATTATCGTCTGTTACGTCTAATGCTATTACTTTAATATTTAAGTTTTCTCGTTTTACAATGTTTTCGAATTCTTCTTTTTTGCTTAAATTTTTTCCCAAAGGGTCTCTCATTGTTGCCCAAACTTTAAACCCTTTTTCCGCTAAAGTTAGTGCTGTTAAATAGCCTAAACCATTACTTGTTCCTGTTATTACTACGTTTTTCATATTTTAAATTGTTTAATTTATTATTTAGCCTTTAATTAGATTTGGACTAATTAGTCCGCAAATATAATCAAAAAATTAATATAACGAACCGATTAGTCCAAAATAATATTTTTCTAATAAATACTTTTATACAATTGAGTTTGTTGTAATTAAAAAAAAGGAAAGAATATTTATAGCGTACAAATGCTAAAGCAATATTAATTCCCTTTTTTATGTCTTTTTTCAAGTTTATAGAAGTGAAAAAAGTCTGGGTTACTTAAAATTATTTGCTAATTGCATTTAAAGCATCTAAAATATCTTGAGGTTCAACTCTTAAACTATAATCTCCACCTTCGCTTTTTGCAAAAACAATTGATCCATTAGTATCAATAACAAAAAGAGCTGGTACTGGAATATCTCTAGAATCATCATTATAAAAATCATAGAAATCAACGCCTAGTTTTTTTGCTTCGTCAACTGCTTCAATAGCATTTTTTATTATAGTTGTAAATTGTTTGGCAACCTAATTTTTATCGTCACTTAACACTACAAATTCTAAAGATTGTTTTTCTTGCATATCCAAGGTGCTATCTGGCTTTTGTGGAGAAATAGCAATTAAATTAGCTCCAAGAGCTTTAATTTCAGGTAAAATTCTTTGATACGCATTCAACACTAAATTACAATAAGGACACCAGTTTCCTCTATAAAAAGTAATAACAACGGGTCCTTTATCAAGATAATTTTGAAGAGAAACAGTATTACCCAAAGCATTTGGCAGTTCGAATAAAGGTGTTTTATCACCCACAGAAACTTTTAATGGACTTGTGATTTCTTTTGCTAATGAGTTAGCATCATTTACAAAAACATCTAAAGATTCTTTAGCGATCATTGAAGCAAGATTTGCTTGAAGTCCAATTTTTTCTTCGTTGTAATTTGGAATTTGTTTTGTATTGTTCATGGTATTTTTGTTTAAAGTGAGTGTCATTATTGACAAGACAAAATTGTGAATAGAAATTTTAAAAACAAACAAACTTGTTTAGTAAATTTTGATAAACTAGATTAACTATTTGGTCTTTTTGTTTCTGATTTTACTTAGAAAAGCAGTAGAGAAACCTAAATAAAAAGCAAGAGTATATTGAGGGATACGCTTAACAATAGCTAGATATTTTGAACGAATTCGTCGTTGTGCTCTTCGGCAGTTTTACTCAAATTGGACAATATTTTTTTTTGAAGAAAAGCAAAAGAGCGTTGAGCAAAGGAAGTTAGAATTAAAATAAATAGTTAGAATCCTATTTTCATTATTTTTCTAGATTTGATTTTTGTTTAAATTCCTTTTTATAATTCTTAAACCATTGCTTTATTACAATAATTAGCTTTTTAAAAACCTCTAATATTTATAGC
The DNA here is from genome assembly GCF_015277675.1 of Flavobacterium soyangense. GTDB lineage: Bacteria > Bacteroidota > Bacteroidia > Flavobacteriales > Flavobacteriaceae > Flavobacterium > Flavobacterium soyangense. The sequence goes on from NZ_JADHEC010000034.1 coordinate 8,169, forward strand.
CAGAGCTTGAATATTTGGAAACAATTCTTTTTAAGTTTTTAATTATTTCTTTTGAAAGCCTACTTTTTTTTAATGGTAGTTCTTTCTTCCATCATATTAACGAAAATATGTATAAAATCCTCTTTAGTATTTCCAACCCTATAATATCGAAATGAATTAATTATTACTTTAATATCTCCTAATTTAAAAAGTTCTGTCGCCTTGGCAGAATCATATACTTTTAGTATTATTTCTTCTGGAGATTTTAGTTTAATTATATTTTCCGATCAAATTAATTATAAAATTTGGCACATGTTTTTAATTTTGATCTCTATTGTTTTTTTAATCTCTATTAGATGAGAACTATAAATCCTTAGTATGGCTATACCCGATTCCCTAGAAAAACTATACATTCCTACTAAAAAGGGTACAAAAAAGCAACAAATCCCAAGGCATTCTTCTACCTAAAAAATTATCCATTTAAAAGCATAAGTTATCTATTCTTAAATAATCAGTGTCATTGCATCTTTGCATAGTCAATAATGACAAAAAATTAAATTTATTTAAAATGGATGCATTAAATTATTTAGCAACAACGTATTGGGTTATTGGAGTAAACATTGCTTTTCTTTTGGCAACGCTTTGGCTTTTGAAAATTGGTAGAGCAACTCAAACTACCAAATTGGTTTTCGGATTAGTTTCAGTAGCTTGGATGTTTTTTATTCATTATGTTTTTAGCAACAAAGCACTAATTCCTATCGACATTTCTGGTGGAGAAATGTATGTCTTTACACTCTCCGCAGCTGCACTCGTTTTGGCTGTGTTTTACTTTTCACCACTAAAAAAAGTATTTGATTCTATTCCCCAAGAACATATTCAAATTGTTCAAGGTCTTCGTGTTTTTGTAGCCTGTGGATTTTTAATGGAAGGTGTTTTAAACGTTATTCCTTCTTGGTTTTCAATTATGGATGGCTTTTTTCACGTAACAACTGGTTTCCTTTCGCTTGTAGCAGCAATAGCGGTAGCCAAAAATAATAAATCCCAAAATAAACTTTTATGGATGGCAAATATAGTAGGTCTTTTAGATATAGTTACCATCTTAACAAGTATGTGCTTTTTAGTTTGGAAAGATTTAGGAGCTTTTCATAATATGCAATACGTTGTTTTTTACACAGCCGTATTATTACTTTGGTTTCACTTCATTTCAATTTCAAAACTTATAAAATCTAATAAATAAAATGGAAAAATTTACAGTTCCCACTAGAGAAAACGTTTCAGAAAATAATCAGGCAATATTTGACAACTTGCAAAAAGCAGTGGGATTTGTGCCTAATATGTTTGCTTTCTTTGCTCATTCACCATCAGCATTAGGCGATTATCTTACACTTCAAAACCGTAAAACTTCTTTAAGCAATAAAGAAAAGGAAGTTATAAATTTAGTTGTCAGTCAAATAAATGGTTGCAACTATTGTAAAGCGGCACATACTACAATTGGCAAAATGGTTGGTTTTACCGAAGAGCAAACTTTGGAAATTAGAAGAGCCAATATTTCGTTTAATCCAAAATTGAATGCCCTTGTAAAATTTGCAAAAGAAATTGTGGAAACCAAAGGCGAGGTATCAGCAGAAACAAAAACAGGTTTTTTTAACGAAGGATACACAACTGAAAATTTAGTTGATGTAGTGATGATGGTTGGTGATAAAATTATAACCAATTACTTATTTGCATTGGCAAAAGTACCAATAGATTTTCCGGAGCCTCAAGCCATTTAAAATTTTTAAATGCTCAAATTACTTTTACACACAATACTAACTTAATATACAATGAATATGAATGAACAAGTCTTTTCAAAACTAATAATTGACGGAACAATATTCCCAAATGAAAATGCAGAGATAAATGCGCTTTCAAAGTTTTACAAAGCTTTTAATAACCAAGATATGCTTCTTATGGAGCAATCTTGGTTAAATACAGCCAAAATTTCTATGGACAACCCAATTGGAGGCATTCGCAGAGGTTGGGATGAGATTGGAAACGGTTATAATAAAATATTCAATGGTAAAGCCAAAGTTTATGTTGAGTTTTATGATTTTTCAATTCACAAAACCGAAAATATGTTTTTTGCAACAGGTAGAGAACGGGGTTATTTTAAGACCGAAGAAATCGAAATTTCATTAGCAATAAGAACCACCCGAATATTTGTTTTAAATGATGGTAGTTGGCGACAAATACATCATCACGGCTCAATTGATAATCCTGAATTACTAAAAAGCTACCAAGAAGCAATATTAAAATGATTATAAAATCTACTTTGGTAATAGCATTAATAGTAACAAGCTACATTACATTTACATTGGTAGCAGTAAATGTCGGCTTTGTTCAAAACTTCATTTATATATGGCTAAGAAGTTGGCTAATCGCATTTATATTAGCTGTGCCCTCATTGTTATATGTTGCTCCAGTTATTAGAAAAAAATTCAAATCTTAATTATGCCATACGTTAATATTAAAATCACCAAAGAAAATGTAACTTCAGAACAAAAGGCACAACTAATAGAAGGTGTTACATCTTTACTTCAAAAAGTGTTAAATAAAAATCCATCAACAACATTTGTAATAATTGATGAAGTTGAAATCGATAATTGGGGAATTGCAGGAGAACAAGTTACAATCAGACGAAAAAAAGAAAAGTAATTTAGTATTTTTACATTATGAAAGAACAAAATGTTTTTACACTTATCAATCAACAAAATGGAAATCTTGCTTTCAAGATGTTTTCATTTACTGATAATAATCATTTCGATCATTTGCAGCGCAATAATTTTTATACCATCATTTGGGTAAAAGAGGGTAATGGTCTTTTAAAAGTTGATTTTTCTGAATACTTGTTTCAGGAAAATACGGTTTTTGCATTTGCTCCCTATCAACCATTTATGTTTTCTACCGATAAACAAATTAGTGGTTTAGCATTGCAATTTCATTCTGAATTTTATTGTATTCATCGCAATCCAAAAGAAACGAATTGCGATACTGTTCTTTTTAATAATATTTATCAAGAGCCATTTACAAAAATAGATAATTTGACAGAAAACAAATTGGAGTTGCAATTAGATCAGCTAAAATTTGAAATACAGAACAAAGCGAATGACAATTACGAATTGTTAATCCCAAATTTAAAAATATTTTTAGTTACCCTATCAAGACTAAAAGCACTTCCAGAAATTAATGAGCCAAAGTTTATTGAAGCCGATTTACCTTTTGTTTTACAAAACTTAAAAAATACAATTGAAGAAAATTTTAAGCAAAAACATTCTGCAAGCGACTATGCAACATTGCTAAATATTTCGGCAAACGCCTTGGCAAAATTGGTAAAAACACACTATAACAAAACCCTAACCGATTTAATAACAGAAAGAATAATAATTGAAGCCAAACGAGAACTATATATGACAAGTAAGCCAATTAAAGAAATTGCTTGGCATTTAGGGTATAGTGACGAGTTTCATTTTAGCAGACTTTTTAAAGCAAACACAGACGTTTCACCTCAATTGTATAGAGACACAGTCGGTTTTGCAAAGGCAGAATTAAACTAACAAGCAGATGGGTGTAATGTAATGAGGTATTCAACCATAGACTGCACCCATTTGCTCTCCGTTGGTGGCAATTTTAATAGACGCAAAACAACAATAGAAATTTAAAGTAATAATGATATTTATCAATCCACAATGGCAAGGTTCGGGTTTGACGGATGATTTAAAATTTGGAGCGGAAACTTTTAAGTCATATTTCAAGAACTTTAACACGACAGTAATTCCACTTTCAATCAAAGACTTGGCAACAATAGACAACATAAAATGCTTTGAGCCAATTTTAGAACAAACAAACTTTTTTAAAGAAATCCTTACCGACAGTAAACTTAATAAAATTTCAACTATTGGCGGAGACTGTGGAATTGAAATCGTACCAATTTCCTATCTCAATAAAATATACGAAGAAGACATTTGTGTGATTTGGATTGATGCCCACGCTGACTTGAATACACCAAACAGTTCCCCAAGTAAGACATTTCATGGAATGCCATTACGGATACTTTTGGGTGAAGGAAATGAAAAATTTATCAATTTGCTCTTTTCAACTATTAAACCTGAACAAGTTTGTTTCGTTGGACTCAGGGATATAGACGAACCAGAAAGCGAATACATTTTAAAACATCACATCCCAACAGTTACAAATTGTCAATTTGTAGATATTCAAAACAAAATTAAAAATTTTAAAAATGTTTATATTCATCTTGACTTAGATGTTTTAGATAAATCTGAATTTGAGTTTACAATGTTTCCAACAAACAATGGATTTTTAGTGGCAGACGTTGTTCAACTTATAGAAAAAATAAAAGCAAAACACAATGTAGTAGGGTTTTGTGTCACAGAATCTACAGCTACAACCTTGGAACAATTAGACAAAATTAAATCAATTTTAGACCAAATTGAACTTTAAAAAATCGGACTAGAAGAAAAAATGCACACAATAAATAAGGTTTCGTGGTGGTTGATTGCCAAGTCATGAAACCGATGTTGAACGAAAGGGACGCCAAGTACTTCGGTTTCGGTTTAACTTGGTCAATTTTGCGCTAAGTCGAAGGTGATGGTAGTGTGCTAGGCAAACTTCGTCAATTTTTGAAGTGCTGTTTACTAGATTAGTGACTGGTAATTATATAGTTGTCTTTAATCTTTCCATTTCTGTTATTGCAATTTCTATGTCTTGTTTAGTTGTTCTCCAATTTACAAAAGATGCTCTAATTCCTTTTTTATCGTTGTAAACAGTTGGAGTCATAAATACTTTTTCGGTTTCGTTTAATTGTGTTAAGAATGTCGAAATTTTATCTTGATTTTCCATCCCGCTTAATGTAAAGCAAACGTTATTTAATCGAACTGGAGCCAACAATTCAAACATTTCACTTTTCTCAATAAATGCCCCAAATAAATTTGCCATTTCTGCAGAGTTTTCCACGATGTCTTGATACCCTTTTTTACCATAAGCATTCAATGAAAACCAAACTGGTAAGGCTTTTAAACGTCTTGAATTTTCAGGTAAAAAATTTAAGTAACTAAAATTTTCAAGAGGATTGCCTAAATAGGGAGCATTCGAATTTTGAAACGTTTCAGTTTGTAAAATTTTATGTTTTTCTTTCACGAAAAATACAGCACTTTCATAGGGTACATTTAACCATTTGTGACAATCTACTGTAATACTATCTGCATTTTCCCACCCTTTCAACAGGTGTTTGTATTTTGGAGAACAAACTGCAAATGCCCCAAAAGCACCGTCAATATGCCACCAAAAATTGAATTTTTTTCTTAATTTGTTGATTTTTTTAAAATCATCAAAATCAGTTGTGTTTACTGTTCCTGCATTTGAAATGAGAATAAATGCTTCTCCGTTCAGTTCTTTGATTTTATTTTCTAAATCTTCAATATCAATACTTTCCCTATTGTCTTTGGCAACTTTTACTTTAATACAATTATTACTTCCAATGCCCAACATAGAAAGTGATTTTATTACAGATGAATGAGGTGAAGCAGAAAGAATTTTTATATTTCCTGAAACTCCATTTTTAGCAAAATCAATACCTTGTTCCTTACCAATCCATTGTCTAGCAACCCCAAGACAAGTAAAATTTGAAATTGTCGCACCAGTAACAAAACCTCCAATAAAATCTTTTGGAAGATTTAAAAGGTCTAAAAGTAATTTTGTTGTCTCGATTTCAATTATTGCGGAAAGGTCACCTTGTCCTTTTGGACTTTTCGTGTTCTGATCGTAAATTGTTGTCAGCCAATCCCCCATTATCGAAGCTGGTGTTGACCCGCCAGTTACAAATCCCCAATATCTTGGTCCAGATGAGCCTACGATTAGCTTTTCAAATTTTTGGTTAAATATTTTTAAAGTTTCTAAACCTCCAAAACCAATATCACTCAATTTATCAATTGTTTCAATAGTATATTTGGTTGAAGTTGGTCTTTCCTCTATTTGCTGTAAAAATTTAAGACCTTGATCTTTTACTGTTTCAAGTAAATTTTCAAGATTTAGTAAATCTAAATTTAATTGATCATTCATTTATTCTTTTTTTTGGTTCAGCATTCATTCATCTATTAAACAAGACTATATTTTTGGTTCCAAATATAAAAATAACATTATTTTAATTATATCATTTACTATTTTTTCTTAATCAGAATGGAAATTTAACCTTGAGCAAGTATCCAATTTTTTCAGTGATTCAGATTATTTATACTTATATCTGAATTGATAGCTGAAAAGTTTTCAGAAATATTTGTTTAAAATTTTATTATTTTAAGCACTAAAAATTTGCATCATCTTTTAACCAAAAATTTTTTGCAGTATTTAAAATTAGATGCAAATAAAGATCAATAAAAAACGCTATCCAAGTAAAGGATAGCGTTTCGTTATTAAAAATTCAAGACTACCTTGCCGAAATGTTTTCCATTTTTAAAGTAGTCCAATGCTTCTGAAAGTTGGTTGACTTGAAAAATTTTATCTATTACTGGTTCAATATTATTTACTTCAATAGCTTTGTTCATTGCTTCATATGACGATTTGGAACCAATTTGAATCCCAACAACAGAAAGACTTTTTTGTATAATGCCTAGTACTGACAATTCAGTATTTACACCACCCAACAAACCAATAACCGCAATTTTACCGCCAATTTTCATCCCTTCAATTGTTTTACCCACTTCAGCCCATGACATTTCCAATGCTAAATCAACTCCTTCTCCGTTTGTTAACTCCAAAACTTTGTTTTGCCAATCAGCTATCTCTTTGTAGTTGATGACTTCATCAGCTCCTAACTCTTTAGCTTTTTGCAATTTTTCTTCGGAACTTGAAGTTATAATAACTTTTGCTCCGATTGCCTTTGCAAATTGTAAGGCAAAAATAGAAACACCACCAGTTCCTTGTAACAAAACCGTTTGACCAGGCTTTAATTTCCCAACATTTACAATCGCTTCCCATGCAGTTAGACCTGCTATTGGCAATGTTGATGCTTGTTCGCTATTTAGATTTTTAGGAACTTTTACTAAAGAACTTTCATGTAAGGCAACATATTCAGAAAATACACCAGGAACAGTAATTCCCAGTCGGTTTTTTAGATGAATTGATTTTAAATCGCCTGACTGCCAGTCTTGAAGAAAGTGTGTAGAAACAACATCACCAACTTGAAGTTCTGTGACGGCGCTTCCAATTTTTTCAACAATTCCAGCAGCATCTGATCCTAAAGTATGCGGAAGAGGTATTGTTCCATATGCCCCGTTTGCAATCATTAAATCTAGTTGGTTTAAGGAAACTGACTGTATCTTTACTAAAACTTCATTTTCCTGAACATGTGGTAATTCTCTTTCTTCTACTACTACGTTTTCTAATCCGTAGTTGTTTTTTATAACGATTGATTTCATTTTTTTTTATTTTTTATATATTGGTGCAAAAATAAATTATATATATCTTTGCCACAAGTATGTACTTATTTGTAACCTACATACTAAAATGATACTAATGTTGATTATCAAATAATTAAATATTAAAAAAAATGAAAAATAGAATTATATCGACTCCAATTTGTTCAGTTGATTATGCTTTTAGACGCATTGGTGGAAAATATAAAGGGCGAATTTTGTGGTATTTAAACAGTTGTACTATAATGCGCTATGGAGAGTTGCGAAAACAATTGTCGGACATAACACCAAAAATGTTAACTCAATCATTAAGAGAGTTAGAAGATGATGGTTTGATTAACAGAAAAGTTTTTCTTGAAGTCCCTCCCAAAGTAGAATATTCATTGACTGATGTTGGATCAGAGCTTATTCCTTTTATAAAACACTTAAAAGATTGGGGAGATAAACAAATGGAAAAAGAAAAATTGGCAAATATTATATGCTGAAATAAAATTCAAACGCATAATAGCAATAAAATAAAATAATCAATATTTATAAAATAATGACTAAGTTCACGAATCACATTAATCGTTGAGTAATATGATTACTGAAATACTTCTAAAAAGTTTTTTTAACTTAAAGACAATAATCAAAAAACATATTAATTTTGAATTTTTTTTGCCAAGGATTTAAATGATTAAAAAAATTTCATCTCTGATACGGAAATAAAATTAAACAAAACCATGTAATTGGGGAATAAAAAAATCAAATATTTATTAGACTAAAGCCAACTTAAATTATAAATTCAATGCAGCAAAATTTTTATACTAAAAACAGAAGACGATAATTACCCCTACTTACATAAAAGGACTTTGATAATTTGCATATAAATGATACAATTATAAATAAACATAATGACAATAGAACAAACCATAGAGAAGCAAATGCAAGCTTATGACAATAGAGATATTGATAGTATGATGAGCGTTTTTAGCGAAGATATTACAATAATTGACTTTTTAAATAATAAAATATTGATTAATGGAATCAACGAATGTCGAAAGATGTATGTTGATCTTTTTAAAAAATCACCTAATCTTCGGGCAGAAATAATAAACACTATCACTTTTGATAATAAGGTAATAGTACAGGAATATATACATGGAAGAAATGGAAGTGAGGACAAAATGGAGCAAGTAGTTATTTTCGAAGTAAATAATAAAAAAATAAACAGAATAAATATTATTAAGGAACTTGCTTAATTACCTTTTTATGTTTGTAAAATTTGGACCCATAAACTTTTTATATGATTTGCAAGGTCATATATTTAAACTCTTTTTTTAATTTTTAAAATATTTTAAAAAATAACGGACTAAATGGTTCGTTATTAATTTTTTTAAATTACATTTGCGGACTGATTAGTCCAAAATATTTTTTTGGAGACAGAAAAACAAATTATAATTTAAAAATTTAAAAAATGAGTGCAAGTAAAAAAGTAATTGTTATTACTGGAACTAGTAGTGGGTTTGGAAAGTTATCGGCTTTTCAATTGTCTTTAGACGGACATCAGATTTACGCAGGGATGAGAAATCCTTTGGGTAGCAATCTTGAAACAAAAAATGAACTTGAGCAATTTGCTAAAGACAAAAATGTTTTTATTAAGGTAATTGATTTGGATGTAACAGATGACAAATCTGTAGAAAATGCAATTGAAGCTGTTGCCAAAGAAGCTGGAACTATTGATGTATTAATCAATAATGCTGGTCAAATGTTTGTAGGAGTTACAGAAGCATTTACTATTGAAGACATCAAGAAACAAATGGATGTAAACTTCTTTGGAAGTGTAAGAACAGACCGTGCCGTTTTACCTTATATGAAGAGCCAGAAATCAGGTTTGATAATTCATGTTAGTTCGTTGTCTGGTAGAGTAGTATTTCCATTCTTTGGAGTTTATAGTGCCAGTAAGTTTGCTATGGAAGCTTATGCCGAGGCATTTCGTTATGAATTGTCTGGTTTAGGAATTGATTCTGTAATCGTTCAACCAGGACCTTTTGGTACTAGTCTTTTAGGTAAAAGTCCAGAGCCTTCTGATAAATCACGTTTGGAAGCATATGGCGCTTTAGCTGGTGTTCCAGATCTAATGAAAACTAATTTCCAAGCAATGTATGATGGTGAAAATGCACCAATTCCTCAAGATGTTGCAGATGCCATAAAAGCATTAGTTGATTCAAATGACAAACGTCCTCTTAGAACTGTTGTTATGCCAAGAGGAATGGATTTTGGTGTTGCTAAATTAAACGAAGGTGTTTCAGAAGTTCAAAATGACCTTCTAAAAATGTTGCAATTTGATTCTATGATTTAATTTTCAGAATAAAGGACTAATTAGTCTAGAATTTATTAATTTTGTAAGGGCGATAAATAGCCCTTACAATTTTTTTTAATATGGCAAGAAATAGAGAATTTAATACAGAAGAAGTTTTAGATAAAGCGGTTGAACTGTTTTGGCACAAAGGCTATAATGGTGTTTCGACCCAAGAGATGATTGATGATTTTGGCATTAGTAAATCAAGCATGTACGGTGCGTTTGGTGATAAGAAACAGTGGTTTATTGCTGCTTTGACCCGCTATCAAAAGCGTGCAATTATGGAAGTTCAAAGTAGTTTTCAAGAATATGATAATGTGAAAGACATGATTCAAAAAATACTTGAAAGTACTGCTGAAAATGCCATGTCAGATAAGAATCATAAAGGATGCTTTATCGTTAATAGTGCTATTGAATTAGCCCCTCATGATATTCAGGTTGCTACTATACTTCGCAATCACAGGGATATGCTTGAAACTATATTAGTAGAGGCTATAACAAAAGGAATTGAAAAAAAAGAATTTTCAAAAGATAAAGATCCTAAAGTATTAAGTCGATTACTGTGTTGTACAATAAGCGGTATTGAAGCTGATTCAAAGTTTATAGAACAAACATCTTATTTTGAAAGTTGTATCAAAACGATAATGAAAGTTCTTGACTAGCAATCTTTAAAAAGACATTTTTAATATCAAACTCCTGGTCGTAAAGGTAAAAGTATATATAGACCATATCTTATTAAAGGTTTTAAGCTATTTTTTTGAATGGAAAAACATGGATGTTTGGAACATAATAGGTGAAATAAGGATTTAAGTAAAATACCTAAGACCTTGATTTTGTTTTCAATTTTGATATTTCTCAAGAATATGCTTAAAATGTGTTTCATTTTTATACACTTGAGTCAACAAACTTGGTAAAACGACCAATAATAACGGCATTGCAACAATAAATCCGCCAATTACTGCAATTGCTAAAGGCTGGTGCAATTCTGAACCCGTTCCTATTCCAATTGCTAATGGTAAAAGTGCAATTATTGCCCCTAAAGCTGTCATTAATTTTGGACGCAATCGAGTTGAAATGGAATAGATTATAGATTGATTTACATTTCTTGTCAGTTTGAAAGTTTCTCGAAATTGCAAGAAGGTGAAAATAGCATTTTCAGCAATGATGCCCACAATCATAATGATTCCTGTATAGCTTCCAACGTTTAATGGTGTTCCTGTTATATAAAGTAAAATATAACTTCCTGCAATACCTAAAACTGAAATCAAAAGGATAACCAATGCAATTCTGAAATCCCGAAAAAGAAATAAAATTACTCCAAAAACTAATAAAGATGAAGTTATTAAAATCAGTAATAATTCTCTAAAAGATTGTTGTTGGTCTTTGTAAGCACCGGCATATTCAATGTAATAACCAGTGGGCAAATGAACTTCCTGTGAAACTCTATCCTGAATTTCTTGCATCACACTCCCCAAATCCCGATTGTCCAATCGTCCGGTTACCACACTCATCATTTGGAGATTTTCACGTTCAATTTCGGCAACTCCTTTTTGGACAGAAATTGTAACCAAATTCGAAATAGGAATAGATTGTCCGCTGGGCAAGAATATTTTGAGTTGTCTAATGTCTTCCAAACTTCGTTTCTGTCCATTAGCATAAATTAATCGTATTGGTATTTGTTTTTCGTTTTCTAACAAACTGCCTACAACATTTCCTTCTAATGCGGTTTGCATCTGAAATTGTAAATCAGTAGGAGTAATTCCATACTGTGCTAATTGTGTATAATTAGGTTGGATATTTATGGCTGGACCAGCTAGAACAGTACCATCAAAAACATCGGCAGTTCCTTTGACTTTTTCGGCAATTGTAGCAACTTGTCGGGCTATTTTTTGTAATTCTACTTGATTGTTTCCAAAAACTTTGACCTCAATTGGTGAAACAGAACTCATTAAATCGCCCAACATATCACCAATAACTTGACCGAAATCGATTCGCAAAGCGGGTTGTGTGGCTTCCACTTTGGCACGAATTTCATCTATGACATCATTGCTGGTTTTGCTTCTTTTTTTCTTTAATTGAATTAAATAATCACCCCGATTGGGCTCCGTAATAAAAAATCCCATTTGTGTTCCAGTTCTTCTACTATAAGCTTCTACTCCGGGAATTTTGATAATGATTTTTTCCACTTCATTCAACATTCTGTCGGTTTCTTCAAGTGAAGTTCCTGGAGGACTTTCGTAATCCAAAATAATACTTCCTTCGTCCATTTCTGGTAAAAAACCCGTTTCTAATTTGGGTAAAACAATAAAAATAGAGAGCGCTAAAAATGCACAAAATAAAATGCTAATAATGGGTTTTCCAATAAAATAAGCCACCCAGTTTTGAGTTTTTACCTCATGTATTTCGGCTTTTATTTGATTTTTAGAACTTACTTTTTCTTTTTTAGAAAGCAATAAATAAACCACTGGGAGCAACAACCAAGTAACAAAAAAAGAACAAACCAAAGTAATAATCATCGTGTCGGTGAGTACTTTGAAATAAGAACCTGCAACACCACTCATTAAAACAAAAGGAATAAAAATTACAATGGTACTAATTGATGAACCCAACATTGCGGGAAATAGATAGTGAATTGCTTTTTGTAAAAGCGAAATTGTTGGCTCGTCAGGATGCTCTTCGTGGGTTCGATGAATTTGCTCCACAACTACAATGGCATCGTCGATAATTAATCCCAAAGCTGCCGCTAAAGCACCCAAAGTCATAACATTGAATGTTTCACCCATGAGATATAAAACAATAAGAGTTAATCCTAAGGTTACCGGAATAGTTATCAAAATGGTAGCACTGGCTTTGGCAGACTTCAAAAACAGAACCGCAACAATTATAGCTAATAATAATCCTATTAACAAGCTGTCAGTTACACTGCTTACGGCATCATTTACAAAAGTGGCTTGTTGATAATAGGGTGTGATATGAATATCTTTTGGAAGTATTTTTGTTAAATCTTCTAATTTTGAGCTCATTGCATCTGTAAGCGAAATCAAATTAGAATTGGGTTGTTTTATTACGGCAACCAATATGCTTTCCTTTCCATTGGCATTGACTTTTATATACTCTTTGGCTTCCTTAATTTCAACAGCAGCAATATCTTTTAGGGTAATAATTCCTTTTCCGTTGTTTCTTAAAACGAGATTTTCGAGTTCTTCTTTTTTATCAACTTGCGCATCGGTAATGGTTAAATACATATAACGATAATCCGACAAATACCCATTAGATTTTATGAAATTAGTTTCGTTCATCACTTGCGTAATCGAATTTGGTGTAATACCAAAAGCCCGCATTTTATCAGAATCTAATGATAACCAATATTCTTTTTCTTTTCCGCCAATAATCCGAATTTCGGAAACACCATCAATTTGTGAAAGGAAAGGCTTGATTGTATAATTGGCAATTTTTTTTAATTCAATTGCTGATTTTCCTTTGCCTTCAATCGCATAACCTATTACAGGAAGAATGGAAGGGTTCATTTTCTCGACTGTAATTTGTGTATCGGGTGGCAAATCATTTTTAATTTGGTTAATTTGGGCTTCTATTCTGGTTTTGCTCAAATCAATATCCGATTTCCAATCCATAAAAGCCGATATTTCGCAACTCCCACGGCTGGTCGTACTGCGAACGGTTTTTAAATCTTGTACTTTTTTAATGGCATTTTCTAGTGGTTTAGTAACCGTTATCATCATTTTGTCGATGGGTTGTTGTCCTGCATCGGCAATGATTTTAATTTTTGGAAAGGTAATTTCAGGAAACAAACTCGTTTGCATTTTTGAATAGGCAAAAAATCCACCCAAAATAATTAGGAAGATAATGGCGCTTAAGCCGTTTTTATGTTTCGCAAAATAGTTATTCATTAAAATTAGTTTTTAATTACTTTTACCTTAATCGTATCTGAAACCCCATAATTTCCTGTAAGTAAGATTTTATCTTCAGCGATTAAAATTGGTGAAATGATTTCTATTCTATCATCCGTTTCAACTCCTTTTTCTATTGGAATTTTAATTGCTGTATTTGAATTTATCATTTTCATAATCCAAAAGTTAGTTTCAGTTTCATCGCTTAAAACCGCCGATTTTGGCAACGAAATGGTTTTGGAATTTGAGGTTTTGTTAATCCGAACTTTTACAATTAAATTCTCTGGAATATCTTGTTTCCCATTTATTTTTAAGACGACATTTTGTGTTTGCGAAGTGGCATCAACAGTTGGCAAAAAATTTTGAACCGTTGCTGATCTCTTAGTGGCATCTGGCAAAGACACATTCAATTGTTGTCCAAGTTTAATGTATTTTTTCAATTCATAAGGTAAGCTCATAACAATTGCAAAACTTTTGGCATCATTAATAGTAACCAATGGATCGCCATCCTGAACATAATCGCCTTGTTGCACATTAACCATTGTTACAATTCCATTTGTATTAGAAAGCACCTTAATTGCTCTGCCAAAATTCAACGTTGGATCTATTTTATTTATGGTATTTCCTAAAATTTTTGCTTCACGGGTTTTGATTGAAAACAATTCCTTTCCGTTAGTTACAAAATCATTATTAGCGACATTTACCGAATTCAAATAACCAGTTGCATTGGCTTTGATGCTATTTTTGACCAAATAGGTTGCCGTTGCATTGAGGTCGATATAACTTTCCATTTCTGAACTGTCAATAGTGGTTATAGTTACAGGAATACTAGCGTCAATAGGTTTTTCGGTTGCTGTTTTGTCTTTGCAAGAAAGAAAAAAGGAAGCAAAAAATATAAAAAATAAAATAATTTTTTTCATATAATTAGTCGTTAAAACTCCAATAATTGATTTCGTTAATGATTTGAAGTTTGTTGATTTTATTTTGGGAAATCGTATTGTTAATCATTATTACATTTCCGACAGCAATAACAAAATCAGTGATTTGAGCATCGCCGGACAACAATAATTTTTTATCCGCTTCAATGAGTGCATCAGCAATCTGAAGCTGCGACTGTAGTTGGTTTTCGGTTGCTATTGCTTGTCTCAGTTCCTGGTTAAGCATCAATAATTGTTGTTGGTATTGCTTGTTGAAATTGTTTTTATAAGCTATATTAGTTGCTAGCGCAGTTTCATTTTTTTGATGTTGCAGTGTTTTTTGATTACCATCATAAATAGGAATGGACAACCCAAAACCAACGCTAAGGCCTAGATTTTTATAGCCTTGGTAAGTGAAACTCGATAAATATCCGGCGTCTGCAAGCAAGGATAAAGAAGGTTTGTAATTGTTGTCGATTAACTTATTTTGGTTTTTTATTTTCAAACTATCCACTTCAAATTGTTTTAGAAAAACAATTTTTTCCTCATTTTCAATGCTTTTCAAAACAATCTCCGGCTTTTTTAATTTAACAAATGACGTATCCGTTTCTCCGGATAAATAATTGAGTAAACTTAAATCATTTTGATATTGTTGTTGGAGTAGCAAAACTTGCAATTCCTGTTGTTTTACCGTCGAAAGAAAAAGCAAATAATCGGTTTGTTTGTAAATGGAATTTTGGGTTAATTTTTTCAATACATCAGTGCCGTTTTTTAAAAGGCTTATCATTTTTTGATTGTAATCCATTTGATCTAAACTTCCTGATGTAGTTATGTATTGAGAAATTATCGCTTTATTCAAATCTTTTAAGGCAATACTTTTATTCAAAAGCAAACCGTCTTTCATCAATTTGAACGTTTCAGCTTGCGAATTGACGATGCCTTTTCCAATGATTTTTTGATTAACTCCAATCAAACCCGATACTAATTGTCCATTGGTGACAGCGGTATCATATCCATATCCATTTAAAGTTGGAGCATAATTGGCATTAAGATTTACTGATATTAGGGGTTTATAATTGGCTCGATTTATCAAACTATCCAAGGCATTGGATTTAATTTGATTGGACAAATCTTTCAGCAAAGGCGAATTTGTTTGTGCTTTTTCGATATAAAAGCGTAAGTCCTTTTCTTGCGAAAAAGACTTAATACTAAGTAAAAACAGAATGAAAAAATAGAATGATTTCATTGGATAAATTTATACAATAAAAATTGACTATTTGCTATTATTTTCAACAACCAAAACCACAAAAGAATTTGGGATTAAACTGGCTCTAGGTTTTGGGTTTTCAGTTGTTGGTTCTGGTTTTTCACCAAATTCAGCTGTTGATAAATACAACTGATTGGTGGTTTTATTCAGTGCTATTGTTCGTGCCCCTTTTTGAGTTTTTACAGTTTCAAAAACAGAAAAAGTATTGGCATTTTCTTCTTTTACAACTGTAATGGTTCCCTCTCCATTGGAACTAAAAATAAGTTTCTTTTTGGCGTCAAAAGCTACACCATCACAACCATCGCCAATAGGTAAAGTTTTAATGATTTTTCCATTCGTAGCATCAACAATTACCATTAAATTATTACCGCAAACAGAAAATAATCTATTGGTTTCCAGATCAATTGCCAATCCAGAGGGTTCGTTGCCAGGTGCAATACTCCAAGTTGCTACGACTTCTAATTTGGTTGCATCTATGGTTTTAATTTCATTTTTATCTTCAATATTTACATAAATCAAGCCATTGGTATTAGTCACTGAGAATTCTGGCTTTCCTCCAAGCGGAATTGTTTTTACCACTTTATTAGTAATGGCATCAAGAACAGTGGCGTCATTAGATTTGGCATTATAAGTAAAAACTTTTTTAGAGAATGGGTCATACAAAACTGCATCCGGTTTTTGACCTTCGATGGTTACTTTATCGATAAATTCAAAAGTTTTCAGGTTGATAATGGTAACTGCATTATCTTTTCCATCGGTAATAAAGGCTTTGTTTAGGTCGTTTGCAATGGCAATTCCGTGAACGCCTTTGGTATCAGGAATCGTTGCGATGGTTTTATCCGATTTCAAATCGATTACGTTTACAACATTTCCGTGAGAAACAAATAAATGATGGTTTACTTCATCTACAGCTAAATAGTCCCAGCCCTCATCTCCAGCAACATTTATTTTTTTAGAAACTTTGTAGTTTTGACTAATACAATTTGTAAAACAAAAACCTACAAGAATTATCGAAAATATTTTTTTCATTTAATTATTTTTTAAAGTGTAAATATCAGAATTAGTATTTGATTTTTTCTTCAATTTCCTCTTTTTATTCCTTTTGACAATCAGATTGAATTGTTTTCATTTTCTTATTAATCAGCTAATTCAGTTTTAAGATTGATACAAAATGAGTTGATTAATTTAGTATAATAGTGCCCGAATATATCTTTTAAAAACAGTATTTTGATTAATTCTGTTGATTGTCTGTAGCATTATATTGAAGTTGAGTCAATTAAATAGACCTTAAAATTTTATTTCTATTCAAAAAAAAACTAAACAGTGATTGTTTAGAGCTTTTAGTAGCGTGACCGAGATTTGAACTCGGGATCTAGGGTTATGAATTTGATAAATTATTAAAAAAACAATCCAAATAAACCCTTATATTATTTGATTTTATTCCAAATCGTGTACTGAATCGTGTACTGTTAATATTAATTATTTTGTCTAAATTAATGAAAATTAATTAATGTTAATAATCAAATTTTGATAATTTGTTTTTTGGATGAAAGTATTGATTGAAAAGTAATTTTTTATGGTTTACTGAATTGATTTTTTAGTTGTAAAATCAAATTGTAAAACATTATTTTAATTTTTTCCACTTCATTTTTCCACTAGTTAATTTTCTACCTCCCGTAGACACTAGAGTTTACTTAAATATTAATTCTCAATTTCTTTTTTTTTTTTACCTCTTTACGGTTTCCCGTAAGGTTTCTATTTTTTATGGCATTACGTTTGGAAAATTAAGTTACTTAAATCAGAATAAAAATTGTGGAGTCCAGATACCACTTAAAATAAACGGGGAGTTACTGAAAATCCAAAAGAGTAGGGGAACAAAAAAAATAAAAATGATGTTTACAAAAATGATTTACAAAACTGCTGTTTGTCTAGGTTTAATTTTAGTAATGCAACAAAATTGTTTTGCCCAGACAAAAACAAAAGATGAATTAAAGGCTGAAAGAGAAGAGTTAAAGACTGAAATGAAATCAAAAGACGCTGAAGAACGTAAAGTTAAATTTGAAAAATTATCAGAACCTAAAACTTCTGGAATTTCAAGCGTTGATGAACTTGCATCAAATTCCACAAAAATGTTAGTTTCAACAAAAGAAATTAATGTATTAGTCCCTGAAATGTATAAAAGGACTATTGGAGAATCTGTCGACGGTGTGGCAGATGTAACTGTAAAAAAACCAACTTTAGATGAACTTGGTGCCTTGGGGATGAATATTGCTACACAAGTCAAAACGGTTGCAGATATGTCTGCAACTATTGCTTCGGCAGCAAATGATTTGAAGAGTGCTAGTATGATGCAAATACCTAAAGCCACAAAATCATTAAACTTTTCAAAGGATGTACTTGCATTAGTATTGCCTGAGTTAAATTTAAATTTAAAGGTTCTTTATAATTTGATTGCAACTTTAAAATCCTCAGGTAATTATTAATTGATATATGAGAAATCTAAATATTCTTTTATTTTTTTGTTTTGTGAATAGCCTACTAGGCTATTCACAAACAGAAATGAAACCAGTTTTGGGTGTTGCAAAATTTACTTGTGAAGTAGATTCAAAATATTCAGGTGCTGTAGCTGAAAAAGTAGTTCAAATTGTTACAAACTCTAGACGGTTTACTGTTGTTGATAGAACAAGTTATGATAAAGTACAACAGGAACTTGAATTACAAAAATCAGAAGCTTTTCTTGACAGTAAAAACACAGTTAAACAAGATGTTACTTTAGCTGCTGAAAATTTGATAGTTGGGAACATATTAAAAATGAGCATTTATGCAATGAAAAATTCTGATGGCAGTATAAATGGTTATAAATCAAGTGTTGCCTTCACATTAAAAGTCATTGAAGTAGAAACAAATAAAACAACTGAAGCAGAAAGTTTTCAAACCGAAGTTAGTCCATTAATGTTGTCTCCTGAAAGTGCCGTAAATGAAGCATTAAAATCTGTTGAGCCAAAACTATCAGCTTATTTTATTAAAACCTTTCCATTAATTACAAAAATTTGCAAAATAATTACTTCAAAAAAAGAATCTGCATCAACAGTTTTGATTGTCGGTGGCAAAGAATTTGGTTTTAAAGAAGGGGATAAATTAATTGTTGAAAAAAATGAAATGATTGAGGGTAAACCCTATCCAACACAAATTGGAGAAATAAAAATAGTAAAAATTGCAGGCAATGATTTTTCGGAATGTTCAGTTTCAGAAGGTGGTAATGAGATTTTATCACGATTCAATGCTGCTGAAAAATTAACTTGTAAGCTAATAGTAAAATAAGACTATGATTCTACTTAAAAAAATAAGCGTTTTTGCTGTTTTAGTTATGATATTAACTACTGGTTGCAGCAAAAAAACACTTGCATCTGCTGAAGTAAATTATGTTTCAGGAAATGAAGGAACTATTGTAATGAGATCAATTGGCGTGGGTACTAATCAACAAGAAGCAATTGCTGATGCTGAAAAAAAATCAATAAATGTTATTCTTTTTAGGGGACTACCTGAGTCTTCACAAAAAATCGCATTAATTGGCACTAATGAGTCAGAAGAAATGGATAAGCATAAAGACTATTTTGATAAATTTTACAATAAAATTAGATACAGAACTTTTATAATGTCCAGTATTCCAGTAAGTGATTTTAAAAGACAAAATGGAGGTTCAAAAAGTTTAGCTGTAGATGTTAAAGTCAATTTGGTTGCTTTGTGTAAAGACCTTGAACAAAACAACATTATCCGAAAATTTGGTTACTAAAATTTAATTTATGAAATATAAATATATAAGTCACATTGTATTATTTGTAATGTTGTGTATTACAAATTCTGTGTATAGTCAAAATTCTACAACAAATAATGGAGGGCAAGTTGTAACTGTTCAACCCAAGATAATGGTTGTCCCTTATACAAAAGAAGGAGAAGATTTACGAACTGTTTTAGAAAATGACCCAAATAAAAGAATTGCAATTACAAAAATAAAGGAAGGCTTTGATAGTAGAGGTTTTACGACTGTAGATTTTATTGCAAAATTAAAAGCAGCTAAAGACAATAATGTTTTTACTTCGGATAACCAAACAGATATAAAATCACAAATCATTCAAATGTCTGGTGCTGATGTTTATGTTCAAGCAGAAGTTATTATTGATAATGGAAGTTCTGGAAATTCTGTAAAATTAATTTTGACAGGTTATGAAGCATCAACAGGAAATTCACTATCAAACAAAGTTGGAGAAAGCGGAAGATTTTATACTGAAGATTATAACAAACTGGCATCAAAAGCAGTTGAAAGTTGTATTGAGGATTTTCTGAATGTAATGCAAACTAAATTTACTGACATAGTAAATAATGGTAAATCTGTAATTGTTGATATTAGTTTTGATGCAGGTTCACAATATAAAATGTCATCAGAAATAGGTTCAGATGGCTTGCCTCTTTCAGACCAAATCGAAGCGTGGATGGAAAAGAATGCTTTTAAAAATAATTATCATATTCAAGGAACAACAGACTTAAAAATGATACTTGATGATGTAAAAATTCCATTAAAAGATCAAGCTACTGGCAATAATTATAGCCCTAATAAATTTGCATTAGAAATATTCAAATTTTTTAAAGGATTGGGACTTCAACCTGCAAAAGATGTTAAAAGCAGTACCATTTACATAACAATTAAATAGACAAAATGAAAAACATTTATTTCATAATCATTGCTTCTTTTTTTTTTCTGGGATCCAAAGCACAAGAAACTAACGAAATCGGAAAAATTTCTCTTTCGGTAGTTATGCCTAAAAATATGGAGAATTTAGACGATTCTCAACTTTCAAAATTGGACACTAAAATTTCTCAAATTGTAACCATTTCGGGATTGTCGGATTCAGGTTACAATAACAATTTTGTGATTTATCCAAAATTTGCTGTTAATGAAACAAACGTAGTTGAAGGCGGAATGCAAAATATAACTATTGTAAGTGTCGAATTAAGTTTGTTTGTAAAACAAGTTGATAATAATATATTATTCTCAACAATCAGTAAAACAATAAAAGGAAGTGGAAGTAATAAAGAATTGGCAATCACAAACGCAATTACAAAAATTGCTGCAAATGATATTGATTTTAAAACTTTTATAGAAAAAAGCAAAACAAAAATTATCCAATATTACGAAACAAGATGTTCAGATATTATTAAGAAGTCTGATGGTTTTGTAAAAACACAACAATTTGAAGAGGCTTTAGGGCTACTTATGTCAGTTCCAGATGCTGTGAGTTGTTATGGTCAAGTCCAAGTAAAAGCAATCGAAGCCTACAAAGGTTTTCAAAAAAAGAATTGTACTAAACAAATGCAATTGGCGAAAAATGCAATCGCTACAAATAACTATGAAGGAACATTAAATATATTATCTGAAATCGATCCAGCTTCACCTTGTTTTAAGGAATCACAAAATATTGCAAAAAACATAGAAGTAAAAGTAACTGCCGAGGAAAAAAAACAATGGGATTTTCAGATGAAACAATATGATGATGCCGTAAGTCTAGACAGACAAAGAGTAGATGCAATCAAAGAAATTGCAGTTTCATATTATAAAAGTCAAACCACTGATGTAAATTATACTTTAATTGTAAAATAGGTTTATTTGTTGGTCAGTTCAGCATTGTCTTGATAAGGATTATAACCCCTTTTTAATAGAATTGATAGGTTTTGTTGAATAGATCTTAAATACTTAAACCGTTCATTTGCAGTTTTTATTTTATTAGCCTCTAACTTGATATTTGATTCGCGTTTTAACTTTTCAGTTTGAGGATCTCGGAATGAAAAATACACATACCAATCTTTTGAAATCGCTTCTTGTTGTGCTTGTTTTGAGAGCTTGTTCCACTGGGAAAATTCTACACTTCCAGTAAGTATTTTAGGTTCAGAATAGTTGGTTTTCATTGGCAAATCGTGTACTGTCCGTAAAAGTAAGAAAAGTGTAGACATAAAAAAACGGGTTCGTGAACACGAACCCGTAACTTCATTGAATTTAACCTCGTAGCGAGACCGAGATTTGAACTCGGGACCTCAGGGTTATGAATTTGATAAATTATTAAAAAAATAATCCAAATAAACCCTTATATTATTTGATTTTATTCCAAATCGTGTACTGAATCGTGTACTGTTAATATTAATTATTTTGGCTAAATTAATGAAAATTAATTAATGTTAATTCACTTATTTTGATAATTATTTTTTTGGTTAAATTTTCGATTGAAAAGTAATTTTTTATGGTTTACTGAATTGATTTTTTAGTCGTAAAATCAAATTGTAAAACATTAACTTGTGATTATAAAACGAAATATTGGCTCTTTACTTTATGAAAGAATTGAATTATGATTGTTATCGGTTAAAGTCAAATATTTTTTAAAATGTCAAGTTTTCCGCTCAAAAAACTTGACATTTTAAAAATAAAATTATCTTTGTGAAATGAAATTGGCAGAACAAATACGTATTCAAATAAAAAAATTACCTGAAGGGAAAACCTTTGGGTATGCTGATTTGGGTATTGCCAAAGAAGATTATCAAACGGCGGCCAAAGTATTAGAGCGTTTACAAGCCAAAGATGTAATTAAAAAAATATCTAAAGGCATATTTTACATACCACAACAAACGGTTTTTGGAGAATTAAAACCAGATTATAACGAACAGTTACGACCCTATTTATTTGAAAAAGGGAAACGTATTGCTTACATAACAGGAGCGTATTTGTACAATCAATTAAACCTGACTACACAAATGGCATTTAGGATTAAAATAGCCAGTCGTGGCAAACGTATTTTTATTAATAGAGGAGCGGTAAAAGCCGATGCAGTAAAAAGCTATGCCGAAGTAACAGATAGTAATTATGAATTATTAGGTTTTTTGGATACGTTTAAAGACATCAGAAAAATATCCGATAGCAATACCGCCAATTCAGTAAAACTATTGAGTGGACGTATTGAGCAGTTATCCGAAGCACGAAGGGAAGAAATGATAAAATATGCTTTGCTCTATCCGCCAAGAGTAAGGGCGTTGTTAGGTGCTGTTTTAGAGAATCAAAAGACATCTTCAAAGGGTGTCAAAAAACTAAAAAAAAGTCTTAATCCACTTACAACTATCAAAGTAGGATTGAAAAAAAGTGATTTGCCAACCATTAACAATTGGAATATAAAATGAAGTTGCATCTAAATAAAAACCTTTTTCAGGATGCGGTAAGAATCACTGCACAGCAAATGAATATTCAGCCTGAGTTTGTTGAAAAAGACTATTGGGTTACTTATGCTTTGCATACTATTTTTAATAATGAAATTGGAAATGATACCGTATTCAAAGGAGGGACAGCACTTTCAAAATGCTATAAAATGATAGACCGCTTTTCTGAAGATATAGATTTGGTAGTATTGAGAAGGGAAGGCGAAACGGATAATAAACTCAAAGCAAAATTAAAAACCATTGGAAATGTGGTAGCTGAAGTATTAGCCGAAGTAGAAATTGCAACCATAACTCACAAGGTAGGAATGATTCGCAAAACTGCACATACTTACAATAAAGAGTTTGAAGGTAATTATGGGCAAGTACGGGATGTTATTGTTTTAGAATCTACTTGGTTGGGGTATTACGAGCCTTATACCAATAGAATGTTGCATTCATTTATTGGAGAAATGATGATTAATAACGGTCAATCTGATATTGCGGAAGCCAATGGATTACTGCCGTTTGAAGTAAGAGTATTAGAACCTACAAGAACATTGTGTGAAAAAATTATGAGCTTGGTTCGGTTTTCATATGGAGAAAATCCAATGGATGATTTAAAGAATAAAATCAGACATACTTACGATTTACATCAACTATTACAACAAAAAGAATTTTCAGATTTCTTTAAATCTCCTGCTTTTGACGAGATGTTAGTAAGAGTGGCAACAGACGATGTAACGAGTTTTAGAAACAATAACAAATGGTTAGCCAATCATCCAAATGATGCTCTTATTTTTAGAGATTTAGATCTCATTTGGGAGAGGCTGAAAGATACTTATAACGGTGATTTTAGAAACTTGGTTTATGGAGACTTACCAAAAGAGGAAGCTGTTCTCGCTACTTTGAAAATAATAAGGGAGCGGTTGATAATCATAACTTGGAATATTAAAGTCTAAAAAAGTTAGAGGTACTACAGGAAAAACAACCCTAAATGAAAATAATAAATTTCAACATTGAAAGATTATTGATTTTATCAAAATTAAAATCTATAATCGAATTGATAAAAAGCTATGATGCTGATATTATTGTATTAACTGAAACTAACTCAACGTTAATTGATCTAGGTGAAAATTATTTTGCGCAACATTCAAAACCTTTGTCAAAGAATCAGGACAATGTTAATTTTTATAGAGAAGGGGAAAACAGGGTTAGTATTTACTCAAAGTTTCCAATAAAAAAAAGGATCCAAACCACTGATGAATTTACAAGTTTGGCTGTAGAATTAGAAACTACTTTGGGAAAATTAGTAGTTTATGGAACTATTGTTGGAATTTTTGGTTACAGTAGGGATAAAGACCGTTTCGTGAAAGATTTTAATGAGCAAGAATCAGATTTTAATAAAATTTTTGCAAATGAGAATGTTTGTTTGGTAGGGGATTTGAACATATCGCTTTCTGGCTGGATATATCCTAGTAAGGAATACCGTGAAAATTTAAATAATATAATTAATCAGTTTGATTTGGATAGTTCAACGGCTAGTATCAAAGATAATATTGACCATATTTTAATTTCAAAAAAGTTTATTAAAAATAGAGAAATTCAAATTGAACCGTTCAATGTTGATAAAAAATTAAGCGATCATATCGGAATATGTCTGACATTAATTAAATGATAAATTAGATTATTTAAAGGACTATTCTGCTTGGAATGAACTTGCTGAATATCGAAATTGTTTAAATTTTGAAAATGTTAAAGGAGGTTTTTCAAAACCTTTTTATGAAGAAACATTAAATGCAATTTTAGAATATGTTGAAGCAATTAAAACATCCCCTCTGATGCTCGTCTTTGACGAGTACCTACTTAAATTAAAATTCAATTCGAAGCGTTTGCAATGCGATCCCCCCCCCTCAATCGTTAGAGAAAAATGAAATACTCTACAAAAAATAAAACTCCATTAATAAAACAGCATTCAGTCTGACCAGAATACAAGAAATAATAAACTTCAGACTAAACAGAAAAACTCTCCCGATCTTTCACTACAAAAATTAAGAAAATTATCTCTATCCAATTATAATAGTATAATAAAAGTTGTATATATTTGAAAACTAATAAAACTTAAGTGCTAAATACAACATCAATGGCAACAATATGCCCCTTAGCCAAATACCATAGCGATTATACCATTTTACTTTCATTGCAGTTTGAAACACCCTGAAATTTGTAAAAATAGTACTAATGGAAGACCTTTATAAATACTTAAATCATATTACGCCCATTTCAGATAAAACTTGGGCATTGATAAAAGGCATTTTTGTTCAAAAAGACTTAAAAAAAGGCGACTATTTTTGCAATGTCGATAGAGTAGCCACCAAAATAGCATTTTTGCAAGAAGGAATTGCCCGTTCCTTTTACACCAATAAAGAAGGGCAAGAATTTAACAAAAACTTTTTCGTGGCTCCCGCTTTTATTGGAGCTTACTCTTCCCTTATTACTGAAACACCTAATAAATTGGCTCAACAAGTTTTGACAAATTGTACAATTTGGGAAACAGATTATGCAACTATCAGGCAACTGTATGACATTTGTCCCGACCTTGAAAGATTGGGAAGAATTACGGCTGAACATTATTTTGTAGAAAAAGAAATAAGAGAAGTCAATTTGCTTATGCTTGAAGCAAAAGAATATTACAAAATATTTCAACAGCAATATCCAACCCTCGAACAACAAATTCCGCAATACCATATTGCCTCGTTTTTAGGAATTACACCGACACAGTTGTCGCGTATCAGGGCAGAAAACCCTTGATATTAATTCCTTTACATATGTAAAGAGATTTGAAAAAAAACTCACATAGTTTTGCTAAATAATTTAACAAAACAAAAATGAGAAAAATCAAATCAATTATTTTAGTAATTAGTGGCGCCATTTTAATTCTATCCCATCAGTCCTGCGCCCTCAAGCCTTTGGCTTGGAATCCTCCAATCAATCCTTTATTTGAAGGAATAACCAAACTCAACAACGAATTAACAACCGTTGAGAAAATAGATTTGGGAGGTTGGGTTGGTGCGGAAGACATAGTTTTTGACAGTATTGGCAATCTTTATTGTGGAGTTCATAAGGCTGAAAATGATTTTTCTGACGGTAAAATATTAAAAATTAATCCGGACGGAAAAGTTGAAATTTTTTATGATGCTGGTTCTTGGGTGGCTGGTCTGCATTTTGACAAGCAAAATAACTTAATTGCTTTAAGCCATAAACTAGGACTGATTAGTATTAGTCCGCTTAAAAAAGTTGTCGTATTGGCGAATAAAGATGATAGAGACAGACGTTTCTTAATCCCAAATGGTCTGGATATTGACAGTAAGCAAAATATGTATTTCACAAATACCTCTTCTGAAAGCCCTTACACGATAAAATATGGTAGAAAACTTATTCTAGAAATGAGACCTAATGGAGGATTATACCAATACAACCCATCAACCAAAGTAATAACAACGCTTATTGACGGTACTTATTTTGGTAATGGCGTAGTAATTTCAAAAGACGAGACCTTTTTATTGATGGTAGAAACCACCAAATATCAAATCCTGAAATATTGGCTTAAAGGCTCGAATGCAGGCAAAACAGAAATATTTATGGACAATTTACCTGGATTTCCAAATGGTATTTCTATTCGTGAAGACGGCACGTTTTGGCTTGGTTTTACAACAAAACGAAATGATGCACTTGACAAAATACACCCTAAAAAAGGAATGAAAAAATTTGTTTATGGATTGCCAAATTGGTTACAACCCAAGCAAGATAAGTTTGGAATGGTCATGCATCTTTCTGAAAATGGAAAAATATTGAATTCTTTTTTCGACCCCACAGGAATCAAGATGTCCGAAGCGGGATCTGTAAAGGAACAAAATGGTTATTTGTATATGGGAGGTGATAATTTGCCATATATTGGAAAATATAAATTGGAACCATAGTGAATATCTAATGAAAAAAATCAAACACTTGAAGCCTTCAATAAAATATATGTAGCATCACTTTCATGCCCTATGATTCCAATAAGCCAACTAGCAAGTCTAAACTTTGAAACCTCGGTTTCCAACAATTAAACGCTATTACTAGAGAAGTTAGATAACCATTACCAGTTCTGTAGATATGGGATTCAACATAGAAGCTATTACAACAAAAGTTGTTGAATTGCTTGAGAAACTCCCTATGCCAATGGCTTTAGTTACACGGTTGCTGGGGAAGCGGAAAGTAAAGAACATAGTTTAGGTGGTCTCGGCAAGATAATTCTAATTACCATATTTGGATTTCTGGCTATTTTATTATTGGAATTCAAAACTTTCAAAAGTACTTTGATAGTCCTTTCCGTTATCCCACTTGGTATTATTGGGGCGGTAATAGCATTATTGATTTCCGGTAACACACTTTCCTTTATTTCTGTAATTGGCATTATAGCTTTGACTGGAATTGAAGTGAAAAATTCTATTCTGCTGGTGGATTATAAAAATCATCTCCGTCGTGAAGGCAAAACGATAGATGAGGCAATACATAAGGCTGGCGAAACCCGCTTTTTGCCAATTGTATTAACCACATGACTGCAATTGGAGGGTTAATCCCATTAATGCTGTAACATTCTCCGTTATATTCTCCACTTACATGGGTAATTGTAGGCGGACTAATAAGTTCACTGATTCTATCAAGGGTTGTAACCCCAGTTTTATACAAACTACTGGATCCAAAAATTTAAATCAAAATTAAATACTCTACTCTACCATTAAATAGTCATTATATAATACCTACTTAATGGTAAAGTGGATAGTTCAAAACCAGACATAAACAAATTAATGAAGAAAAATAGTAAAGTATTTATTGTTGAGGATGATAAAATAGCATCTTCAATAATTAATAACATATTGAAATCAAATAATAGTATAAATAAGTTTGAATTTTTTACAAACGGATTACTTGCTCTTGAAAAACTAAAAACACTTTATGCTATAAATGAAAAACTTCCCGATTTTATTATATTAGATTTCAATATGCCTATCATGAATGGTTTTGAATTCCTTGAAAATATAAAACATTTAGAAGATATCAATCAAATTCCTATATTTATGAACTCTGCTTCGAATGAACTTGCTGAATATCGTAATTGCTTAAATTATGAAAATGTTAAAGGGAGTTTTTCAAAGCCTTTTTCTGAAGAAACATTAAATGCAATTTTAGAATATGTAGAAAGCAATTAAACCTTATACTTGTAATAAAATTAGTAAATAGTGTCTAAAAACTAAAAATCGCTGGTCATTTTACGATATCGGTAGCGACATATATGTAACAAGCAAGCCAAGTGAAACCAGATAAAAATTAATAGATAAATAACCCGTTGGGTGTAATTAAACTATTTGTGTTTTAATATTGTTTATTGGTCTTTCAAAAATAAATCTATTGATGAATTGAACCAAAGTTAAAGCTGTTATTTTAGCTAAAATTC
>NZ_JADHEC010000035.1 GCF_015277675.1 Flavobacterium soyangense
TAAGCGATAAATACTTGCTTAAAGATAAAGAAAACTAAGGAGTTATCCAAATATTTTGAACGATTTTTAATACAAAAGAATAAACATTGGAAAGGAAGGTTTTTAGACAGTTTGACGGTTGGTGGATTAGTGATATGTATAGTTTGATTTCCCAAAAACCGGGTAATCTTTTTATCGAAGTTCTCGAAGATGCCGAAGTAGTTTTGCTTTCCAAAGAAAATCAAGAGCAATTGTATCACGATATTCCTAAACTCGAGCGCTTTTTTCGGATTTTAACTGAAAATGCTTTGGTTGCCAATCAACAGCGAATTATGGACAACTTGAGTTTATCAGCAGAAGAACGTTTTGAAAAATTCTCCAAAAAATATCCATCGCTGATGCAAAAAGTTCCTCAAAAACAAGTTGCTTCTTTCATTGGCGTAACGCCCGAATTTTTTAGCAAAATGAAAGCACGCCTTCTTAAAAAAGCGCATTAGCTATTACAAATTTACCAAAAATTTACGTTCTTAATCTAGGTTAAGTACATTTTGTTTCTAATGGATGTAAATTTGCTATATCAAATAATAATCAACACAAAGAATTATGAAAAATACAGTTTTACACCAAGCAGATACCAGAGGAATTGCCGATTTAGGTTGGTTAAACAGCCATCATACTTTTAGTTTTTCGCACTATTACAATTCAGAAAGAATGAATTTTGGAGTTTTAAGAGTGTTGAATGACGACACCGTTGCTGCAGGAATGGGTTTTGGAACACATCCACATCAAAATATGGAGATTATTTCCATTCCGTTGGAAGGCGATTTGGAACACCAAGACAGTATGGGCAATAAAACCGTGATAAAAAGCGGAGATATTCAAGTGATGAGTGCCGGAACGGGAATTCAACACAGCGAATACAACAAAAACAAAGATTTGCAAGTTAAATTTTTGCAAATTTGGGTCATCCCAAATCAACAAAATGTAACTCCACGTTACGATCAAATTACTTTAAATCCAGCAGACAGAAAAAACAAATTACAGCAAATTTTGTCTCCAAATCCGGAAGACGATGGTGTTTGGATTCATCAGGATGCGTGGTTTCATTTGGGTCAATTTGACCAAGGTTTTACGGCAACTTATACCGTTAAGAAAAAAGGAAATGGACTTTATGCATTTGTTCTAAAAGGAAATCTAATAATAAATGGGCAGGAATTAAATATTCGTGATGGTTTTGGACTTTGGAATATTGACACTATTGAAATAAAAGCAAGTTCTGATGCTGAGATTTTATTAATGGAAGTTCCAATGAAAATATAAAAAGCAAGCAAATTGACCATACACAAACGGCTCAACTTCATCATAAAGTTGAGCCGTTTTATTTTACTCACCCATATCTTTCCTTAAAATCCTAAAAAACACTATTTTTGCAACGCAGTTTTTTGTTCTAAATTTTGGAGAAACTTTAAACTTTTAAACTTTAAATTAAAAATAGATGAAAGCATACGTATTTCCTGGTCAAGGAGCACAATTCACCGGAATGGGCAAAGATTTATATGAGAATTCCGAATTAGCAAAGTCACTTTTCGAAAAAGCCAATGAAATCTTAGGTTTCCGCATCACAGATATTATGTTTGATGGAACAGCCGAAGAATTGAAAGAAACCAAAGTTACCCAACCGGCGATTTTCTTGCATTCAGTAATTTTAGCAAAAACCTTAGAGGATTTCAAACCAGAAATGGTGGCAGGACATTCTTTGGGCGAATTTTCGGCATTGGTTGCTAATGGTGTTTTATCGTTTGAAGACGGATTGCAATTGGTTTCACAACGAGCGTTGGCTATGCAAAAAGCCTGCGAAATAAAACCTTCGACAATGGCGGCAGTTTTAGGATTAGCCGACAATATTGTAGAAGAAGTTTGCGCTTCTATTGATGGAATTGTCGTGGCTGCCAATTATAACTGCCCTGGACAATTAGTGATTTCAGGAGAAACCTCAGCGGTTGAAAAAGCCTGTGAAGCCATGAAGGCGGCTGGCGCAAAACGTGCCTTGATGTTGCCTGTTGGTGGTGGATTTCACTCTCCAATGATGGAACCCGCTCGTTCAGCATTGGCCATAGCCATTGAAGCAACTACATTTTCGAAGCCAATCTGTCCGGTGTATCAAAACGTAACAGCAACGGCTGTTTCTGATCCTGCCGAAATTAAGAAAAACTTAATTATCCAATTGACTGCACCCGTAAAATGGACACAATCTGTACAACAAATGATTGCAGATGGCGCGACTTTATTTACCGAAGTGGGGCCAGGAAAAGTGTTGGCTGGATTAATTGGAAAAATTGACAAAGAAGCTGTGACGGCGAATGCATAAATAGAGTTCAGTCATTGTGAAGTGAAGAATTAAAAAAATCCCAAATTTTCGTCTAGATAATTTGGGATTTCATATTCTTAGTTGGAATACAAATTGCTAACTTCTAATTTTCTGTTCCCATTTCCAGGCACTTTCCATAGCTTGTTCCAATGTTGATTCTGCTTTCCAGCCCAAAACGTTGTTTGCTTTATCAGTATTGGCATAAGCCGAAGTAACGTCACCTTCTCTGCGCCCCACGATTTTATAGGGCAATTTTTGTCCGCTTACTTTCTCAAAAGCGCAAATCACTTCCAGAACGGAACTCCCTGTTCCTGTTCCCAGATTAAAGGTTTCGACTTTTGCCAAATTCTTTTTATCCAATAGTCGTTTCAAGGCAATAACGTGGGCTTTCGCCAAATCGACAACGTGAATATAATCCCGAACAGCTGTTCCGTCAGGTGTAGGATAATCATCTCCATAAACCGATAATTCTTGACGTAAACCTAATCCAGTTTGAGTGATAAATGGCACCAAATTTTGTGGGACACCAATAGGTAATTCGCCAATTTCTGCGGTTGGATGCGCTCCAATTGGGTTGAAATATCGCAACAAAATTGCGTTGGTATTAGTCACTTTGGCAGTATCGGTTATAATTTCTTCACCAATTTGTTTGGTATTACCGTAAGGAGACATTGCCGTTTGAATAGAAGCATCTTCGGTAATGGGTATTTTTTCGGCTTGACCGTAAACTGTACAAGATGAGCTAAAAATGAAGTTGGATTCTGGTTGCTGTTGCAATTCCTGAAGCAAATAAATTAAAGTATTCAGGTTGTTTTCATAATATAACAATGGGTTTCCCACGCTTTCGCCAACCGCTTTTGAAGCTGCGAAATGGATCACGCCGGAAATATCACGATGTCTTTTGAAGAAATCCTGCACTTTTTCTTTTTCACGCAAATCCAAATTTTCGAATGCCGTGTTGATTCCAGTAATATTGGCAATTCCATCCAAAACATTCAATGATGTATTCGAAAGATTGTCAACAATAACTACTTCAAAACCCTGATTTTGCAATTCGACTACAGTATGTGAACCGATAAATCCTAATCCTCCTGTTACTAATATTTTCATATTTTTTTATTTTAAAAATTCCAGAATCGAATCTGTGATAAATTTAATTTGTTCATCGTCTAATTCAGTGTGCATTGGCAACGAAATCACTTCTTTTACCAATTTATTAGTAACCGGAAAATTTTCTTCTTTGTATCTTGAATCCAAATAGGCTTTTTGCAAATGCAACGGAATTGGATAATAAATGGCACAAGGAATACCTTTGTTTAATAAATGTTGCATCAAACCATCTCTATCGGAGTTGATGATTCGTAAGGTATATTGGTGAAAAACGTGGCAATCGCAAATCCCGCAAATACTTGGTGCAATGATGTTTTTATGTCCTTCAAAAGCGGCTGTGTATTTTCTGGCAGCATTCTGACGTGCAATGTTGTATTCGTCCAACAAAGGCAATTTAGCATTCAAAACCGCTGCCTGAATACTGTCTAATCTTGAATTTACACCCACCACATCGTGATGGTAACGCTCGTACATTCCGTGATTTACAATTCCTCGGATTTTGTGTGCTAAAGTGTCATCATTGGTAAAAATCGCTCCACCATCACCATAACATCCTAAATTTTTGGAAGGAAAAAAAGAAGTCGCTCCAACGTTTCCAATGGTTCCTGCTTTCTTTTTTGTTCCATCAGAAAACTTGCAATTTGCTCCAATAGCTTGCGCATTGTCTTCGATAACATAAAGATTGTTTTCTTTGGCAATAGCCATAATTGCTTCCATATTTGCAGCACGACCGAACAAATGTACTGGGACAATAGCTTTAGTTTTTGGGGTAATCGCTTTCTTGATTCCTTCGATAGAAATATTCATATTTACCAAATCAACATCGACTAAAACGGGCGTAAGTTGCAATAAGGCAATTACTTCTACTGTTGCAGCAAAGGTGAAATCTGCAGTTATAACCTCATCTCCGGGTTTCAAATCCAATCCCATCATTGCAATTTGCAGGGCATCAGTTCCGTTCGCACAGGGAATTACGTGCTTTACGCCAAGATATTCTTCGAGATTTTTTTGGAATTGATGAACTTGGGGCCCATTAATGTAAGCATTGGTGTCAAGAACTTCTTGGATAGAAGTATTTACTGTGTCTTTTATTTTATCGTATTGACTTTTTAGGTCAACCATTTGGATTTTTTTCATTTAAGCTTTTGTTTAAATTTGCTAAAACACAATCCCGACAACTATCGGGACGCAAAGTTTTAAATTTGGAACAAAAATAGGGATTTTAGCAGAATGATTTTATAGATAATTAAAAGAATACGTATTTTAGCACCAGAAATTTTTTGATATGCTTTTCCTCTATAATCTAATTGTTCAGATTGCCGATTTTTTATTAAAAATTGTGGCAGTGTTCAGTCCGAAAATTAAACTTTTTGTAAATGGACGTAAGTTGGTTTTTCAAATTTTAGAAAGCAAAATAGACCCAAACGATAAAACTATTTGGTTTCACGCCGCCTCACTTGGTGAATACGAGCAAGGTTTGCCCGTAATTGAAAAAATAAAAGATAAATTTCCTAATCATAAGATCGTAATCACTTTTTTTTCACCATCGGGTTACGAAGTCAGAAAAAATAATACGGTTGCCGATGTTACGGTGTATTTGCCTTTGGATACGAATAAAAATGCGATAAAATTTTTGTCATTAGTTCATCCAGAAATGGTTTTCTTTATCAAGTATGAATATTGGCCCAATTATTTGAACGAATTGAAAAAACTTGAAACTCCAACCTATTTGATTTCTGGGATTTTTAGAAAAAATCAATTGTTTTTTAAATGGTACGGTGGATTTTACAGAACTGCTCTGAATACTTTTACCTACTTTTTTGTGCAGAATGAATGTTCAAAAAAATTGTTGTTTGAATTAGGCAAAACTAATGTGGCCGTTTCTGGCGATACACGTTTTGACAGGGTTGCTGCAATTTTGGAAAAAGACAATTCTTTGAATTTCATTGAGGCATTCAAAAACGGCACATTAACCATTGTAGTGGGAAGTTCGTGGCCAAAAGACGAAAGTTTATTAGTAGATTACATCAATCAAACTTCTGAAAAAGTTAAGTTTATTATTGCTCCGCACAACATCAAAAGTGAACAGATTCAGGAATTAAAAAATTCTATTGCAAAAAAAACCGTCTTGTTTTCGGAAAAAACAACTAAAAATTTAGCCGATTTTGATGTATTTATCATTGATACTATCGGAATTTTAACTAAGATTTACAGTTATGCCGATATTGCTTATGTTGGTGGGGGTTTTGGAAATCCTGGTGTTCACAATATTTTGGAACCAGCCACTTTTGGGGTTCCAATAGTGATTGGTCCCAACTTTTCTCATTTTGCCGAAGCAACGGATTTAGTAAATAGGGGTGGCTGTATTTCTATTTCAAATACAAAAGAACTTGTTGGTGCTTTTTCCAGTTTGATCGCTAACGATAACATCCGAAACGGAAAAGGGCATATTTGCAGTTCTTTTGTACAAATGAACAAAGGTGCAAGCAATATAATTATGAATCACATTTAGTCTTTTAATTCTTACTAATTTTGTATTTCATTTTTAATTAGAGGACAGAAAATACATCTGTATTTGTTCAATCAGTTTGTGTAATTAGAATTTTAATAGTAAATATTTCCTGACAGCTTTATTACAAGTTTTGAATATTATTATGATTTAGTTAGCGGAAAAGGCTTGACAGGGTTCAATTTGTTGTAACTTAGCAGAGTATTAAAGAAGGCTTCTTTTTTAGTATAATGTTCGAAATCAAAGAGAATGTTTAAAATGAGTAATATTTTTTAAAAAAATTATGAAAAAATATTTTAACTATTAAAAAATTTATATCTTTGCCCCGAATTAATAATTAACCTTTTATAATTAAGTAAGATGAAAAAAGTACTTTTAAGTTTAGCCGTTGTTGCTATGTTGACTGTTGTATCATGTAAAAAAGCTGAACCAGCTGCTGAAACTCCAGCTGTTGACACTACTGCTGTAGCTGTTGATACTACTGCTATGGCTGTTGACACTACTAAAGCTGCTATGGCTGCTGACACTACTAAAGCTGCTATGGCTGCACCTGCTGCTACTCCAGCTAAGTAATTCTGAATTACAGAAAAAATAAAGCTACGCATTGCGTAGCTTTTTTTTTGCCCTTTTCTTAAATTTTGGATCAATCCGAAAGGTTGTAGGGAAATGTAAGGATCAATCCTAAAAGTTGTGGAGAAATATAATATGACGATTTTTGTATTTTAAAAATAAATACAAATGTAAAACTCTAGTATAGAACTTCTCAAGTTGTTATTACCGGAAATAATAGTCGAATACTTCGAATTATCTTCCTATAAAAAAGAAGAGGAAATACTTCATCTTTACTTAAAGAAGGAGATTAATTCAATTCCAAAAGAATATCAACAACATAAATTAAGTTCTAAAGGTTTTTTTTGATGAGATAACAGTGCAGGACTTTACAATTCGTGAACATCAGGTGTAACTTCATATCACTCAAAGAAGGTTGTTTAATGAATAACTAAGGATTAGCTGATTTTCCCTGAAAACATTGGAAAACGGTTATCGATAGGCAAAACTTCCTTATCTAATGGCGAACTCTATACAATTCTAACCAATAAGGCGGCCAAAGGAAAAAAAGGAACCATCGTTGCAATGGTCGCAGGAACTAAAGCAGAAACCGTAATTGCAATTATAGAAAAAATCCCTCTTAAACAACGCAATCTAGTTACGGAAATAGCCCTTGACATGGCAGGAAATATGGGGCTGATTGCCAAAAAATGCTTTCCAAATGCAACTCGAGTAACAGATAGGTTCCATGTTCAAAAACTAGCTACAGAAGCGCTACAAGAAATAAGAATCAAATACCGTTGGCAAGCAATAGATCAGGAAAATGAGGCTATAGAAAAAGCCAAGAAAAACAAGAAAAGGTTTGAGTCTAAAGTATTAGCTAATGGTGACACACTCAAACAACTACTAGCCAGAAGTCGCTATTTCTTATACAAAAACAAATCAAAATGGTCAGTGAATCAATTACAACGAGCCCATTTATTATTTGAATTGTATCCTGAGATCCAAAAGGCATACAGCCTAACGCAAGGCTTACGTAACATATTTGAAAGCACAACCGACAAAATTATTGGTTTTGCTAGACTTGCCAAATGGCACGAAAAAGTAAATCAATCAGGGTTTAAATCTTTCAATACAATATCTAGAACGATAATCAATCATTATCAAACCATATTGAACTATTTTGATAACAGAAGTACAAATGCATCGGCTGAATCTTTCAATGCTAAAATAAAAGCATTTAGATCATAATTTAGAGGTGTTAGAAATGTAGAATTCTTCCTTTTTAGACTAGCTAATATTTATGCTTAAATTTTGTTGCTCCACAGGTTTTAAGATTGATCCATTTGATCCCATAGTTGGGCAAGGGTTTGGCAACAAGGCATAAAAAAAACCGCAAAGAATTAATAATTAAGTCTTTACGGTTTAACAAAGTACTCAGAGCGGGACTTGAACCCGCACGAACATTGCTGTTCACTGGATTTTAAGTCCAGCGTGTCTACCAATTTCACCATCCGAGCAGTATGGTTTTGAGCGAAAAACGGGGCTCGAACCCGCGACCTCGACCTTGGCAAGGTCGCGCTCTACCAACTGAGCTATTTTCGCATTTACATTCTAAAATGAACTCAATACTTAACCGTATTGCGGATGCAAATTTAATACATTAATTCAATTACACAAGTGTTTTTTATAAAAAATAAATAGGTAAAAGCTAAGTTTCTGATAACCCAAACTTTAAAGTAAGAGGTATTATTTTTTAGTTAACATTCTCTTGATTTCGTTGAGCTTCATCAAGGCTTCCATAGGCGTGATTGTGTTGATATCAAGTTTTAAAATCTCCTCTTTGATTTCCTCCAATAAGGGATCATCTAGATTAAAGAAACTCATTTGCATTTCATCCTTGGTAGATTTAATTCCGCTTAGCGCTTCGCTTGAATGATCTTTTTCTAATTTTTTCAGAAGCTTTTGAGCTTTCAGGATTACGATTTGTGGCATTCCGGCCATTTTTGCCACGTGTATTCCAAAACTGTGTGCGCTTCCTCCTTTTACAAGTTTTCGAATAAAAAGTACAGTGTCTTTCAATTCTTTGACGGATACATTATAATTTTGGATTCTGGGTAGCGATTCACTCATTTCATTCAACTCATGATAATGTGTCGCAAAAAGTGTTTTGGGTTTCGAAGGATGCTCGTGCAAAAACTCTGCAATTGCCCAAGCAATGGAAATTCCGTCATACGTACTCGTTCCTCTTCCGATCTCGTCTAATAATACTAAGCTTCTATCAGAAATGTTGTTTAAGATTGAAGCTGTTTCATTCATTTCGACCATAAAAGTGGATTCCCCCATTGAAATATTGTCACTTGCTCCAACTCTGGTAAATATTTTGTCGATAATTCCCATTCTTACGCTATCTGCAGGAACAAAACTCCCCATTTGAGCCAAGAGTACAATCAGGGCGGTTTGGCGCAGTATAGCCGACTTTCCGGACATGTTAGGCCCGGTAATCATAATCAATTGCTGTGTTTCTCTATCCAAAAAAACATCATTGGCAATATATGGCGTTCCAACTGGTAATTGCTTCTCGATAACAGGATGTCTTCCGTTTTTAATTTCAAGTTCGAAAGTTTCGTCTAGTTCTGGACAAACATATTTATTTTCGATAGCTAATTGTGTGAAAGAACTCAAACAATCCAGTTGCGCTACTAAATTCGCATTCATCTGAACTGGCTTGATATAAGTCGAAATCCAGCTCACTAATTGTTCGAACAACTCTACTTCAATTTTATGGATTTTTTCTTCGGCACCAAGGATCTTGGTTTCGTATTCCTTTAATTCTTCTGTAATGTAGCGCTCTGCATTGACTAGGGTTTGTTTTCGAATCCATTCTGTTGGAACTTTGTCTTTGTGTGTATTTCGAACTTCGATATAATATCCAAATACATTATTGAACGAAATCTTTAATGACGAGATTCCGGTTCTTTCGGATTCCCGTTTTTCAATTCCTTCAAGATATTCTTTTCCAGAAGTTGAAATCGCACGTAAATCGTCTAATTCTTCGTTGATTCCTTTGGCTATTGCATTTCCCTTGGCAATTGCCACCGGAGCATCTTGGTTTAAGACTGTTTTAATTTTTTCACGCAATAAATCGCAACTGTGCAGGCTGTCGCCAATGATTTTAACGGCTTCTTGCGGACTTTCTAGAGCCAAAATTTTTATTGGAATAATGGCGTCCAATGATTCTTTTAGATAAACGACTTCTCGTGGAGACACTTTTCCGGCAGCTATTTTCGAAATAAGGCGTTCCAAATCCGAAATTTGTTTGATTTGGTTTTGAATCCGTTTCAAAACATCTCGATTTTCCTTCAAATAGGAAACCACCTGATGGCGATTTCGTATTTTGGTTGCGTCTTTCAAAGGGAGTGCCAACCAGCGTTTTAACAAACGACCACCCATTGGCGAAAGCGTTTTGTCAATCACATCGAGAAGCGTAACCGCATTAGGATTGTAACTGTGATACAATTCGAGATTTCGAATCGTAAATCGATCCATCCAAACATATTCATCTTCGGCAATGCGCTGAATGGAGGTGATATGCTGAACTCTGTTGTGTTGCGTTTCAGACAAATAATATAAAATGGCTCCCGAAGCTATGATTCCTTCTTTTAATTCTTCGATTCCAAAACCCTTTAGAGAAACGGTTTGAAAATGTTTGGTCAGGATTTCGAAAGCATAATCTTCCTTGTAAATCCAGTCTTCTAGATAAAAACTATGATAATCATCTCCGAAAGTTTCTCGGAAATCATTTTTGCTGTGCTTTGGAATTAAAACCTCACTTGGATTGAAATTTTGTAATAACTTATCTATATATTCTGCGTTGCCTTGAGCGGTAAGAAATTCACCTGTAGAAACATCCAGAAATGAAACTCCAATGGATTTATTGGCAAAATAAATCGCCGCCAAAAAATTATTTGTTTTAGATTGTAAAACTTCATCATTCATAGAAACACCTGGAGTCACAAGCTCAGTAACGCCACGTTTCACAATGGTTTTGGTCATTTTTGGGTCTTCGAGCTGGTCGCAGATCGCCACCCGAAGACCTGCTTTGACAAGTTTTGGCAAATACGTATTCAAAGAATGATGCGGAAAACCTGCAAGTGCAGTTTCAGTAGCTGAACCTGCGCCACGTTTAGTTAATACAATCCCCAGAATTTTAGATGCACGTACAGCATCCTCTCCAAAAGTTTCATAAAAATCTCCAACTCTAAACAACAAACAAGCATCGGGATATTTTCTTTTGATCTCGTTGTATTGCTTCATTAACGGTGTTTCCTTGACCAATTTCTCTTTAGATGACAAAATGTATTCTTTAAATTTAATAGAGAGCGAATTTATATATTTTATGGCGAATAATGGACACTCTCTAAATTTAAAATATTTTTAAGAAAAATTTAGTATGGAGTTTCAATATTTTATATAAATTTGTCATTCAATCAAAAAAACAAATAGAAATGAAAAAAATTATTGCTCTTTCAATAGCTCTTTTAGCATTTACTTTTTCTAATGCTCAAGAAACTTCAAAAGTCACAAAGACCACAAAAAAAACCACTACAAAAACTACTACAAAAACAGCTGCGGTTGCTTTACCAAAAGTAGAAGGAGCAGGAATGGTTTTTGACACTGAAACTATCGATTACGGAACAATTGCTCACAATGCAGAGCCTAATCGTAAATTTGAATTCACTAATAATGGGAACAAACCATTAATTATCACAAACACTCAAGGGTCTTGTGGATGTACTGTTCCTACAACTCCAAAAGAGCCTATTGCTCCAGGTGCAAGAGGTGTTATTGGTGTAAGATATGCTACTGATAGAGTAGGTCCATTTACAAAAACAGTGACTGTTTCTTCAAATGCTGAAGGAATGCCGTCAAAAGTACTTACCATTAAAGGAACTGTTTTGCCTGATGCAACTCCGGCTGCTCCAGCAACAAAAAGCTAAATTATTTTTAGAAATAATCTAAAGGCTTCCTAAAACTAGGAAGCCTTTTTTATAATTTATTATCACTATGCGAAAGCTTGAAAACAGCGAACTCAAGAGGAAATCCATTGAAGCTTTTAAAGAAGCCAAGAAAACCCCAATTATCATTATTTTAGATGATATTCGGAGTTTGCATAATATTGGTTCTGTGTTTAGAACAGCTGATGCTTTTTTGATTGAAAAAATATATTTGTGCGGTATAACTGCCACTCCTCCAAACAAAGAAATTCATAAAACAGCACTCGGTGCAACCGAAACTGTGGCTTGGGAACACAATACTGATGTTTTAAAAGTCATTGAAAATTTAAAAAAAGAGAATGTTACCGTACTTGCCATTGAACAAGTGGAAAGCGCTATTTTGCTCCAGGATTTCAAAGTGGAGAAGGACCAGAAGTATGCTTTGGTTTTTGGAAACGAAGTTTTTGGAGTAGCACAAGAAGCAGTTGCAATTTGTGATGGTTGTATTGAAATTCCACAATTGGGAACCAAACATTCATTGAATATTTCAGTTAGCGCAGGGATTGTAGTTTGGGATTTATTCAAAAAAATGAAATGGAATTTGTAGATTTGTTAAAAATTGAATTTGCCCTGTTTTTTTCTTAATTGCTTTATGAAAAAATTACTCTTTCTTGTTTTACTCTTATCTAATTTTTTTGGCTATGCTCAATATACTTTAATTCCAGATGTGAATTTTGAGCTAGCTTTGATAGGTTTAGGAATTGATAGTGGTGCGCCTGACGGAAAAGTACTTACGGCAAATGTGAGTGGAATTACTAATTTAGATGTTTCAAAGAAAGCTATTACTAATTTATCAGGAATACAGGATTTTACATCATTAGAATATTTACTTTGCATTGATAATCAATTAACTAGTTTAGACGTTACTAAAAACACAGCTTTGATCAGATTAAGTTGTAATCAAAATCAATTAACCAGTCTGGATGTTACCAAAAATACAAATTTGAATCATTTAAGCTGTAGCTATAATTATATAATTAGTATAGATGTTACTAAAAATACTGCTTTAACTCTTTTAGATTGTAGTAATAATCAAATAACAAGTTTGGATGTCACCAAAAATACGGCTTTAACTCTTTTAGATTGTAGTAATAATCAAATAACAAGTTTGGATGTGACCAAAAATACGGCTTTAACTTTTTTAAGCTGTTCTACTAATCAAATAAGTAGTTTGGATGTTACTAAAAATATGGCTTTAACTTTTTTAAGCTGTTCTACTAATCAAATAAGTAGTTTGGATGTTACTAAAAATACTGCTTTAACTCTTTTAGATTGTAGTAATAATCAAATAACAAGTTTGGATGTCACCAAAAATACGGCTTTAACTTTTTTAAGCTGTTTTAATATTAAAATAAACAGTTTAGATGTTTCTAAAAACATAGCTTTGACTGATTTATTTTCCAACAAAAATCAATTAACTATTTTAGATGTTTCAAAAAACACCTTATTAAATGTTTTAAATTGTTCTGATAATAAAATAACGATTTTAGATGTTTCTACAAATACGAATCTATCAACAATAGCGTGCTCTTCAAATAATTTAACATTTCTAAATTTAAAAAACGGAAATAATACAAAAATCCTAAGTCCTTATTTTAAAAACAACCCAAATCTAAGTTGCATTCAAGTTGACAATAAATCCTATTCTGATGCCAACTGGTCTACAGCTAAAGACACCACAGCTAATTATTCTGAAAATTGTAGCAAAACAGCCTCAATATTACCGCCTGTAATCACCGCAACAGGAAATCAAATTTATTGTCCCGGAACCTCTTTAAATATTGTTGAAACCATTTCTATAACCAATGACCCTGCTGAACCCGATACAAATGCGATTTATATTCAGGTGTCTTCAGGCTATATCAACGGACAAGATAAATTAACTCTTGCCAATCCCTTGTCACATCCAAATATCACGATGAGTTGGGATGTTCCAACAGGAAAACTAAAATTATACAGTCCATCAGGAATAAAAATTCCTTACGCAGATTTTGTTTCTGCCATTAAAGATGTTGAATTTAGTAATTCATCAACTTCCCCATCAGGAATTCGAAATTTCTCCATTACTATAGGTCAAGCCAATTATCTTCCGTCTACAGGACATTATTATCAATATGTGCCGAGTATAGGAATCACTTGGACAGCTGCAAAAGCCACTGCCGAAGGTAGTAATTACTATGGTTTGAAAGGTTATTTAGCCACAATTCTTGCTGCAGATGAAGCACAGTTGTCAGGAAAACAAGCCGCTGGAGCTGGATGGATTGGTGGAAGTGATGCAGCAGTAGAAGGTACTTGGAGATGGGTTACAGGTCCAGAAGGTCTTGCTAATGGTGGAGCTGGGACTGTTTTCTGGATTGGGACGGGAAATGGTTACAGTCCACTTCCAATTAATTTCGCTTTTTGGAATGAAACTGGTAATGATGCTAGTAAATGGGAACCCAACCAATCTAATGGAAATCAAGAAGATTATGCTCATGTCACCGCACCAGGTGTAGGAAATCCGGGCTCTTGGAATGATTTGTCTAACACTGGCGAACCAAGCGGAAATTATCAACCTAAAGGTTATATCGTAGAATATGGAGGAATGCCTGGAGATCCAATTCTTCAAATTTCAGCTAGTACCAGTATAACTATCCCAAAAATAACTAGTACGACTCCTAGTTATATATGCGGCTCCGGAGTTGTTACCCTTCAAGCTACTGTCTCTGATGGAATCTTAAATTGGTATACATCATCTACTGGAGGAAGTTCAATAGGAACTGGAAATTCATATACTACACCCACAATTTATACGTCTACTTCTTACTATGTTGACGCAACAAGTGGAAATTGCCAAAGAACTGAAATCATTGCCACTATAAAGCCTTTGCCTAGTTTACCTCAAATTGCAATATCTTCGACAAGTCCTGTTTTATATTGTCAAAATGATATTCCAATCCCTTTAGTTGCAACTGCATCAGCAAATTGTACTTTAAATTGGTATACTTTACCATCAGGAGGTATTGCTTCAGGTACAAGTCCAACACCAATTACAACAGTTGTGGGTTCTACAACTTATTATGTAAGCCAAACTAACACGACAACCAATTGCGAAAGTCCTCGGGAAGCAATAATTGTTACTGTAAATCCATTGCCTACTGCTCCAATCGTGAACAATATAAATTATTGTAATAATGAAACTGCAGTTCCTTTAACTGCATTGTTTTCTTCAAGTTGCACTCTAAATTGGTACGCATCAGCTACTGGAGGGACTTCAAACGCGACAAGTCCAACACCATCTACTGCTACAGTAGGCATAACAAAATACTACGTAAGTCAGACTATTACTGCCACGGGATGTGAAGGACCAAGAGCTGAAATGATTGTAACGGTAAATCCATTACCTACAACTCCAATAGCAAATAATATTGCCTATTGTAATAATGAAATTGCTTCGCCTTTAACCGCAACTGCATCAGCAAATTGTTCTCTTAATTGGTACTCAACTCCAACAGGGGGTACGCCAATCGCAACGAGCCCAACTCCATCGACATCAAGTGTTGGCACAACAAAATACTATGTAAGTCAAACTATAACAGCAACGGGTTGCGAAGGACCAAGATCAGAAATCATAGTGACTGTAAATCCATTGCCAATTGTCAGAAATGTTATCATTGTTCAATGTGATACAGACCTAATTTCAGATGGAAAAACCTTGTTTAATTTAACAGTAAATAATGATGCCATTTCAGCTAATTATGGCAATGAAATATTTACATATTACACCTCTTTAAACGGAGCGAATAATGCCGTTCCCGCTGATTTAATCCCAAATGAATTGGCTTTTGAAAACACAACGCCAACATTAATGGACATTTGGTCAAGAATAACCAACAAAATAACAGGGTGTCATAGTATTGCCAAAATAACATTGAAAGTTCCTGCAACTAACATTAATCCAAAATACAAAATTCCTTTTCCACCAGTTTGTGATGATTTTTTAGATAGTAATGGAAATAATACTGCCAATAACAACAAACGTGATGGAATTACCTCTTTCGATTTCTCTGCAACAAAAGCTATAATATTAGCAAAATTACCAGCAAATCAAGCCTACGACATTAATTACTACAAAAATGAGGCTGATGCTTTAGCAGAAATAAATGTCATAACTGATATTTCTAATTACAGAAATATTGGCTATCCCAATTCGCAAGATATTTGGATACGTATTGATAGTGATCTGGATAATGCTTGTTATGGTCTAGGACCCTATTTAACTTTAAATGTCGAAGCTTTACCTACAGCAAATGCCATAACAATTCCTAGACAATGTGATGATGATAAAGAT
The DNA here is from genome assembly GCF_015277675.1 of Flavobacterium soyangense. Lineage (GTDB taxonomy): Bacteria > Bacteroidota > Bacteroidia > Flavobacteriales > Flavobacteriaceae > Flavobacterium > Flavobacterium soyangense. The sequence continues at coordinate 15,903 of NZ_JADHEC010000035.1, forward strand.
GGGATATTTACATTCAACACTTCTTCTCTTGAATCCGATTTATTAAAAGGACAAACCAACGTAACGGTTACTTATTTTGATCAAGTCAATAATCCGCTGAAAGACGCAAACGGAGTTTTAATTACAACCCCTTTTCCTGCAAATTTCACATCAACTTCACAAACCATAAAAGCCGTTTTAACCAATAATACACCTCAACACTGTTTTGATGAAACAACCATTCAATTCATTGTAGATGCTTCTCCGGTTGCATTTGCCGTTCCTTCGACCTTAACAACGGTTTGTGACGACGAAGCGAATCCAATTAATCAAGATGGCAAATTTGCTTTTGATACCTCAACATTTCAAACTACTATTCTTGGCGGTCAAACAGGAATGATTGTAAAATATTACGACCAGAATAATGTGCTTTTAACTAGTCCGTTACCCAATCCATTTTTAACAACAACCCAAAATATTACTGCTAAAGTTCAAAACCCATTAAATATAGTTTGCTCTGCATCAACGACATTAAATTTCACAGTCAATCCAATTCCAAATATAGACTTGAATATAGACGGCAGTGCAAATGAGTTGGTATGTTCAAATCTTTCTACATTTTTTGTAACCCTAAATGCTGGAATTTTAAATAGATCCTCAACAAGTAATTACGATTATATTTGGACAAAAGACGGAATAATTGTTGGGACAAATTCTCCAACATTAGATGTAAATGCTGAAGGAATTTATACCGTTGAAGTAATAAATCATTCAGGTTGCAGCAGAATTCGAACCATAACTGTTACCGCATCGAATATCGCAACAATTGTTTCGGTTGATGTTGTAGATTTAACCGATGTTAATACTGTAACTGTTAATATATCCGGACCTGGCGATTACCAATATAGCTTGGATGAACAAAGTGGATTTTGGCAAGACTCTAATTTCTTTAATAATGTTCCCGCAGGAATTCATGAAATTTATGTGAATGATAAAAATGGCTGCGGTCTTGTTCATAAAGAAATTGTAATTGTAGGCATTCCAAAATATTTTACTCCAAATGGTGATACTTATAATGATGTATGGGAAATTAAAGGGATTTCAAAATATCCTCAAGCCGAAGTGCAACTATTCGATCGTTACGGCAAGTATCTTATAACCCTAAATACAGTTAATAAAAGCTGGAATGGAACTTATAATAACACGCCTTTACCTGCTGATGATTATTGGTATATATTAAATTTAAGAAACGGAAAACCAGAAATAAAAGGTCATTTTTCTTTGAAAAGGTAACCATCTAAAGCAAAATTATTTACATATTTTCTGTTGAATTTCATCCAAAATATAAAGATAATCTTCCTGATTTTTCACGAAATCCTTATCCGAAACATCAATAATCAAAACATTCAATTCGGTTTGAGATTTGATGTAATCAAGGTAGCCATTGTTGATTTTATCTAAGTATGAAGCCGGAATTTTTTGCTCGTAATCTCTCCCTCTTTTCTTGATATTCTCTAGTAAACGCTCAGAATTTTGGTATAAATAAATATACAAATCAGGTTTTGGCATTTCTCTATATACAATATCAAAAAGTGTTCGATACAAACGATATTCATCTTCGGCAAGCGTTATTTTGGCAAAAATCAAGGATTTAAAAATATGATAATCGGCAACGATAAAATCCTTGAACAAATCAAATTGAGCTAAATCATCGGATAACTGTTTGTATCTATCGGCAAGAAATGACATTTCAAGTGGAAAAGCATAACGGTTTTGATCTTCGTAAAATTTTGGAAGAAAAGGATTGTCGGCAAAACGTTCCAAGACGGTTTTGGCATTAAAATCTTCCGCAATTTTTGTAGTTAACGTTGTTTTTCCTGCTCCAATATTTCCTTCAAAAGCAATATAATTAAACTGTTCCAATGGAATTCTGTCCAATGGCATTTCTAAATTCTGAACAATTGTGCAAACACTATTATCTGGGGAAGTTTCCAGTAATTCAGCAATTTTTTTGTGAAAAACAGGATGTTTCCAGTCTAAATTCAAATCCGTCATTGGCAACAAAACAAACTTTCTGTTCTGCATCAACGGATGAGGTACTTGAAGTTCTTCGGTATTAATAATTTCTTCATCGAAAGTAATCAAATCAATATCGATAATTCGGGATTGGTATTCTAACGTATCTCCGCGAACTCGACCCAATCGTCTTTCAATATTCAAAATTTGGTCTAAAATTTTGTGGGCGGAGCTAAAAGTATGAATTACCAAAGCACAATTATAGAAGGCGTCGCTGTCAAAACCCCAGGAAGGCGCTTCATACAACTTCGAAATTTTGATAATCGTACCTATTTCCCGATGTATCATTTCAAGGCTACGCTTCACATTATCAAGACGATTACCTTGATTAGTCCCGAGGGATAAAACGACCTGATGTTGTGATTTCATATTAACCACAAATTAACTAAAACAATTTTAGAATTGAACTATATTTGTCGGCGTGTTGATAACTATTTTTTGAGTTTTTAAGCTTAAATTTGTAACAATACAGTACTTTTTTCTACTAATAAAAAAAATATAATTATGAAATTTTTAGGAAATGTTTTGGCAACCATCGTAGGTTTATTTGTCTTTTTTATGTTGTTTATTTTTGGAATAATAATAATTGCGATGATTTTTGGCGGAGAATCCGAAGAAATAGCAGTCAAAAGCAACTCGGTTATCGAATTAAATTTGGAACACATTAAAAATGACTATGCCGGAAAATACAAAGATCCTTGGATGACTATTTTAGCAGATGGCGAAAAAGTAGGTCTTTCTGATATTATAAATGCCATCGAAGAAGCTAAAACTGATGATGACATCAAAGGAATTTCGATTTTAAATGATAATTCTGAATTAGGAATTGCCCAGTATAAAGCTTTGCGTGATGCATTAGAAAGTTTCAAAAAATCAGGAAAATTCGTTATGGCTTATGCCAATTCGTATTCACAAAAAGAATATTATTTAAATTCTGTTGCCAATACGGTTTACATTAATCCGGTTGGTGATTTAGATTTCAAAGGATTATCAGCAGAAATGATGTTTTTCAAGGATTTTCAGGATAAAACTGGTGTAAAAATGGAAGTAATCCGTCACGGAAAATACAAAAGCGCTGTTGAACCTTTCCTTGATAACAAAATGAGCGATGCCAATAGAGAACAAATTTCGGCATTGTTGAATTCTGTTTGGAGTACAGTAGCAAATGATGTTTCGAAAAGCAGAAATGTTTCCGTTGCAAAACTAAACGAAATTGCCGACGGTCTTCTAGCCAGAACTCCTGAAATGGCAAAAGCACAGAAATTAGTTGATGTTGTGGCATATGAAGATGTCTATCATAACGCAATTAAAAAAGCTTTAAAGGTTGATAATGATGAAGATTATAACAAAATAAGCATTTTAGATTATGCCAGAAAAGTAGCTACTACTTCGGAAAGTTTTGATAGCAAAGACAAAATTGCCATTATTTATGCACAGGGAGAAATTATGAGTGGCGAAGGTGATGTTAACAAAATTGGAGAAGGATCAATGCGTCGCTCGCTAATGGAAGCAAGAAAAGACAAAAATATAAAAGCAATCGTGCTCCGTATTAATAGTCCTGGTGGAAATGCTTTGACTTCAGATTTGATTTGGAGAGAAATCGAATTGACAAAAAAAGTAAAGCCAGTTGTGGTTTCTATGGGAAATTATGCTGCTTCCGGAGGTTATTATATTGCTTGTAATGCCAACAAAATTTTTGCCGAAGACAATACCATTACAGGTTCTATCGGAGTTTTTGGAATATTGCCTAATTTCACTCAATTAGCAACAAAAATCGGTTTGCATTCAGAACAGGTTAAAACCCATGCAAATGCAGCGGAATATAGTCCTTTTTTACCTTTGGACGAAAAATTTAGAGCAGTTACTACTGAAGGTGTCGAGCATATTTATAAAACTTTTGTATCACACGTTGCTGAAGGTCGAAAAATGTCGTTTGCACAAGTGGATTCTATTGCTCAAGGCAGAGTTTGGTCAGGTTCTCAAGCTCTAAAGATTGGTCTTGTGGATAAAATTGGTGGTTTAGACGATGCCATAAAAGAAGCTGCGTCTTTGTCAAAAACCAAAAAATACGGCACTCAAAACTTCCCTGAATTTGAAAAGAACATTAACGATATTTTAGAACATTTGCCTTTTGCAAAATCGAAAGAATCCTTTATAAAAGAAGAATTAGGCACTGAAACTTATAAAATAATGGAACAAATTAAAAGAGTTCAATCTCAAAAAGGAGTTCAGGCAATGATGCCTTTTGAGATTATTATTCAATAAAAGATAATTACGTTTTACTTAAAAATCCGTTCAAGCAATTGCTTAAACGGATTTTTTTGGGTTGTAAAGTTAAATTATTGCTTATAAAAATCAGACAAAAAAATAGTCGATTTTAAAAGCACTATTTTTGTAAAAACTAACGACATCATTTTTACTCCACTTATAGATTCTAAAAAAAATTAAATTATGACAAAGAAAATTTTAAAAATTGTTGGAATTGTAATTGTTCTGCTCATAGGAATTTTATTAGCCGCTCCGTACGTATTTAAAGAGCAAATAAAAGCCAAAATTACTCAAGCCATCAACGAGAAAGTTGATGCCAAAGTTACCTTTGCGGATGCTGATTTAAGTTTATTCAAAAATTTCCCTAATGCGAATGTTACCATTAAAAAACTAGTCATCATCAATAAAGCTCCTTTTGAAGGTGATACACTGGTTTCACTTGGTGAATTGAATTTGCAACTGTCTATCAAAGAACTTTTTAAAGGAGAAAAAGAAGTCGTGAATATTGATGGAATTACTTCAAAAAACGGATTAATCAATATCATCTTCAATAAAGAAGGAATTGCCAATTACGATATTGCGCTGAAAGACGACAAAACACAAGACGACGGAAAAAGCAAGCCTTTATCATTAAAAATTCAGAATTATAAAATCGAAAATTTCAAGTTTCGTTATTTTGACGAAAGTTCGAAAATAAAAATGACGATAGACAGCCTAAACCACGAAGGAATTGGAGATTTTACAGCCCAAAAATTGGATTTAAATACCAGATCGACAGCCAAAATTGTACTCTCAATGGACAAAGTCAATTATATGAAAAATGTTTCTATTAGTCTGGATGCCGTTTTGGGAATTGATTTAAAAAACGGCAAATACACTTTCAAACAGAACAAAGCTTTAATCAATCAATTGCCTATAGAATTGGATGGTTTTATACAAATGGTTGATGGCGGACAAGAATATGATTTGAAATTCAAAACACCCACTTCTTCCTTTAAAAACTTCTTAGGACTTATTCCCGCAGCCTATTCTTCGAGTTTGGATAATGTAAAAACAAATGGCGATTTTACCGTTGCGGGTTTTGTTAAAGGGTTGTATTCAGATAAAACCGTTCCAAAATTCAATATTAAAATTGCTTCCAATAATGCCTCTTTTCAATATCCAAATCTTCCAAAATCAGTTCGCAACATTGTAATTGACACTAAAATTATCAACAAAACCGGAATTTTAAACGACACCTACGTCAATATAGACAAGTTGTCTTTTGCCATTGATCAAGATATTTTTAATGCTAAAGCTAACATCAGAAATATTACTGAAAACGCCTTGGTAGATGCCGCTTTAAAAGGAACTATTAATTTAGGAAATTTGTCCAAAGCATATCCCATAAAATTAAGTAAGCCTTTATCTGGAATTCTAAAAGCTGATGTGACATCTAAATTCGATATGCAATCTGTAGAAAAAAGTCAATATCAAAACATCAAAAATGCTGGCACGGTGAGTTTGTCGGGCTTTAAATATGTGGATAAAAATGGAAAAGCAATGACCATCAGCAATGCTTTGGTTCAGTTTAATCCTAGTAACATCAATTTAAAACAATTCAACGCAACGACCGGAATAAGTGACATTAGCGTAACAGGTGTTTTGGAGAATTTTTATGGATTTATATTTAAAAACCAAGAATTGAAAGGAAATTTCAATATGAATTCTAAACAATTAGCTGTAGCTGATTTTATGACCACGGGTAAAGAAACTAAAACACAAGCAAAAAAAGCAGAAGCTATGAAGATTCCTGCTTTCTTAAATTGTAAGCTTACCGCAAAAGCAAATACAGTTTTATATGATAATTTAACTTTAAAGGATGTTTCGGGAAAACTGATTGTGAAAGACGAAAAAGTTACTTTAGAAAATGTAAAATCTTCTATTTTTGGAGGGACAATTGGTGTTAACGGAGCTGTTTCTACCAAAGGAAAAGTACCCGTTTTCAATGTGAATCTGAATTTAAATCAGGTGGACATTGCACAATCATTCACCCAATTAGATATGTTGAAAAAAATTGCTCCAATTGCTGGAATCATTAATGGAAAAATCAACTCGACCATAAAAATCAATGGAAATCTTGATGCAATGGAATTGACTCCTGATTTGAATTCGCTTACCGGAGATTTATTGGGACAACTGCTTTCGACAACTATAAATTCCCAAAACTCGACTTTGTTAAATGCTTTGGGTTCAAATTTGAAATTCATTGATATGAATAAAGTCAATCTAAATGATGTAAAAGCAGCTTTGACTTTCAAGGACGGAAAAGTTAATGTAAAACCTTTTGACATCAAATATCAAGACATCAAAGCAACTATTGGCGGAAGTCATGGTTTTGACCAAAGTATGAATTACAATTTAAAATTTGATGTTCCTGTCAAATATCTTGGCACTGAAGCCAATGCATTAATAGCAAAATTATCTTCAGCTGATGCCTCAAAATTGCAAAGTATTCCAATTAATGCAACCCTTGTTGGAAACTTTACAAATCCAAAAATCACAACAGACATCAACAGTGCTGTCACAAAATTAACCACTCAGTTAGTAAATCAGCAAAAAAACCGAATGGTAAAACAAGGAACATCAGCATTAACGGATTACCTTAATAAAAATAAGAAACCTAGCGATACTACAAAAACTGCAGTACAAAAAGAAGACATCAAAACCAAAGCAGCTGATTTGTTGAATGGTTTGTTCAGCAAGAAGAAAAAAACGGAAGAACCTAAGACTCCGTAAATTTTATAAACTAAGAAAGCCTGAAATTTACTTTTTAGGCTTTTTTTATATTTCAATTCGTACCACATACCCTTCAGAACTACGAACATTAAAAACGGTTCCGTCTTCAAATAGTAGATATTGTCCTTTTATTCCAGTTAATTTTCCTTGGAAATTAGGCGTTTTCTCTAAACTTAAACTATTTATTTTTTTTGGATATTCTAAAACAGGAAAATGCATTTCGTATAAATCATTTTTATCGGAGTAAAAATATTCCTGGACTTCTGCTGGAATTAAGTTTTCGACTTTCAATCTTTCGGCAATTAAATCGACTTGTACGACATCATTTTGAAGCATTTTGCGCCAATTGGTTTTATCGGCATAATGATTTTTTAAAGCGACTTCAGTAATTCCTGCTAGATAACGATTGGGAACCTCCACAATAGAAATCGCTTGGGTTGCGCCTTGATCAATCCATCGCGTAGGCATTTGAGTTTTTCGGGTTACACCCACTTTTACTTCACTTGATAAAGCCAAATAAACTATGTGTGGCTGCAATTGTACTTTTTCTTCATAAACCAAGTCCCTATCCTGAATTCCCAGATGAGCTGTGCTTAATTCCGGTTTCATAATCCAATCGCCCACAGCTGGACTGGAATAAAAACAATCGTAACAAAATCCCTGACGGAATATTTTCTTCTTTTTACCGCAATTCAAACATTGATAACCCACAAAATTGATTTCCAAATTTTTGTTCAGCAATTGATTCACGTTCAAAAAACTGTTTTCAAAAACCAAATAATATTGAATTGGATTTCCAAATTCGGTTTGCATTTTAGAAAGTACACCTTCGTATGTCATTTTGTTTAAAGTTTCAGGTTTAAAGTATAAAGTTTGACAAAAATCGCTATTTTTGGTAAAGTTATAATTCGTAATTTGTAATTCATAATTCATTACTCAGAAAAATGCCAATAGCTGTAATCAATTCTTTTGCTTCTTGGGTTCTTAAACAAAGAATTCATCAAATAGAACTTTTTTTAAAATACCCAAATGAAGTTCAGGAAGAGTTGTTAATGAACTTGATTCGAGCTTCAGAAAATACAATTTTGGGACACAAATACGACTATACTTCCATAAATTCGTATGCGACTTTCGCAGAAAGAGTTCCCGTTTCTACATACGAAGAATTACAGCCTTTGTTAGAACGCACTCGAAAAGGCGAACAGAATGTTTTCTGGGAAACTCCCGTAAAATGGTTTGCCAAATCCAGCGGAACCACAAATGCCAAAAGTAAATTTATCCCCGTAAGCCCCGAAGCACTGGAAGACTGTCATTACAAAGCAGGCAAGGATTTGTTGTGTATGTATTTGAACAACAACGAAAATTCCGAAATGTTTTTGGGAAAAAGTCTTCGCCTTGGCGGAAGTTCTCAAATTTATGAAGACAACCATACTTTTTTTGGAGATTTGTCAGCTATTTTAATTGAAAATATGCCGCTTTGGGCTGATTTTAGTAGCACTCCAAATAAAGAAATCTCGTTGATGAGCGATTGGTCAACGAAACTTCCTGTGATAATAAATGAAGTAAAAAACGAAAATGTTACCAGTTTTGCCGGCGTTCCTTCTTGGATGTTGGTTTTAATGAACAAATTGCTTGAAGAAACCGGCAAAGGAAATCTACTGGAATTATGGCCAAATCTGGAAGTTTATTTCCACGGTGGTGTGAGTTTTGAACCGTATCGTGAACAATATAAAAAAATTCTACCGAAAAGCGATTTCAAATACTATGAAATATACAATGCTTCCGAAGGTTTTTTTGCCATTCAGGATTTGAATGATTCCAGCGATTTATTGCTGATGCTGGATTATGGCATTTTCTATGAATTTATTTCGATGGATACTTTTGGAACACCAAATCAAAAAACTATTCGGTTGTCAGAAGTGGAGCTTTTTAAAAATTATGCTATTGTTATCACCACAAATTCAGGCTTGTGGCGTTATTTAATTGGTGACACCGTACGTTTTACGTCATTGAATCCTTACCGAATTCGGGTGACAGGGAGAACTAAACATCACATTAATGTTTTTGGGGAAGAATTAATGGTCGAAAATACCGATCAGGCTATTGCCAAAGCATGCCAAATTACCAGAACCGAAATAGTGGATTATACTGTTGCTCCCGTTTTTATGAAAGACAAGGATAAAGGAGCGCACGAATGGATGATTGAGTTCAAGAAAAATCCGGATGATATTACGGCATTCCAAAAAGTATTGGACGAAACCTTACAATCTTTAAATTCTGATTACGAGGCAAAACGATATAATAATATGACACTTAATCCGTTAGTTATAAATGTTGCCCGCAAAAACTTATTTTACGATTGGCTAAAAAACAAAGACAAACTTGGAGGACAGCATAAGATTCCGAGATTGTCGAATGAAAGAGATTATTTGGAACAATTGAAAAATATGCAGGTAAGTGTAAATCAATAAAATGAAAAAGATATTTTTAATAGCAATTGTGTTTTTCTTTTTGGTTTCTTGCGGACCACATAGAATGAGTTGCGGTGCAAGAGGGATTTGTATTGCTTCAGAAAAGCTAATTCGTGAACAATCTAAAATTAATCACTACAAATAAATTATAAAAATTTAGCCAAAAATCCTGTCCCAATTTTATCGGGACAGGATTTTGATTTATTATTCTTCTTGCATCATATCAATATGTCTGTCGTGGTAGCCTAATAAATATAAAATACCGTCTAGACCCAGGCTTGAAATGGATGTAGCTGCATTTTCTTTTACTTTTGGTTTGGCGTGAAAAGCAATTCCTAAACCTGCAAGGTTTAACATAGGCAAATCATTTGCACCATCACCCACAGCAATGGTTTGGTTAATGTGAATACCTTCTTTGTCAGCAATAGCTTGTAGGTATTCGGCTTTTTTTGCGCCATCGACAATTTCGCCTAAATATTTACCTGTCAATTTTCCGTCTTTAATCTCTAATTGATTGGCATAAACATAATCAATCCCCAATTCCTTTTGCAAATAATCACCAAAATAGGTGAATCCTCCAGATAAAATAGCCGTTTTATAACCATAATATTTTAAGGCTCTCATCAAGCGATGTGCTCCTTTTGTTATAGGTAGATTTATAGCCACATTATGCAGCACTTCTTCGCTTAAACCTTCTAACAAGGCCATACGTTTTTTGAAGCTTTCGCTAAAATCAATTTCGCCATTCATCGCTGATTCTGTAATCGCTCTTACTTGCTCGCCTACACCTGCCAATTCTGCCAATTCATCGATTACTTCCGTTTGAATTAAGGTAGAATCCATATCAAAACACACTAAACGTCTGTTTCTTCTATACATATTGTCTTCTTGAAAAGAGATGTCTACATCATACTTTCCTGAAATTTCCATAAAATTAGCTGTCATCAGCGTTTTATCGACAATATTACCAGTTACAGATAATTGCACACAAGAACGAGGATATTCTTCTTTCTCCACCACCGAAGTTCTGCCAGTTAATCTTATGATAGAATCAATATTCAATTTTTGGTCCGACATTATTTTGGTTACTGCTGACAATTGCTTTGCTGTCAGGGATTCTCCCAAAACATTGATGATATAACGTTGCTTGCTTTGACCTTTGACCCAAATTTCATATTCGGGAATAGAAATTGGAATAAATTTAACATTAATTCCCAATTCATAGGCTTTAAACAATAAATCTTTTAATACAGGCGCTGAAGAAGAGCCTGCTTTTATTTCAAATAAAATACCCAAAGATAACGTATCGTGAATGTCGGCTTGACCAATATCTAAAATAATGGCATCATAATTTGCTAATATAGATGTTAAACCAGCCGTCACACCAGGTTTGTCCTGGCCAGAAACTTTTAATAAAATTATCTCTTTATCTTCTAATATCATTTTTATTTGTATTGATTTGCAAGGGGCAAAAATCGACAATCTATTGCTTATAAAAAAGAATATCCCGTGTTTTTTCACAAATAGGAAATGCCATTCAAACTTTCTTGCTTTAACAGCAAAAAATCTAGATTAGAAAATCCTTGGCTATAAAAAAACCTGCTCCAATAAAGGAACAGGTTTCTAAATTATTTATTTTTGGAATTTAAAATTACATCATTCCCGGCATTCCGCCACCCATAGGCATTGAATTTCCGTTTTCTTCTTTGATTTCGACCAAAGCACATTCGGTTGTCAATATCATTCCGGCAACTGAAGCTGCGTTTTCTAAAGCTACACGAGTTACTTTTTTAGGATCGATAATTCCAGCTTTTAGCATATCAACATATTCGTCGGTTTTTGCATTGTAACCAAAATCACCTTTTCCTTCAGCAACTTTTGCAACGACAACTGAACCTTCAAGACCAGCGTTTTCAACTATTGTTCTCAATGGAGATTCTATAGCGCGAGATATAATTTGGATTCCTGTTGCTTCGTCTGCGTTGTCCGCTTTTAAAGCAGTTAGGGCATTTTTGGCTCTCAATAGAGCAACACCTCCACCAGCAACAATTCCTTCTTCAACAGCGGCACGAGTAGCGTGAAGCGCATCGTCAACTCTGTCTTTTTTCTCTTTCATTTCCACTTCAGAAGCTGCTCCAACATATAAAACTGCAACTCCACCGGCTAATTTAGCCAAACGTTCCTGCAATTTTTCTTTGTCATAATCCGAAGTCGTTGCTTCCATTTGACCTTTGATTTGGCTTACACGATTTTTGATTACATCGGCTTCACCAGCACCACTTACAATGGTTGTATTGTCTTTGTCTATGGTTACTCTTTTTGCAGTTCCCAACATTTCGATTGTTGTGTTTTCTAAAGTATAACCTCTTTCTTCTGAGATTACGATTCCTCCAGTCAAGATGGCAATGTCTTCCAACATTGCTTTTCTTCTGTCGCCAAAACCTGGTGCTTTTACAGCAGCAATTTTCAAGGCGCCACGTAATTTATTTACCACCAAAGTTGATAATGCTTCACCATCAACGTCCTCGGCAATAATCAATAATGGTTTTCCTGATTGAGCAACTGGCTCTAAAACTGGCAATAATTCTTTTAGAGAAGAAACTTTTTTGTCATACAATAGGATGTAAGGACTTTCTAGTTCTACTTCCATTTTCTCACCATTGGTAACAAAATAAGGAGAAAGATATCCTCTGTCAAATTGCATTCCTTCCACAACATCTACATAAGTATCAGTTCCTTTTGCTTCTTCAACGGTGATTACGCCTTCTTTTCCAACTTTTGCGAAAGCGTTAGCAATCAATTCGCCTATCACTTCGTCATTATTTGCTGAAATTGAAGCAATTTGTTTTATTTTTTCAGAATCACTTCCTACCACTTTAGCTTGTTTTGCCAAGTCAGCAACAATAGCTTCAACAGCCTTATCGATTCCTCTTTTCAAATCCATTGGATTTGCACCGGCAGCAACGTTTTTTAAACCTTCTTTTACGATGGCTTGTGCCAAAACAGTAGCAGTTGTAGTTCCGTCACCGGCTAAATCATTGGTTTTAGAAGCAACTTCTTTTACCATTTGAGCACCCATGTTTTCTAATGGATCTTTCAATTCTATTTCTTTTGCAACGGTAACACCGTCTTTAGTAACTGTTGGTCCACCGAAAGATTTTCCAATAATTACATTACGACCTTTAGGTCCAAGAGTTACTTTTACTGCATTTGCTAATGCATCGACACCACGTTTTAATCCGTCACGTGCTTCAATATCAAATTTTATATTTTTAGCCATTTTGTTTTTAACTTTTAATTTTCTTACTACTTAATTCTTTGAACTTAATACCTAATTATACAATCGCAAGAATATCGTCCTCACGCATAATCAAATAATCTTTTCCGTCTAGTTTTAATTCTGTACCGGCATATTTTCCGTAAAGAACAGAATCTCCAATTTTTACAGTCATTTCATGGTCTTTTGTGCCTTTTCCAACAGCAACAACAGTTCCTTTTTGTGGTTTTTCTTTTGCGTTATCCGGAATAAAAATCCCTGAGGCAGTTTTTGTTTCAGCAGCAGCAGGTTCAATAAGAACGCGGTCTGAAAGGGGTTTAATATTTAAAGCCATAATGATATAATATTTTGTTATTTTTTAATTTGTTAAGAATCGGATTTCAGAAATTATGCCAACAGTTGAAAACTGACATTTTTTCTTAAAAAAAATGCCAGCTTTGACAGGCTGGCATTTAATATATTTTGATGGAAAAAATTATTTTGCTGGGGTCGTTCCGACAGGTGCATTTTGAACCGGAGCAGCTGGTGTTGGAGTGTTCGTAGCAGGAGCTTCTGTTTTATCAATAATTTTTGAATCAGTTTCGCCTAATGATCCTCCAAAACTCAAACTTGAAAGTAAAATAAGTACAATTAATATTGCTGCTAATGTCCAAGTGCTTTTATCTAAAAAGTCTGTAGTTTTTTGTACACCACCAATTTGTGTTGATCCACCTAATGATGAAGAAAGCCCACCACCTTTAGGGTTTTGAACCATTATTACTACTACTAGTAAGAAACAAACTATTGTTATTAAAACTAAAAAAATTGAAAATGTGCTCATTGTTTAATTATTATTTTGTTGTAAAATCTTAATATCCGAGATTCGGTCTGCAAAGAAACTACTTTTTTCTGGATATTTCAAAATTAATATCTCATAAGCTTGTATCGCTTTTTGATATTTTTTTTGTTCCAAGTAAACTCTTGCTAAAGTTTCGGTCATTAAATAGGAATTATCCGTTTTATTTGAATCGAAATAAGTTGCTGATTCTGCGCTTTGTTTTATTGGGGAAATCTTTGGACTGGCTTCAATAAATTTATCAATCAAGTCCGCTTTTTTCTTTTTGTCCTCGTCCAATGCAACTGTTTTAGAATTAACTTCGCTTACTTTTTCTCTTTCTATTGGTTGAGTTCTGGAAAGTTGGAGCCATTCCTGAAAAGAATGTTTTTCGTTTATGGAAAAACCTAGAGGCTTTCCGATTTCCAGGTTTTCTTCTGCTAATTTAGTATTTTCGGCAAATTCAATAGGTGTTGCTCCTTTTATAGTAGTAAGAATGGATTGTTCTAAGGTGTTTGTTTTTGGCTCAAGTCGTATTATTTCGGCCTTAATTATTTCGGAATCAATTACGTTAATGTCAAGAAGCTCCAGTATTTTCTTGTCGTATAATCCTTTTTGGATAGCAACAAATGTATCTGAAGTGATGAAATCAAATAAAACGGTTCTGTCAGTGGTGTGGGCTGCCGTAACTTTTAAAGCATAATTATATCTGAAACTATTTTCATTAAAAAGTCCTTTCAACCTTAAAGCTCTGGCACTTTGAAAGAACGGAAATTCTTCCAGCACTTTTCCCAACGCATCAGTTTGCTTTTCGTTGATAGCATCTGGTTTATTAATTAAATAAGTGTAATCGGTTACGTTCATTTTAAGATTTTAGCTGAGTCCTGCAATCTGCCAACTTATTTTTACCATTTTGCCAATGATTCATTGAATATATCTTGGGTAATTCTTTCGAAAATTGTTCTAATGGCGTTATCCCTTGTTTGGCCTGTAAGTTGTTGTTTTGCTGGATAATCAAAGAAAAATTCGAAAGGCTTCTCAAAATTATCTGCGTCTTTATTTTTATTGGTAAACCGAACATTTACTCTGATTGTCAATCTGTTTTGTGCGGCTTGAATATCAGCAGTTGCTAACATAGGAGTTATTCTGTAGTCTGTGATTTCTCCTTCGTATGTTAAATCGCCTCCATTTTTCGCCAAATTCAGGTTGGTTTGATTTTGGATAATATCTTGTAACGTTAAGGTAAAAGTCCTGTCAATCCCTGGTTCAATCAATTCGGCATTGTTTTGAAAAAAATTAACCTGAAAAGTTTTTGCATCAATTTTACCAGTTCCGGTGAAGTTATAAACAGAACATCCACTGAAGGTAAATAGTAGTGTGAGGGCAATAATATAATGTGTGTGCTTCATTTTATATTTAAAAAGTTCAAAGATATTCAATTTTTAAAGATCAAACTGTTTTATTTTTCGATACAATGTCCTTTCGGAAATCCCCAATTCATCTGCCGCAGCTTTTCGTTTTCCTTTGTTTTTATCCAATGATTTTTTTATCATTTCGATTTCTCTTTGCTCTAATTTCAGAATTTCTTCTTCTTCGACAGTTTCGGCAAATTGGTAATTATCATCTTGCTCTTGGTAATTATCTTCGTTGTTTTGGGCAGTAATCACGCCCGTTCTTGGCTCTTCTTCAAAATCTATTTCGCTGTCATCTTCATTGGAACCATATATTTTTTTGATTAAATTTGAATTGGTCTCTTGAACTTTTGTGACGCCGTTTTGCATCAATTCCAAGGTTAATTTCTTCAAATCATTCAAATCGCTTTTCATGTCAAAAAGCACTTTGTATAAAATTTCTCTTTCGGTACTAAAATCATTTTTGCTTTTTTTGTCCTTTATGACCGAAGGTAAATTACTAGCTTCCGAAGGCAAATAGGATTGCAAAGTTGCTGCGGTTATATCGCGATTGGTTTCTAAAACTGAAATTTGTTCGGCTACATTTCGCAATTGTCGAATGTTTCCGCTCCAGCGAAATTTTTGCAATAACTGAACTGCATTTTCATCTAATTTTATTGGAGGCATTTTATATTTCTGTGCAAAATCTGCAGCAAATTTTCTGAACAATAAATGAATATCGTCTTTTCTGTCGCGCAATGGCGGCAAAGTAATATCCACCGTGCTTAATCTATAATACAAATCTTCTCGGAATTTTCCTTTTTCGATGGCGTCAAACAAGTTGACATTGGTTGCAGCCACAATTCGAACATTGGTTTTTTGTACTTGTGAAGAACCTACTTTTATAAATTCTCCATTTTCAAGCACGCGAAGCAATCGCACTTGAGTCGTCAAGGGTAATTCGCCCACTTCGTCAAGAAAAATGGTTCCGCCATCGGCAACTTCAAAATAACCTTCACGAGTTCCCGTTGCGCCAGTAAAAGAACCTTTTTCATGACCAAAAAGCTCGCTATCTATCGTTCCTTCCGGAATTGCGCCGCAGTTTACGGCGATGTATTTCCCATGTTTTCTATGTGAAAGCGTATGGATTATTTTCGGAATACTTTCTTTTCCAACGCCACTTTCACCCACCACCAATACAGAAATATCGGTTGGCGCCACTTGAATGGCTTTTTCTATCGCACGATTGAGTTTCGGGTCATTCCCGATAATCTCGAATCGTTGTTTTATTGATTGAACTGTTTCCATAATTTATTTATTTTCTCAGGACTTTACTTGTTGATATTTGTCAACGTATCTTTTACAGGAGCTGTTTTTTCAATTTTGTGTTTTGGAAAATAGGTTCTAATGATATAAAAAGTGGAACCGAATCCAACAATGAAAGTAAGTATGGCAATAATTATATTTTTTCTTGTCATTTTTTTAAATCTAAAAGGAATTTTAATTCATCTCACTCAAACCCAGTGCTTCGCCAATTAAAGTTCCGCTGGTACAACTCGTGATTTTTACATTCACAAAATCACCAATTTTATAATTCTCTTTTGGAAAAACCACCACAATACTTTGGGAGTTTCTTCCAGACCAATCGTTTTCTGATTTTTTAGAAACTTTTTCCACCAAAACTTCAACAGTTTGACCAACGAATTCTTGGGTTCTTATCGCACTGTATTTTCTTTGTGCATCGACAATTTCCTGTAATCTTCTCGATTTTATTGTTTCCGGAACGTCATCTTTCATTTTGCGTTCGGCCAATGTTCCCGGACGTTCTGAGTAAGCGTACATATAACCAAAACTGTATTTCACGTATTCCATCAAACTCAAAGTGTCTTGGTGATCTTCTTCGGTTTCAGTTGGAAAACCTGAAATCAGGTCTTGGGTAACGGAACAATCCGGAATGATAGTCCTGATTTTATCAATCAAGGTCATATACTGTTCCCGAGTGTGTAAACGGTTCATTTCCTTAAGAATTCTGTTGCTTCCCGATTGAACAGGCAAGTGAATATGGTTGCAAATATTCGAATGTTTCGCAATCACGTGCAACACACTTTCGTGCATATCCTGCGGATTGGAAGTCGAAAACCGAATGCGCATTTTTGGAAAACCAACAGCCGCCATTTCGAGTAATTGATCAAAATCGACCGCAGTTGCTTTTTGCATTTCGGAAGCATTGATGAAATCTTTTTTCAGTCCGCCGCCATACCATAAATAGCTGTCAACATTCTGACCCAAAAGTGTAATTTCCTTAAAACCTTTGTCCCACAAATCCTGAATTTCCTTCATAATACTTTGCGGTTCACGGCTGCGCTCTCGACCTCGGGTAAAAGGCACCACGCAAAACGTACACATATTATCGCAACCACGCGTGATGGAAACAAAAGCGGAAACTCCATTCGAATTCAATCGAACGGGTGAAATATCGCCATAAGTTTCATCTTTCGACAAAATCACGTTAATCGCATCGCGACCTTCTTCAACTTCTGCCAATAAATTAGGTAGATCTTTATACGCATCAGGACCTACAACAAGATCCACAATTTTTTCTTCTTCCAGAAACTGACTTTTCAAACGTTCTGCCATACAGCCCAAAACTCCAACTTTCATCTTTGGATTGGTGCGTTTCACGGCATTGTATTTCTCTAAACGTTTTCGGATTGTTTGTTCCGCTTTGTCCCGAATCGAACAGGTATTCACCAAAACCAAATCCGCTTCTTCAAGGATTTGCGTAGTATTATATCCGTTTGACGATAGGATGGAAGCCACGATTTCACTATCCGAAAAATTCATCGCACAGCCGTAACTTTCTATAAAGAGTTTCTTGGTATTCTCCGGTTTATAATCTAAAACGAGGCTTTCGCCTTGCTTGCTTTCTTCAATAATCTTTTCCATAGTCACTTTCAAAAGTGTGTTTTAATAAGAATGCAAAGTTACAATATTTCGAATCAATATGACAAGATGTCAGCCGAAGAATTAACAGTATTTTAAGGCGTTTTATTATAAGAAGCCATCTCCCGCTTTTCGTTACAAGTCCTCGCAAAAAAAGTAAAGTTTCCAAAGTCCTAAAAAGAGCTTCCGTTGGTCGCTTTTTTAGAACAGGAAACTTTTACTTTTTTTGTTCCGGGCTTTTCACTGCAATCCGGGCTAGGGTATTTGAGGAGAATGCTGTGCGAAGTCTCCCGACTTCGTGCCCATTATTTAATGCCGCTACAACTTTGGCAGCCTTTATTTTTATCCCGTGTTTATTGATTTTTGAATTGGCTACGAAGTCGGGAGACTTCGCAGAGCTTGGGAAAATAGGGATCATTTTTATCTATTTGATAATCGCGTGGCAAACGCTTTATTTAGTTTTTGTTTGTCATAATTATTTTTCAAAGTTTATGTTAGTCTAAATTCCAATATGCTATTCCTGCATCATCCCCAAACTCATCATTAAGCCAATCTTCATAACTTGGTTGATTATTCCAATCATTATCATCATTATCCGAATCGTCATCTGCCCGATCGTCATCATAATTTAAACTGTTAAAGTCATAATTTAAATCATTTTCCAAAGTGTAAAAAACATCATCTATTATTTTAGCATCAACAAAAACTTTTAATCTTTCATATATTAAATTGATTGCTTTCCAATCTTCTGCTGTGGGCTTAAGATTGCTAATAATGCTTCCTATCTTATCTCTAAATTTTGCAATAAATTCTATTGACCATGCTTTGGAATAAACCATAGACTTTTGATCCCAACTCCATTTATCTTCAAATTTCTCAATCAATTCATTTGACCAAGGCAGAGTTTTATTATTTGACAAACTATGCCAATCCCATTTATTTTCAAATTTCTCAATCAATTCAATTGACCAAAACAAACCTTCATTGGTTGACAAACTAGGGCATCCCTTCCAAATCCTTTTGTCTTCAAATTTTGCAATCAATGTCGAAGTCCAAGGCAAAGCCGAATTGCCTGCCAAATTTCCCCAATTCCATTTATTTTCAAATTTCTCAATCAATTCAATTGACCATGGTAGACTTTCACTTGTTGATAAACAATTCCAATCCCATTTATTTTCAAATTTTTCAATTAATTCAACTGACCATAAAACATTACTATTATAATGCAAACACCACCAACTTAATTCATCTTCAAATTTTTCAATAAACTCAATTGTGATTGGGAATAATGTCTCATTGCTATCAAAAACTGACCAAAACTTTTTATCAGAATATAAATCATCTAATTTTGAAAGGTCTATTTTAATAGTATCAACTTCGCATTTAGCCGATCTATTTTGAATTAAGTATGCCCAGTCCCATTTATTTTCAAATTTTTCAATAAATTCATTTGACCACGGCAAAAATTCATTTCTTGACAATTCAAACCAATCCCATTCCTTTTCATATTTTGAAATAAAGTCAATAGTCCATAGTACAGATTTACTAGCTGACATCCATTTAAAATCCCAGTTATTTTCAAATTTTTCAAAGAGTTCTTGCGACCACGGTAAAGACTCATTCTTAGATAGCAGCGACCAATTTAATTGTTTTGAAAATCTTTCAATTAATTGAATTGTCCAAGGAAGACTTTCATGGCGCGATAGTCCCAACCAATCCCAATTATTTTCAAATTTTTCAAGTAACTCTCTAGACCAAGGCAATGATTCATTTCTTGACAAGACACACCAACTATAATTTTCTTTAATCTCTGTAAACAGTTTCTTTGAACAATATTCATATTCAGACTCATAATATGATACATTATCCGAAGTCCATTTATCTTCAAATTTCTCTATCAATTCTGGAGACCATGGCAAAACTGAATTACTTGATAAACTCCGCCAATCCCATTTATTTTCAAATTCCTCTATCAATTCAACTGACCAAAGCAGTGCTTTATTTTCAGATAATATATTCCAATTCCATTTGTTTTTATATTTTTCAATCAATTCAACTGACCACGGTAGATATTTGTTTTTTGACAAAATTTCCCAATTCCATTTATTTTCGAACTTTTCAATAAATTCAATCGACCATGGTAAAGATGTCCGCTTAGATAAAATTTCCCAATTCCATTTTTCTTCAAAAACTTTAATCAATTCAGGGGTACTTCGTAAATCTTTACGAATAGATAAAATATTCCAATCTAAATTTTTTTCAAATTTTATAATTGATTCAAAAGACCATATTAAAGATTTCTTTTTGGAAATAATGTTCCAAGCCCATTCCCAATAACTGCTGAAATTATCTAATAAATCTATTGACCAAGGCAACGAATTATTCTCTAATAAATTATCCCAAATCCATTTGTCTTCATATTTTTTTAAAAAATCTATTGACCAAGGTAAGGTTGTATTATCTGACAATTGGTACCAATTCCATATTTTATAATACTTGTTCAGGTAATCTTCTTTTATTGGGAAATTTTTACTAATGAATGCTATAAAGAATTTCGGATTTTCTTTTAATATCTCAACCATTAGATTTTGGCTATTGAGGTTATACAAATATTCATCACGAGTTTTTATAAATAAACACTATCGACCGACAAAACTAAGATTTAGGCAATAAATTCCTTTTAACCCTAGTAAATGCTAGGATTATTTTGTAAAATAAAAAACCTACCTCCCTATATTTCAGAAGAATTGCATT
>NZ_JADHEC010000036.1 GCF_015277675.1 Flavobacterium soyangense
AGAATACTGAAATTAATATAGGAAATGCAATTTACAAGCGCATTATACAAAATGAACCTATACAAGTCAAAAATCGACTGATACAACCTACAATAAAAAAAGTTATATAAAGAAAAACGCTTATAGCGGATGTTTAAAATCCTGTTACAAGCGTTTTTTATCGTCTAAAAAACGACGCTAATCAAAATAAGCGATGTTTTTCAGCGCCCTCGTCGCAACTAATGGTTTTTTTTGGTTGTGAATTTTATGTTGGTAATATTCGCAGACTCGATTGCTCGAATAAACAAACACTGCTGTGCGAAGTCTCCCGACTTTGTACCTACTCTTATATGCCGTTGCAACTTTATCAAATTATTTTATGATGGTATTTGTTACCCGTTTTAGTTACCTATTGGGAAGGGTACGAAGTCGGGAGACTTCGCATAGCACCTTTACTTTTAAAAACGTTCGTTTTTATTAAGGAACACTACGTATAGCTGGCAGTAGTAAATTACTCATTTTTTAGTTTTATATTCTTGAAAAATTTAATCCAATTCTCCTTTTGTTCCATTGAAATTTCCTCCATTTTGATTGCTCGAAAGTTTGTATACAACCTTTGTTTACCGATTATGATATACCATAACTGGCTTTCAGGCGTTCTATCATTCTTGAATCTTGGACTTTCAATCGTAAATATTATCCACGGATATTCAGAATTTTCATCTTTCTCAATTAATGTTAGTTTCGCTTTCGGTGCTTGTTGTTGTATTTCTTGATATGCAAAATTTATTGCTTTATCGACAGTAGCATCTTTTTTTCTTTCTACTGAAGTCATATGCCCCAATTCAGTCCAATTCTCTAGTGTTTCATTTGAATGTATAAAATCTATTACACGAATTATTGAATGCTTTTGATCACTTCCAATTTTCCAATTTTCCTGGCTTGTCCAATTTAAAATAATACTTTCTTCTAAATCATCACTTTTACCACAATATTTTTGCAAACATTTATAGGCTTGGATGTCTCCATCAATTTTAGCTTTATTGAAATCTTCACACGCTCCAATTTTATTTCCAGTTTCCTCTCGTAGTAGGCCTCTAAATATAAATATATCAGGTGTTGTTGGGGCAACCTCAATTACCTTATCTAAATCTAATAGTGCTTCTCCATATTTTTGCAGGCTTATTAATGAAACCGCTCGCTTCTCATAGGCTTCTGCATTTTTAGAGTCAATTCTAATTGCATTATCAAAATCTTCAACTGCAGAATTATAATCTCTTAGTGCCATTTGACAAATTCCTTTCTTAAAATAAGCAGTTGCGTAATTTGCGTCTTCAGTTGTAGCTTTTTTAAATTCTTTAATTGCTCCTTTATAATCTTTTTTAGTTTCTTTTGAAATTCCTCTATCAAAATATTCTTTGGCGGTCTGTCCAAAAATTGTAGCTGAAATAATTAAAGCTAAAACTGTCAAAATTCTCTTCATTATACTTGTATATTGGTACTGTTTCTTCGTCTCTTCGGTTTTATTACTGCCAACTTGTATTTATAATCCATTTTAAACCAACAAAAGCTCTCGCATCTTTGTGCAGTCAATAAAAACAAACAAAAAACATACAAATGAAAACATTTACAGTTCCAACAAGAGAGGAAGTTGCACCAGCAAATCAAGACATTTTCGACAGCCTGCAAAAAGCTTTAGGTTTTGTACCAAATTTATATGCCACAATTGCCCATTCTGAAAATGGATTGACAAGATTTTTGGCTTACCAAAACGCTAAAACTTCTTTAAACAACAAAGAAAAAGAAGCCGTAAATTTAATCGTAAGCCAGACAAACGGTTGTGTATATTGTCTAAGCGCTCACTTGGTTTTAGGAAAAATGAATGGCTTTTCAGAAGATCAATTGTTAGACATTAGAAAAGGTAAAAGTACTGATGCTAAATTAAATGTCTTAGTACAATTGGCTGCTGAGATTGCTGAAAACAAAGGAAGAGCTAGTTCAGAAACAGTCGATGCTTTTTTTGGAAATGGATATACTAATGAAAACTTAGTAGATTTAATTCTTCAGGTAAGCGACAAAACAGCTATGAACTTTTTGCATAACCTAACGCAAATTCCTGTAGATTTTCCTTTGGCTCCCGCTTTAGACTAATACGTAAAATACAATTAAAAAAATATTTTTTAATCTTATTTAATTCGAAAAATCCCCACGATTGTAAAATGTGGGGATTTTATTTAATATTCCTTATTTTTAATCTTGCTAACTTTTTAATTATTCCATGGACACAAGATACAAATAATCAAAAATTATAAACAAAATCATGAATTTTTAAATGTAACCCTTAAAAAAATTTTGTCACAAATTCCGTGGTTGGTATTTTTAAAACAAGTTATCGGAAGGATTACTAAAAGCATTAATGAAATAACTTGGTATTAACAACGGATAATTATTAATTTTTTAAGCTGGTATAATTAAGAAAAATTCACTTCCTAACAATTAAAATGCAACATAGAATAAAAAAGGATAAATTATTTGTCAGGATTCTGGAAGTATAACGACTAAACAATTATGGGTTCATTAAAGAATTATTTTACGACAACTGCCATATTGCTTTTTGCACAAAGTGAGAAGACGGAAAGTGTTTTAAAACCAATAACCTTTAAAAAAAAGCAAAACAGTTTATTATGGAAGAAATTAAACGAAAAGGTTTTGCAAACCACCAAAAAAACAAATCTTCCTTACTTTATTTCTGATGAAAACACTCAAATTGGTGCTGCTTTTGGAGAAAAAATAGTTCATTCGATACAAGAAATTTTCGATAAGGGTTTTGATAATGTCATTGTTATTGGGAATGATTGCCCTGAATTAAATGTACATCATTTACTTGAGGCGGCTTGTAAACTGCAAACCTATGATTCCGTTCTTGGGGCGGATTTTAATGGAGGAGCCTATTTAATTGGTGTTTCAAAATCTAGTTTTATTCCGCAAGAATTCGAAATTATTTCTTGGCAAACTCCCTCTGTTTACAGTGAATTACAACTTCTTTTTAGCAAGCAGACCATTTCATTACTTCAGCCTTTAAATGATTGTAATGATACTTTTGATTTTAAAAAAGCAATATATAAACTGCCTTTTTCGAGTTTTTTCAGAAATACGATTCTTTCCCTGCTACAAAAAGTAATTCCTATAAATCATTTTGAAACGTCACTTGTTTCATATGAATTTATCATTTTAACCCACAACAAAGGCTCTCCTATTTGGTTATAAATTCTCGTTTTACATTCCATTATTTATAACTAAATATTTTATACAATGAAACAATTTTTCATTTGGGCTTTGCTATGTGTTTCGACAATTGCTCTCGCCCAAGAAGACCTTACGGTTTCTGTTACCGACTTTGAAACACAAAAACCAGTTTCAGGTCTTACAATTAAATTATTCAATACCTCCCGCAATATTGCCTTACAGCAAAGTACCAATGTACAAGGCAAAGCTATTTTTAGAAATATTCCGGCTTTAGATGGTTATCAAGTAGTTTTTGAAAAAACTAAGGATTATTCGGCTGAAAGTTCGGCTATTTTAAGTGTTCGTTCCAATCAAAATCCAAATGTTACTTTAGTTTTAAGAAAAAACGCTACCCAAGAATTGCAAGAAGTCGTTGTTTCCTCAAACTCAACATCAAAAATTAACCGTCGCGATGCTGAAGTTTCTTTCGAAATGAAAGCTGCCGAGATTCAAGAAATCCCTGTTGAGGGTCGAGACATTACAAGAGTTTTGTATCGATTGCCCAACGTGTCTCAGGCCACAGGGTTTTATCCCGAAGCACCGAATGTAAGCATCAATGGTGCCAATTCATTATTCACTTCCTATTTAATTGATGGATTGGATAATAATGAACGCTTTTTAGGAGGGCAAAAATTTGCTATTCCATCCGGTTTTGTAAAAGACATTACCGTTTTGACCAGTAATTTTTCGGCCGAATATGGGCTTACCGGAAGCGGAGTTATTGATATTACTCCCCGTTCGGGTTCAAATAAAGCAACCGGAGAGGCCTTTTTCATTACAAGACCCGGCCCATCTATTGACGGGAGTTCTTCGTTTGCCCAACGTGATTTGTCAGGGAACCAAGTCAAAGACGGTTTTGCTCGTTATCAAGCCGGTGGTGGTATTGGTGGAGCTTTTGTGAAAGATAAAACTTTCTATTACTTCAATTTTGAGCACACAACCGACGTAAAAGATAATTTGTTAAACGTACCCGCTTTAGGGGTTGCGGAAACCGTGAGAGGAAACAATACGTTTAATTATTTCTCCTCAAAAATTGATCAATCTTGGAATAAAAATTTCCGTAGCTCACTCCGTGCCAATGTTGGAATCATTGATATAGAACGTCAAGGAGGAGGATTAGAAGGCGGTGCTGCTTTTCCGTCTTCGGCAAACACCCAAAAAAGAAACAGTCTTCTATTGGCGCTAAAAAACTCTTATAATTTCGGTAAAATTAGCGGAGAAACCAATGTACAATACAGCCGCTTTAATTGGGATTATGCTAATCCATTGCATTCAAATGACCCACAAGTTGTTGTACGAGGAACGAACGACGAAACGTTAGCTATTTTAGGGCATCCAGGTTATCTGTTCAAGGCTGTTGAAAATACGGTTCAAGTACAGCAAAAATTCAAATATTATTTAAACAATCATACTATAAAATCAGGTTTGAATTTTATCAGGGGAGATCACGAATTGTTTGGCGGTGGAAATCCAAATGGGAATTATACCGTAAAATTAACTCAACCCCAAATTGATGTTATTAGAAATAGCGGTATTGGAAGCGGTTTAAGCATTAATGATATTCCATCTAATGCAACAGTGGTAAATTACAACGTGGAGTTACGTCCGGCATCTTTTGGAACGCATCAAGATATTTATTCGGCATACATTGAAGATTTGTGGTCATTAAACGATAAACTAAATATTACTTTAGGATTGCGTTATGATTACGATAATTTGTCTAAAGGCGGAAGCAATAAAGGGGATTATAACAACTTGGCACCTCGATTCAATTTCAACTATAAACTAACGAACAACAGCAGTATTCGTGGGGGTTATGGTATTGCCTATGACAAAATTAACTATGCACTTTATAGCGATGCATTGCAGCAAAACACCAAATCAGCTGATTACAGGACGGAATTACAACAGTTTATCTATTTAGGTATTTTACCTGCCAATACGAATCTTGATGCTGTTACCTTCAATGGAAATATATCCGCTAATTTATCAAATGTAGGGTACTTACAAGGACCATCAGGAAGTCAATTGCAAAGTCAGCGTGAAGGAGCTTTTTCTAACGAAAGAAGAATTTTGAACCCTAATGGTTATAACAATCCGTATTCACATCAATTTTCGCTGGGTTACCAAGTCCAACTGGATGAAAATAAACTGTTTTTTGTAGATTTGGTTCACAATCGGGGTGAAAATTTATTCCGTTTAAGAAATCTAAATGCGGCTGCCGAATATCCAATTGATCCCAATAACGTAATTATTAGAACTCCAGCCCAAGCGGATGCAACACGACCGATTCCAATAACTAATGGCACAGCAACAATAAACGGCAATACTGTAACAGGGGTTGCAAGAAATGTAGTTGTAAGCGAGACGGAAGGAAAATCGAGATATTATGCTTTGAGTTTAAATTATCAAAAAGCAAGAGGAAATGACAATTATTCGTATCGTTTGAATTACACCCTGTCTTCATTGAAGAACGATACCGAAGATATTAATTTTAGGGCAATGGATGGTAACAATTATGGTAACGAATGGGGTTATTCCATCAATGACAGGACACACAACATCAACGGTATTTACAGTTATTATCCGTTTGCGGGAACTACTATTACTTTAGCGGGATTATTGCAAAGCGGCCAGCCAATTAATCGAATTCCACTAGGTTTTGGAACCACCGATTTGAATGGTGATGGTTCGGGTTTTGGTGATGCCTATCAAGGGAATAGCGACCGTTTCCCAGGAGAAAGCAGAAATAATGATCGTTTGCCTTGGAGTACCACTTTTGATGTTGGAGTACAACATCAATTTAAGGTTTCAAGAAACAATAAAATCGAATTAAGGGCTGATATTTTCAATGTTTTTAATGCCGAAAATTTAAGCGGTTACAGTAACAATGCGACACAAAGTAACCAAATTCAAGGGGGATCTGTTGCAAGCGGTTTGTTTACCCAACGAAATGCTTCGCCTCCAAGACAGTTCCAGTTTGGAGTGAGATACTTGTTTTAAAAGTTTATTATTGATTACCCCTCACAGGTTTCCGAAATTTGTGAGGGTTTAAAAATTAAAAATATGTTTATACTTGATGCAAATAAGCCAAAAGAATTGGCAAACTATTTACAAAAACAACATTGGCTGGGTTTGGATGAAACTATAGTTTCTTTAACAAAACCAGGGGAAGGGAACATGAATTATGTGTTGCGAGTAAATACTGGCAAGAGAACTTTTATCGTAAAACAATCGCGTGGTTATGTCGAAAAATATCCACAAGTACCCGCTCCTGCAAATCGGGTGATTACGGAAGGCGCATTTTATAAAAAGGTTTCAGAAGAGAATAAAGTTCAACAGTATATGCCAAAACTCATCGGGTTAGATGAAATAAACAATGTAATTATTTTAGAAGATTTGGGGTTAACCAATGATTTTACGGTTTTATATGGTATGCAATATCAACTTGAATTAGAGCAACTTAAAGGATTAGTGGCGTATTTGAATGGATTGCATAATTCGTTTCAGAAAACGGTAGTTGATGATGAATTAGCGAATATGGAGCTACGAAGATTAAACCACGAGCATATTTTTCATTATCCCTTTTTAGAAGACAATGGCTTTGATTTAAATACTGTTCAAGATGGATTGAAGGAATTAGCCTTGCCTTATGTAAAAGACCGTCATTTAAAGCAAAAAATAGAAGTATTAGGTTCTTTGTATCTTTCAAAAGGTAAATATCTTTTACACGGGGACTTTTATCCTGGAAGTTGGTTAAAAACCGAAACAGGAATAAAAATCATTGATCCTGAATTTTGTTTTTATGGCTCAAGGGAATTTGATTTAGGAGTTTTGTTGGCACATTTATATTTAACCCAACAAAAGGGCAATTTAATTTCTGGCGTTATTAGTGAATATAAAGCCTATTCAGAATTAAATTTAGAAATTTTAAATAGCTTTGCGGGGATAGAAATTATGCGACGATTAATTGGGTTGGCCCAATTACCGTTGAAAATAGATTTAAAAACCAAAAAACAATTGTTGGAATTTGCTTACCAATTAATTTTAAACAAATAAAAATGAAATTCAAAATATTTCTTTTAACCGTGCTACTCACAAGTTTTTCGCAAGCACAAACCAAAGTTTGGTTTGATACGGATATTATGATTGGAATGCCCGATAAAGAAGCCCGAGAGGTGGACGATGGCATTACTTTGATAATGGCACTCAAGCAACCTCAGATAGAAATTGTGGGTATCAGTAATATCACCTATGTGGATTATGGTTATGGGGTTATTCAAAAAATATTGAATTGGCACAATAAAGGAAAAGCAATCCCTGTATACAAAGGCTCTGCTTTCGCAAACGACTTGGGTGCTGAAAATGATGGAACAAGAGCTTTGTATGAAGCATTAAAAAAGGAAAAATTAACAATTTTGGCGCTCGGGCCAATGACCAATATAGCCACACTGGTTAAAAACCATCCGGATATTATTCCGCAAATTGAACGAGTGGTTATTTGTGCGGCTAGAACACCAGGTTTGCCTTTTAATCCCGGAAATGGAAAATTGAATGTATTCGATTATAACTATGAGTTTGATACAGCATCGATGGATGTCTTATTAAATTCTCCAATTCCATTAGAATTTGCGGGTTATGAACCTAGTTCTTACACGCATATTGGCAAGATTGATTTAGCGAGTTTGGATCTTTCGATCGAAGCTGATAAGTGGTTGTTTGATATCGTACAACCCTGGATGGAATTAAACGAGAAATATTTTGGAGTTCGTGGTTTTATTCCTTTCGATTGTTCAACTTTAGGCATTGTCACCCACCCTGAATATTTTACTTATTATGAAAACATTCCTATAAAAGTAACGTATAAAAAGAACGATGCTTTAGAAATACAGCCAAATAAACCTTTTAAAAATTTCTTGGAAGTTTCTTATGGCTTTAAAACAAAGAAGAAAGTAAAATATGCTCGAAGAGCTTTGCAGGGTTTTGAAGAGAAAATATTGGAAACATTAAGTGCAGCGAGATAAGTTTTTCCGACTAAATAAAACTTACGACAGCCAGTATTTATTGACTTTTTATTGATAGAGTATGTTTGTGGATAAAAAGTCCTTTATTGTGGATGGGTTCATATACCGCTCCTTTTTTTTGTTTGTTGTTAAATTAATCGGTCCTAACCAATTTGCTCTTTTAAGGTTTTCCCTAACATTGATGCTCCAATCCAAGAGTTGATAACCTAAACCGTGATTAATGCAGTTTAAATCAGTGTTGAACTCGAATTTATCAACTGCTCTTTTAGAAAATATTTCAATGACAACCACATTCCACATTTTACTGAATCCTTTGTTCAAATAATCTGAAACGTGACATAATTCGTGTCCTAAAACGCCTATTTGAGCGTTATAATTGAGCTTTTTTAACAATATTGTATCAAGATATTTGGTGCTTTTTTCACTAATCGTAATAATGTAGGTTCTTTTTTTGGCGGAACGAAACATGCTATATAGGGTTGGTCTAGTAGTCAATGGTGTTGTACTATTTTTAATCCTAAATTTTATTTTTGTGTCTTTAAGTTCCGGAAAATAGGACAACGCGATTAGCATTTGATTTTCATATTTTGTCGACAAAACTTTATTGTTTCCAAACCTTGACCTTAAGCTCGCTAAGTTATTGTCCTTCAAACTATCTCGTTTAAATTCTTTTATGATTTCTTGTGCTTTTAAGTCATTTGCAAACAAAACCAAAAGGGCAATGCTTAAAGTTATTTTTAAATATTTCACCATTGTTTATTGTTAAATTTTAAATTAAAGCTAGACATAATTTCCCAAATACATTTCCCAATTATATTGATTGTACAAGATTTTATAATTTGACAAATCCAAATCGAATATTTTTGACAATATACTTTTAATTCCATTTGTACCCTCAAAATCTCCTCTGTACCAATATAACAATTTTGAGGTTTTTATGATTTTATCATTTTGGTCGATAGTTGTTTCAGATACGATAAACGAATACATTGCCTCGTCTAATTGTTCGTCCAGCTTTTTGACAGTATAAAAAGCAATTGGAGGACAACTTTTTGCTCCACAATTCAAGGCAAAATGAATTCGAAAGTCTATTTGTTGGACAGCTAAATTTCTAACTAACAACTTTACAAAAGGATTTGATAAGTAACCCAAACTCCATTTCCACTGGTATTTTCTCAAAATACCGTGTTCAATGTCGTCTAAACTAAATTGCGCTTGGGCAACTTGAATTATTCTTTCGGAAAATAATTTTCTCCCATATGATTTTTTGCGAAAAGAGAGGACTTGAAAATAAGCATTGTAGATATTGATCCAAAAGGTTTTCTTGGCTTCATCCGTAATTAATTGATGGCTAAATTCAATTAAAGAAACACTCCTTAATTTGTGTTCTATACACGAAGTGTCTTCACTTAATTTTACGTTAAGCAATAATTTTTCTGAAAGAAACAATAAAGAATTCGTGTTTTCCATTGCATAAATAATAGCCAACAAATATTCAAATTTCTTGTATTTTGGGTTAGACAAATTTAAAATTCTTTGAAGACGAACAATCAACTCATGTTTTTCATCTTGCTTAGTCTACCGACCATAAATTGTGAAAATCCAAATGGAGTAGCTAAATTGTATTCTTATTTTAGTTTTTTACCTTATCCAAAAAAGCATTCAAAGCCGTCCAATATTCTTGATTGTCTTGATTATTCTTCCACAAGGCTTTTGAGCCATGTTTTCCTTTTCCTTTTGGTATAAATTGTAGTTGACTATTATTTAATGTCATTTTTGTTAACAAGCTTGTTAATTCTGGTGCTTCTTCACTCGACGAAGTGACAAACATCGGCTTACTAAACCCAACTAATTCCTCTTTCAGGGACTTTTTCTGTTCCCCAAAATAATCTCCAGGGCTAAATGCAATTACGGCTTTTATTTTATCACTAGATTTCGCAAAATACAATGCTAAAGCTGAAGAGTAAGAGCTTCCCCAAAGAATAATTTTTTTATTGTATTTTTTGTAAGCAAAATCAATTGCAGCTTGTATGTCTTGCTCTGCATCCAGATAATCAGTTGGTTTTCCCAATTTTATTGCTTTTACAAAAGTTTCATTTTCCTTGTTATTCACAGTACCTCCCGAGCGTTGATCAATAGCAATTAAATTAAAGCCCTTTTTATAAAGTGTTACTGCGATTTCATCGTATTCGGCTTTGTTGTACCTAGCTTGATGGCAAAGTAAAATGACAGGTAATTTGTTATCGTTATGATACAAATTTGCCGAAATTGGCAATCCATCAATAGAAGGGAAACTAATTTTTTGAGGGATAATGTCTTGACTATATGATTTTTTTGAAGTTAAGAATGCTGTCAAAATCAGTAATAGGAGAACTGTGTTTTTCATAATTTATTTATTTTTTAATCAATTTATTACGGCAGAAGTTTTGTTTTTTTTAAACGTTTTATAAAAATTAAAGATATTATAGAAAAGTCAAAATGAAACCCAATATATTTAAATATTAATTTTTGTCCTAAAAAAAATTCTTTGAGGATATAAAAGTACCCCAGACTAAAAATTATCATCTAAAGGTAAGATATTGACAACCCTATCATTTTTAGATTTATGATGAAAACTATATTTTTTTTGTTTCTTCGATGATTTTGGACTTTCTTTCCTGCGTCATTTTTACATTTTTATTTATTTTGGATTTGAAAGAATTATTGATAAGAACATCAATAAATCTGGATTGATTTTCATATGAATCACAACTTTTACAAATTGATTTGTGCAATTGTAATTGTATTTTTTCTTTAAAAGATAATCGGGAAACGATTTGTTTATCTATTAATTGCGTTGTTTTTTCACAAGAATTTATCATTAGTTTCATTATTTTATGAATCATATTCTAATAGAATTGTCGGGTAGATTAATGAGTCCAATTTGTTTCTAAACACTTTTTTAAAAGCAGTTTTGATCTGTGAACAATTTGCCAATAATTAGACACGGTAATTTCTAATTCCTGACAAATTTCATCCGTTTTTTTATCTGTCAAATATTTATACGTTATGGCATCTTTCCATTTTTGAGGTAAATTTTGTATGCAATTCTCGAATACTCTGTTAAATTCAGGATTGTCCAGCAATTCTTCTTCTTGGTTCCAAATTGGATTAATTTCGTTGCTTTGCCAATGTCCGGTTTCGTCAAACAAACCATCAGAAAGTTCGTAGCCTCTATTTTCAGAAATACTGAAAGTTAGTTTAGTTGTTTTGGCACTCAAACGGTAATAATCAATCACTTTATTATTGAGAATAGAAAATAACCAGGTTTTTGGTTGACTTTTACCCTGAAAAGTATCTATTTTATTGAAAGCAGCCATAAACGTTTCTTGCACTAAATCTTCAGCCGTTTCTTTTGATGAAGTCTTGTATAATGCCCAAGTAAAAAGCTCATCACTAAAGTGATTAACCCATTTTTCAAGTATTTTTTTTGAATTTTCTTTGACAATTTCCATAAATAATTTTCTTTGTTGTTTTGGCATCACAAAGATAATTTATTAATTTAGTCTTAATTTGTAAAGTAACCGACAAATTAGGTTAAAATTTACGGCTTATTTTGCTAAAAATTAATAACATACTTATGAAAACAAAATTTTTAGGTTTTTCTTTATTATTACTAAGTTTATACAGTTGCAATTCAAACGGGCAAACTAAAAAATTGTCTACTGAACCAAAACCAGGCAAGGCCATTGCTGTCTTTGCCGAAGGTTGTTTTTGGTGTAGCGAACACGTTTTTGAAGCAATAGCAGGTGTAGACGAAGCTGTTTCAGGTTACACAGGAGGAACTACCAAAAACCCTTCTTATGAACAAGTTGGAGGCGAACAAACAGGTCATGCCGAATCTGTTTTGGTTTATTATGACCCAAAAGTTGTTAGTTATAGCCAACTAGTCGATGCCTTTTTTGCGTCACAAGACCCAACAACTCCCAATCAACAAGGTCCTGATAGAGGGCCATCCTATCGTTCAATTGCTTTTTATAGAAATGAAGCCGAAAAAAGTATTATTAAAGCTAAAATTTCAGAATTAGAAAGAAAAAAGGTTTTCTCGAATCCTATTGTAACAGAAATTAAGCCTTTGTCTGATTTTTACAAAGCAGAAGATTATCACCAAAATTATATTAAGTTACATTCTAACGGTGAAAACCCTTACGTAACTAACGTTTCTATTCCTAGATATGAGCTTTTTAAAAAGACATTTAAAGGTAAATTAAAAGCAAAATCATAAATAATAAAAAAAATGAAACTACACACGCAAATAGCAGGAATCTCATTATTATTGATATCGATAGTGGCTTGCATGGGATCCAAAAATAAAGAAGTTAAAGATTTGCCCTTAGCAATTCAACAGGGATTATCATTGTCCGATACATCACTTGTAAAAGTAGTAAAAACGGATGCTCAATGGAAAAAGGATCTAACGCCAAATCAGTATTTTATTTTAAGGGAACAAGGAACAGAACCACCTTTTAATAATGAATATCACGACAATCACGCCGAAGGATATTACTTTTGTGCGGGTTGCAAATTGCCTTTGTTCTCTTCAAAAACAAAATTTGATTCAGGAACAGGCTGGCCAAGTTTTTACGCCCCTATACAAAAAAACAGAGTAAAAGAAGTTGTAGATAGAAGCTACGGAACCGTTAGAGGCGAAATAGTATGCGCAAGATGTGAAGGGCATTTAGGACACGTTTTTGATGATGGACCGGCTCCAACAGGACTGAGATATTGTATGGATTCAGGAGCCTTATTATTCTTGAAATCGAAATAATTTTTACAAATAATTTTGAAAACCGTCTTGTTGTACAAGACGGTTTTTTTTATGCAAAATAATGCTACATTTTAAAAACACTTTTTTATAAGTGCTTCAACGGGTTTGTTTTGCGGAGTATAATCTTCATTGCCTAATCCTCCTGAAGTTTCGTTCTTTGGATACCATTTCCACAAAAATGCTCCTTTAAACCAACTTTTGTTTGCAAATGCCTCAAAAAATCCCTGATACGCATTGGTTTGTGCTTGAAAATTTAAGTTTGTTGATGTAGGATTCCAAGGTTCAAAAGTAGTTTTGTCGACACTTTTATAACCAATTTCGGTAAAAATCACATTTTTGCTAAATGTATTTCGGAGTTGATTAATTTTATTTATGTGAGCATTCCAGTTCGTTACAACTTCATCAACCGTTGGAGTTATTGAGTTTGACACGGGGAAATAAGCATCAATGCCTATATAGTCAAGTTTGTCCCAAAATGGCACTTGTAAATATTCGTCCCAGTTGGCGGCATAAATTAATTTTCCGCGATACACTTTTCTAACTCTATCAATTAAATCATTCCAAAAGGCAGGCCTATTTTGGACTACTAATTTCATTTCGGTTCCAATACAAAACATTTCGATACCCAAAGTTTCTGATAATGTTGCAAAATGCAAAATGTAATTGCGATAGTCGTTTTCCCAGATTAACCAATCACTTTCAGATGACAGCGTAAAAACACCAGTATAAGATCCCATAACCCATAATTGTGGCTTCATCATTGTTTTGATTCCTCTGGATTTTGCCAAATTTGTCGTGGTCGTTATTCCAAGATCAGATTCTCCCCACCAAGAGTTTACGGGGTCAAATCGGACAGTTGGTGAATTTAATTTACAAAACGCAAAAGGTACTTGGGATATCCAACCACAATTTATATTAGCTAATGGAATAATATTATCGATGTTAATTGGAGAATTTGTTGCTACATAGTTTACTCCTTTTATATCAAAATTAGCAACTACTGGTTCTTTTATTGCAGGTCGTTGAGCTATGGTATCTTGATTAGAATTACAAGAAAAGATAGAAAAAAGAATGCCTATATATACAATTTGTAGATTCATAATTTTAATTTTTAGAATACCATTTATTAATAATTTTTTGGACTGGCTTGTTCTGTGGGGAATAATCTGAATTTAATTCCTTCTCGACAGCATTTTCGTCATACCATTTCCAAACAAATCCCCCAGCTACAAAATCGGTTTGCCAGATAGTGTTATAAAAGGCGGAATAGGCATTTTCTTGTGCTTTTAAATTTATGTTTTTAGAATTTGCTGTTTTTTCAAATTCCCATTGTTTATTGGCAGCAAAATCAACGCTTCGATAACCGTATTCGGTGAAAATAATTTTCTTCATGTACTTTTCGCTAAATAATTTTAATCGCATACTAATGGTTTTCCACTTTGGTTCTAAATCTTCGATTTGCGGTGTTTTTTTGTCGGATAATGGAAAATAGCCATCAATACCAATATAATCTAACTTGTCCCAAAACTTAATATGCTCATATTCGTCCCAATTTGCTGCATAAGTAAGTTTTCCTTTATAGACTTTCCTAATTTCACGGATTAGATTTTCGAAAAATTTAGGGTGATTACTGGTATATGTTTTCAATTCGGTGCCAATTGATAGCATTTCCACATCCAAGCTATCTGCAATTCTGGCCAAATACAGTAAATGATTTTTATAATTTTCTTCCCAATTGTTCATTGTTTTGCCACTTAAGTCAAAATCTCCAGCCCAACCAATATTATTTACCCAATAATGCGGTTTTAATAAAATTTTCAAATGGGTTTCCTTTGCTTTTTTAATGGCAGAAATCATCCCAATTTCAGTATCTCCGTACCAATTTTTAGGAGAGTTGTACTCAATTTTACTGCTGTTCGCATTCAAAAAGCTAAATGGGCAAATGGCAATCCAATTGGAGTTTATATTTTTTAAATTATCAATTCCTGATAATTTACTTTTATTTTTTGGGGAAACAAAATTAACGCCTTTTATTTTGTTTAATGAAATTCCCTGTGAAAAACAGAAGCAGTGCATAAAAATTAAAAGCAGAATGGTTTTCTTCATCGTAAAATTATAGCGGATTTGTTAATATGTTACTATTGGATTTTTTTGTTATTTCATAAAAAAATATTCCGTAAACTACTGAATATTCAACAATTAGCAAAAAAATACTCTCCTTAAATTCAGGATTGGAATAGGCAAAATAACTCAATATAATTAGAAAACTCCATACTATTGGAAACTTGAATTTTGTAAAAACCCCAATCACAACCAGATTAATTATATACCAAGGATGGACAGTTGTCGATGTAAAAAAATAGACGCTTAAAACGATTAGAATATTTTGAAGCAAGTCCGATGTTGATTTGCATTTTCCAAAAAAGGCATTATAAATTAAGTATAAAATCATCAAAATGGGAATTATTTTTCCGGTGGTATGAATAACATTATACCCCGTAATCCAAAAACCAATTTCACGAATAACGTAGTAAATACTGGCGTTGAATTCGAAATTAGTAAACCATAAACCAATCGTTTCGGAATAGTTATGAATCAATTCGGGAGACAAAAACGGTAAAAAAAAGATTAGATTTATTCCGATTACAATTCCATAAAATACTATACTTTTTTTAAACCCAAATTTTTGAAAAAACAATGGTAAAAATAACAGTGGTAATAGTTTGGTTGAAATTGATAAACCCAATACCAGTGCGGCCCATTTCCATTTACCTTGATGCAACAGGTACATACTGCCAACGAAAAAAAACAACATCACCCCTTCGAAATGGAGGTTTCCCGTGAGTTCTATAAGCACCAAAGGATTTAGAAAATACCAAAACATTTTGTTGGGGTTTTGATTAAGTGCCAACAATAATTTTCGCCCAAAATAATAAATTCCAATATCTGCCAAAATGATTACTATCCTAAAAACTAAAATAGAACCAAGGATTGATTTCCCCGTAAGCACTCCTGCCAAAGCAAAAATAAATTGATTAAAAGGAGGGTAATTAGAAAAATGAGAAGCACTTAAACTTCCCATTTTTTCATACAAAATTCCTGCTTGCGGGAAAGTGGCAATGGAATTTATTATTTGATTTGGTAAAAATCCGTATGGATTTATTCCGGTTGCTATCAACCGTCCATCCCATATAAATCGATAAAAATCCTGAGAAAGAAATGGTGTTGAAAAAAGAAGTATAATTCTAAAAAATAGTCCGATTTTAAAATAGTAAACTGAACTTATTCCATTGGTTTTAATTAAATAATAGGTCGAAACAAAAGCCGTTGCATACAGTAAAAAAAGAATTCCGAACTGTTGCCTTTCAAAAAAATAGCCCAAAACAGAATAACAAATTACCAGTAAAAACGCCAGTATAAAAGTAAGATATTTAGGATTTATTGAGAGCAACTTAGTTTGATTTTACAGATTGCACGAAAACATAGCTATAACCAAAAAGCAGCATCAGATGAAACGGATACAAGGCATAATCATTGAGCTTGAAACCACTGTACAATCCGAAAAGGAAATAAAAAATCAACAGTCCTTCGACAATTGTATTTTTTGATATTTTTCTGGACATATAAATATTGTCTTTCCATTTTTCTTTTAATGTTTCGATATTAAATTTTGGCGTCCTCACAAATTCACTTTTTTTCCCAATAAATCCTTCTAAAACAGCAATCGAATTTTGAAATGAAAATCCCATCGCAATGGAATAAAAGGTAAAAAACAAGCCAACATATTTGAGAAAATTTTTAAATCCGCTTCCTTGTATATTCTTGAAAGTAAACCAATAACAAGTGAAAAAAATCACGGATGTTATTATAAAAAAAGTCATTATATCAAAAAATAGTTTAATGTGATCAAAATAATTTTTCACAAAAAGCATTGGAACACTCAAAATTGACATTGCAAAAATTGCCAAAAACATGGAACTATTCAGTAAATGCAAAATTCCGTGAAACTTAGTTTTGGCTGTGATCGTCTTAGAATGGATGACTTTCGAAGCCATTTTTTTGAAATTTTCGGCACCGCCTTTGTTCCATCTAAATTGTTGAGAACGAGCAGCACTAATTATTGCCGGTAATTCAGCAGGCGTTTCTACGTCTTCGAGGTATACAAATTTCCAGTTTTTTAGTTGTGCGCGATAACTCAAATCCAAATCTTCAGTCAGCGTATCACTTTCCCAATTTCCAGCATCGATGATACAGGATTTTCGCCAAATTCCAGCCGTTCCGTTAAAATTAATACAATGTTGTTTCGAATTTCTTCCTGTTTGCTCTAGTGTAAAATGCGCATCGAGTGCAAAAGCTTGAATTCTAGTAAGTACGGAATAATTTCTGTTTAAATGTCCCCATCGGGTTTGCACAACACCGACTTTAGGATCTTTAAAACTTGGAATTGTCTTAAAAAGCCAATCTTTTTGAGGCATAAAATCCGCATCAAAAATAGCTATAAATTCACCTTTGGCAGTCAACAAGCCTTCTTTTAATGCGCCTGCTTTATAGCCCGTCCTAATTTGTCGAGTAATGTGTTTGATATCGATACCTTGATCGGCATATTTATTGACTAAATTTATAGTTTGTAAGACGCTGTCGTCAGTACTGTCATCAAGCACTTGAATTTCGAGTTTGCCTTTTGGATAATCCATTAATACAATATTGTCTATTAGCCGTTGTACCACATATTTTTCATTATAAATGGGTAATTGTATGGTCACCAGAGGAATTTCATCAGGATTAGAAAAATTAAATTTTTCTAATTGTAACGTGCTTTTTTTACTTTGCAAATAGTTGATAAGCAAGTTAAGTTGTGCCAAACTATAAAAAAATATCAATAGGATAGCCAGACTATAAAAAAACAATGTAAGATACGAAAGAATTAAAACCATATTTATTTTTTGAAAGTATATTTAATAATCCAACTAATTATTTTTATTCCAGCCATAACCGTACCTTTTATGGTGCCAGAGACTTTAGAAACACCAATTCGGTTTTTGTAATGTACAGGTATTTCTGTGTAAGGAATATTTTTCTTTAACACTTTTAGTTGCATTTCGACCGTCCAACCATAAGTTTTGTCTTGCATATCCAAATCTAAAAGCGTTGAATATCGAATAGCTCGAAAGGGACCCAAATCAGTGAATTTTGCATTAAAAAGCAATTTCATCAAGAAAGTTGCTAACCAATTTCCAAAAATTTG
This sequence comes from Flavobacterium soyangense, assembly GCF_015277675.1. Classification (GTDB taxonomy): domain Bacteria; phylum Bacteroidota; class Bacteroidia; order Flavobacteriales; family Flavobacteriaceae; genus Flavobacterium; species Flavobacterium soyangense. The sequence continues at coordinate 18,341 of NZ_JADHEC010000036.1, forward strand.
CTGCGGTGTCATTGATCCTTTTTCGCGAAGATTCGCAACTCGAGCTCCAACTACAAAATTTACCTTTCCTCCTACTATTGGAGCAATAATTTTGCTTAATTCCTCTGGATAATCTGAATAATCACCATCTAGAAAAACTATGATATCTGGTTTTGATTCATGTTTAGCAATGTATTCAAGCCCTTTTAAACAAGCATAGCCATATCCTTTTTTGCTTTCTGAAAGGACTGTCGCTCCCGCTTTTTTTGCCTCTTTAGCAGTATTGTCTGTAGAATTGTTGTTTATTACAATTATTTCATTAACAAATTTAGGAATTTCCTTGATTACATTTCCTATTGCTTTTTCTTCATTATAAGCAGGAATAATTACTTTTATAATGCTCATAATAAATATATTGGATTGTCCTTTTTAAATTCCTTTATTGAATTCCATTGCTTAATTTTTTTGCCCATTTGGTATTTTTCAGCTCGAATAATTGCTCCGTCTTTATAAATTAAACAAAGCCCATGCATTTTATCATTTGCAAATTCACATTTTTTACTTACTTCATCTTTAATATTATAAAAAATCCACCATTTACTTTTTTTATTGTTTGCAAAATGGCCTTCTTCTTTTTTGTCGCCGTTTTCGTAATAATACAACCAATAATCAACCTTTTGGCCTTCTATTAACCAGCCCTCGGATTTTATTTTTCCATTTCCAAAATACTCTTTGAAATATACTTTTTGCCCTGAAACTCGTATGCAAGATAGGAGAATAAGCAGGTAAATTAATTTATGCATTTATCAATTTTTTACCACAAAATTTTTCAATTCTCTCAAATAAATCTGTGGTAATTTGTAAAATTTATTTTTATTTATTGTTAATCAAATCCATAAGATTAACATCGTTTCCTAACAAAATGTCGTTGGAATTAATTCTTCCTGTTGGCGTATCGTTTTCTAATTTCAATACACCTCGAGGGCAAACTGCTGAGCAAATTCCGCAACCCACACAAGAAGAACGCACTATATTTTCACCTTTTTGGGCATAACTGCGAACATCAATTCCCATTTCGCAATGTGTCGAACAATTTCCGCAAGAAATGCATTGTCCACCATTAGTGGTGATTCTAAATTTAGAAAATAAACGTTGTTGTAAACCTAAAATCGCTGCCATTGGGCAACCAAAACGACACCAAACCCGGTTTCCTAATATTGGATAAAATCCCACACCAACTACGCCACTGAACGCCGAACCAATTGCAAAACCATACCATTCCCGAAGTTTGTTACTATCAATAAAAAGTATATTTTGATTTCCAGAAAAGAAATTTATCAATAAAGAAATAATTATTATTGCAACTAACGACAACATTGTAAATTTTGCGTCAGCATCCAAATCATTGCGCTTAAAAATGTATAAAACACTGGTAAACACAACTAAAAAAACGACAATTCCGTATACAAATTGGTTTCTTGTGATAATGCTCAACTCTGGATTATTAGATAAAAAAGTAAAAATCACCGCAATTGTCATAACAAATGAAAAAACTAAAACGGAATGAATCAACCAGCGTTCAATTTTCCAAGCCTTTTGAGTAGAACTAGATAAATGACGAAAGCTGTCCCCAGCCGTTTCGGCTAAACCTCCGCAACCACAAACCCAAGAGCAATACCAACGTTTCCCATAGAAATATGTTAAAATTGGCGAAATAATAAATATCATTGCAATCCCGAAAACCAACATAAACATTCCAAGATTTCCACCATGCAATAACGCTTTTAAATGCCAATCATTAAAAAAATAATAATTAAGGGGCCACATATTTTTCAAATCTTTGGCAAAATATTCTTTTCCGGGATTTAGTTTTTCGAGAATTTCGGGTATCAAAAAAGCAAAACCCAATTGAAAAAACATTACGGAAATCGTTCTAACCAGTTGGTATTTGTTATGCCTGTATTTTAAGATAAATTTATAACCCAAACCCAGAATCGCAACGGTATACATTGATCCGTAAACAAACCATTGGCTGGCAATTTTACCGTTTAAAAACAAACTCAATGGGTCGAAAAAACCGACAATTCCAGTATTTTCGGCTCCGTTTTCTCCAAGACCCAAATATTTTGGAAACCAATATAAAGCGATATAAAAACTGGTAAGTAAGATGCCGATTATCCATGCAAAAACGCCCCTGTTTGTAAGTGATTTTTGAAAAAGGCCGTTATTACTAATTCCTTCAGGTCGAGATAAATAGGTACTTCTGGCATATAGTATAATCCCAATAAAAATGGATGCTATGGAAATTGTAAACCAAACTGTCTTATTTGGAAACGAAACATTAAAAAAGGCCAATACCAAGATAAATAAACCAATAAACCCTATTGCTAAACCTAATTTTTGAATACTGCTCAATTTATTGTTTTGATGCGATGCGATAGAAATATTTCCTGTTAATTTGCTCATAATTATATTGTTTTTTGCCCTACAAATTGCGTGATAAATTGTTCTTGGATTTCGATTTTGTGCGATGTAAAAAATTCAGGGTCAAAATTAGCTTCCCTAAAATGTTGAATTACATAATCAACCGATAGGTTTTTGGTAAGAACTTTGTCGAAAAATTCGTGACGCATTCTAATTCCAAAAGTATTGATCCCTAAAAAAGCTCTGGTGTCTTTATGAAACGAAATTCGAATGGCTTTTTTTCCTGAGGAATGTTCCCAATAAAATTGTTCCTCATATTCCAATGGTTTTGCAAAAACCCAACCATAGGTTTGATATTCTATATCTAAAAATTTAGCGGAATTAAACCAATGTCCCGGATTGTATTGAGTTGGATTTCCAGTTAATGTTTGTGCGAGAGCTTCGCCCATCATTCTACCGGTGTACCAAACAGCTTCGATTGGACGACGCAAACCTATTCCTTCGTGTTGTTCGGCACAGTCGCCAATCGCAAAAACATCCTTGATGTTGGTTTCCAATAAGCGATTTACTTTTACGCCGCGCCCCAAATCTATACCTGAATTTTTAAGAAAATCTACGTTAGGCGAAACACCAGCAGTCAAACCGACAATTTGGCATTCAATAGTTTCTCCCTTGTCGGTGATTATGGATTTTGCATAGCCATTTTCATCAGATATAATTTCTTGCAAACCCGTTTCCAATCTCAAATCAATATGATGTTCGAGAATATGCTTATTAATCATTTGACTTTCGCCAGAAGGTAAAACAGCATCCCAAAAACTCTTTTCCCGTACCAAAAACGTAACTGGAATATTACGGGAACGGAGCATTTCTGCCAATTCAATCCCGATTAATCCCCCACCAACAATAACCGCTCGTTGGCAAGTTGGAGCAAGTAATTCTAGTTTTTCTATATCTTGTTTGTGATATAATCCTAAAACGCCTTCTAAATCTTGGCCTTTCCATCCAAATTTATTTGATTTTGAGCCTGTCGCAATTACTAATTTGTCATAATTCAATGATGTTTGGTCTTCAAAAAATACTTTTTTAGCACTCGTGTCAACACTTTCAACAAAACCATTTATTAAATCTATTTTGTTTTTTTTCCAAAAATCGTCTTCATAAGGTTGAGTATGTTCAAATTTCATATGCCCCATAAAAACGTACATCAAAGCAGTTCGAGAAAAGAAAAATTCAGTTTCTGAGGATATAATGGTAATTCTGTGATCGGATTGTTTCCGGATATGACGGGCAAGTGTAATGCCTGAAATTCCGTTCCCAATAATGACTATATGTTCCATATTTTTATTTTTGATAAATGTAATATTTTATAAAACTAAAAAAATATTATTTACGTAAAATCTATTAAAAAATAATTCTCAAACCTAGATTAAACGATTGTCCTAAACCGGTATCATTGCCACGAACAAACTTGCTATACAAAGTTTCTAAGTTTAATGTTTTTAATAATTGATATTTGGCACCAAAACCTAAAGCGGTGTAATTTTGCTCAAATTTATTCCCCAAACTAAACAACTGTGCATGTTGAACAAAGGTAAGCACGGTAAATTTATTGGAAGGGAAATAACTCAAAAAGATCCCAGGAGCTAATTCTAAACTATTATTAGCATAGCCTTCTCCTTTTTTACCAAAGAAAAATCGGGATCCCAACTCAGTAAACAATTGGAATTTATTTCCTGAAAAAGTATAGTCATAAAAAAAACGGTTTTGCCAAATGTAACTTTTGTTAGCCAAATAGCCATTGCCATTACTTTCTTCGTTAAGCAATGGAATAAAAAAGGAGCTTTGTACAGAAAAATTTGATAAGTTTTTAAAAGGCGAAATTTTTACTGAGGGGGCAATATGCGAAAGTCCATTTCTGGATTTTCCTGCCTCGTTTTTAAAATCAAAAACACTTGTTACATCTTGACCGTTAAACGTGTTAGAACGATATTCAATGATAACACCAGCATTTATTTTTTTGTTATTAGAAACTCCAGTAAAAACTTCGAGAGACGTTGTAAAAAAGTTAGATCTTGGAACATCGATTGTGTTTCCATTACTTTCAGAACGAGTTTGTGTGTATAAATTATTGAACCATTTAATATCTATTTTTCCTTTTTCAAGAAGTTTAGATGGTGTGTAGTTTTGAATGTTGGATTTTTCCACAAATGTTGAGTCTGTTTGCCCAAAAGAAAGAGAAAAAGTAAAAATTGTAATTAATAGAAAGATAAATTTCATCTGATAGTGTATTTAAATAGTTAGTATTAGTCTATAAAATGTCTTTTCCTGACAAAACAATAAATATAAAAAGAATCAATTTTTATATTGATATTTGTAATCTAATATTTTTAACTCTTGCCTAGACTATATTTTATTTTTCTAATGATAACTTTTATGGGATTTTCTCAAGAAAATACTATTGGTAAAATAGACTTTCTGGGAACAAAAAAGATGAATATTGATTTTATAAAAAATTTGATACAAACCAAAAGTGGCGGAATATTGGATAGCTTAACAATCAAAAAAGATATTCAAGTTTTACAACGGTTAAATGGAATTTCGAAAGTAAATTTTTCGGTAATTAAGACCTTTGATAATTTGTATTCTTTGAGTTTTACCCTAATCGAGAATTTTACCATAATTCCTTATTTTTCTGCATCGACCACAAGTGGTTTTGGAGCTTATAGAGTTGGTTTGTATGAATACAATTTCTTAGGTAAAAACAATACAATCGGAGGTTTTTACCAATTTAACGAGTATAATTCCGGGGGCATTAATTTTTCATCACCTCAATTTTTTAATTCAAAGTTTGGATTTGAAATCAATATTCAAAAATTAATAAGCAAAGAACCTGTTTATATAAATGAAGCTAAATCTAATTATAAGTATACCAATACCTCATTTGAAGTATTGACTATTTTTCAAGTAAATTATCAAAATCAGCTAAAGCTTGGTGTTGTTTTATTCAATGAAAAATATAACTATATTGACGGAGCAAAATTTGCTGAGATTTCACAAAATTTTGACATCAATAAGCAGCTTGTCAAGGCAGAGTATTCTTTTGATAATGTGAATTTTGATTTCTATTTAGTAAATGGTTTCAAGAGTAATCTTGTTTTTCAATATGTAGTTCCAAACAGTAATTCTCAAAAAAAGTTTTTAATTGGCTGGAATGATTTTTTATATTACAAAAGATTGGGAAGCAAAGGGAACTGGGTTTCTAGACTTCGATTAGGATTGGCTACAAACAATAACAATCCATTTGCGCCTTTTCCTGTTGACAATAATTTAAACATTAGAGGTGTTGGTAATATTATTGATAGGGGAACTGGAGCCATTATTTTTAACACTGAATTCCGAAAAACAATTTTGGAAGAAAAAAGGTTTGTATTGCAAGGAAATGCTTTTATCGATAGCGGTACTTGGCGAAACGCTGGAGGTGATTTTAGTGACTTCACCAGCCAGAAAAACATTAGAGTCTATCCTGGACTAGGAATTCGTTTTATCCATAAAACTATTTTTAATGCGGTATTCCGACTTGATTACGGTTATGGCATTACCAAAGATGCTTCCAATGGATTTGTTTTTGGAATTGGACAATATTTTTAGAAGTTTTCACTTCACGTTTTTATTGTAATAGGATAACATACTTTCTGCAGAGTGTCCTAATCGTTGTTTGAGATGAATGACCATAAAATGATATTGTAGTCGCCAGATACCATTTTTCCGATATCTTCTGGCAGATGTTGTTAGATATTTGGGAATGATTATAAATTGTTTTTTTTGGTACAACCGTTTGATGATTTCATTGTCTTCATAAATAACGTAACTTTCATCATAACCATCAATTTCATAGAACAATTCTTTAGTTATAAATAAGGATTGATCACCACCACGACACGAAATGTGGTTTATTCTTGTAAACCATTGGGAAACTGATAAAACGGGGTGAAAATAGTCAAATTTCATTCGAAAACAACCCGCTTTATATCCCTTTTGAACTTGCTTGAGTATATGTAAATCAAAATTTTTTGGAGGAAAGCTATCGCAATGCAAAAAATATAAAATACCACCTGAAGCCACTTTCGCTCCAGCATTTAGTTGCTTTGCTCTTCCCTTTTCAGAGTAAATTAAAGTTGTTTTTGGATACTTTTTGATTTTTTTTTGGGAACCGTCGTTACTGCCGCCATCAACAAAAATAATTTCGTAATCAATAGTCTTTGAGATTGTATTTTCTAAATGCAACAAAGTCGATGCATGACATCGACTTTGTTAAGTATGGGAATAATTATGGAGATTTTATTCATTTAAATTCCAGTTGTAATCTTTAAAACTGATTTTTGCGTTATCATCCATTTTAACTAAACTGTATTTATTTATAAAGTCAATTAATGTCCCGTTCTTTTTAAAGTCATCGGAAAACCAATCAAAAATTTGGGACAATTCGGCTTTGTTTGCACTAATAGCATTTTTAGAAGCATCGTTTAAAAAACTTTTGGCGGCTCGTGATAATTGTTTTTCTAATTCCGCTTCAGTGTAAGCTTCATTTGCTAGATTTGGGCAAGAAAATGAAGCACAATTGATGGCAAAATGAATTCTTGGTTCATTCATTTTTCGTAAGATTTTATGTTCAATTTCTCCCAAACTATATTTTTTACCTCCCAAGGCAAAAAATTCTTTGTCCCAAGGACCGTTGATCTTTTTTATGCTTTTAATAGGATAATTATCCAGAATTAATTTAACGGTAAACGCATTATAGGCATTAATCCAATAAGCCAAAACTGCATTTTTTGACCATGACTTCTCTGGAGTGTTTTTTGCCAATAAATCTAAATAAGACTGTAAAGCAAGGGCATCTTTCTTAAACCCTTTATAGTCTACATTCCCTTTACTGGAAACGTGTTTTTGTAATAATTCATTCCATTTTGAATGATTTATTGCTGTTTCAATTTTATTCTCATGAGCTATTTCAGTAATCGCCGCATTAGTTTTTGCGCCACAAATAATAGCAAAGAATGTTAAGAGTAGAAGTGATTTTTTCATTTTTAATTAAATTTATTATAGTTAAGACTCAAAGAAAGAATAAACCTGACATATTATTTTCTGAAAGGATAAAATTCTTGCTTTATTTACACTAATGGGAATACATTTTCATCGTTAAAAACAACCTTATATATCGAGATTTTTCCTCCAAGGGAAAATTATTTCTAATGCCCAAACGACAAATTATATAGCTAATAACCCATAAAAATAATTATTCCAATCCGAAAAAACAATTTCATTTTTCAAGTAATTGAGTAGCCCAAGTAGGAATTGAAAATTATTTGAATGTATTGGTTTATATTAAAATTTGGTATAAAGTCCTAAATTTAGAGTTGGAGCCAATGGTGCGTTATCAATTCCGAATGCTCCAAAAGTTGAAAAATTGACTCCAAATTTATCCTTCTTAAATTCGTAATTTAATTTTAATCCTAAAGCATCAAAAGTTTGTCTATCCAAATAGGAAGGCCATTGATTGTTATCATTGTAGAAAGCGTTTTCTTTCGAAACAACATTTCGACTGTCAAAAGCCACGATTATGTACCCTTTTGGAATAATATTGTAACCAACTTCAGCAGATAATTTAATGTAATCAGAATAATTATTATCCAAATATCCGTAACCGATATTCCCAAAATAATACCATTTTCCATGGCTAGTACCAACAGTCACGTAAGGTAAAATAGTGTTGGCATTGAATCCCGTTGAAAGACTTTTTGATGCATCTTTTGTGATCGAATTTGCTGCATATTGTATCCCTGAACTAATTTTCCATTTGTGATCATAAATTTTATATTTTAATCCTATGGTAAGGTTTCCAAGTCCTGACAAATTCTGGGAATTATTTGTCCCGTTTGTTTGATAACTAACCGATTTGAAAGGCAAAATTAATTGCGCTTCTAATTTGTTAGTAATTCCATATTCTCCATATAACTGCGTAGTTATATCTGTATAATCTGAGTTTAAATCAGTTGTTTTTCCATGATATTCTATCTGATTGTAAAACAATCCGGTAACACTTAATTGGGCATAAACTTTATTTTTTTCGCGTGTCCAAGTACTTTGGGCATTGATGTTTTGTCCTATAAAAAGGAGAGTTATTACTACTGAAAGGGCAATTTTTTTCATTCTAAAATAGTTTTAAATTTATAATTACTTTTTTTTAAATCTTCAAAAGTATCAATGTCGTTAAGGGTTTCAATAACCTCAATTTTATAGTCTTTCAAATTTTTAATTGTTGATGACAAAACCGTCGAAGTTCCCCATTTTTTATTTTTAAAAAGCGAAGGAATTATGTTTTTTAAGCCTAAGAGATAATAGCCTCCATCTTCGGCAGGGCCGATAACAACTTCATTATTTTGTAATTTTTTGAATGCATTATCAATAATATCGGATTTTAAATCAAATAAATCACTCCCAATTATAATACAATTCTGATACCCTAAATCAAATACATTTTGAAAAGCATTTTGCATTTTTGCTCCTAAATCTTCCCCAAACTGTACTCTTTTTTCATATAGATTTTCCGACCAAATATCATCTGTTACAATGTATTGATCATAAAAAACAAATTTATCGCATTCTAGACTTTGGGTTTCATTCATTGTGTGAAGGAGTAAATCCTTGTAAACTTCCAAAGCATTTACATCACCAATTATTTTTGCCAATCGAGTTTTTACTTTTCCTAATTGGGGATTTCGTATAAAAATTATCAGTGCGTTACTCTTCATAAATTTGATTGCCTTTTTTGAGATAAATGCTCCACTTTTTACTAAAAGTATGGATGTTTTCGGTTATTTCATTTTTATTGTCAACAACAATTCCACCTTTATTTTTCCATTCGAAAATACCGCCGTATAGATTAAAAACTTTTTTATAACCCAATTTAAAAAGGTTTTCTCCAATTTTTTCACTCCGCACTCCTATGGAACAATATACTACAATCAGAGCATTTTTATCCTTTACAATTGATGTGACTTTTTGGGCATCAAATTTATCATACCCAATATTAATAGAATTTTTAATGTGGCTGACATTGAACTCTTTTATTTCCCGAGTATCCAACAAAACATATTTGTTCTTTATTTGGAGCTCATTAACTGTAATGTAAGGAACCGATTTTTTGTTTAATTTCTCTAAAACTTCTGGAATTGTACTTTGAGCAAAGCAAAAAGTCGTTAATATTAGAGTTATTGTTGTTATAAAAATTCTCATCATATCCCATTAATAATTATTTTCATAGACGAAGAAAATGTAAATTACTGACACGCAATAATAAATTAATATTAATTCATTATTGAAAATTCAGCAATATGATCAACTTTAAATAATTATTGGACGTCACCAGCGACCTTTTTAGGAAGTACTCATGCTCTAAATTAGCACATCTTAGGATAATTATGATATATTAAACTTTTTTTCAATGAAAATACTAATCTAAAATTTCTAGAAATCAAAAGGTAAGATCTTGAAAAGATTTTTTTCTTTTATGTGTTTGGTGTCAACATAAATTTCATTAATTCATTATATATCGTTTAATTGCTCAGGATTTTTATGAAGCAATTTATCCTTGAATTATTCTTTTTTTGATGTTTGCTAGAAACGTAGCTACTAATTTCTTCCGAAGTTCAAGTTGTATACCTGAAAATTTTTCATAGTATGGAGCGATTCGGATTGAGCTTTTAACTAAAAAACAGACTTTATGATTCTTATGGTCTTGTGTATTTTTAATTATTTCAGAAACATCTGGATAAAACTTTACTTCATCAGTTGACTTACAATTTATAAATCAATCGTCCTAAAAGTTAAGTTTATTCTCGGTTTGGTTATTAGTTTAGTCGGTGGTAGTCTATGCAACCAATTAGTTTGCGTAGCATCTTTCATAACCAATAAACTTCCGTGTTCTAAAATTAATGAAACGGTTTCTTTTGTTTCCTTGTGCTTGAATGCAAATTTGCGTTCTGCTCCAAAACTTAAGGAACCGATTGCTCCATTTTTTTTTAAATCTTTTTCAGCATCGCTGTGCCACGCCATTCCCTCATCACCATTATGGTATAAATTGAGTAAACAGGAATTGAACATTTCTCCTGTTTTTTCTTCGATTATTGATTTTAACTCTAATAATTCCTTTGTCCAAGGTAAGGCTCGCTTGGTGGTGTTAGAATAGGTGTATTCAAAATCGCTGTCTCCATACCAACCTACTTTTCGTTTGGTTATTATTAGTTTTCCATAGATTAGGGCTTGGTCATTTTTCCATTCGATTGTATCCATTAAACAATCAAAATAGTGATTTGCTTTTTGATTACTCAATAATTTCCCGTAATAATTTGCAATACCATCTTTTGGTAATACGTTTTTTGAGCTGTCTATTTCGTTGTTAAATAAATCCATTTTTTGTATTCTATTTTCATGCAATGTCCGCAAGGTCGAAAACCATTTTTAATGGCTTCGTTTTCTGATGCGAAAAAAACTCTGTTTTCACGTTTCATTCGTTTGCCTGATTTGCATTTTAATGTTCCGTATATTTTTAACTTTACATTTCCACCAAAAGTAATCACTTTATCTTTGATTTTGCTTCGTAAATCCCTCTCATTTATCTCACTATGCTTTATCATCCTTAACTTAATGCATCGTGAAAAATAATCCCTAAAGTGTATCTTTCACCACTTTGAATTTCGCTTACGCCGTGTTTCATATTCACACGATAGTACCCTTTAGTCCCTTTTATTGGTCGAAAGTTAGTGGTAAAAATGAGCATATCGCCTTTCTTGGGTTTTAATACGATGGCTTTTGATTGTGCTCTTGGTGTTTGTTGGGTTAACACAAATTCGCCACCTGTAAAATCTTGGTCTGGTTCGTTTAGAAATAAAACAGTTTGAATGGGAAAATATACATCTCCATACAAATCTTGATGCAGTGTATTAAATCCGCCTTTGCCATATTTTAAAATCAAAACGGTTGCTTTTAATTGATTATTTGCATTGCATTGTTCTAAAAGTTGTTGATGTGTATTAGGAAATGTCGTAGCAATATTTAGTGCCTTCATCCAAGCGTTTGCAATTGGTGCCAATTTTGGATAAATACTTTCTCGAATGCTTTGAATAAGATTTGGTAATGGATAATTGAAATATTTATATTCGCCCAAACCAAAACGGTAGCGTTCCATTACTACCGTTTTTCTGTAAGCATTTGAATTGTTGTAGCCTGTTATTAATTCAGAACATTCAAAATTGGTTAAAAGATTTGGAATAATTGAATATCCTTTTTCGTGCATAGATTCAGTAATGAATGTCCAATCTATATTTTCTATTGTACTTTTTATTTTATACATATCTATAAACTTGAAATTTCTAATATTATATCTGTCAATTTTTCAGGCATACTAAAAAATGGCGAATGGCTAGATGCAATTTTATATACTTTCAAACAAGGCATTTCCGCTAACATTTTCTCTTGCAACCAAGGTGTTATTGCTCTGTCTTCGGTACATTCAATATAATATCGTGGTACACTTCCATAATTTTCTTCCGTAAGTTTCAATTCTGCTTTTGCAGACTCTGTTGATTCGGGTAACAAAATAATATTTGCCATTTGCGTAATGTCATCAGGGCAATCGTGGTATAATCCTTCTTTATAAATTTCAGGTAAAAGCATAGAAGAAATAGTACCATTGTACGTAATATGACCACCTAAAACTTCTTTTTCATCTAGTACAAAATAGTCCTTGGCACATTTTCCATTAGCAACAAGTACCGCCGCTAAATAGATTAATTTTTCGATTTTATTTGGTCGTAATTCTGCTAATTGCGAATTGAATATTCCGTTTTTGCTGTGAGCCACTAGTATTACTTTTCCGGGAATACTATCAATAAGTTTGCACAATTGTTGAATTGTTGCATCGAATCTTACATTTTCTATTGGCGTTTTATCTCTTCCCATTCCTGGCAAATCAATGGAGTAAACGGTATGTCCTTGCTCTTCGAGTAAGGGTGTTACTTTGTACCAATTCCAAGCACTATGCCAAGAGCCATGAATGAGAATAAATGTTTTTTTTTCGCTTTTGTTTTGAGCATTCATTTGAAATGGATTAAAAAATAGTGTAATAATTAGCAAACTTAGGTACGCTGTCTGGGCGTCCTTTAGTTTCATTTTTATTTGACTTTAATATTTGATACAAAAATCTAACTATTCTTCTAGTCACAAAACCCGAAACTTGCTAAATAAATTCGGAATGTGTTTTTGTTCCTTCCCAACCAATAATGGCTGTTTTTCTGGTATTACCCCACATATAGCCACCCAATATTCCTGTAGATTGAATTACTCGATGACAAGGAATTAAGAAAGCAACAGGATTGCTTCCAATAGCCGTACCTACTGCTCTTGAAGCCTTTGGATTTTCAATTTTAGTGGCTATAGCACCATAGGTTGTAAGTTGACCCAAAGGAATTTTTAAAAGGGTTTGCCAAACTTTTAGTTGAAAGTCTGTTCCTTTTAAGTGCAGTTTTATTTGATTTAATTTTGTCCAATCGTGAGTGAAAATGTAAAGTGCATTTTGCTGAATTAAATCTACCATCTGTCTGAAATGGGCATTTGGAAAATGGTTTTGCATAGTTGAAAAGGCCAAAGTTTCATTATCAGCAAAAGCCATATAGCAAATTCCTTTGTCAGTAGATGCCACTATAATATTCCCAAAAGGACTCTCCGCAAAACTATAATTTATACCTAAATTTTTCCCACCATTTTTGTATTCGGCGGGTGTCATTCCTTCTATGTTTATAAACAAATCGTGTAGTCGCCCTGTACCTGAAAGTCCTGTTTCGTACGCTGTCTCAAAAAGTGTTGCTTGATTATCTTTTAAAAGCGTTTTGGCATATTCTACAGTTGTAAATTGTAAAAACTTTTTTGGACTTGTGCCTGCCCATTCACTAAAAAGTCTCTGGAAATGAAAGGGACTTAAATGAACCTTCTCGGCAACCTCATCCAGATTGGGCTGCTCTTTAAAGTTTGCTTTTATATAATCAATTGCTTCTGCAATTCTGTTATAATTAATATTTTGTTGTTCGTTCATTATGTTCGAAATTTATAATGCAAATATCGAAAGAAATCTGTCGTTATAAAATCCGAAACTTGCTATTATTTAGTCCGTTTGCTGAATATTTAGAATATCATTAAATAGCTGCCGATAACATTAATCCGGTTTTGTGATGTAGGTAATTAAAAAACTGATTTTTAATTACGCAATTCAGCCCTTTTTACACAAATATACAGTTTTCGCCTCCCCTTCTGTCCTTCGTTATTAAAGAAGTCTTTCGTCAACGGAATATTTCCCGCTTCCATTGATAAGGGTCGCTATAGATAAACCAATTATTAGCAAGTGATACTCATAACCTTCACCTTTTTGATTCCCAAACCAATTCATAAAAAAACCATTGTCAAGGTGCGATGTGAAAATAATTCCTAAAAAAAGTACAATTGTTAAAACCGACCAAATGCGGCTTGCAAAACCTACTATTAATGATACTACTCCTATAAATTCTATGATAATCACTAAGAAGCCAATTATCCAGGGCAAATGCATTGTATTTGTAAAAAAGCCCATTGTTCCAGTGAAGCCATAACCACCAAACATTCCAAGCATCTTTTGTGCGCCGTGTGGAAAAAGAATTAAACCCAGTGTAAGACGAGTAACTAAACCTGTCAAATCGTTATTTGTGTTGAATAGTATATTTTTCATTTTATTAATTATTTAGATTGTTTAAATTGTTTTGTGAGTTGCGCAATGCGTTGTCCGAAAAGTTCAGCTGTTTCTAAACCTTTTGGTAAGTTTACTTCTGTTGTTGAATTGTCAGAAAGCGTCATAAGTCCTAAGTAACTTGCAAGTCCGTTGGGCTCTTCCAATTGTTTGTCGTTTTCAAACTTTGGCAAGATGCCTGTTGAAATCCAAAGCATGCTATGTTGAGAAGCAAAAAGTGAAAGTTGTTGCAGTGTGTTTAACTTGTCGCCATTTAATGTTGATGAGTTTGTAAAACCAGCAGCAAATTTGTCTTTCCATTTTTGGGTATACCAAAATTTCCCTGTCGCTTCCATAAATTTTTTAAAATCGGCAGAGATTGTTCCCATATAAGTAGGGCTACCAAAAACTAATGTGTCTGCCTGATGCAACAACTCAAAGTTGTCCTGAGCTTCAAGAGTTGACAAAAGCAATACTTGTTCCAATTCTCTTGAAGCCCCTTTTTGGATATGCTGGGCAACAATTTTTGTATGTCCATATCCACTGTGGTAAATAATTACAATTTTCATTTTCTGTTATTTTGTTAAATAATAGTGCAAAATAAAAGAGAAATAGAAGGATAAAAATTAAAGTAGTTTAACAAATTATTTTTGGGATAATTTTCTGCGAAGGATACTCAAAAAAACAGGTGTAATTCCTAAATATGCCGAAACTTGTTTTTGGGAAAGTCGTTGTTCTAAATTGGGATGTTTGGCAATAAAATCTAAATAACGCTGCTCAGCCGAGTAAGAAAGATTTTGATTAATGCGCTGTTGCTGCGCAATAAAAGCGTTTTGAAGTATCAGCCTAAAAAAGCGTTCAAACTTAGGAACCCTCTCAAATAGTTTGTCAAGATTGACTTTTGTAATTTGTAGTATTTCTGAGTCTTCTAATGCATCAATAAAATAAGTTGAAGGACTTTGAGTAAGAAAACTATAAAGATCCCCTACCCACCAATCTTCAATTCCAAACATTACAATATGTTCAAAACCATTGTCGTCAATTGTATAAGTTCGAAGACAACCCTTAATAATAAAATTTTCGGTCTTGCAGAGGTCGCCTTGCTTTAATAAAAACTCTTTCCGTTTAAGTTTTTTTGTTTGAAGTAGTGAAATAAAAAAGTCTGTCTCGGTTTTGTCGAGATGTATATGTTGGCTAATATTTTGAATAATTAAATCTGTGTTCATAAATTTTACTGTCCTCCGTTAGGGCTTAATTTTTTTCCTAGCCACAAGTGCTTTGGTACTAAATTAGCATAATCTTTTGGTTTACCAAATTCTGACAAATACAAACCATTGCACAAATTAAGCTTATTGATCTAATCGCTTGTGGCTAATGTTAGCGGTTAATAGCTTTTATCGTTAGTTTGTTCATTAAGTTTTCTTGTCTGATTTATAAATATTTGGGGTAAATAGTTCCATATACAATTCTGGTTTTGGCAATTTAGTAAAACCATACTTTTCATAAAGCCAATCTGCTGTCGAAGTCAATAAAATCCATCGTCTCAAACCTTTTAAATTGGGGTGTCCCATTACAACATCCATTAGTTTTTTTGAAAGTCCTTGTCCACGATAATTATCCAAAACATAGATATCACCCAAATAGGCAATAGTCGAAAAATCTGAAATTACTCTTGCAAACCCTATTTGTTTATTGTAATGAAAAAGTCCGAAGTTTAGAGAATTGTCAATAGAAGTTTTTACTCTATCAAAAGGGATATTATCACTCCAACCTGAATATTTTGATAAGAAGTCGTGGATTGCAACAACGTCCAACTTTGTATTGTCTGTCGTGATCAAAAACTCTCCAAATGTATGTTCAACAATTTCCATTTATAAACTTTTTTTTAATTTTTTAACTATTCGATTTGACACTTTACAATGATTGTCAATGTTTTGCGGTTTGTCAATACTGCGTTTTTTTTTAGCATCAAAATTATCATAACCCCTGAACTTTGATTATTCACAAAAGTCTTTAAAAAAGCACTAATCACGCTGTATTGCCATGTTGCTGTAGGTCGTTCGGTTTATTTTCTTTATTACTTTAGTTTTTCATTTTTTCAATTTTAACAAATATGTTTTCAAATTGTGTTAATTTATGGTCGCCTTCGATATATTGAATTTCCACTAAATCTTAATATTTTTCTATAACTGGTTTTGTAGCGACTATAAAACGAAAACCTATAGCTTATCGATATATGTTAAGTTTCTTAAAACATAATCAAACCTAATAACTTTAACTATAAAAAACTAATAAAGAATAATAAATCATTAATTATCAACAATTGTCATCACAGGGAAAATTGTCCATCTTATTGCGTTTATAGTCCATTTTGAACAGTTTTTGAATTTGCATCTTTGAAGTGTAAATTAGTCTCAGGCAATTTCACAACAATAAACTTAAACTTTTTTAAAACACTAGCAAATGACCGAATTACAACAAACTATCGCTACAGTAGGAGTTCATTTAGGAATTTCAATTATCATTACTTTACTTTTTTTATCGTTTAGCAAAACCGAAAAAAAATATTTGCTAATTGTGTTTTCATTTTTTTTCATGTCAACTATAGCAATTCTTTACATCCCTATTCTTCCATTTCTTGAAAAACTAAATTATAATTGGCAAGGAAAATTTTTGAGCCTAATAATTGCTTTAGCTTTTGTATATTTTACTCCGTATTTAACGAAGGATCAAGCGGGCTTTTCTTTCAAGGTGAACAAATCTGTTTGGATACCATTTTTTGTCTTATTGGCGATAAGCATTGGCTATAACATTTATGAGTCCGGACTTGCAGGAGGAGATAGAACAAATGAATATTTATTGTTTGAATTAACTATGCCGGGCATTTCAGAAGAGCCCATTTTTAGAGGAGTTTTGCTAGGATTATTAAACGTCGTATTCATTCAGAGGAAAAACATCTTTGGTGCAAGTATGGGATGGGGAGCTTTAATACAATGTATCTTATTTGGTGTTGGGCACGCTGTATATTTCGATGAACACCAACACATTCAATTTTTAATCTCGGGTTTTGTAATTACCTTTATTTTAGGTGCATTTATGACCTATTTAAAAGAAAAAGGAGAAAGCATAATTCCTGCTTTGCTTTTCCATAATTTATTCAATGGTTCATTATCTATTATTAACCCGTTGGGTGTAATTAAACTATTTGTGTTTTAATATTGTTTATTGGTCTTTCAAAAATAAATCTATTGATGAATTGAACCAAAGTTAAAGCTGTTATTTTAGCTAAAATTC
>NZ_JADHEC010000037.1 GCF_015277675.1 Flavobacterium soyangense
GATTTTGTTCTCTCTTAATAAATCTGGATGCTTTTTTTTGTAGTCATATTTTCAAAGTTTTAATTATCTTTGAAAGGTACAAAATCAGCGCGAGAGCTACCGAAGGTTTAGTTCAACCCGTTTATACCCAAATTGATGTTTTGGATTATAATGTTCGAAAGGATGGAAGGGTTTTAGATTTTAATGACTTTTTTCAGAATCCTCATGACTATGTTTCAAATTTTGAACGTTTTACAAAAGTTTCGGATATATACATTACGGCACATTTTCATGCTAATGAAGCTCCAAATATCCTCACTCGAGAAATGCTTAACTCTAAAGATTGTAAAATAAAAGTTGTTGCCGATATTTCTTGTGATGCCAATGGTTCTATTGCCTGCACACTCCGGTCAGCAACCATTGCAGATCCTTTGTACGGTTATTTACCGAGTGAAAATAAAGAAGTGGATGTTTTTCATCCTGCGGCGATTGTTGTTATGGCAGTGGATAATTTGCCTTGCGAACTTCCAAAAGATGCCAGTGAAGGTTTTGGAGAAATGTTTATGGAATACGTAATTCCTGCGTTTTTTAATGGAGACAAAGACGGGATTTTAGAACGGGCAAAAATTACTGAAAAAGGCAAACTCACACCAAGATTTAGTTATCTGCAAGATTATGTAGATGGTAAATAATTTGAATATTACAATTCATTTTAAATTCAAAGCTTCTCCATTGGGAAGCTTTTTTTTATGTTTTTATTGGAAAAATGTCTTTATATTTGAAAATTAATCCTCCAATTTTGAAAACCTTATTCATAAAATTACTTTTTTTCGGTCTGATATCATTTCAACTTTATTCTCAAGAGTTGCTGCCTTTTGTTGAAAATTATAATAAATCAAACTATCAGGGAGACAATCAGATTTGGAATGTTGACCAGGGGAACGATAAGGCAATGTATTTTGCCAATAATCATTATTTGTTGCGTTACGATGGCGTAAAATGGGAGAAATATACATTGCCAAATAAAACCATAATTCGTTCGATAATGGTAGATGGCAAAAAAATTTATTCAGGTTCGTATAAGGAATTTGGGTATTGGTTTCGCAAAGATGGAAAGATGATTTATGTTTCAATTTCTAACGGAAAAAAGGTTTTTGAGGACAGTGAAAATGAGGAAATTTGGAAGATCTTTAAGTTTAACAACAAAATTTATTTTCAATCCTTCAACGAGATTTTCCTTTATGATGGCAAGAAAATTAAGAAAACTAAATTTCCATTCCTTATTTCTTATTGCTTTCAAATTGACAATCAACTTTTGATTGCCTCAGTGGATAGTGGTGTTTTTAAAATGAATAACTCTAAAATTTCAAAAATAAAAGGCTGGGATATTCTGGAAAACAATGTCATTCACGCTATTGAAAAATATCAAAATAAAACCTATATATTTACTAAAAGAAATGGGGTTTATATCTCTGAGAATGGGGTTTTGAGTCCTTGGAAAAGTCCTTTAAACGAAACCTTAAAAACAGCCATTGTGAATGCTGCTAAGTTTATAAAAAACAATAAATTGATTATTGGCACAGCAAGCAAAGGGCTTTATGTTTTTAATTTAAACGATAATTCGTATATCAATATCAACCGAAATAATGTGTTGATGAACAATTCTATTTTGAGTATTGGTCAGGATAAAGAAAATAATTTATGGTTGGGTTTAGATAACGGAATTGCTCATATTGAGGTTAATTCACCCATTTCGATTTTTTATGATAATTCCGGTACTTTAGGCTCGGTATATTCAGTTGCAACTACGGACAAAGGCTATTTGATAGCCTCAAATCATGGTATTTTTAAATATGAAGACAAACGTTTTTCTATGGTTCCAATGACACAAGGTCAAGCTTGGAATATTAGTAAAATAAATAATAAATATCTTATAGGTCATAACGAAGGAACGTTTCTTTATGAAAACGGATTGTTTTCTAAATTGAACTCTATAAGTGGCGGTTGGAATTTGATCAAGAGCAATATAAATAATTCCTATTTGCAAGCATCTTATAGCGGTGTTTGGATATATAAAAATCCGAATGATTTGTCTCAAAAGGATATTATTAAAGGGCTTCTTAAACCTATAAAATACGTTGCTCAAAATAGAAAAAACGAGATTTGGGCAGCAGATAACTATAGGGGTTTGTATCGGATTTTGTATAACGACACTTATGAAACAATTAAAATCGAAAATGTAACCCAAAAGAGTAAAATTACCGATGATTTTGGAGTTAAAATATTTGAATTCCGAAACGAAATCCTCTTTTTGATACACAATTCATGGTATACTTATAATTCTATAACTAATCAATTGATAGAAAATGAATTGTTTAACTCTAATTTTAAAAACATTTCGGATATAGTTGCAATTGACGAAAATAACTTTGTTGTACTTCAGGAAGGACTTTTATATCATATTTATGCCAATGAAAATAAATTTGTTTGGAATAATATTCAGGAGAAATATTATAGAGGAAAAATAATAAATGATAACATAAAGATTTTCAAAAGCAACAACAATTATTTATTAAATCTGGATGATGGATTTATATCCCTTCAATTAAAAAACAAAATCAGTCATTGTCCAAGTATAAAGGTTGAAGCTTTTAATGATGAAAATTTAGTGGAAAATAAATCAAAAATTAAGTATAATTCGGAACTTAAAATTGGAATTATATCTGGTATTTATGGCATTACAAAGCCGCGTCTGTTTTATAAAATAAATGAATCAAGTGATTTCATTCCAGTGAAAGAAGGAATGATTGTTTTAAATAATTTAAGCAGTGGATCTCAGAATATTGTTGTTTATTATTTTGATGGCTTGAATTATAACAAAATTTCAAGCTTCGATTTTATTGTTGCTAAACCTTGGTATTTTTCATTTTGGATGATAGTCTTGTACATTGCTGTTTTAGGTACAATTTTATATTTGTATTATAAATGGAACAAAATGCGCTACATTCAAAAATTAGAATTGCAAGAAGAAGAATTGAAGCATCAAAAGAAAATCCTAGAAATGGAATTAAAAGCGGAAAATGAATTAAATATACAAGAATATGAAAAGCATATTCTGGAGTTAAAATTGCAAACAAAATCTTCCGAAGTAACAGGAAAATCACTTTCTATTGCAAAGCAAAGCGAAATGATAGAAAATATTCAGGGAATTTTAGATACTGAAGTAGATTTTAATAAACTTAAAAGCGAAATTAAAAAAGTCATAAAATCAAATGCTATCAACAAACACGAATGGCAAACTTTTGAATCAAACCTAAATCAAATTCACGACGAATTTATTATCAACCTCACTAAAAAATATCCTAATCTTACTTCAAAGGATGTCAAACTTTGTGTCTATTTAAAAATGAACCTTTCTTCTAAAGAAATTGCCCCGATGATGAATATTACTTTCCGTGGTGTTGAGTTGCAACGCTATAGATTAAGAAAGAAATTAAATCTTATACAGGATGAAAACCTCTCAAAATTTTTATTATCCATATAGAAAACTTATTTTTTTTACACATATTCTTATTTTTTAATTAATTATTAGCAATATCATAACTCATCATTACTACATCATTTAATGTGTTGTTTTTTTGATGTAATTCCTTTAAGCCACTAATAAACATTAGTTTTTTGTGTTGCTTTAACAAATTGATGTAGTCGTGTAGTAACTCTATATAACTTACTATAACGTTGTAATTATTTAATTTAGCTCTACTAACTTTTACAAATCATTAATTTATGAGAAATTTTATTTTTATTTTTTTAGCACTCATTCTGCTTCCAGCTTATATGTCTGGTCAAGTAATTAAAGGGAAAGTGTCAGATAAAAATGGTGTTGGAATTCCTGGGGCAATTGTTGTAGCAGTCGATTCTAAAACTACCGCTGATACTGATTTTGACGGAAATTTTACAATAAAAGCCAAATTAGGCGAAACATTGAAAATTACAATGCTAGGTTTTGATGCTCTAGCTACTAAAGCAATTGCTGGTGTAATGAGTGTTAAACTGCAAGAATCCAAAGACACCGAATTGAAAGAGGTTGTGGTTATCGGATACGGGACTGCCAAAAAAAGAGACCTAACTGGTACGACTGTTCGCATAAGCGGAAAAGAAGTTGCAGATAAACCAAATACAAACCCTATTGCGTCATTGCAAGGTAAAGTTGCGGGGTTATCAGTAGTAAACTCTGGACGTATAGGACAAGAACCGGATATTAGAATTCGAGGGACAATTAGTAGGGGGCAAACAAAACCTTTATATGTAATTGATGGTTTATTAAATGACAATATAGATTTTGTAAATCCAAATGACATCGAAACTATTGATGTATTAAAAGATCCATCTTCATTAGCCGTTTTTGGAGTTAGAGGGGCAAACGGAGTTATTGTGGTAACGACTAAGCAAGCTAAGCGTGGAAAATTTACTGTTAATTTCAATTCCTCTATCGGTGTAAAAAACATTGTTGATAAACCTAAATTAGCCGATGCAAGTTTGTTTAAGACTTTATACGATGAAAGATTAGTAAACGAGGGTTTACCAGCTTTTAGTTATTATGATAAATATACAGGAAATACAAATTGGATCGATGAGATTTCAAATTCTGGCGCAACTGTTCAAAGCAGTAATATTTCAATCTCTAATGGTACAGATACTAATAAACTTCAGCTCAACATTGGAAATATTGTTGAAGAAGGATTAATCAAAAATGAAAGACTAGAAAAAACTACTTTTAATTTAAATGATGAATTTAATGTAAATAATAACTTTAAAATTGGGACTCAATTAAATGGATATAAAGCTAAACTTCCATCCGAAGGAAATTTCGGTTCTGCGTTAATTGCTACTCCAATAGTGAGTCCTTATAATGCTGATGGCGTATATTATCAATTACCAATTCAAATTGGTGGAGCTCAAATTGGCAATCCATTGATACCGGTTAATGAAGAAATTAAAACAAAAATTAATGATGAATATAGATTTGTCGGAAATGCATTCGCGGAATTAAAATTCTTAAAAGATTTTACGTTTCGTTATGCGTTTATGGGAGATTTAGATGTTAAAAAGGGCAGAGGATACATTCCCTTAATTGATGTTTATGCGGCCGAAACAAATCAGGTTGTTCCTTACGCTGGAAGAACTCTTACAAATGTTAATCAATACAATTCTAATGAACAAAAATGGCAACAAGATGCGTTGTTAACGTATCAAAAATCATTTGGACTTCACAACTTTACTGCTTTAGTAGGACGTACCGTAAGTTATCAAAAGTATGAAAATATTAACGGATCAGTTAATGGTAAAATTAATAATCCAATTCCTAACGACCCAAGATGGTGGTATTTAAATGTATTTCCTTTTGGAAATTCAGAAACACGAATTTCAAATTCTGAGCAATGGGATAGAGCAACAACTTCAAATCTAGCTAGGTTATTATATAATTATGATGGGAAATACATTTTTAACGCATCTTTTAGAAGAGATGGTTCGTCAGAATTGGCTCCAGTAAATAGATTTCAAAATTTTTGGTCTTTAGGTGGTGCTTGGGAGGTTACTAAAGAAAAATTTATGGAGAACCAAAAAGTGTTTAACTATTTAAAAATCAAAGGATCTTATGGAGAATTAGGAAATCAATACACAACGCTACACTATCCTTATTTGCCAAATTATACCGAAGGGGCCAGTACAGTTTTTGGTAACCAAGTCGTTCCCGCTTATGTGTTTTCATATAGGGCAGATCCTAATTTAAAATGGGAAAGCGTAACATCTTACGAAGGTGGTATTGAAGCGGCAACTTTAAATAATAGACTTAAATTTGAAGCCACTTATTTCAATAAACTAACTAAAGATTTATTAGTAATTGTTAAGGATCAAAATAATGAACCATTTTATACAAATGCTGGTTCAATAGAAAATAAGGGATTTGAATTCTCGGCTTCTTGGAGTGATAAAATCACGGATGATTTCAAATATTCCATCAGTGGTAATTTAACCACTTTAAATAATAAAGTAAAATCTGTATATACGGAAGGTTACAGTATTTACGATGGACCATCTATTACAAGAGCTGGTGATCCAATCGGTTCATTTTACGGTTATGTTGTAGAAGGAGTTTACCAATCGTATGCTGATATCCTAAGCTCTGCACCGAGCACTGTTGGTAGTTATGGACCTGGAGATTTAAAATATAAAGATGTTAATGGAGATGGAAAAATAACTCCAGACGATAGAGCAATAATTGGGAACCCGACACCTGATTTTACTTATGGATTTAGTTTGAATTCAGAATATAAAAAATTCAACTTTGGAATAGATTTTCAAGGGGTATATGGCAACGAGATTTATAGAAATTGGGGCAACGGAAGTACTTTTGCGCAATTTAATTACAGACAAGTAAGAGAAGATAGATGGACTGGAGCTGGGACATCAAACTGGGAACCAAGAATTTATGAAGGATCTGATTATAATAAACTAGCCTCTACCTACAACATTGAAGACGGGAGTTATTTGAGACTTAGAAATATCCAATTGGGTTACACTTTTGATACCTTGCAAATTAAAGATTTTAAAATTCAAAATTTAAAAATATATGTAAATGCTCAAAATTTACACACCTGGAAAAAGAATTCAGGATTTGCTCCGGATGCAGGAGGTTCAGCTACTCAATTTAATGTAGATAATGGTGGTTATCCACTGCCACTAGTTACATCAGTTGGTTTAAGTCTTACTTTTTAACGAAAAATAATTATGGAAAAGATGAAAAATAAAATTATAAAATTTAAATGGGTATTAATTGCTTCACTTATTTTATCAACACAATATTCTTGTAGTGATGACATACTAAATACCCTACCACTGGGAGTAGCAGTGAAAGGTGATTTAACTACTGGAGGTTTTGAGGCAACTGCATTCGGGTTATATGGCAAGTTGCGTACTTCAAATGTTGCAAGTTGGAATCGATATTGGTTAGGAAGTATTCGTTCAGACGATGCGGCAAAAGGAAGTAGTCCTGGAGATGCAGCAGCTGAAGGGAATGTTTTTGATTCCTTTCAATATATTTCTACCGATGGTATAAGTACTGATTATTGGAATGATCATTATAGTTTGATATATGCTTGTAACGATTTAATCAATGATGTAGATACTTCAGGTCTAACCGATAATGGAACTCTAGTTAATAAAGCTGAAGCTAGAGTTATTAGAGCATTTGCCTATTTTGATTTAAGAAGGGATTATGGACAAGTTCCTATTGTAGCCAATAGAATTGTTAATGTTACCGATGGTATAAAACCAAAATCAACAATTGCTCAGGTAGATACCTTTATTATAGCTGATTTAGAATATGCCATTCAATATCTTCCGACAACTTGGCCTTCTTATCCCGGAAGAGCTACAAAGGGTTTTGCAAATTCCTTATTGGCCAAGCTATATTTGTATCAAAAAGATTATACAAAGGCCTATGCAAAATGCCAAGAAGTTATAAATTCAGGAGTTTATTCCTTAAATCCTTCTTTCAAAGATGAGTTTAATATTCAAGGGAATAATTCAAGTGAATCAATCTTTGAAGTTCAACAATTAATTACAGCCGCTAATGTTTATTATTCCAATATTTATTACGTTTCGCAAGGTGTGAGAGGTACAGGAGTATGGGATTTAGGATGGGGTTTCAATATACCTACCACTAATTTAATTGCTGCATTTGAGACAAATGATCCAAGATACAATCATACAATATTGACTTCTGGGCAAGATGATGGTGGTTACGGTGGTGGTGTTTTACCTGCAAGTCCTCCTTTAGATCAAAAGTATTGGAATAAAAAAGCATATACTGAAGCAAGTACAAGAACAAAATACAATCAAAATCAAAACAACTGGGAAAATATTAAGCTTTTGAGATTCGCGGATGTTTTATTAATGGACGCCGAGGCTGCAAATGAACTCGGAAATAGTGCATCGGCAATATCTGATATAGAATTAATTAGAGCTAGAGCAAGAGGGGGTAATAATGCGGTTTTACCAAAAGTTACAACAACCGATAAATCATTACTGAGAGATGCCATTAAGCATGAAAGAAGAATTGAGTTCGCTATGGAAAACGAAAGATTCTATGATTTAGTTAGATGGGGGGATGCTTCTTCATTTTTGGGAGGCTTAGGATATCAAAATAAAAACGAATTTTTACCCATACCACAAACTGCTATCGATAAATCTGGTGGTGTGTTGGTACAAAATCCAAATTATTAATAACAATAGATTTAATAAAAAATAGTATGAAAATTAATAAATCAATAATAAAAAAAGCTTTTGGAATAGCACTTATTTCATTGGCATTTGTTGGATGTCAAGAGTTGGATAGGCCAGCGTTAGGCGATTATCCAAAAGATGCCAATGCTCCGGGAGGCCCTTTAAAGTTCTATGTAGCTTTTGATGGTACAACTACAAATTCATTAATGAATGCTGTGGATAGTGTTCGTGCTAAATTCCCGACTGATAATCCATTAGAATCAACTGAAGGTATTTCAGGAAAAGGCCTAAAAGGAGGGAAACCTAAATTGTTTGTTTCCTATTCAAAACCAAATGATTGGGTAGCTAATTCATCGAGTTTTACAGTTTCTTTTTGGGAAAAACACGGAGCTCCAACACAAACTGAATTTACTTTTAGCCTATTAGCTGATAACTGGGCTAAAGCCAATGCATTTTGTTTATTCGAGGGGACTGTTGCTGCCCCTATCGTGAAGTTTTTTGTTGACGAGCAACCAGGAGATCATTGGTTCGAATGGTTAGGAACCGAAAAAATTCCTGGTGTATATGATGGACAATGGCATCATTTAGCGTTTGTTTATGATGGCTTAACCTCAGGTATGACTCTTTACAAAGACGGAGTCGCTTTTGCCACAAAAAAATGGACGAATCACGGCAATATGAAACTAAAAGATGCAAATGTTTTAGGATTCAGAATTGGTGGTGCGGGTGATCCTTCACAAGGCTGGATGAATTCCTGGACTGGCGATTTAGACCAATTCAGAATGTATGGTAAAGCACTTACCGTTGCAGAAATTAATGAGTTGTATACAAAGAAAAAATAATTAAACACAAAACTTACCAAAGCATATGCTTTGGTAAGTTTTATTAAAAAATATAGATGAAAACTTTTAAATTTTATGCTTTTGTATTTTTGTTTTCAATCCTAAGTTGTAGCAGCAGCAGTGATGCTCCAAAACCTAGTCCGACACCAGCACCAACACCAACGCCAACAGTACTTACAGATGATCAAGCAATGGATCAAGTACAAAAGGATGCTATAAAATATTTTTGGGAATATGCTGAATCAAATTCAAGATTAGCCAGAGAACGATACCACACAGATGATCCAGGAAACGATGCGCATATTGTAACAACCGGAGGTTCTGGTTTTGGGCTAATGTCTTTAATCGTAGGGATTGAAAGAGGTTTTATTCCAAGAGTTGAGGCAGTTTCCAGACTTACAATCGCATTAAATTTTCTCGAAAAAGCAGATCGATTTCACGGTGCTTGGCCTCATTGGATAAATGGTGAAACAGGCCACGTAATCCCGTTTGGAACTATAGATAACGGAGGTGATCTTGTAGAGACCTCATTTCTTTGTCAAGGGTTGTTGACTGTTAGAGAGTATTTTAAAAAAGGAAATACAGATGAACAAGCTCTGGCTACTAAAGCTGATAACCTTTGGAAAGGTGTAGAATGGGATTGGTATACAAAAGGCGAAAATGTTTTGTATTGGCATTGGTCACCCAATTATGCTTGGCAAATGAATTTTAAATTAGAAGGATACAATGAATGTTTAATTACCTATGTCTTGGGTGCAGCTTCTCCAACACATCCTATTTCTGTCTCTGTTTATCAACAAGGATGGGCGCGAAACGGAGGGATTGTTAGTGGAAGTTCTCAATATGGTTTTCCAGTAGTATTGAATTATAACGGTGCACAAGGAAATGTTGGTCCTTTGTTTTGGTCACATTATTCTTATCTGGGCTTAGATCCTCGTGGATTAACAGATGCCTATGCTAATTATTGGACTTTGACACAGAATCATTCAAAAATCATAAATCAATATTGCATAGCTAATCCTAATAAATGGGCAGGTTATTCAGATAAATGTTGGGGACTTACAGCGAGCTATACCAGAAATTCTGATGGAACAACGGGTTATACAGCACATCAACCCCTGAATGATCCTGGAGTTATTTCGCCAACAGCCGCCTTATCGTCATTTCCATACACACCTGTTGAAAGTATGAAATTTCTTCATTTTTTATATGATGAAAAAAAGAGCACTTTAGTTGGAGTCGCTGGACCTTATGATGCGTTTTCGCCTCAATATAATTGGTTTACACCAAGATATTTAGCAATAGATCAAGGAACAATCGCTCCAATGATAGAGAATCACAGAACGGGATTAATTTGGAATTTATTTATGCAGGCCCCAGAAGTGAAGGTTGGTTTAAAAAAATTAGGATTTTCTTCAACCCAACATAACTTATAAAAAATTAATTATTAAACAAATATGAAAATTAAATTAATTCTACTATTTATTGGCTTTTCAGTTATTGGCTACAGCCAAAAAAAGACAGATAAAAAAAACATAATCATTAAGCCCAAAGCTGAGTTTGTAGCTGATTTGATGTCGAAAATGACAATCGAAGAAAAAATATATCAAACCGTTCAATTTACTTCTGATGGAACCATTACAGGTCCAAAATCTGGTGAAAATTTTATCACTCGAATTCAGCAAGGTAAAGTAGGTTCTATTCTTAATGCAACCGGCGCTAATGCAACTAGAGAAATTCAACGCATTAATTTAGAAAATTCAAGGTTAAAAATTCCTTTGTTATTTGGTCATGATGTGATTCATGGTTATAAGACTATTTTTCCGATAAATCTTGGAATGGCTTCTTCATGGGATCCAAAAGCTGTAGAATTAGCCGCAAGAATTGCCGCAACCGAAGCTTCATCTGCCGGTGTTCACTGGACATTTGCACCTATGGTAGATATAGCTCGTGATGCAAGATGGGGTAGGGTTTCTGAAGGTTCCGGTGAAGATAGTTTTTTGGGGACTCAAATGGCTGTTGCCAATGTTAAAGGTTTTCAAGGCGATGATTTATCAAAAACGAATACAATTTTGGCTTGCGCCAAACACTTTGCTGCTTATGGTGCTGTTGAAGCTGGAAGAGATTATAATACAGTTAATATGTCAGAAAGAGTGTTGCGGGATACTTATTTTCCCGCTTTTGAAGCGACAGTTCACGCTGGAGTTAAAACTTTTATGATGGCATTCAATGAAATTGCAGGAGTTCCATCTACAGGAAGTAAATTCTTGATTCGGGATGTATTAAAAGGCGAATGGAAATTTGATGGACTGGTTGTGTCAGATTACACCGGTATTAACGAACTAGTAGCTCATGGCTTTGCCTCAGACAATAAAAATGCTGGAGAATTATCTTTACAAGCTGGTGTAGATATGGATATGGTAAGTGCTGCTTATATGAATTATACTAAGCAATCCTATGACGAAGGCAAAGTGACTTTAGCACAAATTGATGATGCTTGCAAAAGAATTTTAGATGTAAAATACGACTTAGGATTATTCGAAGATCCGTATAGATATTCTGATGAAAAACGCGAAAAAGAAACGATATATAAACCAGAATTTTTAGAAGCCAGTTTAGAAATTGCAAAAAAATCATTGGTCTTGTTAAAAAACAGCAATAACATTTTGCCATTAAAAACAAACCAAAAAATTGCTTTTGTAGGGCCGCTGGTAAGTGATGAATATAATATTATTGGTTCTTGGGCAGCACTTGGTGATAGAAATGGTTTTGCTACCAGCGTCAAAGAAGGAGTGACTAATTATTTGAAAAATGTTTCCAATGTCACCTTTGATCAAGGTGTTGAAATCCAAAGCAAAAAAAGAGATTTGATGCAAAAGGCTATTGAAAACGCCAAAAATGCAGATGTAATTGTTGCCATTATGGGCGAAAAAGAGAATATGACAGGTGAGGCAGCTTCTCAAACCAATATCGATTTGCCTGGATTGCAAAAAGAATTCTTGGCTGAATTAAAAAAATTAGGTAAACCAATTGTTCTTGTATTGCTAAACGGAAGGCCATTAACTCTTACTTGGGAAAATGAAAATATGGATGCAATTCTTGAAGCTTGGTGGCCAGGAACTAGAGGTGGTGATGCTATTGCACAAACCCTTTTTGGTGCCAATAATCCAAACGGGAAATTGCCTATGTCATTCCCTAGAAATGTGGGTCAATTGCCATTATATTACAATCATAAAAATACAGGAAGACCTTATTTAGGGCTTTCTGATCCAGAGCAAAAATACAAATCCAGATATACCGATGTGGATAATAGCCCATTATTTCCTTTTGGATTTGGGTTAAGTTACACCACTTTTGAATATTCTAACATGAAAATTTCAAGTGATAAAATTAATTTTGATGAAAAACTTAAAATCAGTATAGATGTTAAAAATGCAGGAAATTACGATGGACAGGAAGTGGTTCAACTCTATGCTAGGGACTTGGTCGGTTCGGTAACCAGACCGGTTAAAGAACTGAAAGGATTCGAAAAAATAAATTTAAAAAAGGGTGAAACGAAATCAGTTTCATTCGAGATCTCATCAGAAGATCTTAAATTTTATAACCTCGATATGAAAAACGAAGCCGAAGTCGGTAGTTTTGAAGTATTTGTGGGCGGGAATTCGGATACAGATAAAAAAGCAAGTTTTGAGTTAGTTAAGTAAACTGGGTTGATCTATTTAGTAATTGCCCTTCGGTATTCGTATTGAGGGGTTTTTATTGATTTTTTTTTAAATTATGATGTCAATAAAGACTCATTATTTTTTATATTTGGCGTTCTAAAAAACCAATGCAATGAAATATTTTCTTACTTCCTTCTTAGTTTTAACCTTGAGCATGGGTTATTCGCAAAGCATCCAATCTCCTTCTGGCAAAATTTCCGTAAATTTTAAATTAACATCTAATGGACAAGCTTCTTATTCCGTTAATTACAATAGTAAACCGGTAATTTTAGAGAGTTTTTTGGGGGTAAAGTTAAAAAACAAACCCGCCCTGGACGCTAATTTTGGAATAGATAGCGTCAAAAACTCTAGTTTCAATGAATCTTGGAAACCCGTTTTAGGGGAACAATCAATTATTGTAAATCATTACAATGAACTTATAATTTCTCTTACTCAAAAAGAAACCCACGTAAAAATGAACATCATTTTTAGGGTTTTTGATGAAGGTATTGCCTTTAGATATGATTTTCCAAAGCAAAAAGACTTGAACTATTTCATCATTTCCGATGAGGTTTCCCAGTTTAATTTGACTGGAGACCATAAAGTTTTTTGGATTCCGGGTGATTTTGACAGCAACGAATATCCATACAATGAGACCAAATTCTCGGGTATCGATAATGATAAGGTTGATTTAAATAATGGAATCGCCGCTAAATCAATTGCAGAAAAATACAATGTGCAATCACCCTTGATGATGAAAACAGCGACTGGATTGTATCTTAATGTTTTTGAAGCAGCGGTAGTCAATTACCCAGTGATGCACCTAAAAGCGGATGTAAATGATTTTAAATTGACATCCGTTTTAGTTCCAAACGCCATTGGGGATAAAGCGTATTTGCAAACGCCTTGCGTTTCGCCTTGGAGAACTATTATGGTCAGTGATGATGCCAGGGATATCGTGGGTTCCAAAATGATTTTGAATTTGAACGAGCCTTGCAAAATCGATGATACTTCGTATATAAAACCTATGAAATATGTTGGGATTTGGTGGGAAATGCACGTTGGAAAATCCACTTGGGATTATGCAGGTTCCCAAAATGCCCAAAACAACCTAAATCAAGATTTAGTGGCATCCGGAAAGCATGGGGCAACGACAGAAAACACCAAAAGGTATATTGATTTCGCCTCAAAAAATGGATTCGATGGGGTTCTGGTCGAAGGTTGGAATGTGGGTTGGGAAGACTGGTTTGGGAACTGGAAAGAAGAGGTTTTTGATTTCACGACACCTTACCCAGATTTTGATATCGCGGCTATTTCGGCTTACGCCAAATCAAAAAATGTAAAAATGATAATGCACAGTGAAACATCGGGTTCAGTGGGTAATTTCGAACGTCATTTGGATCGAGATTTCGAAAATATGGTCAAATACAACTACCCTGCGGTAAAAACAGGATATGTAGGCAAAATTATCCCTCGTGGGGAATTTCATGATGGGCAAACGATGGTTAACCATTTTAATTATGTTGCCAGACGCGCCGCAGATTATAAATTGATGGTCAACTCCCACGAAAGTTCTCGCCCAACAGGTTACGGCAGAACATATCCCAACTATATTGCCGCCGAGGCTGCCCGTGGGACTGAGTTTAATGCTTGGAGTGTTGGAAATCCTCCGATGCACGAAACCATTTTACCTTTTACAAGGCTTCTTGGAGGACCAATGGATTATACTCCGGGGATTTTTGAAATTAAAATGAGTCATTATAATCCGGATAAAACAGAACAAGTCCATACCACCTTGGCAAAACAATTGGCTTTATATGTAACGATGTATTCACCTTTGCAAATGGCCGCTGATTTACCCGAAAATTACGAAAAATACCCTGATGCTTTTCAGTTTATCAAAGACGTTGCAGTAGATTGGCAAGATTCAAAATACCTTGAAGCAGAACCCGGAGACTATTTGACGGTGGTTCGAAAAGCCAAAAATTCAGAGAAATGGTTTCTAGGAGCGATAACCGATGAAAATGCCAGAAAATCTGAAATTAAACTGGACTTCCTTACCAAAGAGAAAAAATACAAAGCAATCATTTATGAGGATGCAAAAGATGCCGATTGGAAAAACAATCCAATAGCATACAAAATAAGTACATTAGAAGTTACTTCTAAGTCAAAAATCAAATTGAATTTGGCGCCCGGAGGAGGAACAGCAATCAGCTTCGAGCCAATTAATTAATTTTTTTATGAGCCAAATCCTGCTTTTCATTTCAAGCAATTGCTCAAAAACCTTTTTTTCCATTGCCAAAAAAAGAGCTTCTTTGGTCGCTTTTTTTCGTCAGGAAAAAATAGATTTTTCACACAATTGGCTTTCCATTTCTATCAGGGCTATTATAATAGTTTTATTGATAAACAGTAGTGCTCTTGCCCAGCAAAAAACCTACTGTAATCCTATCAATATCGATTACGGATATTGTCCAATCCCAAATTTTGTGACTCAAGGGAAACACCGAGCCACTGCCGATCCGGTAATCACTTATTTCAAAGGGGAATATTTTTTATTTTCCACTAATCAATGGGGTTATTGGCATAGCAAAGATATGCTTGACTGGCAATTTATTCCCCGAAAATTCCTTCGTCCAGAACACAAAGTTTACGATGAATTGTGCGCTCCATCAGTGTCTTTCGTAAATGATACTTTGTTGGTGGTGGGTTCAACCCAAGGTAAAGAATTTCCCATCTGGATGAGCAAAAATCCCTCGAAAGACGATTGGAAAGAACTCGTTCACAAATCAGAAGCCGGAGCTTGGGATCCTTATATTTTTTGGGACAAAGAAAAAGATGAGGTCTATGAATATTATGGTTCCAGCAATTTATATCCGCTGTATGGCGTTAAATTAAATCGCAAAACCTTTCAACCTGAAGGAGAAATATTTCCATTAATTGCGCTAAATGACGACGAACACGGATGGGAACGTTTTGGCGAAAATAATGACAACACTTTTCTCCAACCTTTTATGGAAGGAGCATTTATGACCAAAAATAATGGCAAATATTATCTGCAATATGGTGGCCCAGGCACCGAATTTAGTGGTTATGGAGATGGAGTTTATGTGAGTAAAAATCCACTTGGCCCTTTCGAATATCAATCTCACAATCCGTTTTCCTATAAACCCGGAGGTTTTGCAAGAGGAGCAGGGCATGGTGCGACTTATCAGGATGCAAATGACGATTATTGGCACGTTTCAAGTATTTCAATATGTACCAAAAACAATTTTGAACGCCGTTTGGGCATTTGGCCGGCGGGTTTTGACAAAGACGGAATCCTTTATTCATATACCGCTTACGGAGATTATCCCACTTTTTTACCTTCGGAAAAGAAAAATCATTTGAACGAAAATTTCTCGGGTTGGATGTTACTGAATTACAATAAACCAGTTCAGGTTTCTTCAACTCTTGGCGGTTTTCAGCCTAATTATGCTGTTAATGAAGATATTAAAACCTATTGGTCTGCAAAATCTGCCAACAAAGGAGAATATCTAATTTCTGATTTAGGAGAAAAAAGTACCATCAATGCCATTCAAATAAATTATGCCGATCAGGATGCAGAATTAATGGGAAAACCAGCAACAACAACTGGTCATAAATATATTTTGTACTATTCTGATAATGCCAAAACTTGGAAAATTCTTGTGGACAAAAGTAAGAACACCAAAAATGTTCCGCATGATTACATCGAACTCGAAAAACCAATTCGGGTGCGTTATGTGAAGATAGAGAACATTCAAATGCCAACAGGAAAATTTGCTTTATGTGGTTTTAGAGTTTTTGGAAAAGGAATTGGAAATTCTCCGGGGATTGTCAATAATTTTGTTCCTTTGCGAACCGAACCAAAGAAAAAAGGAGAACGCAGAAATGTTTGGTTTAAGTGGCAGCAAGAACCTTTGGCGGATGGTTATGTTATTTATTTTGGCAAATCGTCAGACAAAATGTATGGCTCGATAATGGTGTACGGAAAAAATGAATATTATTTTAATGGATTAGACAAATCGGATGCGTATTATTTTCAGATTGAAGCCTTCAATAATAACGGAATTGGTCCGCGAACCGAGATAAAAAAATCAGAATAAAAAATGCCCAATAATTTTATGAGAAAAATAGTTTTTTTAACAGCTTTAATTTTTACTGGTTTTACACTTTTTGCACAAACTAATGATGAACAAACCCTCAAGCAAATCTACAAATCATCGTTAACCAATTCTAAATGTTATTCTTGGCTGGATTATTTGTCCAATTCCATTGGCTCCCGATTATCAGGCTCAGAAAATGCCCAAAAAGCGGTTCAATATACGAAAGCCCAATTGGAAACCTTAGGTTTTGACCGAGTGTTTCTTCAGGATGTTATGGTTCCAAAATGGGTTCGTGGGGTTAAAGAATCAGCTTATATTTTGGATAATAAAATCAAAATAAACATCCCTGTTTGTGCACTTGGAGGATCTATTGCCACTCCAAAAAATGGGATAACTGCTGAAGTTATCGAAGTAAATGGAATCAAAGAATTAGAAGCTTTAGGAGAGAAACTAAAAGGTAAAATTGTTTTTTTTAACAGACCAATGGATCCTGAAAACATTGAAGCTTTTAATTCATACAGCGGTTGCGTTGATCAAAGATATAATGGAGCAAAAGAAGCTTCAAAATACGGTGCTTTGGCAACTATTGTGCGTTCTATGAATTTAAGATTAGATGATTTTCCACATACTGGCGCACAAAGTTATGGTGATATTCCAAAATCCCAATATATTCCCGCAGCTGCATTTAGTACAAATGCTGCCGAATTGTTGAGCAAAACCTTAAAAGTGAATCCACATTTAAAGTTCTACTTGAAACAATCTTGCCAGCAAATGGAAGACGTTTTATCCTATAATGTCATTGGCGAAATTAAGGGAACCGAACATCCTGAAAACATTATGGTAGTGGGTGGACACCTTGATTCTTGGGATCTAGCTGATGGTTCGCAAGACGACGGTGCTGGAGTCGTGCAAAGTATGGAAGTGATGAATATATTCAAAAATATTGGCTATAAGCCTAAAAACACCCTTCGTGTGGTACTTTTTATGAATGAAGAAAACGGAGGAAGAGGTGGGAAAAAATATGAAGAATTGGCTAAAACCAATAATGAAACCCACATTTTTGCTTTAGAAAGTGATTCGGGTGGATTTTCGCCAAGAGGATTCGATTTCGAAAGTGATGATGTAAACTTCAATAAAATACTTACTTGGAAAAACCTATTTGAACCTTATTTAATCCATAGTTTTGTAAAAGGTCATAGTGGTTCAGATATTGAACCATTAACATCTAAATCAATTGTAAAAGCAGGTTTGAAACCTGATTCACAACGCTATTTCGATTATCATCATGCTGCAAATGATAAATTTGATGCCATTAATAAAAGAGAATTGGAATTAGGTGCTGCGACTATGGCTGCTTTGATGTATTTGATAGATAAAAACTAATTTTGATAATATTGGCGCTTCAATTATTCCCTTGATGGGAGGAGATTGGACAAACTCATAAAAGCCTTGTGGATTGGCGGTTACTTCCTCATAGGTACCGGGAATGCTTATGGGTTTGTAAATAGCGCCGTTTGTAAAATTTTCGTGTGGTATTTTGATGTTAAGTTGGTCCAATGATTTTGGCTGGCAGGAATCAATCTTGTTTTCCCTTTGCTCTTTATGATGAAGGTGTTGTCTAATTTATTATAGGTTAAACTATCGTATTTGCCCGAGGGAATAATCCAGGTTAATAGAGCAACAAAAGTGGCTTTCACCAATAAAATGGTTTGGGCAGAAGGAAATTTTCTTTTTTTCATATTTTGTGACAAAAGATAAATTTAAATTTGCAATTTGTTATTTGGCTTTTAAGTTACAAATAACTCAACCACCATTTCTCTTTGTGAAATTGTTTATAGCCATCGTACCATTTGCATAAAGGAAATAAAGCAAGAATTACTATAATCCAAATAATATAGACTATAATTAATCCATATCCTTCGCCTGGAATTATAAAATAGAAAAGATTGGTTTTAATATTAGCGACACTTTCACTAACCGAATGACCGTTTATGTAGAAATTTATCATGCAAAGGAAATGTATCAGATAAAGATGCAAAATGTAATAAAAGAAAGCGGTTCTGCCATAAATTGACATTATTTGTGTAAATCTATTTTCCACTTTTTCGAGCAGGACTAGAGATAACAAAGCAATCCCAATCGTAATACACATATACATTAAAGATGGTGGATATTTATGCACATTAATGATAGAAAGGAAAGTATAAAAATTATTTTTTTGAGTACTCCATACTTCGGGATTTCCGTAGACATTTATAAATCGTAGCACCACAAAAAGAAGTAATAAATCCACTCCAATACGAGTAAGAATTTTAGCTCTTTGCTCAACAGAATATTTGGAAGTAAAAAAGACTCCTGCGCAATATCCCAGCATCATTAATCCAGACCAAGGGATTATTGGATAAAAAACAACCGCCGTATGTGAACCCCATAAATTATAAAAAGCAAAGTTGCCGTGATGCAATAAATCCCATAAAAAAGTTGGCTTATAACCACCAGCAGCTTCAATAAAATCTAAAAGATTGTGGCCAAAAACAAACAATAAACCTAATCCAAAAATAAATTCATAGGAAACCTGAATGAGTAATCCTAACAAAAACATACTAATTCCAATGACCCATATTACCTGAAGAAAAATGAAATTATAATTTGGATTAAAAGACCATCCAAAGGAAAGAATTGTGACATCAACCAGTACTAGCCACAAGCCACGTTTTATCAAAAAAGCACTCAACTCTTTTTTGGATTTTCGCAAACTCTGTAAATAAATAGAAACTCCAGATAGAAAAACAAATGTTGGTGCACAAAAATGAGTAATCCATCTAGTAAAAAACAATGCAGGAGTTGTAGTTTCCAGATTTAAAGGGTCATCTGTCCAAGCAGTTATATGAAAATAATCTCTCACGTGATCGAGTGCCATTAATACCATTGCAATTCCACGGAGGATATCGATAGACATGATTCTTTTTTGGATGGCTATTGTTTGCATAAATATGGGATTAGGATTAAAACTGAAAATAGATAAATGAACTTCCGCTTTCTTGTGCCCAAATCAAAAGCAAAATTAGTGCAGACCACACAATGCCAAGTGACCACCACGATAGTTTATGTGCTACCTCAAGAACCTTAGTATTTCGCATAAACCAATGGAGCAGTACAATAAATGGAATTATAACTGCTACTTTGATGATTGCTAATGTGGTCAATAAAGGTTTTCCATCAGTTGCTATTCCAAACATAGATTCCAGCATTTGCCATGATCTCCCAAAGGTATGGGAGCGAAAAAATACCCAAGTAATATTGACTAACATAAATGTTAAAAGAGCATAGAAAAACCCTGACCAATGGTTGTTATGCATTGCTACTTCGTAAGCTTTAGGACTTCTTCGATCCCTGATAAATTTTTCTGCCCATAAATAAAGTCCGTGTAATCCACCCCAAACAACAAAAGTCCAATTGGCTCCATGCCAAAGCCCACCTAATAACATGGTAACCATTAAAGCAAAATAGGTACGTAGTTGCCCTTTACGGCTTCCGCCAAGTGGGATATAAAGATAATCACGAAGCCAGCTCGATAAAGTGATGTGCCATCTTTTCCAAAAATCTGAAAAACCAATGGCAGCATAAGGATAATTAAAATTTTGCGGCAACACAAAACCCAAACATAGAGCCACACCTATAGCACAAGTCGAATATCCCGCAAAGTCTAAAAATATCTGGCCTGAAAAGGCAAATACTCCGATCCAAGCGTCAAGTGCTGGTAAAATAGCTGCCGAATCAAAAACAGTGTCTGCCGTTCCTGATAACATGCTATCCGCTAATACAACTTTCATAAATAGTCCTAATGATAGGAGGAGTAGTCCATCCATCATTTGTTTTCGGGATGCTGAACGTGGGGTTTCAAATTGTGGTACCAATTGTGGCGGACGAACAATAGGTCCAGCCACTAAGTGAGGAAAAAAGGTAACAAATAAGGAAAAATCCAGCTTTGATTTTACAGGTTCACTTTCCTTTTTATACATATCAATAGTATAGCATAAAGTAGTAAATGTGTAAAAGGAAATACCTGCCGGAAGAATGATGCTAGGTGAAGCTGGGTGAAAATCGAAGCCAATAGCATTGCTTAATGTCACGAAATTTTCTAATAAAAAAGTTCCATATTTAAAAAAACAAAGCATTCCTAGATTTCCCATAAGGCTCAGAACTAAAAGCAATTTTTTCTTGAATGGGTTTTCCTGAGTGTATAATGCTTTCCCTACATAAAAATCAATGATGGTAGAAAGCCAAAGCAATAAGATAAATGGGGGATTCCACGCAGCATAAAAAATATAACTTGCCAATAGTAAGTTTATTTTCTTTGTTCTCCATGAAAATGGAAGGTTATGCAAAATCAGCATAATAAGAAAAAAGGCGATGAAAGTATAGGAGTTGAATACCATATTGAGTTGATTTTGGTTAATTTATTTTTATTTTCTAGGATTTTTTAAGTTTCCAACCTTTTTCTTTTTCTAGAATTTCTATAAAATGTTTGGTGAATATTTTAGCATCCGGTTGACTTAAATGAGAAAATTCAGGGCATTCAAAATGGGCTATTTCTGGATAATCAAGAAAATGAATTCCCGAGCAATTAGTATAGGCAAGTAATTTATCCCAGTATTTTTCTCTCGGGAAACCCATTTTTTCTCCTTGTAAATAAGGACCGCTTGAAGGTGTTCTTACAAAAAGCACTTCGCCACCTCGAGCTTTAATTTTGTCAATTGCCTCTTTTACAGATTTAAAAATTGCTGCTAATTCAGCTTCCTTCATTGGTGGAGTTAACTTGCTCATTTTAGCAAAAAAGGCCCAATTTGCTTTTACTTTGTTTCGTAAAACGGTATCAGCTACAAATTCAGAAGTCATAAACATTTGTCTTTCAAAAGTGTTATTGCTGAACTCCATTGGAAAGAAAGGCTCAATAAATACTCCAGGTCTGCTCGGGATTTCTAACACATTTAATTGAGCATTGAGTGAAAAATAATCTTTATTTAGAAAAATAAATTCTGATTCTAATGGTTTGTTTAAGATGAAACTTACCCTTTGTGCCGGAGTTATGTCGTGATAATATTTGATGTTTTTGATTGGTGCTTCTTTGTTAGGTGGTGCGTTCGAAAAAAATAATCCTTCGGTTACATCCACAATCAGTCGGCCTTTAAAGTTTTTATCATTTGCTAAATCTTCTAAAACTGGTCTTGGATTGCTACCTTCCATAGCTAGTTGCACTGCATGAATATTAGTTATACCTTGCCAAGTAGGTATGTCTAAATCATATTTAATGCGTGAAGAGCCAATAAAAACTACAGCATCATCAAAGGGTTCATAAACCATTGACCTATTGTGTGACCAAAGCGGTGGGCCATCATCATAACTAATAGGAATCCCTTTATTTCTTAATGAAATTTCACAAAATGCAGTTGTTATCACTACAATTACTAGCATTAAAATTGCCGATTTTAAAAGTGTTTTATTCTCCATAATTTTATTTAAGTTATAATTTTGACAATGGTTTGGATTAATAAAAATTTTCCTCCTTAAAATTATTTTTTAAGAAGGAAAATTTAATAAGGGTAGGTTCTTAATCAACACTCGTGTAAAAATCTATTACAGGTTTGCTAATAACACCTCCATCAGTCATTATTTTTTTGAGAGCAGGATCAGCAAGTCTTGCTTTTGCTTTTGCCATATCGCTTACAGCAAAAGTGATATAAATCATATTAGGATCATCGATATTTCTTGAAAGTGATCTGTCTATAAGACCATTGGCCAATCGAGTTGCTGCACCCTCGGCATCATAAATTTTAAGCCAAGCATCAAAGTCTTTAACTTTATGACCCACTCTTACTCTGTCTTTAAATTCTGGTGGAGACTCCTTAAAGCGCACTACATCAACATAAACAATCTCTGGTTTGCTGATTACACCGCTTTTTTGCATCGCTTCTTTTAAGTTTGGACTCATTGCAAAATCTTTTGCTTTCTGTAAATCATCTATTTTTAAAAAGATAAGAACTTTGTTTGGGTTTTTCATGTCTCTTCCCATTGCTCGTAATGTTATACCATTAGCTTTTCTCATACTTTCGTGTTCGTCAAAAGATTTTTTCCATACATCAAAATATTTTACGATATGGGTTACAGCCATTACTTTAAATGGTTCAAATACAAGGGTTTTTTCAACTACAGGAGTTTTAGTTTCTTCAACTTTTGGTTCTGTTGTTACTTCTTTATCACTTTCTTTTTTGCAAGAAGTAAAAGTAAACATCGCCATTAAGGCAAGCATTGTGAATGTTGTTTTACCCATGATTTTTTTAATTTTTTTTGTATGGAATTCGTGAATCTTTGATTTCATATTGATTAAATTTAAATGTGCCTACTTTTTTAATTCAGTTTTCGGCTTTTCTGATTTTGAAATTAGTATTGCGTTTATTTATTTCCAACACTATTTACTTCAATCCAATAACCGTTTGGGTCTTGAAGATAGATTTGTTTAATACCGTCTGCACGAAGATTTACTTTATTTGGAATTCCCGGCCAATCGGAATAAGGAATATTTTTTGCTTCCAATGTTTTAACAAAGGCATCCAAATAAGAAGTTGTCAATGCAAAATGAACTGCTTTATTGGTGGTAACCGGTTCCTTCAGAAGCGATATAAGATGCAATTCTTTTCCTTCTCCAAGAGAAAACCATCTAATGCCTTCCATTTTTGTCTTATTGTTAATTTCCTGAAGTTGTAACACTTCTTTATAAAAAATTGCTGATTGCTCAAGGTCTTTTACTGATAATGCGATATGATTAAAAGTTAAGTTTGTGTTTTGGGCTTTTACTGTTCCAAAAAATGAAATTGCAATAAGGAAGAATATTATTTTTTTCATTGTACTTGAATTTAATCAGTATAATTATTCAAAGTTTCTCTCACAGCTCGGAAGTGAATTCCTAAATCTTTTTTAGCCAAATCATTTTTATAAATAATACTTGGCTTTTCTTTAGGTTCTTGGTTATTAAGCATTGCGCTCATATCTGAAACTTTGTAGGTTTCGCTGGTTAATAAATAATCTTTGCCGTGCAATCCTTTTGTTGTCGCCACTTTAAAAGTAGCCTTGGCAACATCTTCAACATCAACAATAGCAAAAGGCATATCGTTATCATAAAGTGCTTGAAAGAAATCGTCAGGAGCTATTTTATTTTTGATTAAATACTGTATGGCCGAAGAAGTAGAATCTTCTCTGTTAGACATTGATTTTCCTAAAACCATTACAGGCGAAACAGAACTGATTTCAAAAGATAAATTGGGATTGTCTTTGACGAATTTTTCCACGACCTGATTGGCCATAAATTTAGCTTGTGCATAGGGATGACTTTCAGTACTGGTAAATCGAATATCATTTTCATCGAAAGTATCTTTGAAATTTTTGGTTCCAGCGGGCATAGGAAAGTTTGTGTTCCAAGCTGCAACAGAAGCAATAAAAACTACTTTTTCAATTCCTGTGGTTTGACTAATTACTTCTAAAAAGTTCTCAGTACCTTTTATCGTTGGATCAAATAATTGAGATTGTGCATCTTCAAAATCTAGAATAAATGGCGTTCCACCATGAATGACAATATCGCAATCGGAAACAAAATCTTGTAAAGTTGTTTTTTCTGTGACATCTAGTTCACTAATGTGTAAATTATCAGAATGGTTTAACG
Source organism: Flavobacterium soyangense (assembly GCF_015277675.1). GTDB lineage: Bacteria > Bacteroidota > Bacteroidia > Flavobacteriales > Flavobacteriaceae > Flavobacterium > Flavobacterium soyangense. The sequence continues at coordinate 24,653 of NZ_JADHEC010000037.1, forward strand.
CCATTAAATGTTCATATTTATCTTCTCTGGTTATGTCGGTTGCAGAAACTTCTACCAGAAAGCCGTTATTTAAAAATTCCTGAGTGATATAGCTCCCTATGAAACCGGAACCACCTATAATGCCTACTTTTTTCATAATTTTTAAATTAAAAATCCACTGCCAATGATTTTGTGTTAGCAGTGGATTTAACTAGTTTTTTATTCTTTTACCATTTTTGAAAAATCTCCGTAAAGGCTTTCATCTGCAATTTTTCCGTCTTTGTTAAATAGGTCAAATTGTACAAAATTTATAGTAATAACTTCTCCAGTTTTTTTCGATTTTCCAGACCATTTCCACCACGATTGCACATATTTTTGATCTTGATCTTTATAATGTAAATAATCAGGGTAGCCTACAGGGGTTTGCTTAACATCAGTATAATAATCAAAATCGGAATCCCACATTTTAAGGGCTTCTTCTAATTTAACTCGTTTTGTCATGCCTGATGCCCAAAATCTTGCTGTATCTGAGTATATTTTTCTATTGGTTGCATCATCTTTTGCCAGATATGCTTTAGCAGCATTATTTACTGCATCTATATAAGGGTGCTTGATGTAAATTGTGCCATTTTTTTCTTCTTTTTGACTAAAAGCGACTATCCCGAAAAAGAATAGACAGCTAGTTAAAATAATTTTTTTCGTGATACTTTTTTTAAATAATTCCATGATTGCACTGTTTTAAGTTAACAGAATAATTATTTATTCTTAGTCTAAATAAATACAAATCTGACAGAAATAATTATGACTTAGGACGAATTGGGTTAAATTCTGTCCAAAGGATATATTTTATTTATCGGGGTAAAAAAAAGAGTTATGAAAGAAGGGGAGTGAGGAAAGGAAAAATTAGATTATGCAGATTCATTTAATTTAAATTCAAAAATAATCGTGGTGCCATTTTGTATTATTTCTTTTATTTTGCCATTTAATTGTTGGGTAAGCAATAAAATTAATTGTCCTCCAAAACCAGTACCTTGGGTAATATCTGATTTTCCAATGCCATTATCGGCAACTTCCAGATGAAGAATAGTGTGATTTTGTTTTTCCAGTTTGATGGTAATTATTCCTTTTTCACCTTTTGGAAAAGCATATTTTATTGTGTTTGTCATTAATTCGTTGATGATTAATCCTAATGGAATAGCGGTATCAATAGCTAAATCAAGTTTATCCATTACTAATTTTAAATCTATGCATTCTTTTTTGCCATAACTATACAGAATGCTTTCGCTAAGGCTTAAGAAATAATCTTTCATTTCAATAGTGCCAAGATTATCACCTTGATATAATTTTTGATGTACAATCCCAATAGAATTAACACGGTTTTGTCCCTCGGTTATGGCTTCTTTAGTGTTTGGGTCATCAATTTGAGCGGATTGCAATGCGAGTAAACTTGAAACAACTTCTAGATTATTTTTTACCCGATGGTGAATTTCTTTTATAAGTAATTCATTTTCAGCATTTTTTTTGTCTAATAATAGATTTTTACTTTCCAGGTCATTATTAAGTAATGCTAACTGATTATTACTTTTTTGTTTTAACCTGTAATTTCTATATGACAAGACTAACAGTATTAAAACAATTAGCAAAGCGACAATAAAAATAATCTGCTGATTTTGCTTATAGACAAGTTTTTTTTCTTGTGTTAGCAGATTTAATTGCAGTTCATTTTCACGTAACCCTCGTTCATTTTTTTCTTTTTCAAAAATTAAAGACTGATCAAAATATTCTTTAAAATACATTATTGCGTTTGGCAAATTACCTTTTTCCTGGTATGCTTCACCTAAAAATTGGGACATACTTTCTGCTGCATAACGATTTTTTAAAAAAAGATAACCGGCTTTACTTCTTTTATAATTGCTGATTGCTAAATCATATTGTTTGTTCCTTAGATTTAAGTCTGCCAATAAACCATAGCCATAAGGTGTTATACTACTGGTTTTAATTTTATAAATTTCTATTATTTTTAATGCTTTGATAATGTTTTTTTTACCTTCATCGTACTGTTTTTGACTAATTATTGATTGACCATAAACAGGCGAATTAATTAACTTTCTTCCTAATACAACATAATACCAAGCGTGAATTATTGGGTTTTTAGTATATTTTAAAACCGATTTTATTTTATGGAGATAATGATAAACAGAGTCACTGCTTTGTTCTGTATAATGGCTGGATATTGACTTGTAAATAGAAAAGAGTTCCAATGGTTTTTTTGCTTCTCCAATTTTTTGATAATAAGAAAGGCTTTTTGACAGGTTTTCTAAAGATAATTTTTGTTCTTCATCTAAATGGTATCTTTCATAAAAAACTCCCTTATTCATTAAATTCCTTGCTACTAATTCAGGACTATTAAAATCTTCGGCAATTGTAAGTGCTTTAGAAAATAGAGCTAAAGATTGTTTGTGTTCTCCTAATTCAAGTTTAATGCTAGCCCAATTAATCAGAAAGTTATATTCCAAAAGGCTATTTCGCTTATATTGGGGAATTTTAGTAAGGTATGACCATCCAATATCGGCTAAAGAATCTATTCCGGTTAATCTATAATTACAACTAATAATATTACTTCTATGTAAATAAATAGATGCCAATTGTTCATATTGTATGGGAGAATTATCCTGGAGTAATTTACTGGCTTTGTCATAATAACGAGCAGAACTATCTCGATTGTATTGAGGGATTTCCTGAAAAAATAATGCTTTATTTAGATATGAATTACTCAATTTTAAAACTGCCGCAGAGGAAAGTTTCTTGGTAGAATAGTTCTGGGAAAATCCTATGCAAAAAGGAAGAAGCAAAATAAAAAGTATAATTTTATTCATAGATAGCTATTAGAAGATTATACTTTTTGAATATGCTGTAGCAATTTTTTCTTCAATTCTGCACTTAGTGGGATTGCTTTTTTTGCGATGACGACATGACTTGTTGCAATCTCGTCAATATGAGAAAGGTTGACAATAAAGGAGCGATGAATGCGTAAAAGTGTATTAGATGTTAGTTTTTCTTCTATATCTTTGAGTGTCATTACTAATAGATGTTCCTTGTCTTTACAATGAATTTTACAATAATTTCGTTCAGCTTCGATGTACAGAATGTTATTTATGCAAACCTTTACCATTTTGTCGTGGCTGCGAATAAAAATACAATCACTTAAAATAAAAGGTTCTTCTGAAGTTATATCTAAGGTTTTCTCACTGTTTTGCTCTTCTTGGATTCGAACCAATGTTAACTCAATGGCTCGTTGTAAATCTAGTTTCTTAAATGGTTTTGAAACAAAAGCATACGGATTTGTTGCTTTAGCTCTGTTAAAATTAGCTTCGTCTGAGTTAGCAGTCAAATAAATAATGGGAATTTTATATTCTTTCTGGATTAAATGTACCAATTCGATTCCGTCTAAATCTCCTTTTAGATTAATGTCCATCAAAATAATATCAGGAACATGCTGACAAATATGAGTCAAGACATCTTCGGCTCTTGGAATAATTCCGGTTACTTCATATCCCAAATGAGTAAGTTGCAATGAGATATTCGCTGCAATTATCATCTCATCTTCTACTATCAAAATGGTGTTGTTTTTATTCATATATGTTTGTTTAACTTAATTAGTTAAAAAAAATATAGATTAAAATTGACAGTAGATTACCGGGGGCAGTATTCTTATGACTGGTAAATATATTAAAAACTATTTAATTGTGAATAAGATGATTAACTGTTTTAATGTTTGATTTCTATTTTTTTAGAATTTATTATTTTACTTCATTGGATTTTAAAACCCTTAAAAAATTACCGCCCAGAATCTTGTCAATATCCTTTTCACTATATCCTTTTTCGACCAAAGCTTTTGTGATTAGTGGATAAGTAGTGACATCGTCAAGTTCTTTTGGAGGAGATTCTATACCATCAAAATCAGAACCCAAGCCTACATAATCAACGCCAACTAATTTAATAATGTACTCAATATGTTCCATTAATAATGAAAAAGGTGCTCTCAAAGCATCAGATTCAGTTTTGTATTTAGAATACAATTCCGCATCAATTTCATACTCATTTTTGCCATTTTTAATAAGCAAATCAACTTCTTCTTTATGTTTTTCTAAAAAAGCATCTTTGTTTTTAAAATAGTTGGGATCCAAAAATCCTGAGTAAAAATTGATCTGAATCACGCCACCATTTTTCGCAATGGCTTTTATTTGGTAATCCTTTAAATTCCTTTGGTGCGGACATAAATTATACACACAACTATGTGTCGCAATTATAGGTTTTGTAGTCGTATTTATTACATCTTTAAAAGTTTCTTCGCCCACGTGGCTTACATCAACAAGCATTCCTAAGGAGTTCATTCGTTGCACCACCTGTTTGCCAAAATCGGTTAAACCTTTATAAGTTAAATCCTTTTTGAAAGTTTCGTCAAAAGCGCTTGTTGCCCAATCTGTCGAATTATTCCAGGTAAGTGTCATATATCTTGTGCCACGTTTATAAAAATAATCCAAATTGTCTAAGTTATTTTCTATCATGTGACCGCCTTCCACACCAATCATTGCAGCCAGTTTGTTTTGATTTACAGCTTTAAATAATTCTTTGCTATTAGCCACTTTTACAATTTTATTAGGGTTGCGTTTTACAACAGCATCCAATGAATCCATTTGGCGATTGGCAAACTCAAAAGGTTTTTCTTTTTCTCCATCACAAAAACCGAAAATAATTGTACATCAAGTCCACCTTCTTTCCATCTGGCCAAATCACTATGAGCAAGACCTTTCAGGTTATTATCAAATACATATCCTTTTTCCATAGTTTGAGAAAGGATATCATTGTGAGTATCTACTACAATCGCTTTGGCGTGGATTTTTTGATAGGATTGAGCCATAAGTTGTTGGGATAAAATAACACTGATTAGTAGCATTTTTATTTTCATAATAATTGGTTTTCTTTAAACCGACGAACAATTTGTAAATTGGTATGATTCTGTCATACTAATCTGCACTTATTAGGATTGCTTTGTATGACAAACCACTTCTTTTTTACATTGCTAAAGTAGGAATAAATACTTGCCAATTGTTGAAATGATTTTTATTTGTCGCTAATTTCCCTAATTATGCGCTTGAAATTTCTGTTTTTTTAAAATAGCTATTTCTATAAGTTTCTGAATTGACAATCACACAAATTTTCAAATTACCAATTAAAATGCTATTTTAGCATTCTGTAAATTTTATCATAAAATGATTAGCGATACACAATTTAACAACGAACTTCAACTCATTATAAAAAACGCCATTCGTGAGGACGTGGGCGATGGCGATCATAGCTCCTTGGCTTGCATTCCGGCTTCGGCAACAGGGAAAGCAAAACTTTTGGTCAAGGAAGACGGCATTATTGCTGGCGTGGCTTTCGCCAAAATGATTTTCGAATATGTCGATAGCAATCTAAAAGTGGAAACCTTTATCACAGACGGAACTCCTGTAAAATACGGTGATGTAGTTTTTAATGTTTCAGGAAGTTCACAATCCATCCTCAAAGCCGAAAGGTTTGTACTCAATTCGATGCAAAGAATGAGCGCCATTGCTACCAAAACTAAAAGCTATGTTGATTTGCTCCAAGGAACAAACACACAAATTCTTGATACACGAAAAACAACGCCAGGTTTTAGAGCCTGCGAAAAATGGGCAGTGAAAATTGGAGGCGGAGAAAATCACCGTTTTGCGCTTTATGATATGGTAATGCTCAAGGACAATCATCTTGATTTTGCCGGTGGGATTACTTTAGCCATAGCCAAAACCAGAGCTTATCTCCAAGAAAAAAACCTGGATTTAAAAATCATCGTCGAAGCCAGAAATCTAAATGAAATAATGGAAATTCTAAAAAATGATGGAATTTACAGGATTTTGATAGACAATTTTAATTATGAAGATACCCGAAAAGCAGTTGCTTTAATCGGGAATAAATGCCAAACAGAATCCTCAGGAAATATCAACGAAGAAACCATTCGCGCCTATGCGGAATGCGGAGTCAATTATATTTCGTCAGGCGCTCTGACACATTCAGTTTACAATATGGATTTGAGTTTGAAGGCTTTTTAAATTCAGATAGCAGGTTTCAGGCGGCAGAAGGCAGATAAGATAAATATAAACAAAAAGAATATGAGATTTCAGGATTTACTAGCTTATAAGAAATCATTTGAATTAGCAATGGAAATCTATTCAATTTCTAAAATTTTTCCTTCTGAAGAAAAATATTCATTGACAGATCAAATTAAACGTTCCTCTAGAAGTGTATCGGCTAATATCGCTGAAGCAACAAGAAAAAGAAAATATGAAAAACATTTTGTGTCAAAATTGACTGACAGTGATGCTGAAAATGCCGAAACTCAGGTTTGGTTAGAATATTCAAAAGCTTGTAATTATATTGATACTATTAAGTTTGAAACTTTAACATCAAAAAGTCTTGAAGTTGGCAAGCTATTAAATTATATGATGAATAATCCTGATAAATTTTTATGAATATTTCAATATGCAACTGCAACCTGCAGTCTGCAATCTGCAGTCTGCTATCTGAAAAATTATGAGTAAAGAAATAGAAGAAAGAATTGAGAGGATCCGCATTTTACGCAATTTAGTTCGTCCACTAAAACGGATTAAACTGCCGTGGTTGGCGGGATTGTCTTTTTATGACTTATTAGAATTGTACATTCTTGGAATAATGGAAGGTGCTTTGACCTATCACGCCAGTGCAATTGCTTTTAGTTTTTTTATGGCGTTGTTTCCCTTTGCTTTGTTTATTTTAAATCTAATTCCCTACATTCCCATTGAGGGATTTCAGTTGGATTTTCTTCAATTTGTAAAAGAAGGAGTTCCGCCAAATACCTATGATGCAATTTATAAAATCATAAGCGATATCCTTAATAATAGCCATTCCGGCTTGCTTTCAACTGGGTTTATCCTGTCAATTTTCCTGATGGCAAATGGACTTAACGGCATCTTGGGCGGTTTCGAATCATCAAAGCATGTGCTTATCAAAAGAGGATTTTTGCATCAATATTTGGTGGCTTTGGGAATGTCGTTGGTGCTGTCTGTTTTATTATTGGCAACCATCGCCATAATTGTTGTTTTTGAAGTTTTTATCCAGAACACAAAGATTCAAGACGTATTAAACGATCAGATTCCGTTAATCATTTTAGGACGATATGCTTTTGTTATTCTAATGATTTTAATTACCACTTCCGTACTTTTTAAATTTGGCACGAAACAAGATAAATACAGAGCATTTATTTCAATAGGTTCTGTCTTTACTACTATATTAATCATTTTGGATTCTTATATTTTTGGGATTTGGGTAATAAGATTTTCAAAATACAACGAATTATATGGTTCAATTGGAACCTTATTAATTATGATGTTTTACATTTGGATTAACTGTGTGATTTTGCTGCTTGGCTTTGAATTGAACTCAACAATCAGCCGGTTAAAACACAAACATCAAAAACACAATCAACCAAAGAAACTTACAGAAGAACCAAATCAAATATAATATAATAAACAGGAATCCTAAATGCATTTCGTCGAAGTAATTTTACCGCTTTCTCTTGCCAAAACGTTTACATACAGTGTTTCGGAAGCCGAGTATAATTATATCAAAAAAGGAATGCGGGTGGCAGTGCCTTTCGGCAAAAGTAAAATCTACACGGCACTGGTCATCGAAATTCACGAAAACAAGCCTACTTTATACGAAGCAAAGGAAATTCACCAAATTCTAGATGAAAAACCCATAGTTACTGAAATCCAAATCGCCCATTGGCAGTGGATTGCATCTTATTATATGTGTGCCATCGGTGATGTGTATCGAGGTGCAATGCCGTCGGCTCTTTTGCTTGAAAGTGAAACCATTATTTCACAAAGGCAAGATGGTTTTGTGGATGAAAGCTTGCTTTCGGATGAGGAATACCTGATTTATCAAGCGCTTCAACAGCAAAGTTCATTGAAGGTTCAGGATATTATCAATATTTTGAATAAGAAGAATATTTTTCCTGTTATCCAAAAATTGATAGACAAAAACATTCTGGTTCTGCAGGAAGAAATGTTAGAAACTTATTCTCCAAAACTCATTCGATACGTAAAATTACATTCAAAATATGAATCCAATGAAGGTTTGGGTAAATTATTGGAAATCCTGAAAAATGCCAATAAACAAAAGGAAATAGTACTGTGTTTTTTCCAATTAAGTGCTTCGGAGAAAAAGCCAATTACGGTAAAAAAACTTACGGAAACAGCTAATTCTACTTCTGCAATTGTAAAAGCATTGATTGATAAAGAAATTTTCGAAGAATATTATATTCAGGTAGATCGGGTAAATTTCTCCGGGAAAACCAAGGAAGAACAATTGCAATTAAGCAAAGCACAGCAAATTGCTTTCGAAAAAATCAAGGATAATTTTTCTAAAAAAGAGGTTTGTCTTTTGCACGGCGTAACGTCAAGCGGAAAAACCGAAATCTACATCAAACTCATTGAAGAATATATAAAGGACGAAAAACAAATTCTGTATTTATTGCCCGAAATTGCGCTTACCACCCAGTTAGTTGGAAGATTACGTGATTATTTTGGCAATAAAGTAGCGGTTTTTCATTCGAAATACAGCAACAACGAAAGGGTAGAAGTGTGGCAGCAAGTTTTAGAACAATCGCCAAAAGCACAAATTGTTATTGGAGCAAGATCAGCATTGTTTTTGCCATTTTCGAACTTGGGATTTGTCATTGTTGATGAAGAACACGAGCAGACTTTCAAACAAGTTGATCCATCGCCACGATATCACGCACGTGATGCTTCGATAGTTTTGGCAAACAGTTTTAAAGCTAAAGTTTTATTGGGTTCGGCAACGCCGAGTATTGAAACCTATTTCAATGCCCAATCCGGAAAATATGGTTTGGTCGAGATTTTTGAAAGATATGGCAATGTAAAGATGCCCGAAATCGAATTGGTAGACTTGAAAGACAAATACTTTCGCAAGAAAATGTCGGGTCATTTTAGCGATACATTAATTGAAGAAATCACAACTGCTTTGTCATTGGGCGAGCAAGTCATTTTGTTTCAAAACCGCAGGGGTTTTTCTCCTGTTATCGAATGTATGACTTGTGGTCACGTTCCGCAATGTCCACAATGCGACGTGAGTTTAACGTATCATAAACACAAGAACCAGTTGCGTTGTCATTATTGCGGTTACTCGATGGCAAAACCAACGAATTGTCATAGTTGTTCAAGTATTCATTTGACTACAAAAGGTTTTGGAACAGAGCAAATTCAGCAAGAATTGGTTGAATTGTTTCCAGACGCAAAAGTAGGAAGAATGGATCAGGACACTACCCGGGGAAAATTTGGCTTCGAGAAAATCATTGATAGTTTTAAAAATCGAGAAGTGGAAATTCTTGTTGGAACACAAATGCTTGCCAAAGGTCTGGATTTTGAAAACGTGAGTTTAGTGGGTATTATGAATGCTGACAACATGCTCTATCATCCTGATTTTAGGGCTTTTGAAAGGAGTTTTCAGATGATGACACAAGTTTCCGGACGTTCCGGCCGTTTTGAAAAACAAGGGAAAGTGATTATTCAAACTTATAACCCAGACCACAATACCATTCGGCAAGTAGTGCAAAATGATTATGAAGCAATGTACAATGAACAGTTGTACGAAAGACAAATCTATAAATACCCTCCTTATTTTAAACTCATAAAACTAACTTTAAAACACAGGGATTTTGATAAACTTAAGGAAGGATCAATGTGGTTGTACCATGTGATGCAGCAAAATTTAACAATACCGGTTCTTGGTCCGGAAGAGCCGCCAATTTCAAGAATACGGAATGAATACATTAGAACTATAATGATTAAAATCCCACAAAATCACTCTTTGCTGGGCACAAAAAAAACTATCCAGAAAATGTTGAATAGTTTTGAGGCAGTTGCACAATACAGATCAATAAAAGTGACTGTAAATATTGATTTTTATTAGTTAATCGCCAAGGCTCGGACTAAATCTTCTTTTTTATGTCTGCTTAATGGAATTTTTGTGATTCCAATTTCGGCAAATCTGCTATTAAAGCGTTCTACTTTATCAATATTAATAATCACTATCGACCGACAAAACTAAGATTTAGGCAATAAATTCCTTTTAACCCTAGTAAATGCTAGGATTATTTTGTAAAATAAAAAACCTACCTCCCTATATTTCAGAAGAATTGC
>NZ_JADHEC010000038.1 GCF_015277675.1 Flavobacterium soyangense
GCTGTAGCTCGCATTGGCTGTTCCTACATTGATGTTGTTTGCATAAACTGGTGCCGGTGTTAAACTCAAGCCGCCTGCTCCCGTTACGCTTACGGTTGCCTGCTCAATAGCCGAACCTGTATAGGTGAACGGTGCTCCCGGTGCAACAGTAACTATTGTAACTGTTGCCGCTTTCTTAATAGTCAAAGCCCCCGTTCCGCTACCCGCAGAGTAATTTGTCGAGTTGAGAATACTTGCAGTAACTTTACTTACATATATTCCTGCATTTTTTACTGTCAAAGGTATTGAAGCAAATGGCACAACTAAAGTTGCAACTCCTGCTGCATCAGTATTAATTGATCCTAAATTTGTTCCATCTAAATTAAATGAAACAAGAATTCCTGCAACATTCAAATTTGTTGTTGCTGTCAAAGTAGCACTTCCTCCATAAATTCCAGAACCTGAAACTGCTGAAATAGAAGTTGTAGCTTTTGTTATAACCAGGGTTCTAGTATTAGAGGCAGCATTGTTGCCATCACTACCAACGCCGGATACAATAAAATTATAAATTCCAACTGGAGTGATTCCGTTAGTAGCGATGGAGAGCGTTGAACTAGGGGCACTAGATGTCACTGGATTTGGACTAAAGTGAGAAGCAGATGGAGTAGTAATACCACTTGGGTTAGTTGGACTAAATGCATAACTAAATGTTGCAGATACTGAAGAACCACTTCCATTAAAACCGGCCGTAACAGGATAAGTAGTACTACCACTAGTTCCATAAAACAAAGCTGTGGCTTGTGCAGCTACAGTTACAGATTGAAAGTGAATTGCATCCGTAAACATCCATTCCGCATGCAATAATGAACTTTGACCATCTGCAGTTAAATACAATGTTGCTCCCAACTCGTCCTGATCAAGTGGCACTAACCAAGAGGATGAAATATCTCCATTTGTATCTGCAGTTATTGACCAAGGCTGGTGAGCTCCACTCGTATCATTATCGCCATTGGCAAGAATGTGTATAACCTGTAGATTTACTGTTTCATTAGCGAGAAAGCCAGTTCCTGTAATCAGAACTGTTGATCCCGGAGGATAATCCGGCAAATCAGTTGTTACTGTTTGCCCAAAAGCGGCACTCGAAAAGAACAAATTTGCCATTACAAATACTATGGCGAAGATTCCGGATTTACGTAGAAATGTTTTCATACAATAATGATTTACTTAAAAAATGAATGCGATTATTCAACTTAAAAAATGCAAAATCAATAGAATTTGGGATTTCTATTGTAACCAAAAGAGTAATTATTCTACTTTAGAAAAAGTCGCTGAGGGGCTTTGTAGGTTTAACAAAAAATTTTAGAATAATTGTTTAACTAATTGTTAATAATACATCTAAGCTAAAAAAATAAAATACAGTTGGTACTTTTTTTCGATGAAGACATTAATAAAAACTATGAACTACAGATTTTGATGCTTATTTAGATTTATTATGGATTTATATTGCATTAAATCACATAAAACACTTAATTTAAATATTTTAACAACAATTAATCTCTAATAGCAAGTTACACAGAAAACTATTTTTCTAAAGATTAATCCCAAATAAAAACATCCTTTTCAAAAATATTTCCCAATTTGAATTTTTAAAACCATCCAAAGCCTTATTTTTGCGCTATGGCTAAGAAAAATACAGACAAGATCGTTTTTGATCATATAAAAGTCCTCGATGCAGGTGCAAAAGGCGTTTCGGTGGCAAAAGCTCCAGATGGAAAAGTAATTTTTATACCTAACGTTGTTCCAGGCGACGTGGTAGATGTGCAAACTTTCAAAAAGCGTAAAGCCTATTATGAAGGAAAAGCGGTAAAGTTTCACGAATATTCCGAACATCGAATTGAACCTGTTTGCGAACATTTTGGGGTTTGTGGCGGTTGCAAATGGCAGAATATGAACTACAGCCAGCAATTGTATTACAAACAAAATGAAGTCAAAAACCATTTGCAGCGCATTGGAAAAATAGAACTTCCCGAGTTTGAACCCATTTTAGGTTCTGAAAAACAATTCTTTTACAGAAACAAAATGGAGTTTTCTTTTTCGAACAGCCGTTGGTTGACCGAAAAAGAAATTGACAGCACCGAAGATTTGGGTAATAGAAATGCCCTTGGTTTCCATATTCCGAAAATGTGGGATAAGATTTTGGATATTAATAAATGTCATTTGCAAGAAGACCCATCGAATGCGATTCGGAATGAGATTCGGGCTTTTGCCAATGAAAATGACCTCACTTTTTTCAATCCGAGAAATCACGAAGGTTTGCTTCGAACCTTGATGATGCGTACGGCTTCGACCGGAGAAATTATGGTTTTGCTTCAGTTTTTCGAAAATGACAAAGTGGGCAGAGAATTGATTCTTGATCACATCTACGAAAAATTTCCGCAAATCACTTCGTTACAATATGTGGTCAACAATAAAGCCAACGATACATTATACGATACTAATATTAAACTATATAAAGGAAGAGATTACATCCTGGAAGAAATGGAAGGTTTGAAATTCAGTATTAATGCCAAGTCTTTTTACCAAACTAACTCCGACCAAGCTTACGAATTATACAAAATTACGCGTGATTTTGCCGGATTGACCGGTAATGAAATCGTTTATGATTTATACACCGGAACCGGAACGATTGCCCAATTTGTGTCCAAAAATGCCAAGAAAGTCATTGGTGTAGAAAGCGTTCCTGAAGCGATTATTGATGCTAAAGCTAATGCCGAGCGCAATGCCATTAACAATTGTGAGTTTTATGTGGGTGATATGAAAGTGGTTTTCAACGAAAGTTTCATTGCCCAACACGGCAAACCTGATGTTATCATCACCGATCCGCCACGTGATGGAATGCACAAAGACGTAATCGAACAAATACTAAAAATCGAACCTTCAAAAATCGTTTATGTGAGTTGTAACTCGGCCACACAAGCACGTGATTTGGCTTTAATGGATGAAAAATACAAAGTAACCCGTGTCCGTCCCGTAGATATGTTTCCGCAAACGCATCACGTAGAAAATGTTGTACTTTTGGAAAAAAGATAGGCCCCTAGTCCCTAAAGGGGAACAAGATATAAATTATGAAAAAAATACTTATACTTTTATTGATTGCAATGTTCACTGTTTCCAGTTGTGAAAAAGATGATATTTGCGATGCAAACACGCCTACCACTCCTCGACTTGTGATTGTATTTTATGATATTAACAATCCGTCTGTTTTAAAAAATGTGACCAATCTGAAAGTCATTGGTGATGGAAAGACTGAAGGCATTGTTTTTAATTCAGCCACCGATGATTCGAAATATTTGACGAATGGAAGCACAATTTCTATTCCGTTAAAAACGGACTCGAATACCACCAAATATAGTTTTATCCTGAATTCCGGTAATGCAAATCCCACATTGACAGACATTGACGAAGTCACTTTCAATTATACCAGATCAGATATTTTTGTGTCAAGAGCTTGCGGTTTTAAAACCCTTTTTACTTTTGACCCCAGCAATCCTTTTGTGCATGCCTCAGTACCAGAGACAAAACTAAAATGGATGCAATATATTTCAATCGAAAAAAGTAACATAGCCAACGAAAATGAAACACACATTAAAGTATTTTTTTAGAATCTGGCTGCTAATGTCTTTGTTTTTGGCACAAGCACAAGACATTATTCCAAAGAAAACTTCGTCAGAAAGAACTAAAATTGAAGGTGAGATTCCAGAAGCACCAAAACAAGCCGTTGCAAAACCTGTGGCTGCTGCGAAAACCGATAGTATTGTTCCCTTAAAAAAGGATCGCTATGGTGTGCGCGTAGGAGTAGATTTGTATAAATTGACGCGTGGTTTATATGATTCTAATTATAAAGGCATCGAATTAGTGGGTGATTACCGCCTGACGAAAAAATATTTTTTAGCTGCTGAACTTGGAAGCGAAGATAAAACTACCGTAGACGACCGATTGAACACCACTACAAAAGGCACTTATCTGAAAGTGGGTTTTGATTATAACGCTTATGAAAACTGGCTGGATATGGAGAACATCATATCCATTGGTTTGCGATATGGCGTAAGCACTTTTAACCAACGATTAAACAGTTACAAAACCTATAATGCTTACCCTTATTTTGGTGAAATACCTTGGAAATCTTCCGGAGAAGAATTCAATGGATTGACTGCCAATTGGATTGAAGTGGTAACGGGGATAAAAGTAAAAGTTATCAATAATATATTTGTGGGTTTCAGTCTTCGTATGAACATATTAGTTGCAGATAAAAAACCAAGTGACAACTTCGAAAACCTTTATATTCCAGGATTCAACAGAACTTATGCCGGTAATTTTGGAGCAGGATTCAATTATACCGTAACTTATTTTGTTCCGTTATATAAGAAGACGGCAAAGACGAAGAAATAAGAACCGTAAATTCTCAATTCGACGAAGGAGGCTCGAACGAAGTGAATAGGTGAAACAAATCTCACAACTAGAGGAACTAATGCGATTTCTCCCTTTGGTCGAAATGACAAAATATTTACTAAAATATTCGTTATTAATTTACCCTATTTCCTTAATTCCTTTTATAAATAGCCAGGACATGAATAATTTTTCGCCGTCTTTGGTTTTGGCAGCCTGAAATTTTGGTGACAAAATTGTTCCAACAACAAAAGCGGTAAACGGAATCCAAAATCCAGTTAAATTAGTATATTTTGCCAGCAAAAATTGAATCGATATGAATAATATCGCGAAACAACCCAGTTGGTATAGAAATGCGCGTACTTGTAATTTGGTCATATTTTGGGTGTTAGGTATTGGGTTTTAGTTCGATTATTGAACGCTTCCATCTGTAACCTGGAATTTTGTTCTCTTGCTTCCTTCATACATTTCGTATTTCACTAATCGAGCTTCGATGCTGGCATTGAAAAGCTTGATTTTTCGGGAAGGTTTTAATCCTACAAATTTCAGTGCTTCGAGGTTTCCTGTAATAAACCAAGCGTTAGTTCCCGGATAATTTTTCTTCAAGGTGTCACCAATATTCTTGTAGAATTCTTCCATATGAATGTCCAATCGTTCATCGTAAGGCGGATTAAAAACCATATGCAATTTTCCTTGCGTAGTTTTTTCCGTATCAAAAAAGTTACGTTCCTCAATGGTTATGTATTCGTCCAGATTGGCGTTTTTAATATTGTCTTTGGCTTTTTGAACTGCCGATGGCGCTTTGTCATAGCCTTTTATGGAATAATGAAACTCTCTGATTTTCTTCATCAAAGAATCCATAATTTGGTCAAACAAATCATTGTCCCAATCGTTCCATTTTTCGAAAGCAAATTCCTTTCGGTTGATGTTTGCCGGAATATTACAGGCAATCATTGCGGCTTCCGCCAAGAAAGTTCCGGAACCACACATTGGATCCAAGAAATCGCCTTGTCCGTCCCAACCCGAAAGCAACAATATACCTGCTGCCAATACTTCGTTTATAGGCGCAATATTCGTGGCCGTTCTATATCCTCTTTGATGTAAAGAATTTCCAGAAGTGTCTAATGCTACTGATACTTGATCTTTGTCAATATGAATGTTTATTCTTAAATCAGGATGAATTTTTTCTATACTTGGGCGTTGTCCTGTTCTTTCTCTAAATTGATCTACAATAGCGTCTTTACATTTTTGGGAAACAAATTCCGTATGATTAAAATACTCCGAATGTACCGTTGCATCAATCACAAAAGTCTGATTGGCGCTGAGAAATTTTGACCAGTTTACTCCTGAAATCCCTTTGTACAATGCATTTTCATCTCTTGCTTTGAAGAAATAAATGGGTTTCAAGATTTTTAAAGCGGTTCTCAAAGCCAAGTTCGCCTTGTACATAAAGCCTTTATCTCCTTTAAAACTCACCATTCTCACACCTTGCTCCACGTCTTGTGCGCCCAGCATTTTCAATTCATTTGCCAGTATTTCTTCAAAACCAAAAAAGGTTTTGGCAATCATTCTAAAATTATTTTCCATTGTAAAATCAAGTATTCGGTGCAAAAATACACTAAATTTGCAGGAATTGAATTAATAGAAAAAGAATAAATGCCAAATTCACTAAAACCCAAGACACAAGACCCGAATCCTAACCCGAGAGCTTCGCTCGAACAGGCGAAAAAAACCCACAATTGGTTCGCCTCCTGGTTTGACACTCCTTATTATCATATTCTTTATAAAGAACGAAATTACAGAGAAGCTCAGGTTTTTATGGACAATCTGACGCATTACCTCAACCTTCCTGAAAAAGCGAAAGTGCTGGATTTAGCTTGCGGCAAAGGACGTCATTCCATTTATCTGAACCAGTTGGGTTACAAAGTTGTGGGTGCTGATTTATCTGAAAACAGTATTGCCGAAGCCAATAAAAACCAAAATGAAACCCTGCATTTTCAAGTTCACGATATGCGCGAAACTTTTGAAGATAAGTTTGACGCCATCTTTAATTTGTTTACCAGCTTTGGTTATTTCGAAAATGACGAAGACAACCTGACGACTTTAAAGGCGATGAAAGCAAGCCTGACCGAATATGGTTTTGCCGTAATTGACTTTATGAACGTGAATCAAGTTATCAATAATTTAGTAGCCGAAGAAGTAAAAACAGTTGAAAATATTGATTTTCATATCAAAAGATATGTGAGTGAGGGCCATATTTGTAAAGAAATTGACTTTGAAGACCAAGGTGAGAAATTTCATTACACTGAAAAGGTAAAGGCTTTAACACTAAAGGATTTTGAAGAATTAATGGAAGAAGCCGGGATTTATCTTTTGGACATTTTTGGAGATTATAAATTGAAAAAATTCCATAAAACCGATAGCGAACGATTAATAATGATATTTAAATAAATGAACTACCTTTTACCTTTATTTTCAGTACTTATTGGATACATTATTGCTTTGTATTTTAAACCCAAAAACAAAACCAACCTTAAATTACTGTTGGCTTTTAGCGGTTCTTTTTTACTTTCGTTAACCGTGATGCACTTGTTGCCGGACGTTTACAAAAGCAACAATCCTAACATTGGACTTTTTATAATGGCGGGGATTTTATTCCAAATCATTTTAGAATTTTTCTCCAAAGGTGCTGAACACGGTCACGTTCACGGTCACGAAAAAATGTCCCATATTCCTTGGTTGCTCTTTATCAGCCTCTGTATTCACGCATTCTTGGAAGGATTTCCCGTAAGCCACCATCACAATTTAGCAGTAGGAATTGCCATTCACCATTTACCAATTGCCATTATTCTTACGACATTTTTCATCAATGCAAGTCTGAACAAGAAGGCGATTTTTATCTTCATGGTTACTTTTGCGATTATGACTCCGCTGGGAACCATTTTGTCGGATTATTTGCCCATCTTAAACGACTATTACACCGAAATTACTGCAATAGTAATCGGGATATTATTTCATATTTCGTCCACCATCATTTTCGAAAGTAGCGAAGGACATAAATTTAACATTGCCAAGGTTTCGATGATATTAATTGGGATTATATTGGCGTATTTTATATAAATTTGGGCGTGACCACAAGGGTCGGGCTATTCGCTACAATCCACACTAAAAAGTGTGGGATTTTCACTGCTATCCCTCACGCATTTCTATATATAAAAAAAAATTTGTACATTATGACTTTGCGATCAAAAAAGATTATTTTTGAATTAGTTAAATAAACAAAATGACTTTCAAAAAAACTACCGAACAATCCTCGAAATACGAACATTTAGAAAAAATGTCTGTTCAAGAATTGTTGTCCAATATCAATCAGGAAGACAAGACCGTTCCGCTTGCCGTAGAAAAAGCATTGCCACAAATAAAAACTTTAGTGACTGAAATCGTTGCCAAAATGAAACTTGGCGGACGATTATTCTACATTGGTGCCGGAACTTCAGGACGTTTGGGAATTCTTGACGCTTCGGAATGTCCGCCAACATTTGGTGTTCCTGCTGAAATGGTCAACGGAATTATTGCCGGTGGCGACAAAGCCATTCGCCGTGCCGTAGAAAATGCTGAGGACGATGCAAACCAAGCCTGGATTGATTTGAAAGCTTTAAATGTAAATGAAAATGATGTCGTTATAGGAATTGCTGCATCTGGAACAACACCATATGTTATTGGAGGATTACAAGCTTGCAATGAAAACAATATAACCACAGGAAGTATTTCTTGCAATGCAGGAAGTCCGCTTTCGCAAACCGCAAAATTTCCAATCGAAGTGGTTGTAGGTCCTGAATTTGTAACAGGAAGTTCAAGAATGAAAGCCGGAACAGCACAAAAACTGGTACTCAATATGATTTCAACGGCAACTATGATTCAGCTTGGTAAAGTGAAAGGAAATAAAATGGTCGATATGCAATTGAGCAACAGCAAACTGATCGATCGTGGTGTGAAAATGATTATGGGAGAAATTCCAGTTACCTATGAAGTTGCTGCAAAATTGCTTGAAAAATATGGAAGCGTAAGGAAAGCAGTTAACTTTTATCAATCTAAATAATGGTATTCGTTTTCTATTTCTTACTATCATTGATTCCGGTTTTGTGGATAATTACAGTCTATTTTTTAAGAAAATGGAAATTCATTAAGAATTACTTATTTTCAAACATAATTGTGGTTTCAGTATATTTCTTTTTAATTTTCAGCTCGCCAATCCATTTTTTTAAAACAGATCCTTATGGACTGAAAAATATTTTTTTATTTCTATATTTAATCATTATTCAAACAATAGCAGGGTTTATTTTCTCCCTTCATTACAAGTATAAATTACAAAAAAATGTCAACAAATAAAGAACTATTATCCAAAGGAATAAAAAAATTAGCGATGGCTTTGCCCTTGCTTTTTATTGGTCCCTCTTTAATTCACAATGCGTTTATCAACAAGCAGAATGATTGGCATTATTTGGTTCTAGGAATCGGAATAGCTACCTGTTTGGGCGCAGTTTATTTGACTTTTTTAGGATTGAAAATTATGGTGCGCAGTTTATTTAACGATTAATGGAAAACCTGATACACACTAATAAAACGTTCGAAAAAGTCTCTTTCATAGACAAAAAAGTCAACAACAGAGAGTTTGAAGATTGCATTTTTAAGAACTGTGATTTCTCAAACAGTGATTTTTCGAATAATACTTTTATGGATTGTGAGTTTATTGATTGCAATCTTTCGATGACGCAATTAGCCGGAACGAGTTTAAAAACGGTTCATTTCAGGAATTGCAAATTGCTTGGAATTCAGTTCCAATCCTGTGCTGATTTCTTGTTTAGCGTAAGTTTTCAGGATTGTGCATTGGATTATTCGTCTTTTGCCAATAAGAAAATGCCCAAAACGAAGTTTGATTCCTGTTCGATGAAAGAAGTTTCTTTTATTGGAACGCATCTCAACAATTCGGTTTTTGAAAATTGTAATTTGGATAATGCTGTTTTTAATGACACCCAATTAGCAGGAGTAGATTTTAGAACAGCACATAATTTTAAAATTGATCCTGAATTTAATCCAATGAAAAAAGCCAAGTTTTCGACACAGGGAATTGTCGGACTTTTGGATAAATATGATATTAAAATTGAATAAAGGTTAACCACTAAGTGCGCAAAATTTTCGCAAAGCACACAAAGTTAAATGGTTAAAAAATGCAATAAAAATTACTGAAATAGTTTAAAAAAACTTAAAATTTAATTTACAAACAAATGTTTTAGCCCTGATAGAAGTGGAAATCCTTTGCTTTTTTTCTTTAAAAAAGCAAAGATTGCAACGGATAGCAGGAAACAGCTCCAAAAAAATATGAAAAAAATAATCTTTATCCTCCCACTACTCTCATTATTGTCGTGCTATAATGTGGAACGCAATTGCAAGAATTTCAAAACCGGAAAATTCAAATTTGACTACAAGGTTGACGGTGTCAATAAAACAACTGTTTTTAAACGCAATGACAGCATAGAAATAGAAACTTTTGAAGGCAAAACCGATACCTCAACTATTCGATGGGTAAGCGATTGTGAATACATCCTCGAAAAAGTTCATCCGAAGAATATGGCGGAGAAAAATGCAATTAACATGAAAATTTTGACTACTTCAAAAAATTCCTATACTTTTGAATTCGGAATTGTGGGAAGCGATAAAAAACAACGCGGAACTGTTCTTAAGATTTCAGAATAACTCATAATTTATACCTAAATAAAATGGAAGTATTTTTAAACCCAGACGCCTGGATTGCCTTGTTAACATTGACCTTTCTGGAAATTGTACTCGGAATAGACAATATCATTTTCATATCGATTGTTACCGGAAAATTACCGACAGAACAACGCAAAAAAGCTACCAAAGTGGGAATGTTTCTGGCTATGTTTATGAGAATTGCACTTCTTTTGGGAATTTCTTACCTCATTGCGATGAAAGAACCTTGGTTTTCCATTAATTTAGGCATGCTAAATGCCCAGGTTTCAGGTCAAAGTCTTATTCTCTTTCTGGGCGGAATGTTCCTGATTTATAAAAGCACGAAAGAAATTCACGATAAGGTAGATTTAAAAGGAGAAGAAGAAAAGGACTTAAAACAAGCTGCTGTAAAATCATTTGGAAGTGTCATTGTCCAAATCATTTTAATTGACTTGGTTTTCTCTTTTGATAGTATTCTGACTGCCGTAGGTATGACTAATGGCGTAGCAGGAGCTTTATATATTATGATTACTGCGGTTGTTATTTCTGTTTTGATTATGATGCAATTTGCTGTTCCTGTTGGTAATTTTGTTAACAATCATCCTTCCATCCAAATTTTAGGATTGTCCTTTTTAATTTTAATCGGGTTTATGTTAATCACAGAAAGTGCTCATTTATCGAATGCCTTAATCTTTGGAAATCACGTCACTCCGGTACCAAAAGGCTATTTGTATTTTGCTATTTCCTTCTCGCTTTTGGTGGAAGTTTTGAATATGAGAATGGAGAAGAAAAAGAAATAAAGTTAACTCAAAGTCTACTAAAAAAAAATAAAAGTCTCAAAGTAATTATTCTACTTTGAGACCTTTTGTATTAAATCTTTGTTCACTTTGTGGTTATTAAAACAAAGTGATTTGTCCGTCTTCATCGGGCTGAATTCCTTCGATATCTTCATCAACTATGTTAACTTCCGTTTCGCCTTCTACTTCTTCAGGAACCACTTCTTCCGGTTCCTCGTAAGGCAAGGGTTCCAGTAAATTAACTTGTTTTAACTTATCAGTAGTTAACTGATTTCCAAGTGCTTTAAAGCCTTTTACGGAGATAAAACTTTCAATATCAACCGTTTGATTTTCTTTTTGAACGCCCTTCACTTTCGTGAAAACCAACTCGGCCATTGGGCGATGATCTGTTGATACAATTTCCAATTGAGACTTGGGATGGTCAGTAATAAAACTTTCTTCCTTATTCTCTGTTTCCACCAAAAAGCGTTTCACGTAATAACGTTCTTTTTCGCCATCATAATAAATGGCAGAAATTGGCTTTTTGGGATGCCATTTCTCCAAAACTACCATATCCTCATCAAAATGTGTCGATAATTCCGGTGTGATGACCTTTAATTTTCCAGTTTGTGAAATTACCAAAATCTTGTCGTTTGGTCTAAATTCTCCCAATAATTCTCCTCTGCCATCGACATTCAATCTTTGAACAGTATCATCAAACCAAATTTTTCGAGGTTTCAAGGTCGAAATTCCTTTTTCCTTTATTTCAATTTTCTTGATTGGATATTTGGTAACTAAATTCCCTTTGGAAGCACGCCCCTTTATGGCAATGTCTGCAAAATCCAAATCCCATTTCAGCTTTTTGATACTTCCTATTTGGCGTAAAATAATAGTGATTACTTCGGCTTCGCCATTTGGATTACACGTAAAATATAGTATTTGAGAACCTTTGGTTTCATTGGTCAAATCGTATAATTTATCCCGTGTAACTCCCGACACATTGAAACGTTTTATATAAGCTGGACCCGATTTTCCATCCCGATAAATCATATTGTAAATTGTACGCTTGTCGCTTTTGTCAAAAATGGCAATGTGAATGATGTCTTTACCAACGAATTTTTTTTCGTCTACCTTGCAAATCATCATTTTTCCATCACGGAGAAAAACAATTACATCATCAATATCAGAGCAATCCGTGACATATTCATCTTTCTTTAATCCAGTTCCAATAAAACCCTCTTCCCTATTTACATACAATTTTGTGTTTCTCAAAGCCACTTTTGTTGCCTCAATATTATCGAAACTACGCAACTCGGTTTGGCGTTCACGACCTTTTCCGTATTTTTCTTTTAACTTGGCAAAAAAGGCAATGGCAAAATCGATTAGATTGTCCAAATGATGTTGCACTTCTTTCATTTCGTCCTCCAATTTTGCGATAAAATCATCCGCTTTATCCGAATCAAAACGCGTAATACGAATCATTGGAATTTGAGTTAATTTTTGCAAATCATCATCCTCAATTGCTCTAACAAATGATTTTTTGAAGGGCTCAAATCGGTCGTACATATAAACATAAAGTGACTCTCTATCCGAATACAATTTGAAATCAATATACATTTCTTCCCGAATGAATATTTTTTCCAAGGTCGAAAAATGCCATTTATTTTTGAGTTCTTCTAATTGAATTTCTAACTCTTGTCGGAGTAAATCAACTGTTCGTTGCGTAGAAATTTTCAACATATGAGAAACCCCAACAAACAGCGGTTTGTTGTCTTCAATCACGCAACCCAGAGGCGCTACGGAAGTTTCGCAACCAGTGAAAGCAAACAAAGCATCAATAGTTTTGTCTGGCGAAACACCGGGGAAAAGATGAATTAATATTTCTACCTCAGCTGCGGTATTGTCTTCAATTTTCTTGATTTTGATTTTCCCTTTTTCATTGGCTTTCAAAATACTGTCTATCAAAGTCGTCGTATTGGTCGAAAACGGAATTTGGGTAATGACCAAAGTGTTTTTGTCTAACTGGGCAATTTTGGCACGAACACGAACCCGTCCGCCTCGCATTCCATCATTATAATTGGAAACATCCGCAATTCCTGCTGTTTGAAAATCAGGAAAAAGTGTAAATGGCTTTCCTTTCAGAATTTTTATCGAAGCATCAATTAATTCATTGAAATTATGGGGCAACACTTTTGTGGAAAGTCCTACAGCAATCCCTTCGGCTCCTGAAGCAAGCAATAAGGGGAATTTTACCGGCAAATTATTTGGCTCAGCCCGACGACCATCATAGGAAACGCCCCAATCAGTAATTTTTGGAGAATACAAAACTTCTAAAGCAAATTTCGACAAACGCGCTTCAATGTAACGAGAAGCCGCAGCACTATCGCCCGTGAGGATATTTCCCCAGTTTCCCTGACAATCGATCAACAATTCTTTCTGACCAATTTGCACCATCGCATCACCAATACTCTGATCTCCGTGCGGATGGTATTGCATCGTGTGCCCAACGACATTTGCCACTTTGTTGTAACGACCGTCATCCAATTCCTTGAGCGAATGCATAATACGGCGTTGAACGGGTTTGAAACCATCCTCGATGGCGGGAACTGCACGTTCCAAAATTACATATGAAGCATAGTCCAAAAACCAATCTTTGTACATTCCTGTAACTTTGGTAATGGTATCGCTGCCTTCGTCGTTATTTTCGTAAAAATGCTGCATCCCAGTTGAAGTTTTTATATCTTCAAAACCTTCTTCATTCAAAGATTCGTTTAACTCTTCTTTATTTTCGTCTTCGTTTGGGATAATGTTATCTTCGTCTTCGTCCATTTTATTAACTTGCTTCAATCGTATCTAATTCCACTTTCAAATTCTTGATGATAAACTCTTGTCTGTCGGGCGTATTTTTTCCCATATAGAAAGATAACAACTGCTCAACCGAAGTGTTTTTATCCATCATAATAGGATCTAACCGAATGGTTTCTCCAATAAAATTCTTGAATTCGTCTGGCGATATTTCACCCAATCCTTTAAATCGGGTGATTTCTGGTTTTGGTTTTAGTTTTTCTATGGCTGCTTTTCGTTCCTCATCCGAATAGCAATAAATGGTTTCCTTTTTATTTCGTACCCTGAAAAGTGGGGTTTGCAAAATGTACAAATGACCTTCCTTGATTAATTCAGGAAAAAATTGCAAGAAAAAAGTAATCAATAATAATCGAATGTGCATACCGTCGACATCGGCATCGGTTGCAATTACAATGTTGTTGTAACGCAATTTTTCTAAACCATCTTCGATATCCAAGGCAGCTTGCAACAAATTGAATTCTTCGTTTTCGTACACAATTTTCTTGCTCATTCCGTAGCAATTTAACGGTTTCCCACGAAGACTAAAAACCGCTTGCGTGTTTACGTCGCGAGATTTAGTGATGGATCCCGAAGCCGAATCTCCCTCAGTGATAAAAAGCGTACTGTCTAAATTTTTTGGATTCTTGGTATCGGGAAGATGCGCCCGACAATCTCTTAATTTTTTGTTGTGTAAATTGGATTTTTTGGCACGATCTGTTGCTAATTTTCTGATTCCGGAAAGTTCTTTACGTTCCCTTTCCGCTTGCAAAATTTTACGCAACAAAGCATCGGCAGTTGTTGGGTTTTTATGCAAATAACTATCTAATTTGTTTTTTACAAAATCATTCACAAAAGTACGAACCGAAGGCATTCCGGGTTCTGATCCCATATCCGTTGAACCCAATTTGGTTTTGGTTTGCGATTCAAAAACCGGTTCCATCACTTTGATGCTAACCGCTGTCACAATGGATTTTCGCACATCCGAAGCTTCGAAACTTTTGTTATAAAATTCTCGAATGGTTTTCACGATGGCTTCGCGATACGCTGCCAAATGCGTTCCTCCTTGAGTCGTATTTTGTCCGTTTACGAAGGAGTGATATTCTTCTGAATACTGGGTTTTGCTGTGTGTCAAGGCGATTTCGATATCATCGCCTTTCAAATGAATGATTGGATATTCAAGATCATCGGCATGGATGGTTTCTTCCAATAAATCTTTCAATCCATTTTCGGAAAAATATTTTTCCCCATTGAACAAAATCGTCAAACCATTGTTTAAATAACAATAGTTTTTCAGCATTTTAATCACATATTCATAACGGAATTTATAATTTTTAAAAATCGTCTCATCCGGAATAAAAGTCACTTTGGTTCCTTTTCTTTTCGTGGTTTCAATAATATCATCCTCCAAAACCAAGTTTCCACCTGAGAATTCGGCGGCTTTTTGTTTGTCGTCACGAACGGATTCCACGCGGAAATAATTAGACAACGCATTCACGGCTTTTGTCCCAACACCATTCAAACCTACGGATTTCTTAAAGGCCAAGGAATCATATTTACCTCCCGTATTCATCTTGGAAACCACGTCAATGACTTTTCCAAGTGGAATTCCACGACCATAATCCCGAACGGAAACCGTTTTATCTTTAATCGTTACCTCGATAGTTTTCCCAGCCCCCATAACGAATTCGTCGATACAGTTGTCCAACACTTCCTTAAGGAGAATATAAATACCATCGTCCGGCGAAGAACCGTCACCCAGTTTTCCGATGTACATTCCGGGACGCATTCTGATGTGTTCTTTCCAGTCTAGTGACCGAATATTGTCTTCGGTATATTGATTTTGATCGGACATTTTAAATTTTATCGAATTTAACTGCGTTCTGTTCGTTCTAAGCTTTTCGCATAGACCTCGAGTGTGCTAATATAGCGAATGTCGATATATTTTAAAAGAAGAATGAGTCAAAGTTATTAAGAATGATATTGACAGTGTTAATTGAACGTTTTAAAAATTAAAAGGTTTAAAAAACTTGGAAATTATTTACAATTTCTCGCAATTGTTTATCCAATTCCACATTTGAAATTTGACCTTTTTCAACATCAAAATTATCATTAAAACTAGGCAAGGAAAAAGTTGCTTTTAGGATTGCACCAAAGCGTGGAAAAGTATTTTTTGCAATTTCTAAAACCGAAATTCCGCCTCTTGCCCCAGGCGAAGTAGCCATAAGGAGCATTGGTTTTTCCTGAAATATTTTTGGAGTAATTCTCGAACACCAATCGAAAACATTTTTGAAAGCCGCGGAATAATTTCCGTTATTTTCGGCAAGGGAAACTACTAAAATATCAGCTTCGAAAATTTTGTCCAAGAAGGCTTTCGCCAAAGGATGCTGACCGATTTCCTTTTCGATATCCACACCAAATAATGGCATTTGGAAATCGTTTAAATCCAACACTTCCACTTCGGCATTTACAAAAAGAGAAGCTGCATAAGTGGCTAATTTTTTATTAATGGAGTTTTTGCTGTTACTTCCGGCAAAGGCGATTATCTTCATGTTGAATATTTTTTCATAAAAGTAATGAATTTGTTTTTTAAACACAAAGACACGAAGAATATACTAAGTTCACAAAGAAAATAGCACACAGATCAGACAGATGGAACTGATTCACACTGATTCACACTAATTTTAGTTTACTGGCTGAAATTACTTCTAAAAAATGAGGTTTTGAGTACGGAGGTCTTGGATGATTATTGGTAAAACTGTTCCGTGATATAAAAAACTGTATCGATAAATTTTAGGATACCATCTTGTGTTATCACATTTTCATCGTGTAAATCTTCTAAAATTATGCCTAGTTCAGGGTGAAAATAATCATTACTTTTTTTGTTAATGAATCCTGAGTTTTCAAGAAATAATTTAACATTGACTAGTTCTGTTTTTTCGGTTGCCAGAACAAAGTTTTGCTCAACAACAGCATACAAGGCTATATCGTTTTTATAAAAACCAAGAAGTTCGTATGCCGTATCAGGGAAAAAATAATTATTTAAAAGTAAATTGTTTAAGTAATCGACCCAAGAAGCATAATAAATCGAATCATTTAGTTTAAGAACTGTTCGTTCATTTTTTAGATAAACCAATTGTTCCGCCCCACTTGAAACAAAATTTTCAATATTTACATCAGAAATCCAAAGCGATTTTTTTGTGGCAAATTGCTCGATTAAGCTTTCTTCTTGTTTTTTGAGGATGATACTTTTTTCAGCCAAACTGCCTGCTCCCTTGCTATCTTTAAGGTAACTGGCGACTGCTTGGATAGTTGCTCCATGCTCAACTTGGCTCTTTCCTGAAATGATATTTTGTAGTTCATGTTTCATGAAGTTTAGATTACAAAGATAAAAAAATTTATGTTAAGTAGGTTCTAATGGATTTCCTTCCCAAAATAGCTTGCGCCATGGTCTATTTTTTCATAAAAGTAATAAATAGTACCTCAAACACAAAGACTCCAAGAAATCACTAAGTTCACAAAGAAAACGGAACACAGATTAGATTGATTGAACTGATTTATACGGATTTTAATTTACTGGCTGAAATAACTTCAAAAAGGATTGGGGTTTGGAAGGACATCCAAAATTCTAAATTTTTGTTTTAATTTCAGTTAATACCAATTCAGCTCTTCTTTCCAAAAAGGCTTTAAAATCATCTTCTACGTAAACAGTTTTGTCTAATGGTAATAAATTAGACTCGAGAATAGCATTAATTTCTTTTTGATCAATTAGAGTAAAAAAATAAATCGATGGCTTATTATTTGTTATCTTTTTGTTTGAATCTGATGATAAAAAGCAAAAGTTCATAAGAGAAAATATCTCATGTTTCATAAACTCATTATCTCTTAAAAAAGCATTAGGAAAAGTATGATGAAATTCTTTTCTGTTATATTTTGAAAATGCCGTACTTAAATCAACTTTAATATTCTTTACTAAATCTCTTGGATGAGACTGAGCCATTAATAATAAAAATGCTCTAGAAAGTGAATTTGCTTTTGAGAAATTAGTATTTATCAATTCAATTTCAGAAACATTCATTTTAAATGTTTCAATTCCTTCAAATTCTTTATTTCTTATTAAATTAATGATTTCAATATCATAATTCATCTTTTCTGTTGTTGTTCCAGATGAATATCTATTTGAAAATGAAGTTCTCCAAAACCATCTTTTAATTGCATTAAATTCTTCAGCGTTTGGAATACTCTTATAACTATAAAATTTCGTTAAACCAACTAATTGCTGTTGATAAGGTAAGAAATCAATATTCTTACAAAGCAATTCAGTACTTACAAAATCAATTGCTTTTTTTAATGCCTCACAAAAATTTTCCCAGTTATCTCTTATATTTTCAGCCTTAAGATTTAAGACTGCTTTTGTTGTAGTATCATTTTGCAAAAAACCTGAAATTGCTTGCAAAAGTATATTTTGACTTAAGCTACCAAATCCCTTTTCGTCTAAATCTTCAAACAACTCGGTTGTCTTTTCATGTAAATGAAAGTCATCTGTCCATGTCCAAGCAGTCATTAGATCTAAGGTACCTAATTTAGTGCCTGTATTATTTATCCTTTCAAAAATTAGTCCAACTTCTTCTTTAGTTCTATATTTAATTGTTACAACAGGTAATTCATAGTTTAAAAATTTTGAACATAAATTTTGTGCGTCCTCATGATAAATCGTATTCAATAGCTTTAACTTATCAAACAAACTTGAAACATCTAAAAAATTCCTTAAATGAATTATTGAATCAATATTATCTTGAACATCATTTTTAGCCATAAATTTTTTAACTTTAAAATCATAATAGATTTCAAAAATATCTAAATTAGGATTATATCGAGGATAAGTTTTATCTTGTTCAATGTCCTTACTAAAAACAGCATATATTGATGATATTCTTTGTTGACCATCTAAAACGTAATTCACAGGATATTCTTCTGCTGTTTCTGGAATTAAAAAACCAGCAATATTTCTAGTATGATTTAATTTATCCTTCGAACTCCATAATAAGACACTTCCTATTTGGGAAATTTGAAATTATACTATCTAATAGTTCAATTACTTGATTTTGTTTCCATACAAATGATCTTTGAAATGCAGGAATTCTTATATCTCCAGATTTAATTCTATTTATTAATTTATCTATTTTTTTTGGATTCGATCCAAGTTCAGGCGGTCTACTCTGTATCATTTTTTATTTATATTTTAATTAAACTTTTGTTTTAATTCTAAAACCCCATCCAACTCATCTTCATACCACTTCCCAAAATATTTGCATTCTCCTTAATAAAAACCACCGTTTCCTGCAAAAAAATCATTACTACTTCCTCTTTCAGGTGCAAGAATTTTTAGTCATGGTTTGTTTTTTTTATTAATGAGTTCTTCTCTTTTCCAAACATTATATTTTTTATAATATGATTCTTCCAAATATAACAAAAAACAGGACCCAATTACATTTATAAATCTTCAAATACAGCACATTCTTTTGCCTTAGAAAAAAGCAAGACCGAAAAATGGTGAAGAGGAAAGCGGGAAATGGGTACAAAAAAAACTGCTCAATTGCTTGAACAGTTTTATTATTATTTTGATGAGATTGCTTCGTACCTCGCGATGACTACTAAACGTTAAAACGGAAATGCATCACATCTCCATCTTTTACGATATATTCTTTTCCTTCAACCTTAAATTTTCCGGCTTCCTTACATTTGGCTTCGGAACCATAATGAACGAAATCTTCGTAAGCAATCACTTCGGCACGGATGAATCCCTTTTCGAAATCAGTATGAATAACTCCGGCAGCTTGTGGCGCAGTTGCTCCAATATTGATTGTCCAAGCACGAACTTCCTTAACTCCTGCCGTAAAATAAGTTTGTTGTTTTAATAATTTATAAGCAGCACGAATCAAAACCGATGCTCCTGGCTCGGTTAATCCCATGTCTTCCAAGAATACTTGGCGCTCTTCGTAACTTTCTAGTTCCGTAATATCTGCCTCGGCTCCAACTGAAAGAATGATAACTTCCGCATCTTCATCTTTAACCATTTCACGAACCTGGTCTACATATTTATTACCATTTACTGCTGAATTCTCATCTACATTACAAACGTACAAAACGGGTTTTGCTGTTATCAATTGAAAACCTTCCATCAAAACTTCTTCATCATTGTTTTGTGGAATTATGGTTCTGGCTGATTTTGCTTGTAACAAATTTTCTCTAATTCTGTCTAAAAGTGCTTTTTCTGTTTGTGCTTCTTTATTTCCTGTTTTGGCTGCACGATTTACTTTTTCTAAACGTTTTTCTACGTTTTCTAAATCTTTCAATTGCAATTCGATATCGATGGTTTCCTTGTCACGAATTGGGTTTACATTTCCGTCAACGTGCACAATATTATCATTGTCAAAACAACGCAAAACATGAATAATAGCATTACATTCTCTAATATTTCCAAGAAATTGATTTCCTAAACCTTCGCCTTTGCTTGCTCCTTTTACCAATCCGGCGATATCAACAATATCAACTGTTGCCATTTGAACACGTTCCGGATTGACTAATTCTTCTAGTTTTGCCATTCTCGAATCGGGAACATTTACTACTCCTATATTCGGTTCTATGGTACAAAACGGAAAGTTAGCACTTTGCGCTTTTGCATTGGATAAACAATTGAATAATGTTGATTTTCCAACATTTGGTAATCCTACAATTCCTGCTTTCATATTATTTTAGTTTACAAATAGCCATTTTTTTGCTATAAGTTTTAATAATTACTTTTAAAAGTTTGCAAATATAATATTTATTAAACGCAAGAAAACAAAAAACGCCATATTAAAGTAGGAATGGATAATTTTTATAAAAAATACACAAACTTGAATTTATACCAAAAAAAATTATTAATGTTAAAATTATACCATTTTAAAACGATAATGTGACAAAAATACGCGAAATTACTACCAAATATTAATGAAGTGTTAAATTATCATTATCTTTCGGCAAAATTCTAGTTATATAAAAAAACCTAACCAAACTTATTATGAAAAAAATTACGTTATTGCTATTATTATTAAACGTCAGTCTCCTTTTTGCACAAAAAGAGGTTTCTGGTGTTGTAAAAGATAACACCGGTGCTACTTTACCTAGTGTGAACATTACAGAAAAAGGAACTACAAATAGTGTTTCTACAGAAATCGATGGAACCTATAAAATAAAAGTAAAAGATGGGGCAACTTTAGTTTTTAGCTCTATTGGATTTTTAAATGTTGAAAAAAAAGTAGGTGATTCTAACAAAATTGATGTTGTTATTACTTCTGGTGGACAAGAATTAAAAGAAATTCAAATTGTAGGATCTAGAAATACCAAAAGAACAGCTGTAAACTCAGCAGTTCCTATTGATATTATTAGCATGAAAGAGTTAACGACACAAAGTGGTAAAATTGAAATTAATCAATTATTACAATATATTGCTCCTTCATTTAATGCTAACAAACAATCTGGTTCTGACGGCGCAGATCACGTTGATCCAGCTTCGTTGAGAGGATTGGGACCTGATCAAACTTTGGTTTTAATCAACGGAAAAAGAAGACATCAATCATCACTTGTAACGCTTTATGGAACTCGTGGCAGAGGAAATACAGGAACAGATTTAAATGCAATTCCTGCTTCTGCAATCAAAAGAATCGAAATTTTGAGAGATGGCGCAGCAGCACAATACGGTTCTGATGCAATTGCAGGTGTTATTAATATCGTATTAAATGACAATATTAATGAATTAACTGGAGCGATTACTTACGGTGTTTTTAACACAAATGCAAAAGGAGATTTTCTTGACGGAACAGCTAATACCAAAAATTTTAGATTAGATGAAAATGGAAATGGAAATTCTTACGGAAGAAACAAAGCATTTGACGGAAATACTCTAAAAGTTGGTGCTAATTATGGTGTTGCTCTTGGTGAAAATGGAGGTTTTGTAAATTTCACAACAGAGTTTTTCACTAAAGAAAAAGTGCTTCGCCCAGGTTTTGATTTTAGAAAAGGTTTTGGTGAAGCTTCATTGGACAGCTTTAATTTCACTGCAAATATGGAACTTCCAGTTTCTGAGAAAACTAAAATTTATGCATTTGCCGGAAAAAACTATAGAGATACCGATGCTTACGCTTTTACAAGAAATAGCGGTAATGCTAATGTAGTTGAATCTGTATATCCTGGAGGATATACCCCAAGAATCACATCAATTATCAATGACAACTCTGTGACGGCAGGTGTCAAAACTACAACTGATAGCGGTTGGAAAGTTGATATTAGTAATACGTATGGAAAAAACCTTTTTCACTATACTATAAAAGGTACTGAGAATCCTTCTTTATTAAACGCTTCTCCTACTCAATTTGATGCTGGCGGACATAGTTTATCACAAAATGTAACTAATTTTGATTTCTCAAAAAATTATGACACAATATTACAAGGAATAAATTTAGCTTTTGGAGCTGAATACAGAATAGAAGAATATTCAATTTTTGCTGGCCAAGAAGGTTCATACACAACCTATGACGTGAATGGAATTCCTATCACAAATCCAGCAACTCAATCACCTCCAATTGATCCTATTTCAGGGAATCCAAGACCAGGAAGTTCTCAAGGTTTCCCAGGATATAGTCCAAGTAATGCAGTTGACAAAAATAGAAGCAACCTTTCGTTATATACTGATACCGAATTTGATATTACAAAAAGCTTTATGGTAAGTGGTGCTGTTCGTTTTGAAAAATACAGTGATTTTGGTAGTACAATAAATGGTAAATTAGCGTCAAGACTTAAACTTACAAATAATATTAATTTAAGAGGTTCACTTAGTACAGGATTCCGTGCCCCATCATTAGCACAGTCTTATTATGGTTTACATTTTACCAATATTAATGCAGCTGGTGCTACGGAGATTTTACTTTCTCCTAATGATAGTCCAGTTACAAGGTCTTTTGGAATTCAAAAACTAAAACAAGAAACAGCTGTTAATGCTTCGTTAGGAATAACTTCAACTTTTAGCAATTTTACAGCTACTGTAGATGGATACATGATTGATGTAAAGGATAGAATCGTATTAACTAGCTATTTTGATGCCTCATCTAAAGGATTAGGAGTAGATCAAGCTCAATTTTTTGCTAATGCCGCAAATACAAAAACATTAGGTTTAGATATCGTTCTTGCGTGGAAGAAAAGATATGGCAACACAAATTTTAGCGCTACTCTTGTTGGAAATATCAATAATATGACCATCGGAAAAGTGCATAACGGAAATCTAGATGCTGAAACTTTTTTCGGTAAACGTGAACAAGCTTTTTTATTGGCTTCAGCTCCAAAAAGCAAATTTGGATTAAATCTTAACTATTCTCATAAAAAATTCGATACTGGATTAGCTTTCACACGTTTCAGTAAAGTAGTTTTAATTGATTATGCAAATTTAGATAATGTATATACTCCAAGAGTAAATACTGACTTAACATTGGGATACCAATTTACTAAACAATTAAAATTATCAATAGGAAGTAATAACCTATTCAATATTTACCCTACTAAACAAGATGAGTCTGGAAATACTGAAGCTGCTGGTTATTGGGATGCCGTTCAAATGGGGTTCAATGGAGCCTATTATTATGCTAGACTTGGGTTTAATTTCTAATTCAATTATCCTATATTTTCAAAAGAGCTATCATTCGATAGCTCTTTTTTATTGTCTTACCTTGCCGGCTAACCATAAAAAAATCCTGAATGTTGATTCAGGATTTTTTTAAAATTTTACTTAAAATTTTATTCGTTATGTAAAAAAGCTTGTCTATTCAACAATGTTTCTTCACTTTCAACGTGATTTACATCCGGAATACAACAATCAACAGGACAAACAGCGGCACATTGCGGCTCATCATGAAATCCTTTACATTCCGTACATTTTCCCGGCACGATATAATAAATATCATCAGATATTGGGGTTTGAGCAGCATCTGCATCCACTTCTTCACCAGAAGGTAAAATCACTTTTCCCTTGATTCTGGTTCCATCTTTATACCTCCAGTCATCTGCCCCTTCATATATTGCAGTATTTGGGCATTCTGGTTCACAAGCACCACAATTGATACATTCGTCTGTTATAATAATTGCCATAATTTTTTAATTTAAAGTTAATAAGTTACAAATTTTAAAAGTTACAAAACAAAATTGTTTGCGACTTTTGCCTATTGCCTAAAGCTTATAAAATGCTTATTTTTGCCCAAAAATACAATCAAAACTATTCATATACAAATTACTTATGTCTCAAAACGATAAAAAAAGATGTTTTATTGAATTAGGAAAATTTTTAAGCCAGTTTTCCGAAAAAGAAAATGTCAAAAACCCAAGCGTTTTGTACAATGACATGTTTTTTGAAGATTTTGAAAATTTAATCCAATTATCACAATCCCATAATGGCTGGTACACTCCGGAAAACGTCTATTTTTCTATTCAATCATGGGCAACAGCGTTAACCGAAGAAAATCTGGACCAATGGCTTGCTAATTACAATCTTGAAATAAACGAACCAAAAAATGTTGGACTTATTCTAGCCGGAAACATTCCACTTGTTGGCTTTCACGATTTCCTGTCTGTATTAATTACAGGAAATAACGTATTAATCAAAACCTCCTCCAACGACCAATTTTTATTGCCTTTTTTAGCTAAATATATCATTGCAATCGAACCTAAATTTGCCAATACAATCGCTTTTGTTGAAGGTAAATTAGAAAATTTTGATGCAGTAATCGCCACAGGAAGCAACAATACGGCACGTTATTTTGAATATTACTTCAAAGATAAGCCAAGTATTATCAGAAAAAATAGAAATTCGGTTGCTGTTTTAAACGGAAAAGAAACCAAGGGACAACTAATCGCTTTAGGTGAGGATATTTTCAGGTATTTTGGTTTGGGATGCCGCAATGTATCTAAACTTTTTGTGCCAAAAGGCTATTCCTTTAATGCTTTCTTTGAAGCCATTTTCGAATATCAGGACATTATTCATTATGAGAAATACGCCAATAATTATGATTACAATAAAGCAGTTTTCCTAATGAGTAATTACAAATTATTGGACAATGGTTTTTTGACTATTAAAGAAGATTCAAGTTATGCTTCTCCAATTTCGAGCGTTTTTTACGAGTTTTATAATTCAATCGACGAATTGCAAATTCGATTACATTCAGAAAGTGAGCAAATTCAATGTATAGTAAGCAACAACCTAGTCGAAAACAGTACTTCATTTGGACAAACACAAAATCCAAAGTTATGGGATTATGCTGATAATATCGACACTATATCGTTTTTGTTAATAACATAGGATAAAATTATCGTATTATTGCGAATTATTTAACGCTTTTTAAACTCCTATTTCCGAAATTTGCATTTTTAAATTTTGGATATAAACTACACCATGAAAAAACACAACTATAGCGCAGGACCTTGTATTTTACCACAAGAAGTTTTTGAAAAATCGGCTCAAGCCATTTTGAATTTTAATGATTCTGGATTGTCGATTTTAGAAATTTCACACCGAAGCAAAGACTTCGTTGCCGTTATGGATGAGGCTCGTGCATTGGCAATTGAACTTTTAGGCCTTGAAGGCAAAGGCTATCAAGCACTTTTTCTTGCAGGCGGAGCAAGTCTGGAATTCTTGATGGCTCCTTATAACTTAATGAAGGAAAACGGAAAAGCAGCTTATCTTGACTCAGGAACCTGGGCAAGTGCAGCGATAAAGGAAGCTAAATTTTTTGGCGAAACTGTTATTGTAGCTTCTTCTAAAGACGAAAACTACAATCACATTCCTAAAGGGTATACAGTACCAGTTGATGCAGATTATTTTCACTGCACGAGTAACAACACTATTTTTGGTACACAAATGAAGGAATTCCCAAGTTTGGATATGCCAATCGTTTGCGATATGAGTTCGGATATCTTTTCGAGAGTTTTAGATTTCTCTAAATTCGACATTATTTATGCAGGAGCGCAAAAAAATATGGGACCGGCAGGAACTACCCTTGTTGTTATCAAAGAAGAAATCCTCGGTAAAAACGGACGTATAATCCCTAGTATGTTAGATTACGCAAAACATATCAAAGCAGAAAGTATGTACAATACGCCACCTGTTTTCCCTGTTTATGCTTCTTTGCTCACTTTAAAATGGTTAAAAAACCTTGGTGGAATTGCTGCAATCGAAAAAATTAACAATGAAAAAGCAGCTTTGCTTTATGCTGAAATTGATAGAAATCCTTTATTTAAAGGAGCTGCGGTTGTTGAAGACCGTTCAAATATGAATGCAACTTTCTTGTTAAACGACCCATTACATGCTGATACTTTTAACGCAATGTTGAAAGAAGCTGGAATTGTTGGTTTACCAGGACACAGATCTGTTGGTGGTTACAGAGCCTCTATGTACAACGCCTTGCCATTAGAAAGTGTGCAAGTTTTGGTGGACGTAATGGCAGCATTAGAAAAAACAATTTAAAAATTCAAAGATTGAATGATTCAAAGATTTGAAAAAAATCAATATTTTCACTCAACTTTTACCTTAAAATAATCCAGATTGAATCTTTAAATTATTCAATCTTTAAATTAAAAAAAATGAAAGTATTAGCCAATGACGGAATTTCAGAAAGTGGAATTCTAGCTTTAGAAAAAGGTGGATTTGAAGTTATCACAACAAAAGTAGCACAAGAACAAGTAGCTAATTTCGTAAATGAAAACAACGTAAGCGTAGTATTGGTAAGAAGTGCAACCAAAGTTCGCAGGGACATTATTGACGCTTGTCCAGGATTAAAAATCATTGGTCGTGGCGGTGTTGGAATGGACAACATTGATGTAGATTACGCAAAAAGCAAAGGAATACACGTAATAAACACACCCGCTTCCTCATCAGAATCAGTGGCAGAATTAGTTTTCGCCCATTTATTTTCAGGAGTTCGATTCTTGCACGATTCAAACAGAAATATGCCTCTTGAAGGGGATTCTAACTTTGACGGCTTGAAAAAAGCATATGCCAACGGAATTGAATTGAGAGGAAAAACACTAGGAATTATTGGAATTGGACGCATTGGTCAGGCTACTGCAAAAATGGCGTTAGGTCTTGGTATGAAAGTAATTGCTGCCGATATGTTTATTCCGAAAGTAGATGTAAAAGTGGAATTTTTTGACGGACAATCTGTTACCACAACTATCGTTTCTCAATCATTGGAATCATTATTTAAAGAATCTGACTTCATTACTTTGCACGTTCCTGCTCAAGATGGATACATCATTGGCGAGAATGAATTAACAATTATGAAAGATGGTGTTGGAATCGTAAATTGTGCTCGTGGTGGTGTTATTGATGAAGTTGCATTGGTAAAAGCTTTGGACAGCGGAAAAGTTTTATTTGCCGGATTGGACGTTTTTGAAAGCGAACCAAAACCGGAAATGACAATTTTGATGCACCCAAAAATTTCATTGACTCCTCACATTGGAGCTGCAACAGGAGAAGCTCAAGATAGAATAGGCACTGAATTAGCCAGTCAAATAATTAGTTTATTAGGATAAAATTTTAAGTTATATAGTAAAGGGCTGTCTCAAAAAGACAGCCCTTTTTTTTTCAAAAATCTCTAAATCAATCATTTGTTTTTGTAACTTTATCATTGATTTTATTGCAATGAAAAACAGCTTCATCATATTGGCATTTATTTTTTGTATCCTTGTTAGTTGCAACACTACAAAGCATACTATGACAAGTCCTGATAAACTATTGGCTACACAAAATGACACTATTCGAATTGCGAATGATTCTCTACACTATGAGGTAATCATTATTGATCCCGGTTTTAGCATCTGGCTCACCACAAGAGCCTATCCTCGAGGCTATCATTCGCAATCTTATCTGGAAAATAAAAACCAAATGTATGTCAGCGAATGGAACCGTCGTGTTTTGGAACCGCAGCGATATGACCCAAATTTGTATGAAATGACCATCAATTATGAGCCCGGAATTGACTATGGCTATGAAGTAAATTATTTAATTTATAACTATATGATTTATTTTCAAAACACTTACAAACAAAAGCTTTATGGTTATGTGCCTATGAGATAATCTCACTATATTTGTTATCATTTCATATAAAAATGGGAAATTTAAAGAAACGCTGGGGAATTACTTCTAATTATCAATTTGCAATCATATTTATCGTGTTTGCAATAAATGGCTCATTATCTGCCAGAATTTCTGGTTTTGCGATGAATTATTTTGGCATAAATAATGAAAACACCCATTGGATACCTTATTATATAATTCTAATTCTTTTAGTTTTACCTTTATATCCTTTCTTGTTAATGCTTTTTGGCTATCTATTTGGCCAATCAAAATTCTTTTTCCCATTTTCGAAAAAAATGTTGCGAAGTATGGGACTGGGATTTTTTTTCCAATAATCAAAAAGGCTAGAATCTGAATAAATCACATCAAATATTTTTTCTGAAAATTACCTAAAATCTTTGTTTCTTTGTGGAAACAGTTCCAATCAATGATACAAGCAAAAAACATACATAAATATTACGATCAACTTCACGTACTCAAAGGAGTTGATTTACATATTCAAAAAGGCGAAATTGTTTCCATCGTTGGCGCTTCCGGAGCAGGAAAAACAACGCTTTTGCAAATTCTTGGAACATTAGACAGACCTACTGTCGAAAACGGAATAGAATTGAAAATCAATGGACAAGATATTCTAACGATGAATGATAAAACCCTGTCCAAGTTCAGAAACTTAAATTTAGGTTTCATCTTCCAATTTCATCAGTTATTACCAGAATTTACTGCTTTGGAAAATGTTTGTATTCCAGCATATATTGCCAATAAACCACGAAACGAAACTGAAACCGAAGCCAAAAAATTATTAGAATATCTTGGACTTTCACACCGAATCAACCATAAGCCCAACGAACTTTCCGGCGGAGAACAACAACGCGTGGCGGTCGCCAGAGCTTTAATCAACAAACCAGCCATCATTTTTGCCGATGAACCTTCTGGGAATTTAGACACTCATTCTGCTGAAAATTTACACCAATTGTTTTTTAGATTGCGTGATGAATTTGGACAAACTTTTGTGATTGTTACCCATAACGAGGAACTCGCCAATATGGCTGACAGAAAATTAGTGATGGTGGATGGATTGATTAGTTAGTGCAGATTGTAGAAATAAGAAAAAATCCGTTTAAACCAGTCACATCTGTATTATTTGTGTGCCAATTATGACAAACTCCGAACTCAAATCTTTCCTCGACGAAAAAGTATTTCAATACAATACACTTGATTTTATCGAAAGTGATCCAGTACAAATTCCGCATTTGTTTACTCTAAAAGAAGATATCGAAATTGCCGGATTTTTGAGCGCAACCATTGCTTGGGGCAATCGCAAAATGATTATCAAAAATGCTCATAAGATGATGGATTTGTTGGGAAATTCGCCTTATGACTTTGTGATGTCGCATAATGAAGGAGATTTAGAACGATTAGAATCTTTTGTTCATAGAACATTTAACGGACTAGATTTTACCAGTTTTATCAGAAGTCTACAGCATATTTATAAAAGCCACAATGGATTGGAGTCTGTTTTTTCCAAACATCAAGAATCAAATTCAATGCAAAAAAGTATTTCAGAATTCAAAAAAGTATTCTTCGAAATTACACATCAAAACAGAACCCAAAAACATATTTCTGACCCGATGAATAATTCCGCAGCTAAACGCATCAATATGTACTTAAGGTGGATGTGTCGCCAAGACAATAAAGGTGTTGATTTAGGAATTTGGAAAAGCATTTCTCCATCAAAACTATCCTGCCCATTAGATGTGCACTCGGGTAATGTTGCTCGAAAATTAGGCTTGCTCACCCGAAAACAAAACGACGGAAAAGCATTGGCTGAATTAGATTCAAAACTGCGGAAACTCGATCCGAATGATCCCGTAAAATACGATTTTGCCTTATTTGGATTGGGAGTTTTTGAAGGATTTTAAGTAGTTTTTTTTGTGAAAGACAGGTTAAATTTATTTTAATTTCACTCTGAATTAATTAAATTTATAGGCCAAAATATCTTTTTGGTATAGGCATGGAAAAAATACAGATAAATACTAATTTAATTCCCCAACAAGATGAAACCTTCCATTCAGTTTATACATTGGGCACCTAGAATTATATGTATTATGGCAATACTATTTATAAGTATGTTTGCAGCCGATTCCTTTGAACAAGGCAACACAATTTGGCAACATCTTACCAGTTTATTCTTGCATCTTATCCCTACTTTTATCTTAACAGCATTGCTTATAATTGCTTGGAAATGGGAAAATCTGGGAGGACTCCTTTTTATATTCATAGGTATGGCTTCGAACCCATTTATTTTTATGCTTAATCACAATCGAAATCATTTTTCTATAGGCCAAAGCATTGGTATAATTGCACTGATTAATCTCCCTTTTGTAATTATAGGTATTCTTTTTATAATTAGTCATTATATGTTGAAAAAAAATATTTCTTCCTCTCTTTCCAAAACTTTGTAAACTTTCAAAAAAATTGTTTTTCATAGTTTTAGTAAATTTAATACTATCACTTATTTTGATTGTACAGCCCTATACAAATTACACAAATGATCATATCTGTAAGAGATTTATTTTAAGAATAAACACAAAAAAGGTTAACTAAAAAATATAAAAAGTATTAGTTGGAATAAATAAAACAGAACCTATTGATTGTAATTATTATTTACAAGTGGAATATTATTTAGTCATATTTGGCATAAATATTTTTGAAAATTTTAATAAATATTATTTTTAAATGAGCATTTCTAGTTTACAACAATATTTATTTGTATTTTCACATTATAATTCGTTTTTTGCCCAAAATCTGAATTTATAGTTATTATGTATAAAACATACATATTGAATAACTTAAAACCTTTATTAAACAAATACATGACATCCTACTTGTCTTTTTTGATCATTTTATTTGACAATTTTAAAGAATTTTTCTTCTCAAAATTCAACAATTGCATAATTTTGTTTAGCAATAGTGAAGAAATATTTAATGAACCAAACTCAATTTTTACGAATCAACTTTCATTAAATCTTCTTAAGTTCTTTATAATCCCTTTTCTAGGATTTATAATTCTCTTATTGACTTTTGCTTTAATTATTCACCGTTATGGTTTCGAAAAAAAATTAGTTTTAAAAAAAGAATTAGATATAAAAACTGATAATTTTTTAACTGATGTAATCTTTTCTGATTACAGTTTGGAAGTCATTTATGAAAAAATCAGACTATACAAAGAAGATGTTCTTTTTAAGAAAAAATGGTATAAGGTTTTAATTTTAAATAAAATAATTTCTATAAAACAGAATGTAAATGGTATCAATCCTAATCTCATATTAATAATCACTATCGACCGACAAAACTAAGATTTAGGCAATAAATTCCTTTTAACCCTAGTAAATGCTAGGATTATTTTGTAAAATAAAAAACCTACCTCCCTATATTTCAGA
>NZ_JADHEC010000039.1 GCF_015277675.1 Flavobacterium soyangense
TATTTTAAGAATGAACAATCCGTTTTTCAACAAAGAATTTTAATTGTAGTTTA
The DNA here is from genome assembly GCF_015277675.1 of Flavobacterium soyangense. GTDB lineage: Bacteria > Bacteroidota > Bacteroidia > Flavobacteriales > Flavobacteriaceae > Flavobacterium > Flavobacterium soyangense. The sequence continues at coordinate 54 of NZ_JADHEC010000039.1, forward strand.
AATCACATATATTTACGCTCTGATTAACAAAATTGAGTCCGTTTGAGGGTTTTTAGACGAACTGGCGTTTAAAGTAATCGTACTCGGTGTATTTTAAAGCTCCTGCAATTTGAGTAGTCATTAAAGGTTTCCATCCTGTTTGTTCCAGAAATTCGTTTGTAATTTTTTGAACTTCAAGATGTTCCTCTTCCATTTCCGATGCTGCGGCAAGTGAGACAGAAAAAAAGGCTCCTGGCATTAGATTTAAGTCTTCAACATGCTTTTTTATGTAATGATTTATGGCAGTGTGGTATTTATGCATATGTATTGAAGAACCAATCAAAATAGCATCAAATTCTTTCGGTGAAGGAGGATTGGCTGTGGAGTCGGCAATTGTTACTTGATATCCAGCATTCTGGAAAAAAACTTCCATAAAATGGGCAATCTTGCGGGTTTGCCCTTCGGTTGTACCGTAAAGAATAAGTAGTTTCATGATTTTTGTTTTTAAATTAAAATAGAATTAATATTAAGACACATGTTTTTCAAATTTATGATATTCAAATAGATAAGTCTTATCTATGTTAAATTTAAAAATTTATTTCCAAATTTTAGCTACTTTTTTTAAGAACTATACCAACTTCAAAATCATAGTTTGCATAGGAAATGGAGTTTTAATATTTCATTATGTTTATAACAAATGAGCTATTTATTTTTCATTTGTTTTTTAGATTTTCTGTAATTTTTTTTATTTAACTATCTTGACTATGTGTCTAAAAATGACAAAAAATCTCTTTAGGTACTATGGCAGAAAGCATTTTTTAAGTTGTAGTTTCAGGCAATTGTAAGCTACTTAATAATAAACGTTTATATCTTTATAATAATATTATACCATCAATTTAAATTATTTGAATTCAATAATTGTAGTTTTGCATTTCAATTTTTTAAAATAAACTATGAAAATTTTATATACTTATATCAAAGAACACAAGCCTTTACTATTTTTGGCCTTGTTTTTGGCGGCAATTAATCAATGTTTTTCCTTAGGCGACTCTATTATTATCGGTAAATTACTGAATCAATGTGGTGTTGGAGTAGCAGGCTTTAATCATGATTTACCAAATTTTACCAAAGCGGTTTTAGGCTGGTTAGCTTTATCATTAGGAGCCTCGATGATGTCAAGAATAGCCAAAAATTTCCAAGATTATTTTACCAATATTATAATTCAACGTACAGGGGCAAAAATGTATACTGATGGGATAAAAAAAGCATTAGAGCTGCCTTTTCAGGATTTTGAAGATCAACGCAGTGGTGAAACTTTAGGAAAGCTCCAGAAAGTAAAAATAGATTGTGAAAAATTTATCACTTTGTCTGTTTCATTGGTTTTTCAATCACTTATCGGAATCACATTCGTAGTGGTTTATGCCATCAGTATCGATTGGTTATTGGGGCCTATTTTTTTGGCGACGGTTCCTGTTATAGCATTTATCAGTTCTTTTTTGGGCAAAAAAATAAAAAAAGTTTCCAAAGAAATACTGGGTGAAACTACCACTTTGGCAGGTGCAACCACTGAATCATTGCGCAATATTGAATTAGTGAAAAGTTTGGGTTTAACGGAGCAAGAAGTAAACCGTTTAAACAACACGACTATAAAAATATTGGGACTGGAATTAAAGAAAGTACGCTTTATTCGTTCGTTGAGTTTTATTCAGGGGACAACCGTTCATTTTATGAGAACGGCTTTGGTTTTTGCATTGTATATGTTTATTTTTAAAGGAATAATCAAACCGGGAGATTTGATTACTTTAATGTTTTTCTCTTTCTTTTTGTTTAATCCCCTACAGGAATTAGGCAATGTTATTGCGACTTACAACGAAACGAAAGCCTCGATGGATAATTTTGGTGATTTGATGAACGCCAAAAGTGAAGAGAAACCATTGTATCCCAAAACAATTGGGTTTATTAATAATTTGAGATTTTCAAATATATCTTTTAAGCACCAAACGGCTACCAGTTATGCGGTAAAAGATGTCTCTTTTGAAGCCAAAGCGGGAGAAACTATTGCTTTTGTTGGACCATCAGGAAGTGGTAAGACAACTTTAGTCAAAATGTTAGTCGGTTTATACACTCCTGAAGAGGGAGCTATTTTTTACAATGAAATAAACGTCAAAGAAATTGATTTAACAGAGTTGCGACAACAATTGGGTTTTGTGACTCAAGATGCTCAACTTTTCTCCGGAACGATAAAAGACAATTTACTGTTTGTGAAACCTAATGCCACAGATGATGAAATAAATGATGTCCTGCAAAAATCAGCCTGCCAAAATTTATTGGAACGTGCCGAAAAAGGATTGGAAACCACTATCGGTGAAGGCGGGATTAAAGTATCCGGTGGCGAGAAACAGAGGTTGTCGATTGCAAGAGCGCTATTAAGAAAGCCAAGGTTACTGTTGTTTGATGAAGCTACCTCTGCACTTGACTCGATTACCGAAGAAGAAATTACGCAAACCATTCGTAGCATATCTTCAAAACAGGATCAAATTACCGTATTGATAGCCCACCGCTTATCAACCATTATGCATGCAGACAGAATATATGTTTTAGAGCAAGGATCTATTATAGAACAGGGAAAACATGAAGATCTGTTGAATGAAAAAGGGCTTTATTATGCTATGTGGAGACAACAAATCGGAGAAAGAAAAATAGTGTAAGTAGAGAAACCTTTATTTTCTTGTTTGCGATGATTTTAATGGTGAGATTGCATTGTCTGATAGGTTTATTTGTGGTAGCCCTTAAAGTGTGTAAGTAAAAAAAAAGTGTTAGAGTTTGAAATTACCCTAACACTTTTTTTACTTACACATTTTTTAGGACAATGTTTGTTTTAAATTTGGATGAGTGTCTTAATTACCATTTTTTATATGGAAGAAATTTGCCATCCAAAGTTATCTTTACACGATCCCCATTCGGGTTTTCTTCTTTTTCGATCTGCATGTTAAAATCTATGGCACTCATAATGCCATCTCCTAGTTTTTCGTGAATCACCTGCTTAATTGTATCTCCATAAATTAATACAATTTCATAAAGCCTGTAAATTAGCGGATCTGTAGGAGGCATAATCGCTTCCGTCCCTTTGGAAGGAAATTGCTGAAAAGCTTTTTCTATATCAATTCCCAGCCCCAATAATTCGCACACTTTTTTGGATTCAATGGCGTCGCATGTGTTTTGCCCTAAAATAGCCGATGTGGTCCAAACGATACTCCTGCCAATTTCATCCGCAATTTGTTGAAAACTTATTCCTTTTTCTTGTTTAGCCTCAAGCATTAATGCTGTGCAAATTTCTCTTTTCATTTATTAATTTTTAAATGTTAATAGTACAAATTTATCCAAATTTAGGTCAGATAAAAATAAATTGCACCTAAATTAGTAAATAAAAATCAGCTTTCGTTTTCAAATTAGTTAAGAATATCCCAAATTAGAAATTACATTTTAAAAAATATTTTTCTTGGGTTTTAATCAATTTTTTTCTTTCAAATCTCATAGCCCCGATGGTAGCAAGTATCCTTTTTGGGCTGGGGTTCAGCCCAAGAGATACTGCGTACAGCGGGAGGGAAGTTGACAGAAAATAAATCGTTCTGCTCCTAATAACACTAGCACCAATCTTTCGACTGGTGCTAGTGTTATTTTTTTTGTATCATTTCGGACAAAAGGAAACCCCAGAGCCTGCTTAAGTAGTCGAAGCAAATCACATTTGTTGCTCATGTTATGTGATTGCTACGTACCTCGCAATGAACACAGTTCATCCTATGTTGCAAACATAGGATGACTAAAGATTACGAAACCAACTCACTTTGATTCCTGAACACCAATTTTCCGTTGAAGGCATCCAGCAAAATAATGCTGTCTGCAGCAACCTTTCCCGCCAGGATTTCTCTCGACAATTGGTTCAAAACATCCCTTTGTATCACTCGTTTTACGGGTCTGGCACCAAATTGCGGATCATATCCTTTCTCGGATAAATAAGCGATGGCTTCCGGAGTAGCGTCCATCGTGATACCCTGTTGTGACAGCATTTTTGTCACAGATTTTAGTTGCAATCCCACGATTTGCGAAATATTGGCATTGGTAAGTGGCGTAAACATTACAATTTCGTCAATACGATTGATAAATTCTGGGCGAACGGTTTGTTTCAATAAACCCAAAACTTCTACTTTTGCGGCTTCGGTTGTGGCTTCGATACTTCCTTTTAGATTATCAAATTTATCCTGAATAATCTGGCTTCCCATGTTAGAAGTCATGATGATAATCGTATTTTTAAAATCGGCCAGACGTCCTTTATTGTCTGTCAATCTTCCTTCGTCCAATACTTGCAATAGAATATTAAAGGTGTCGGGATGCGCTTTTTCGATCTCATCCAATAAAATTACAGAATAGGGTTTTCTACGTACGGCTTCGGTCAATTGTCCGCCTTCGTCATAACCCACATATCCCGGAGGCGCACCAACTAGACGGCTGACACTGTGGCGTTCTTGGTATTCGCTCATGTCGATTCTAGTCATGGCGTTTTCATCATCGAATAAATATTCGGCTAAGGCTTTGGCCAATTCCGTTTTTCCGACACCTGTTGTTCCAAGGAAAAGGAAAGTTCCCACGGGTTTTTTCATGTCCTGTAATCCAGCGCGGCTTCTACGAACGGCATCGCTCACGGCTTCGATTGCTTCTTCCTGACCTACGACACGTTTGTGCAATTCGTCTTCGAGTTTCAAGAGTTTTTCTCTTTCGCCTTGCAGCATTTTTGTAACTGGAATTCCGGTCCATTTTGCTACGACTTCGGCAATATCTTCACGGGTAACTTCTTCTTTTATCAATGAAGTTCCTCCACTTTGATCTTCGACCAATTGTTTTTGAAATGCATCTAATCGTTCTTGGGCTTCTTTGATTTTTCCGTAACGAATTTCGGCTACTTTCCCATAATCGCCTTCACGTTCAGCACGTTCGGCTTCATATTTGTAATCCTCGATTTCGGTTTTTACGTTTTGAATAGTATCGACAACATCTTTTTCTGATTTCCATTTGGAATATATTTTATTACGATCGTCTTTTAGATTGGCCAAATCCATTCCTAAAATTTTAAGTTTGCTCTCGTCTTTCTCCCGTTTAATGGCTGCAATTTCTATTTCGAGTTGCATGACTTTTCGATCTAAAACATCGAGTTCTTCGGGTTTTGAGTTGATTTCCATACGGATTTTCGACGCAGCTTCATCCATTAAATCTATGGCTTTGTCAGGCAAAAACCGGTTGGTAATATAGCGTTGCGACAATTCGACGGCCGCAATAATAGCTTCGTCTTTAATTTGAACTTTATGATGGGTTTCGTATTTTTCCTTGATTCCACGAAGGATTGAAATCGCACTTTCGGTATCAGGTTCCTCAATCATTATTTTTTGGAAACGACGTTCAAGAGCTTTGTCTTTCTCGAAATATTTTTGGTATTCGTCTAATGTTGTTGCTCCAATGGCACGCAACTCGCCACGAGCCAAAGCTGGTTTTAAAATATTGGCCGCATCCATTGCGCCTTCGCCACCACCTGCGCCCACGAGTGTGTGGATTTCGTCGATGAATAAAACTATATCTCCTTCGGCGGCCGTAACTTCTTTCACGACAGATTTTAGACGTTCTTCAAATTCTCCTTTGAATTTTGCTCCAGCAATCAAAGCGCCCATATCAAGTGAGAAGACGATTTTGTCCTTCAGGTTTTCCGGAACGTCACCATCTACAATTCGATGTGCCAATCCTTCAGCGATGGCGGTTTTTCCCACTCCGGGTTCTCCCACAAGCATCGGGTTATTTTTAGTACGACGTGTTAAAATCTGCAAAACCCGACGAATTTCTTCATCACGACCAATCACAGGATCGAGTTTTCCCTCTCTAGCCAGTTCGTTGAGGTTTCGTGCATATTTGTTCAAAGAATTATAGGTTTCCTCAGCTGAGGCAGAGGTCACTCTTTCTCCTTTTCGCAATTCGTCGATGGCTGCTTTCAATCCTTTTTCGGTTACGCCTTGGTCTTTTAATATTTGGGACACTTTACTTTTGGAAGTGAAAATAGCCAAGATTAAATGCTCGATGGAAACGAATTCGTCATTCATTTTTTTGGCAATAATTTCGGCTTCGTTTAGTGTTGTATTTGCCGTTCTGGAAAGCATAATTTCGCCACCGGAAACTTTCGGAAAGCTCTGAATGGTACTGTCTATTATTTGTTGGAACAATGGAACATTTACGTTCAGTTTTTTCAAGATAAAAGGAGCCACATTTTCATCGACTTCGAAAATTGCCTTTAAAATATGTTCGTTTTCTATTTGTTGTTGTCCAAAACTCTGTGCCAATTGCTGTGAAAGCTGAATGGCTTCCTGCGATTTGATAGTAAATTTATTGATGTTCATTTTACTTTTGATTTAAAGTTTAATGTGCAAATTATTGATGCTTGTGCCAACTGTTTAGATGTTGTACCTTTGTTAAATAATCGTCAAATGTTATTCCAATACTAAAGTTACGACAAAATGACTGGATATAAAGTGTTTACTAACGACAAATTGACTTAAAGAAAGACGAAATGAGTGTATTTTCAAATATTTTCGGAGGTTCTGAAAAACAAGATAATTCTAACAGCAAAATCAACTGGATTCCATTAAATCATTTGGAACAGTTGGATGAAATTGTTGCTGTTTCTAGTGAAAAACCAGTAGTGATTTTTAAGCACAGCACACGTTGTATCATAAGCAGTATGGCTTTGAAACAGTTTGAAAAGGAATATGATTTAGAAGATAAAGTTGATGCTTATTTCCTTGATTTATTGGGGTATAGAGCCATTTCGAATGATATTGCAAGCCGTTTTGGGGTGTATCATCAATCGCCACAATTACTTTTGATTAAAGATGGAAAAGCGATCTATGATGTTTCGCACGAATCTATCGATGCTGGAGAACTGAAAGCGAAGTTGTAATTTTTTTGCCACAGATTTAAACGGATTTCAAAATTTTAAAAGCCATGAATTCACGAATTATATTACTTTAATTCGTGAATTCATGGCTTGATTTATTAAAATTTTCTTGTAGATTTTTCATCTATTTTCTATTCAAACAAGTTTCAACTTCTTCATAGCAGCTAGCAATATGTTCGACTATATATTTGGCATCTTGTGCAACATGGGAAAATCTTCCTGACCCCCAGGTATGCAACCAAGGTAGCCCTAAAAAGTATAAGCCAGGCTCTTCGGTAATTCCACGTTCATATGTAGGAAAGCCTCTTTGGTCAAATACTGCAGGAAAATCAATCCAGTTATAATTCACTTTATAGCCTGTACTCCAAATAACTGATGTAATGGAGTCTTTTAAACAATCTAAATCCGTTTTGTTTTCTTCAGTTGGTTTCCAAAAAGCTTCATATCGATGACCTTCAGGAGCATCAATATTGTTTTTATTTATATAGTTGTCAATATTGTCTAGAATTCTATTATAGGTTTTGTCAGCCTCATCAAGATTATATTCTAAATCATCTTGAAAAATTATTGTTGTGTCTTTAACTTGACTGATTTGACCACGAAGAATAACGCCCTCGGTAGCTAACTTTCGCAAATCAATATCGCGCCCACGATCTCTTCCGGTCAAATAGTGATTGGTTTTATGTCTTGCTTCTTCCGGGTCAGGATGCGATTCAATGGGTTGGTCATAATATCCCATTTCTTCTAACCATTCTACAGCATCTTTCCCTCGATATATCCTAGGAGCTCTTGGAGCAGTACCAACACTAAGAATAACTTTTTTTCCAGCAAGGTGTAAATCCTCAGCTATTTGTGCGCCCGACTGACCCGATCCAACCACTAAGGCTATTCCATCTGGAATTTGTTCAGGATTTTTATAGTCATCTGAGTGTATCTGTATAATATGTTCAGGGAAATCCTTTGATATCGGTAGCATATTCGGAATATGATACGCTCCTGTTGCTATAATAACTTTATCGGCAGTGTAGTTTCCTATTGACGTCTCGATACTAAAAATAGATTCGTTTTTGTTTTTGTATACGTTATATACTTCTGTATTTCCTTTTATTGGAGGGTTAAAGGATTGTGCATAACGCTTCACATAATCAACAATTTCATCTTTTAACATGAATCCCTTAGGATCATCCCCGTCATAATCAAAACCAGGTAATCTACATTGCCAGTTGGGTGTTACTAAACAGAAAGAATCCCAACGGTGATTTTTCCATGTATCTCCAATTTCGCCTCGGTCAAAAATTAGATGGTTTATATTATCTTCTTTTAAACAATAACTTGCGGAAAGACCTGCTTGACCTCCTCCAACAATAATAACTTGGTAGTGATTCATCTTCTTTTATTTTATTGATATTATTTTTACGTTTTTTGAAACATCATAATCTTCACATTTCAATTTTATTCTATAGGATTCAGCCTCTGCTGAGGTGCAAGCGTAGCCAAATTTTTTCCTCACTCTTTCACTGGCTTCATTTAAACTATTGTTGCATCGCTCTAAAAAAGTATCTATTGTAAGACTTTCTCCAGCTTTAAAATAATCTTCAATTACACTTGATGGCGAATAAACGTGATCCTTTTGATTATCTGGCCATTCGATGTGGACGTATGTTATAGGCATGGTTTTAAAATTTAAGTTTATGTTCTTTATAATTTAGAAATAAATCGGGTTGTTTGCTTATGCTCCCTATGTGATCGCAGTTAATACCATTTTCGGCAAATAAGGATTTGATGTTTTGGATATTTTTTGTAGGGCAGCTAAACAAATAACCGTAGCTAGGAAAACTGGATAACCATTTTTTCCAAGTTGTACTTTCGGGTTTTGTAATCGCTTCAATATTAATTTCGGCTCCCACTTTGGAAGTATTTAAGAGCATTAATAAAGTTCCAATAATCCCTCCCATACTAACATCTTTGGCCACTTTACTCCATTTATTATTTGCTATTTTATAAGGTAATTGTGCTAATTTTTGTAAATTTTGGCTACTGTTGGTAGTACTAGCGTTCCAAAAAGGGTATTCCTTATAATAATTTCCGTTTAAATCAATAGCCAATAATATTGCGTCGCCAGGTTGAGCATCAAAACTGGTTAGTATATTGCTTGTTGCTTTTCCTAAAATAGAAACGCTAAGCGCATTGATAGCAGAATGATAACAGCTATGTCCACCAACAATAGGCACACCATAGGCTTGTGATGCAGCTATCATGCCGTCCCAAATAGCTTCGTTATCTTCGGCTTTAAACGAGTATATCGTATCTGTTACGGCAATAGGCAAGCCACCCATAGCGCAAATATCACTAATGTTGACCATCACAGCAGAATAACCCGCAAACCAAGGATCCGATTTTAAAAAATGGCTAACAATACCTTCTGCAGCTAATAATAGGTGGCTCCCATCTTTTTGAGGTATGGCAGCAGCATCATCACCAAGTAAAATCGTAGCCGCATCATCCGGAAAATAAACACTACTTTTTGTCGCGTTACCAATATTTTTATAAGTTTGCTCTATAGTTCTCTTGTCTATGATGTCCACATGATTTCTTAAGCTTTCAATACTTGCGACTATATCATTTATTGCTACTGTCATTATTAAGCTACTTTAGAATTAGATACTGCCGAATTAGAATAAATAGGAACTGCTGGATATGCCTCTAAATTGGCATTCATTAGGTAATGTTTTACACCGTGTAAATAAATTTCCTCTTCTATAACCCAATGCAAGCGTTGAAAAAGTTTTACATTTTGCTCCTGAACATAGGCCGAAAATTTATCGCAACCCATATAATTAGCTAATGATACCGCTCTGTATATTAATCCTGCGGCAACTGACATTTGGTACAATGCAGAAACATTTTTTTCTTTAAATAAATTGGGGCATATAAATTTTGAAAAAGAACGATATTCTTTTATTACTGCTAATCGACCACCAAACCATTCTCTTTTGTTTTCTTCATAAATTCGTACAACACCTACCACGTTATCAGGTGTTCCTAAATAATGATTTACGGCAATTATAGGTATAGCATTTACATCTTTGTCGTCATAATCTGAAACTTGAAAAAGACCTTGCTCCTCACAAAAAATTAATTTTCGAGTTTCATAGTATGCTGCTAATTGTGCATTATCACTAGGAATATTTATATCTATAAAATCTAATCCAGTGTATTTTTTGTCTTTTTCAAAATAAATCATGATGCATATTTTTTTTCAAATGAAGATAGTGTAGAACAAGCCCCACACTTGGCGCAACCCGATTCTAACGTGTCAGAAGTCATTCCAGCATTGACTAATTCACGGGCTAAAGGATCTAATATTTCATGCATAAAGTCCTTATTTGGTGAAGCATGATTTTGCAAAGGAGTGTTTCCTACCGGAACAAAAGGAACAACAAAAGGATATACTCCAATAGCAATTAATTTTATGGACATTTCTAAAATTTCCTTTTGGGTATCACCTAATCCTGCAAGTATATAGGTGCTTACGTTTCCTTTTCCAAACACCTTTACTGCAGCTTCAAAAGCTTTAAAGTAATAAGCGATGGATACTTCTGCTTTCCCAGGCATGATTTTATTTCGTACCCGATTAGAAACGGCTTCTAAATGCATTCCAATTGAACTAGCACCAGCATTTTTAAGTTTGCTAAACCACTCAAAATCATCTGGTGGTTCACATTGTACTTGTATTGGAATGCTTACTGCTTCTGCAACTGCGGAAACACTTTCGTACAATATTTTGGCACCTCGATCTGAACTTGCCGGTGTGCCAGTTGTCATTATGAATTGAGAAATTCCGTCTAACTCTACTGCTCTTTTAGCTACTTCGGCCAAATGATGCGGTTTTTTATAGGCTATTGTAGTGTCGTATTTTAAAGATTCCCCGATGGCACAAAATTGGCATGAAGTTTCTTTTTCCTTATATCGAATACAATTTTGAAGAACAGTTGTTGCTAATACATCTTTACTATGTAAACGTGCAATTTTCCAAAAGGGAATACCATCAGAGGTTTGTTCTTTGTAAAATTTAGGTTCTCCAACAAAACGAATTGTTGTAATAATTTTTCCGTCTTTCTTGAGTGAAGCCAGTCCCATTTTTGTTGGGACTGTTGCTTCAAAAGAAGATTTTTTTGCTGCAGAACTAAATACAGGAATCATTAAGGTGGTATTAAAAATAGTAATAGCTTTATGATCTGTAGGTCCTGCACCTCCTTTACGGATGGTTAAATCATCTGTGTTTTCTATACGGATACCTTCTGTTTGAATTTCATTCAGTAAAGTATAATTGGTCTCTAATGTTAGTGTGCTGTTCATGATCTTTTTCGTTTAATAATGATTTTGATTCATGCATTAAGTTTTTCGGATTTTTATCGATTTTGAGCGATAATAATTCTGGTCTTGAATAATGTCCTACAGAATCCATCATTCGTTTTCTTTTTGTAATAAGACTCATGTCCATATCTGCATAAACAATTCCTTCTCCATCCGTCAAAACATCTGATATAATAACGCCTTCTGGCGAAATAATAGCAGTAAAACATCCTTTTTCCAGCACTTTTTGCATAGATGGATCTCCTGTTATTTCTTGAACTTGTTCCGGATACAAATATCCTGTAGAATTAATTACAAAACATCCTGATTCTAAAGCATGATGTCTCATGGTTACTTCCATTTGGTCAGCAAAAATTTGCCCAACCATTGATCCTGGAAATTGGCTGCAGTGAATTTCTTCATGATCATTCATTAGTGCGAACCTAGCCAGTGGGTTGTAATGTTCCCAACAAGCTAGTGCACCAATTTTACCAATTGATGTATGTACTGCTTTCAATCCGCTGCCGTCTCCCTGCCCCCAAATCATTCGTTCATGATAGGTAGGTGTTATTTTTCTACGCTTTAAAACAAGTTCTCCTGTTGTATCAAATACAAGTTGCGTATTGTACAAGCTTCCACCATCACGTTCGTTAACACCTAAAACGACTACTATGTTATGCTTTTTTGCTAAACTTCCTATAAAATCAGTCTCTTCGCTAGGAACAACTACCGCTTCATCATATAATTTTAGATGATCATTTTTTATACTTACCGCTGGTTTTATAAAAGAGAAATAAGGATAATTTGGCACTAAAGTTTCTGGAAAAACGATTATATCAGCATCATTAGCACTAGCTTTTACAATAGCGTCTGCTACCTTAGCTAAGGTACCCGATTTGCTTTCTATTACGGGAGCAATTTGAACTGCCGCGGCTCTTACAATAGATTTTTTATACATCATAATTGTTTTTTTTTACATAGTCCAAGTGTGAACTATAAAAGCATTTTCATTGCGATGAACTAATTGGATATCCAAAACATCCAATGGATTTATTGGTATAATACCTGGAAGTAATGAGGGTTCACCTAGACCGTATAATGCTTGTAAAGCAAAACGACATGAATAAACTTTACCACCTTCTTCCATAAATTTGCTAAGGCGTACTCCATAATTTAAATGCCCTGGAAATGCTTCGCTTCCTAGTGTTGGAAATCCTCTTTGGACTCCTAAAGTCACTCCGGGACCATATAATAAAATGGAAGTCTCGAAACCTTTTCTTTGTAACCTTGTTGCGGTTAAAATGTTTACTAGTCCTATTGAACCTTCAAAGGCTACAGTATGAAATGTTACTAAAGCTTTTTCTCCAGGTTTTGCTTGTACATCTTCAAATACTTTGTCTTCATAATCCACAAAAAAGTCTCCGTCTTTGTGCATTGCTGTCTCTACTTTTGGCATAATTTTAATGTTTTAGATTTATTTTACAAATGTAGACTAGCTAAGTATTTTGCACGTAGCACAAAAACAACAAAGAATAGTACTTATTAAACTTTATTCAGTCATTTTGATTTTTTGATAAGAATTATTCTTCAATAAGTCAAAAACGTAGATTATTATTCAATAAAAATTCTTTTTCACTAGGATTATCACTATATTTGAAAATAAGTATTTAAGGTAGTTTTTGAATTTTTTACGCTGTTTTGACAGTATTCTCAAAAACTAACTAAGTATTTTGTTTAATTTTTATTTATGTGTATTGCTAATTATCAATACAATTAATTTTGGATTTAATTATTTAAAACGGTTATGTTATGTGTACTGATTCTAAAAGTAAATTGCCTGTATATGATATTTCAAATTTTGATGACTATAATGAAAGTTTAAAATTTGAGAGTAATTTTTATATAAGAAAATTTTGTGAGCATGTAAATGAAAACTCATTTACTGAAAAACCACATGGACATAATTTTTATTTAATATTATTAATTACAAAAGGAAGCGGAGTTCATGTAATAGACTTTTTAGAGTATGATGTTTTCCCTGGAGCCATGTTTATAATTTCTCCTGGTCAAATTCATCACTGGAATTTATCTAATGACATTGATGGATACATCCTTTTTTTTACAAAAGATTTTTTTTTACTTGACTTTAATGCCGAAAAACTAGCCCGTTTCCCCTTTTTTAATTCTACTTTTAGTTTACCATTTATGGATTTAAGTGAAGAAATTCAAAAAGATATAACATCAAAATATTTACTTATTTTTAAGGAATACAAGCAGAGATCTTCGGGGTATCCAGAAATGATTCGCATCTATCTAAATGCCATGTTCATAGAATTATCAAGAGTGTATGTCGATAATTTAGAAAAAGATCACATTTATAATTACGATTTATCACAGTTAAATCGTTTTGAAGCCTTAGTAGATAAATACTTTAGGATGCACAGACCTATCACTTGTTATTCTAAGAAAATGAATATAACAGACAGACAACTGAGTTATTTATGTAAAAAAACAGTCAATAAGAAACCTTCTGAAATTCTCACTGATAGAATTATTTTAGAAGCAAAAAGACTTATTATACATTCAGATTTGTCTATTTCTTCAATTGCTACCAATTTGAATTTTAATGATGATTCTTATTTTATTCGAATTTTCAAAAAAATAACGTTGCAAACACCGGAACAATTTAGAAATAGTCAGTTCAAAAATGTAATGTAATGTATGATTGATTTTACTCCTATAAAAAAGCCCGTCTAAAAAATGTTTTCTGGACGGCTTTTTAGCTTTTAAATTTTAGTGGAATTAAATTATAAAGAATAAGCAGAATTCATTTTTTCTTTAATCTCCTCCAAGCAAAGATTGTTGATGCTTCCTTCATGCGTGTGTTTGGTTTCTTTTGGCGATTTGTAGGTTCCGTTTTCCAGTTGTTCCGCTACGGCTTTATAGGCATCCCTAAACGGCATTCCCGCAACCACCATTTCGTTTAAGGTGTCAACGGTAAACAGATAATTGTATTTTGGATCGTCCAAGATGTGTTCTTTTACCTTGATGTCCTTGATGGAGAAAATCGCAATATCCAAACAGGCTTTAAGGTTTTGAATAGCAGGAAACAATCCTTCTTTCAATAATTGTAAATCTCTGTGGTAACCGCTTGGCAAGTTGTTGGTGATTAGCGTGATTTCATAAGGCAAGGCCTGAATCTTGTTGCATTTTCCACGGATTAATTCAAAAACATCCGGGTTTTTCTTGTGAGGCATAATGCTGGAACCTGTTGTGAGATGAGCAGGTAAACTGATAAAATCAAAATTCTGGCTCATATACAAACAGACATCCATAGAAAATTTTGACAAAGTGGCAGCAACGCTACTCATGGTGAACGCGACTGTTTTTTCTGATTTTCCACGGCTCATTTGTGCCGCAACCGAATTGTATTTTAAGGTTTCAAAACCTAATTCTATTGTGGTAAACGTTCTGTCTATAGGAAAAGAACTTCCGTAACCGGCGGCGGAACCTAAAGGATTTTGATCCACAATTTTCAAGGCGGCATTTAGCATTGTAATATCGTCAATCAAGGTTTCGGCATAAGCGGAAAACCACATTCCAAAAGAAGACGGCATCGCAATTTGCAAATGCGTGTAACCCGGCAACAGAACGTTTTGGTGTTTTTCGGCAGATTCCATTAGCAAGTCAAAAAGCGTTTTAACTTGAGATTTGAATTCGGTTACAACATCTTTTAGGTACAAATTAACATCGACTAAAACTTGGTCGTTACGAGAACGAGCGGTGTGGATTTTCTTTCCGGCATCACCTAATTTTACGGTCAATAGATATTCAATTTTGGAATGCACATCTTCAAAACTATCTTCGATTTCGAATTCGCCTTTTTCGACATCTATAATTATGTCTTCTAAAGCGAGAACCAAAGAATCAGTTTCTTCTTCTGTTAAAAGTCCTATTTGTCCCAACATTTTAGCGTGAGCAATAGAGCCTAAAGCATCGTATTTAGCCAAAATTAAGTCTAATTCACGGTCGTTTCCGACGGTGAAATGTTCAATTTGTTTATCTGTTGGTATTCCTTTTTCCCAAAGTTTCATAGGTTGTATATTTTATCTAAAGTTTCCAGCCTTCAAAAGGCTGGAGACTTTAATTATTGTTTAAAAAAATCTGTCAATATTTTGATATATAAATCGATTCCTTCTTCTATTTCGTTGATGAAAATAAATTCGTTTGCCGAGTGCGAACGCAAGCTTTCTCCAGGTCCCATTTTTAAAGATTTGCAACTCAAAACTGATTGATCCGAAAGGGTAGGTGATCCGTAGGTTGTTCTTCCTAAAGCGATTCCGGCTTGGACTAATCCGTGCGCAACTGGAATTGAAGACGCATTTAAGTGCATCGATCTTGGCGTAACTTCGGCAGTTACATTTGCTTTTACAGTATCTAAAATTTCTTGATTACTGTAACAATCGTTCACCCGAATATCTATAACCAAATGGCATTCGGCGGGAACGACATTGTGCTGTTTTCCTGCTGAAATTTGGGTTACGGTCATTTTTACGGGACCTAAAACATCGGAGGTTTTTTCGAATTCGAAGGTTTTAAACCATTCAATTACGGGAATTGCATTGTAAATTGGGTTGTTTGGATTTTTGTGTGCGGCATGGCTGGCAGTGCCTTTTACAACTACGTCCAACACCAATAGCCCTTTTTCGGCTACGGCCAATTGCATCAACGTGGGCTCGCCAATAATGGCACAATCTAATTCTGGCAAATGTTTTAGCACGCTATTTAAACCTTGTTTTCCACTGCTTTCTTCCTCGGCTGAAGCCACCATTACAATATTATAAGGTAATTTTTCATTGTCATAAAAATAAGCGAAAGTGGCGATAAGCGAAACCAAACAACCACCGGCATCATTGCTTCCGAGCCCAAATAATTTGCCGTCTTCCACAATCGCTTCAAACGGATTGTTCGTGTAACCTTGGTTTGGTTTTACGGTATCGTGGTGCGAATTGAGTAAAAGTGTTGGTTTGGCTTTGTCAAAATTTTTGTTGAAAGCCCAAATATTATTATTTTCCCTCTCGAAAGGAATGCCATTTTGAGTAAACCAATTTTCGATTAAAAGTGCCGTTTGATCTTCCTCGCTTGAAAACGAAGGCGTTTCAATTAGCGATTTTAATAGCGCAATGGCTTCTTGGGTAAGGGTTTTTATGTTTTTCATAAAGTAATTGTGGTATGTAATGCTGTTTTGTCTTTCAACATTCTATGGTGTCCAATTTTTATTTTTTTCACCCCTTTAGACAAACTATTGAAACAGTTGTCCAATTTAGGGATCATTCCGGAATGAATCGCTTTTTCGGCTTTTAATTTGGAATATAATTCTTGGTTTATGTTTTCGATTACTGACGAATCATCTTCGGCATCGTATAAAACGCCTTGTTTTTCGAAACAATAATTTAAGGTAACTTCAAAAACTTCTGATGCTGCAATCGCCAATTCACTGGCAATTGTATCAGCATTGGTGTTTAATAATTGTCCCTTTTTATCGTGCGTTATGGCGCAAAAAACAGGAACAATTCCATTCGAAATTAAAGTTTCCAATAATGGGGTATTCACTTTTTGAACGTCGCCCACAAAGCCATAATCAATGGTTGGATGGTTTCTTTTTGTCGATTGAATCAGATTTCCATCAGCACCCGAAAATCCCATTGCATTGGTATTATTCGCTTGTAGTTGGGCAACAATATTTTTATTGATTTCACCCGCATAAATCATCACGACAATATCAAGCATCGGTTGGTCTGTAATTCGTCGTCCGTCAATCATTTGGGGAGTTAAACCAATACTTTGAGCCATTTTTGTAGCTGATTTTCCACCACCGTGTACAAGGATTTTATAACCTTCAATGTTCGAAAAATCAGAAAGAAACTGTGCTAATTCCGTTGGATTATCGATAATGTTGCCGCCAATTTTTATGATGGATAATGGTTTCTTATTTTGCATCTTTCAATATTTTTTGCAATACTAATTGCGCCGAATACGTTCTATTATTGGCTTGTTCGATAACAATTGAATTTTCGCTGTCAATCACTTCGTCAGTCACAATCATATTTCTACGAACCGGCAAACAGTGCATGAATTTGGCATTGTTCGTCAATTTCATTTTATCGGCAGAAACTGTCCAATTTGGATCTGAATTCGTGATTTTTCCGTAATCCGTGTAATTACTCCAGTTTTTGGCATAGATAAAATCGGCATTTTCAAACGCCTTATCTTGATCGTATTCAATCTTGGAATCTTTCGTGATTTCAGGATTTAGCTCGTAACCTTCAGGATGCGTAATCACAAAATCCATATTTTCCTGTTTCTGCATCATTTCCACGAAAGAATTAGGAACAGCTTGTGGCAACGCCCTTGGATGTGGTGCCCAAGTCAAAACTACTTTCGGTTTGTGTTCCGTTTTGTGTTCTTCCATAGTAATCGCGTCAGCAAGTGATTGCAATGGATGACCGGTGCAACCTTCCATATTCACAATCGGAACGCTAGCGTATTTTATAAAACCAGCCAAAACAGTTTCGGCATTGTCTTTTTCTTTGTCTTTTAGACCGGCGAAAGCTCTAATGGCAATGATATCACAATATTGTGAAATAACTGCCGCTGCCTCCTTAATATGTTCCGAAGCACCAGAATTCATAATCGCACCGTCTTCGAATTCTAGTGTCCAACCTTCGTTGGTAAAATTCATGACCATCACGTTCATTCCTAGATTCAAAGCTGCTTTTTGTGTACTCAAACGGGTTCTTAAACTTGGATTAAAAAACAACATTCCCAAGGTTTTGTTCTTTCCCAGTTTTTTATTTTTAAGCGGATTTTTTTTGATTTTAAGCGCTTGTTTCACCCATTCTTGCAGTGAATCTATGTTTTGTACGGAGGTAAAGTTCATTGTAATTAGGAATTAGGAATTATGAATTATAAATTGTGAATTGTCCAAAAATCTAACAATCTAAAAATCCATTATTCGAATTAAATTATTTTTGTAAAAGGTATTTCGTTTTTTAAGGCTTTCAAAATAAAGTTATCTTCCAAGCCGTTGATGATCCAAGTTTCGATATTCGCTGCTTTGGCGATAGCCGCCGAATCAATTTTAGATTGCATTCCGCCTGTTCCATGAGACGATTTCGAATCTCCAATTTCTTTTTGTAGAAGCTCTAAATCCGTTACTAATTCGATAGTTTCGGGAAATTCATCTTTGATGGAAGCCTTAGTGTAAATTCCGTTGGTATTCGTGGCAATAATCAGAATGTCAACATTCAATAAAACGGCTGTTAAAGCCGCTAATTTATCGTTATCACCAAACTGAATTTCGTCTGTGGCAACAGTATCATTTTCATTTATAATTGGAATATAACTGTTTTTTACCAAAACATTTATCGTGTTTACGATATTGGCTTTGGTTTGTTTTTTTTCGAAATCAGAATACGAAAGCAAACATTGAGAGGTGTGCAAGCCTAAATCGCTAAAATTTTCGTTATAAATCCGCATCAAATGAGGCTGACCAATAGAAGCCAAAGCTTGTTTTACAAATACATCTTTATCATGATTATCTAGTTTTACAAACTGTTTTGCCGCGGCAATTGCGCCGGAACTCACGATGATAAACTCATAATCGTCTTTTAAAGCGGCAATTTGCATCCCAATATCCTCAATCTTTCCTCTCGAAATATGATTGGTTTCTTTGGTGAGCGTGTTGCTTCCGAGCTTTAATAAAATTCTTTTTTTTGCCATAATTTAACCACAAAGTGCACTAAGTTTTTTTATAATTGAAACGTTTAAAAAAACACAAAGTTCACAAAGCATTGTGTTACTTTTTAAACATTTATTCTTTCCTCTTTATTCTGAAATCTGCCAACTGCAATCTGCTACCTAATTTGTCCTTCACCGTAAATATACCATTTATTGGTCACTAAATGCTGCAATCCTATTGGGCCGCGTTGGTGCAATTTGTCCGTGCTTATCGCCAATTCCCCTCCCAAACCAAATTGTCCGCCATCGGTAAATCTCGTAGAAGCATTTTGATAAACTGCCGCACAATCTACTTGTTCCATAAATTCTTGGGCAATTACGTCGTTTTCGGTAATAATTGAAGCTGAATGTCCTCCGCAATAGTTGTTGATTTTTGCAATCGCTTCTTCGTCTGAGTTTACGATTCCGATGACAATTTTATAATTTAAAAACTCCTCGTGCCAAATCAAATCCGATTCGATTTGAGGAATATTCGTTGCTTTCGAAAATAGTTCGTCTCCCAAAACTTCAACCTTATATTTGTGTAATTCGGCAACCAATTGAGTTGCAAATTCTTGCCAATTTTCTAAATTAGAATCGATTAGAACTTTATCCAAAGCATTGCAAACACCAATATTGGTGGTTTTTCCGTTGATGATAATATCCAAGGCTTTTTGTAAATCAGCTTCTTTGTTTACATATACGAAATTGTTTCCTCGACCGCTGACAATCACTGGGCAAGTCGCGTGTTTCTTTGTAAAAGCTATTAATTGTTCGCCACCACGAGGAACTATTAAGTCCACTTTTTGTGTTGGTTTCTCCAAAAACGCTTGGGTTTCCTCCCGATTATAATTCAAATATTCCACCCAATCTTTAGAAACAGCATTTTCTTCCAAGGCTTGATGCCACAATTCTACAATTTTCAAATTCGACAATAAGGATTCTTTTCCACCTTTCAGCAAAATCTTATTTCCCGATTTGAAAGCGATTCCGCCCGCTTCAACAGTTACATCAGGTCTGGATTCGTAAATAATCATTATCGTTCCAAAAGCTGCCGTTTTGTTGATGATTTTCAGACCGTTTTCGTGGGTGAAATGGAATCGTTCCACACCAACCGGATCTTCTTGGCTAGCCAATTGTTGCATCGATAAAATCATTCCGTCAATTTTGAAATCATCAACGAGCAAACGTTTTTCCATAGCTAAATCTTCCCCAGAATAATTGTTTAAATCCTGTTGATTCACCGTTTTAATGTTGGCTCTTTCTTGTTCCAAAAGCTCCGCCATTCGACTTAAAACGGCATTTCGTTTTTCTATGGATAATAATGTGTTCATTTTTATGATTTTAATTCGGCTAAAGTTTCTTTCAAAGCGATAATAAATTGATCAATTGCTTCTTTTTTGATCGTCAAAGGAGGCAAGATTCTCAATAAATTTTTATTATTGGCATTTCCAGTAAAAATATGTTTTTCGATAATCAGTTTTTTGCGTAATTCAAAAACATCAAAAGCAAATTCAGCACCCAACATTAATCCTTTTCCTTTTACTTTAATAACTTCAGGAACCGCTTTGATAGCTTCTAAGAAATAGGCGTAAATGTCATTTACGTTATCCATTAATTTCTGGTTGCCCATCACTTCTAGAACGGCAATTCCTGCGGCACAAGCGAGATGGCTTCCGCCAAAAGTGGTTCCAAGCAAACCGTAACTCGCCGTGAATTTTGGAGAAATCAAGATTCCACCAATCGGGAAACCGTTGCCCATTCCTTTGGCAAGCGAGATAATATCCGCTTTTATATTGTGATGTTGATGCGCAAAAAACTTCCCGCTTCTTCCATAACCAGATTGTACTTCGTCCAAGATCAAAACCACATTATTGGCCTCGCATATTTTTTCTAAAGCCTGAAAAAACTCGGTCGTGCCTTCGTCCAACCCGCCAACGCCTTGAATTCCTTCGATAATTATGGCACAAACATCTCCCTTTTTTAATTCGGCTTCGACTAAATCGATGTTATTCAAAGGCAAGAAAGTAACAACTTGTTGTGCATTGATTGGTGCCACAATTTTTTTGTTGTCGGTTGTGGCCACTGCTGCCGAAGTTCGACCGTGAAAGGAATTATTAAAGGCAATTACACGTGATTTCCCCGTATGAAAAGAGGCTAATTTCAAAGCATTCTCATTGGCTTCAGCCCCAGAACTGCACAAAAACAGGGTGTATTCTTCGTAACCTGAAAGTTTGCCCAGTTTCTCGGCCAATTCCACTTGCAATGGGTTTTGAATCGCATTGGAATAAAATCCAAGATTATCCAATTGATTTTTCAATTTGGCAACATAATCCGGTTGGGTATGTCCGATAGAAATTACGCCGTGACCACCATATAAATCAAGGTATTCCACTCCGTTTTTGTCTGTAATCGTGTAATCAAGCGCTTTTACAGGCGTGATATTGTATAATGGGTAAACGTCAAATAAGTTCATTTTTTAAATGTTAAATGTTATGTGTCAGGGGTTAAGAGTCGGTCGTTAATTTACGTCTAACTTTTAACACTTAACTCTATACTAAAATCCACTTGGTTTCAAATGCAATCCCATGCTTTCGTCCAAACCAAACATCAAATTCATATTCTGAATGGCTTGTCCCGAAGCCCCTTTTGTTAAATTATCAATGACAGAAGTTATCAATAATCGGTTTCCTTTTTTCATTAAACTGATGATACATTTGTTCGTTTGCACCACTTGTTTCATATTGATATCAGTCGTAGTAACAGTTACGAATGGTTGATCTTTATAAAAATCCTGATATTTGGCAAGTACATCTTCCAAACTTTCGTCGATTGTTGTGTAAAGAGTGGCAAAAATTCCTCTGGCAAAATCACCTCTATTTGGTACAAAAATCAATTCATTTGTATAAGCGGTTTGCAATTGGTTAACGCTTTGGTTTATTTCGCCCAAATGCTGGTGATTGAACGCTTTGTAGTGTGACATATTATTCGATCTCCAACTGAAATGTGTCGTTTCCGAAGGGGTAACTCCAGCTCCCGTACTTCCTGTTGTGGCATTGATATGCACATCGGCTGTTAGTAAATTATGCTTCGCCAGTGGCAATAATGCGAGTTGGATTGCAGTCGCAAAACATCCCGGATTGGCGATGAATTGAGCGTTTTTAATTTCTGATTTATTCAATTCCGGCAAACCGTAAACGAATGATTTTCCGTTGAAGTCTTTGTCTTTGTTCAATCTGAAATCATTTCCTAAATCGATGATTTTTGTAATATCGGAAAAATGATTATTTTCTAAAAATGAAATTGATTTTCCGTGCCCTAAACACAAGAAAACTACATCTACATTCGGATTCACGGTGTCGGTAAAATTCATTTCGATATCGCCGAGCAAATCGTGATGTGCATACGAAAGGGGTTTTCCCGCATTGGTCGTGCTGTACACAAAATCCAATTTTGCATTTGGGTGAAACATCAATATTCTGATGAGTTCGCCAGCCGTGTAACCTGAACCGCCAATTATTCCAATATTAATCATAACTCAAATCATTTACCGATGAAAATATGTTCTGGGCATTACCCAAAATTTTGATAAACCCTTTGGCATCATCCGATGTCCAAGCATTGTTCATTTCTCCGTATTGTCCAAAACCGGTATTCATTAAATCATTTTCCGATTCGATTCCGTCTAAAGAAAAATGATATGGTTTCAAGGAAACAGTTACCGTTCCGTTTACCGTTTCTTGAGTTGATTCTAGGAAAGTTTCGATGTTTCTCATCACGGGATCCAAAAATTGGCCTTCATGAAACAACATTCCGTACCAGTTTCCTAGTTGTTCTTTCCAGTATTGTTGCCACTTTCCAAGCGTGTGTTTCTCTAATAAATGGTGGGCTTTGATGATAATAATTGGAGCAGCAGCTTCAAAACCAACTCTTCCTTTAATTCCAATAATAGTATCTCCAACATGTATATCTCTGCCAATAGCGTAGGCACTGGCCAGTTTTTCAAGAGTAACAATATTATCAGATGGTTTATCTTTTTTACCATTTACGGCTACTAATTGTCCTTTTTTGAATTCTAAAGTCACTTTTTCTTCACCTTCTTTTATCAATTGAGAAGGATAAGCTTCGCTGGGCAATGGAAGATTTGAAGTTAGTGTTTCTTTTCCACCAACACTTGTTCCCCATAATCCTTTGTTGATAGAATATTGTGCTTTTTCCCAAGAATAATGCACCCCATTTTTGGCTAAATAATCCACTTCTTCTTGACGAGATAATTTCAGGTCACGAATAGGAGTAATGATTTCTATTTCTGGAGCGATGGTTTGGAAAATTAAATCAAAACGAATTTGGTCATTTCCTGCACCGGTACTTCCGTGAGCGATTGCAGTTGCACCTACTTTTTTGGCGTATTTTATAGCTTCAATGGCTTGAAAAACTCGCTCAGCACTTACCGATAATGGGTAAGTATTATTTTTTAATACATTACCATAAATCAAATATTTGATTGCTTTGTCGTAATATTTATCTACAATAGTTAGGTTAGCGTGTTGCGCGCTTCCAAGCTCGTAAGCTCTTTCTTCGATTGCTGTCAATTCGGCTTCGTCAAATCCACCAGTATTTATTAATACGGTATGAACTTCGTATCCTTTTTCGTTTTTCAAATATTTTAGACAATACGAGGTGTCTAATCCTCCGCTGTATGCTAATACTACTTTTTTCATTGTGTTTTTTTTTTTTTTCTCACCCCAACCACGCTTTGGCGTGGAGTCTTTACTGGCAAAGGTGAATTTTGTTTGTTGTTGTAATTTTTTGTTTTCTCCTTGACTCCCTCTCCTTTGGAGAGGGCTTTGGAGAGGATTTATTTTTTCAAGAACAATGTCTGTTTTATTTCTTTTAATCTGTTCCAAATCCGTACATTAAACGGATGTTTTGGCGGGTCTTTAGGTTTTTCTTTTGGATCATAAAGCATTCCGGTGCATAAGCACATTTTGTTGTCTTTGCTTTTTAGAATTTCAAAATTAGTGCAGGTTTTGCACCCAGCCCAAAAGCTTGGATCCGTTGTCAATTCTGAGAACGGAACCGGTTTGTATCCTAAATCCGAATTGATTTTCATTACTGCTAAACCAGTTGTAATTCCAAATACCTTAGCATCTGGATATTTTTTTAAGGAATAATCAAAAACAAATGATTTTATTTTTTTTGCCAAGCCTAAATTTCTGTAATCGGGATGAACAATCAATCCAGAATGTGCCACAAACTTACCGTGTTGCCAACTTTCGATATAACAAAAACCAGCAAATTTATCATCAATTAATGCAATAACTGCATCATTGTTCTCCATCTTTTTTTGGATGTAAGCTGGTGTCCTTTTGGCAATTCCAGTCCCTCTTAATAAGGCGGATGATTCAATGGTCTCGCATATTTCCTGCGAATATTTATAATGTTCTTCCTGAGTTACTACGATAGAAATATTCATTTCAAGAGTTGAATTTTAAATTAAAAAAGATTTTATTTAGGGCTGTTAAAATATTGCAATTGTTCATTTTTTTAAAAATTACAGCATAAGGCGATATGCAAAAAATAGTGCTATTTTCAGGATATAATCCAAAGGATAAATGATGTAATTTCAAAATAAGAAAAATGAAAAATGAATAAAAAAGAAAGAAACACTTTTGGAAGCTATAGTTATAGCATCCGTACTTCGGGTGAAGTCGTAGGTGTGTTTATCCGTGATAATGAAGTTATATGTAAACTTAGTTTATTCATCGACGCAAATTTACACTTATTTTATTGAAAAAATAGATGTTTTTTATTTTGTAACAAAATTAAAATTAAATGTTGGTTTTATTGTAAAAATTACTTTTAAAAACATTTTAGTATTGAAGAACTTTTAAATAAATGGTTTAAAAGTAATGCTGACAAAACGAAAAGAAAATATTATCTTAGATAATTAAAAATAACCAATCATTGCTAACTATATAAACCTAAATAATTAAAACTCACATATTATTAAACCATGATAATTTTAAAAAAAAGAGACCTATTAATATCTTTTCTTTTATTAGTTGCTACAGCAGTTAATGCCCAAGAAAGAGTCACAATTGAACTAACTAAAGGTTGGAAATTTTCTAAAGGGATTAACGAAAAAGCTTTTGAAAATAATTTTAAGGATTCGAAATGGGAATCTGTTACGGTGCCTCATGATTGGGCAATTTATGGTCCTTTCGACAAGGAAATTGACAAGCAATCAACGGCCATTGTTCAAAATGGAGAAAAAGTTGCCACCGAGAAAACAGGAAGAACAGGAGCTTTGCCCTATATTGGAGAAGCATGGTATAGGAATCAATTTTCAGTGCCCAATTTTGATAAGAATAAGAAAGTAATTCTCCTTTTTGAAGGTGCAATGAGTGAACCAAAAGTATTTGTAAATGGTCAAAAAGTAGGAGAATGGAACTATGGCTATAATTATTTTTACTTTGATATTACTAATTTCATCAATTCCAATGGTAATAACAGCTTAGCTGTACATTTATCCAATTTAGGGTCGTCATCACGTTGGTATCCTGGAGCAGGTTTGTATAGAAAAGTAAAGTTAATTGTCAAAAATAAAGAGAGCATCGATCAATGGGGTACTTTTATTACAACCCCTATCGTCTCGGATAATTTGGCGAAAGTAAATATTAAAACAAAAGTTACTGGAGAAAATCTTTGCATCATCACCAAAATTAATGATGCGACTGGAAACGAAGTTGCAGTTGACAAAACAGATGCTATTTTTGGTAATGAGTTTGAACAAAATATTGCCGTGAATAATCCGCACTTATGGAGCCCTGAATCACCGTATCTCTACACCGCCGTTTCTCAAATATATGTTGATGATATACTAAAGGACGAAATAACCACACGATTTGGCATTCGAACTATAAAATATGAAGCCAACAAAGGGTTTAGCTTGAATGGAAAAGTTCGGAAACTTAAAGGGGTTTGTTTGCATCATGATTTAGGGCCAATTGGTACTGCAATCAACAAAGCCGCATTGCGTAGACAATTAACTATTTTAAAAGATATGGGATGTGATGCCATTAGAAGTTCGCACAATATGCCATCATTAGAACAACTCGAATTGTGTGACGAAATGGGATTTATGTTCCTAGCTGAAAGTTTTGACGAATGGGCCAAGCCAAAAGTAAAAAATGGTTACAATCGTTTTTTTGAAACCGATGCCGAAAAGGACATCGTAAATTTGGTTCATGCCACTCGCAACCATCCATGTATTGTGATGTGGAGTTCTGGAAACGAAGTTCCGGATCAATGGGGTTCCGAAGGAGTAAAACGAGCAAAATGGTTGCAAGATATTTTTCATCGTGAAGATCCATCGCGACTTGTAACCGTGGGAATGGATCAGGTTAAAGCGACTATGGAGTCTGGTTTTGGAGCATTAATGGACATTCCAGGACTCAATTATCGCTTGCCTTTATATGAAGAAGCTTTTAAAAAATTCCCGCAAGGTTTTATTTTAGGTTCGGAAACTGCATCAACTGTTAGCTCTCGAGGGATTTATAAGTTTCCTGTGGTAAAAGTACATTCTAAACAATATCCTGATTTTCAATCCTCATCTTATGATTTAGAATATTGCAATTGGTCAAATGTGCCTGATGATGATTTTGTATTGCAAGATGATAAACCGTGGGTTATTGGCGAATTTGTTTGGACTGGTTTTGATTATTTGGGTGAACCAACACCTTATGACGAAATGTGGCCTTCACGGAGTTCCTATTTTGGAATTAACGATTTGGCGGGTCTACCAAAGGATCGATTTTATTTGTATCGAAGCCGTTGGAATAACAATGACAAGACTTTACACATTTTACCACATTGGAATTGGGAAGGAAGAGAAGGAGAAACAACGCCTGTTTTTGTGTACACCAATTACGATAGTGCGGAACTTTTTGTTAATGGAAAGAGCATGGGAATTCAAAGGAAAAACAATTCAACGCCTCAAAACAGATACCGTTTGATGTGGATGGATGTCAAATACAAGCCTGGAACAATTAAAGTTGTGGCTTTTGATAAAGACGGAAAAGCAGTTGCAGAAGAATCCATTCGCACAGCCGAAAAGCCTTGTCAAATTAAACTCGAAGCAGATAGAAGTTCTCTTGAAGCCAATGGTGAAGATTTAGCATTTGTCACGGTTTCTGTAGTAGACAAAAAAGGAAATCCGTGTCCAACTGCTACAAATCAATTGCAATTTAGTGTTTCAGGAAACGGCAGGTATCGTGCTGCTTGTAATGGCGATGCCACGTCATTAGAACTATTTCATTTGCCTACTATGAAGTTATTTAGTGGGAAACTGGTTGTCTTAGTACAATCTACTCAAGAAACCGGAAAAATAGCATTGAAAGTATCTGGTAGAGGATTAAAAGAAGCAACAATGCTATTGTATTCAAATTAAAACTTAATCAATGAGTCTAAACAGAAAATGGCTTTTTTAAAGTTTTTCGGTTTGTCGTATATTAAAATTCAAATCATTGATGCTAATCCATATCTGGGGGTATATCGTCAACAAGTTATCAACTATATTTGAAAAAGGGGTTGACTTTAATTAAAAAATCAACCCCTATGTTTTAACCAGGCATACTTTTTTGTAAAGTGTTTGTTATTTTCTAAATTGATTCCTTTTTATGATGTCCTTTATTTTTGATTTTAAATTTAGGCCTGTATCATAAACCATTTGCTCATTTGACGGGAAAAGTATTGCTCTTTTATCAAAATAAGGGAAATAATTATCATCGGACGCACGCTTATCACCTTTGTAACTAGAATAAATATTTTCGAAAACAAACTCGCTAGTTAATGGGAATGATTGCATCAATTGATTGTTTTCAAGATTCACATAATCTACAATTGCGGTGATTTGGCAAGATTTGAATTGTTTAAATTCATTAATTCGAACAGTTACATTTTTTAGAATATCTACCATAACAACTTTTCCATCTTTATCCAAAACTTCTTTATTGTTTGCATCCAAAAGCTTCTTTTGACCGTCTTTTATTTGTTTTTCTTTTACAAATTCTTTCTCTTTTATTTGTTCTGGTGAAATGTATATTTCTCGTAAACTAATGTTCATTCCGTAATCATAATTTATTTTATTTTGTTTGCTATTGTGATACACTGTCCAGATATCATTTAATCCGAAGGTGTTGAAATCTAATAAATCATTTTGTAATCTACTCGGAATTATTAAGTTAGTTTGGTTTTTTGTGGTAACGAGAACAAAATCAGTTCCTTTAAAATGCGCTTCTTCGATTAAATTATTTACATCTTTATAATTGGGATTTATTTGGTTCAAATAATTCAAATCATCGTAGGCTTTACGATAATTCATTTTGTTTGGACCAGTCAATAGGTTTTTTGAATTGTTGTATAAGTAGTTTGAAAGATTGTTTTTACTATAAATTATTTTTGAATTATAATTGTCTAACGGGAATTTCGCATTTCGACCTTCTTTTAATAGTTTCAAAGGAAGTAATGGTTTTATTTTTTCTTGGCGATTGTCTAATTGAATGTAAGTATTGTATATTTTTTCGAATTTTGTAGGATTGGAATCATTCTCCAATAAATTAATAGAGTTCAAATCGCGATCTTTAGCTTTGGCGAAAGCCTCTTCTATAATGTACACATAATCTTGATTTCCTTTTTTGTCTTTATTAGAACGCAAGTTATTAGTAGCAATGTCAATAGCATCATCATAATTCCCAGAAGTTAGCAAGGAGCGAGTATGTTTTACTCCGCAAGAAGTGAGCAATAGGAAAGACAGGATAAAGGAGAGTTTTTTCATGCTAATTTTTTGCAAATTTAAGATTTAATTATGGACTGTTGGACAGATTAATTTTCAATTTTTAACTTTTTTCAATTTTTTTTCTAAATAAAAAATCCGACTATTAGGTCGGATTGTCTTTAATTATGATATTTTATTTCCTTACAAAGGGCGGAAGCAATTTAGTCGAAACTTCACCAAAACCTATTCTGACGCCATTGTTTTTACAAAATCCTTTCATAATTACGGTATCGCCGTCATTTATAAATTTTCGTTCCGAGCCATCGCTAAGTTTAATTGGAGTTTTTCCTCCCAAAGTCAATTCCAGCATAGAACCAAAACTATCTTGTGTTGTTCCTGAAACCGTACCTGAACCCATCATATCGCCAGAATTTACTCTGCATCCATTTGAAGTGTGATGTGTTAATTGCTGGCTCATAGACCAATACATATGTTTAACATTAGATATGGTCACAATTGTAGCTTCGGAATTTTCCGGTTGAATAGCCACTTCTAAATTAATATCAAAATTATGTTTACCTTTTTGTTGTAAATAAGGAAGTGGCGCAGGATCTTGTTTTGGGCCTTTAGCTCTGAATGGTTCTAATGCATCCATGGTGATAATCCAAGGAGAAATTGATGTGGCAAAGTTCTTTGATAAAAAAGGACCTAGTGGTTCGTATTCCCATTTTTGAATATCACGAGCACTCCAATCATTTAATATAACCATCCCAAAAATATAATCTTCAGCTTCATTTATTGGGATATTTTCGCCCATAACATTGACATCAGTCGTGATAAAAGCTGTTTCTAATTCAAAATCCACTAATCTGGAAGGTCCAAAAACTGGTGTTTTTTCGCCGTTTGGCAAAGTTTGCCCCATGGGTCTGTGTACCGGAATTCCTGAGGGAATAATCGAAGAACTTCGACCGTGATAAGCTACCGGAATATGAAGCCAATTAGGTGATAACAAATGTTCTGGATCACGATAAATTTTTCCAACATTGACAGCGTGCTCTTTATTGGAAAAGAAATCAGTATAATCGCCAATTAAAACAGGCAATTGCATTTCAATATATTTTACATTAAAGATTACTATTTCTCTATGTTCTTTGTTATCTCTTAGTTTTGGATTGGTTTCGTCAAATAATTCTGCCAAACGATTTCGAACTAATCTCCATGTCTTTTTTCCATCCGAAATAAAATCATTTAGGGTGTCCTGCATAAACATATCATCCGTCAATTCAATGCCTTCAAAATAATTTAATTGTTGTAAAGCACCCATATCAATAGCGCAATCACCAATTCTAGTTCCTATAGTTATAACGTCATCTTTGGTAATAAAAACACCAAATGGTATATTTTGAATTGGAAAATCGCTATCAACTGGGACTTCTATCCATGATTTTCTTTTGGTATTATTAGCTGATATTGGCATACTATTGTTAATTATTTTGTTAAAAATTACTCATCAAACCCGTTGGGTGTAATTATTTGAAGTAAAAAATATTAATTAGATATTGCTCAAGACACTGAAATTCAGTATCTTGAAGTCGCAAAACAAACAATATCCATGTCAAATATAAT
>NZ_JADHEC010000003.1 GCF_015277675.1 Flavobacterium soyangense
CTAAAAACTAAATCTAAAACAAAAAAAGCGTTTTCGACAGTAGCCGCACTAGTCAGAATCCATTTAATCAGTAATCTAGATGTGTTTTGGGTAATCGAAAATAGCAGAAGAACTTATGCAAAACGACTAAAGAAAACAAAACCTCCTAATATTCAAATGCAATTCTTCTGAAATATAGGGAGGTAGGTTTTTTATTTTACAAAATAATCCTAGCATTTACTAGGGTTAAAAGGAATTTATTGCCTAAATCTTAGTTTTGTCGGTCGATAGTGAAAGAATTAACAAACTAGGAATAAGTCGTATTTATGACTTGAATGCCAACCAAATTACGTTCATTCAAAAAAATCATAACCTATCTTAACCCAAAAAGAAGTTTTTGAAAAATATTTGCTTACACAAGCTCCTTTTAATCGACACCACGATCACTTTCGTTTTATTTAACGAAAGTCTTTTTTTTAATTTCTCCCTTTTTCACTTGGGTATAAACTCGGTAAAAGTTCGCTTTGCCAGAATTCCTTCGTGTCAACATCCATAATAGTCAGCGGCCCTTTAAAAGCAGCTCCTGTATCAACATTCCAAACGTTGACCATTTTTACAGGCGTGGTTTTACCAATTCTGGAAACTGGCGTGTGGCCAATGTAGATTTCTTCGTATAAAGTCAAGCGTTTTGGATACAATAAATCACTCTTTTTCATCTTTTTATCCAATGCCAATGCGGTTTCCCACAGCGTTCTGTCCCAATAAAAAAGTTCTGGAAAATATTCATAAATCACACCGTTCATATTGGTAAAACCAGCGTGAATAAACAAACGATTCTTTTCGTCGAGATAATAATCCTGTAACGATTTCAGGAATTTAATGTGTTTGTTGATAGTATCGCCACTGGTTTTGCCATACGCCAAAACGGTCGATTCGCCGCCGTGTTTGTACCACAAAGGATTATCCTTGCTTTCATCGAGCCATTTCAATAATAATTGGTCGTGGTTGCCAAGGATAAAAATGCAATTATGCGTTGTTTTCAATTCGATCAAATAATCAATTACTTGGGGCGATTGACTCCAACCATCAACATAATCTCCCAGAAAAATCAAGGTGTCTTTTGGGGTAACTTTGGCTCTTTCCATAATTTGGTGCAAAGCACGCAAACCACCGTGAATGTCGCCTATAACGAGTGTTCTCATTTCTGTTTTGTCTTAAAATAGTTAAACTATGCACTACCCATTTTTCAGTATCTTTGTGGGTTGTCTTTTTATTTTGATACTATTTTCCAATATCCGGTTTTATCGCTTCCTATACGTTCTATTAAGCCTAATTTTTTAAGTTCTTGAATATGTCGTTTTATTGTTGCTACGGAATACCCTGCTTTCGCTGCTAGTTCAGCGTAATTTGAATTTGATTTTTGCTGTAATTGTTGTAAGACACTAACTTTTACAGGGTCATTTACTTCTTTTACAGGGTCATTTACTTCTTTTACAGGGTCATTTTGTGTGTTTTTAGGTTCAATGTAATGAACATGCATCTGTCGATTTTGTAAGGTGTTTTTTTCGCCAAGCATTAGGTTTCCCATAAAAAGAAGCAAAAATTCATTTGTAGCATGAATACCCTTTGTGTGATTTTTGTAATTGGCTCTAACCAAGGAATTGCGAAAATACCACGAATATCGCTCGAACAGTTCATTATTTACTGTAAAGCCGAATGTGCGTAAATATTTGATTAAAAATAGGGCAGTAGTTCGTGTATTTCCCTCTCCAAAAACATGAATTTGCCATAAGTACGTGATGAATTGTGCAATGTGGTCTATCGTTTCTTGTTGGCTTAACCCTTTGTAACTAAACTGTTTTTCTTGCTCAAAATCGTATTCTAACGTAGCTTTTAAACTCTCGGCACTCCCATACAAAACGGTTTCTCCATTTAGAACCCATTCTTGTTTAGTAATATTATAATCACGTATTTTACCTGCAAATTTGTAAATGCCCTGAAACAATCTTCGATGAATATTTAAGTATTCTACTGGTGAAAATGTAAATGTTTGTTCGCCCAACATCTCGGCAATACGTGCCGAAACTTTATCGGCTTCTTCGGTGCGGTCTTCGTTTGTTTGGGTTGGTTGTAGTTTGTAGTAACTGTCTATACGTTGTTTTACCTCTTCAATGGTAATATCGCCTTCAATGTTTTGCTTGGCAGTTTCAATAAGATAGTCAGAGGTCTTTAATCCATCAATTTGTTGCAAACCGATAGCCGTTTTCCAAACTTTTGCTTTTTCGGCTTTGTTTGGTTCACCCTGTCTTACATATTCATCAAAATTATCCATTAGCTATTGCTTTTGTATTGTATGTAGGGTTTATGTTATGGTTTTTTTGGCGATTTTGACTAGTGTTCTCATTGTGTTTTTTTATTGTAAAGTAATAATTTAAATTGTAGTTAAAGGGAGTTTTTTTAATTTTATTCCTAATATAATTCCACTTATTAAAGTTGGTATAAATCCAAAAAATAAAATCCAGAATATTGGTTTAATATAATAGTCAAACAATTCTTTTTTTAAATCATATTCATAACCATTTGGAAGTCCTTCTTTTAAAAAACCTACAGTTGAGCCAATTAAAGCACCAAAAATTAAAATTGCAAAAACCACTAATATTCCTTGAAATAAAGAGAATTTTTTATTCGAATTTTGAATTTTATATAAATTCTGTCCAATCAAATATCCAATGCAATAGAGACCAATTATTCCAATTAATAAATTTATAAAAAGACTAAAAACGAATTTGAAAAATTCCTGTAAGTCAAAGTCGATTATAGATAAAAAGATTAAAGATGCAATAATCAAATTTATTCCAATTGTGATAAAAATTAATTTTGTTGGGGTTTTTAGTTTCATTTTATAAGTCATCAGTAACTATAAATTCACGAATAAACGTTGGTACTTCTACTGCACATCATACTTCATCTTCCTCAAAATCCGTAGTGCTTCTTTAAACGACAAATATACAGAAGTGAAAGGTTTCAAAAGTGATTTTGCGTCAATCAATTTTTGCTTGGCATCTTCAAATCCGTTGAGGTAACAAATCATAAATGTCGATGGCAAATTCTCTAAATCTTTCTGTTCCCGCTCGGTCAAAGAAATTCCTTTTTGAAGTTTGTTGAGCAAAGAAATGTTCGAATTATAAATATGAAACAACATTTTTCGGTTGAATTCCGGTGGTTGAAAAAGGATTTCTCGGTCAATTTTATAATAGCCATTATCGTGAAAATGAAGAGTTTGTTTTTCCAATGGATAATAGCTTGTTTTGTCATTTAAACCTAAAGGAACGTATTCGATAATCGTAAAAGAATCTTCGTCAAAAGTTATTGTCACCACATCCTGAGCGGAATAAAACAGTTTAATTTGCTCGTTTATCAGTTCAATATCAACTCGAGATAGGAAAGTTTTGTCTCGAGATTTTTTTGGAACACCAGCCCAGCAAATGACAAATAATTCCTTGAAAACCTTGTATTTTGGCATCATATCTTTGTGCCGAAAATTCATAAAATCAATCACGCCATCGAGTGTGTATCCAATACTATTTCTGGAATTATTTTCAATACCAATGACGGTTTCCGTATTTTGATAATTTTTCTCAATTTCCCCTTCAACGGGAACGGTATTGCTGCCACGACGAATAAAAACACCTTTGGCTGGAATCGTGTGGATTCCTTTTTTGAAATGCGACGTCTTGCTTTTGGCTTTTATAGTAACTAATCCGATAACTTTATCTTTGGGCAAATTTGGAAAAGGCACGTTTTCGTACTGAATTTTCGGTGGGTTTTCGAGATAAGCATTTACCAAATTTTGAATGTGACTATCATCAAAAAAATCGTCGCCTACAATTTCGTTATCATGATCTTCAACCCCAACAACGATATAGGAGTTATTCGCTGGATTCGAATTGGATAAGGCACAAATATGCTTCAAAAACTTCGCTTTTCCCTCACGAGTATGCAAATTCAACTGCCGTTTTTTGTCATAAAAGCTGCTCTCATCATTGTGAGCCAAAAGGTTTTTAATTAAAAGACGTTTATTGATCATTTTTTATAAATCTGAAATCTTTTAAGGAATTGGATTCCCCGCACTTTCCGTCCAAAAAGCAAACCAATCTTCTAATTCCAGATTAACTTCTGTGGCTTTCATTAAATTAGCAATTCTGTTTTTGTCGGCTGTACCAAAAACGGGTAAAATTCCAGCCGGATGTTTCAAAATCCACGCTAGGAGCAAAACATCAATTTCGACATTGTATTTTGTTGAAAGTTTCGTTGCCAGTTTTTTAACTCGAACAGATTTTTCGTCGATTTTTTTAAAAACAGTTCCCAATGGAGACCAGCACATTGGTTTAACATTATGCGTTTGCATGTGGTCTAAACTTCCGTCGAGCATCGGTTCAAAATGGGTAGTGGAGAACTCAATTTGGTTGTAATTTACTTTCAATTTTGTCTGAATTAAATCAGTTTGGCCCGGAGTAAAGTTAGAAACGCCAAAATCCAGAATTTTACCTTCGGCTTTAAGTTTTTCAATCGCTTCGGCAATCTCGTCGACTTGCATCAGCGGACTTGGCCGGTGCAATAAAAGCAAATCCAGATAATCCGTTTTCAAATTTTTAAGCGATTGTTCTGCTGACCAAATGATGTGAGATTTCGAATAATTATAATGGTGAATTTTAGTGTTTCTATTTTCTGACGGTAATTGTATTCCACATTTCGAAATCAGTTGTATTTTTTTTCTGTCGATTTTGCTTTCGCCAAAAGCGTTGCCAAAAGCAGCTTCGGTGGTATAACCGCCATAAATATCGGCGTGATCAAATGTGGTAATTCCGGTTTCAAGACAGGAATTCATCAGTTCAATCATTTGGTTTTTGTCTAGATTTTTGCCCCAATAACCCCAAGTCATCGTGCCGGCAATTATTTTGGAAAAAGGTGTTTTTTTCATGATTTCATTTTGTTGTTTCATATTCGAGAATCTTCAATTTTAAGGCGTATTTATAAGAAACTTTAAAATTATGAAAATACTATCACAAATCATCCTTAAAATTCAGTGTTTGTGAGAAGTTTTAACCATTTTTTAACATCGTACCTCTAAAAAAAAATTCAATTTGCACCGTCAAAAATAATGAACACAACTTATAGTAATTAAAATACGAAAATGGAAGAAAATACAACGACTTTGGATATTAGGGCAATCAATGAAAAAATAGAAAGAGAAAGTGCTTTTATCGATTTGCTTACTATGGAAATGAATAAGGTAATCGTGGGTCAAAAACATATGATTGAGCGATTATTAATTGGACTTTTAGGACAAGGACACATTTTACTTGAAGGAGTTCCGGGATTGGCAAAAACTTTAGCGATAAACACTTTGTCGCAAGCCGTTCACGGTTCATTCAGCAGAATTCAGTTTACTCCGGATTTATTGCCTGCCGATGTTGTGGGAACAATGATTTACAATATTAAAGCGAATGAATTTTCGATAAAAAAAGGGCCTATTTTCGCTAATTTTGTTCTTGCAGATGAGATAAATCGTGCTCCTGCCAAAGTGCAATCCGCATTATTGGAAGCGATGCAGGAAAAACAAGTTACCATTGGCGACACCACTTTTAAATTAGACAAACCGTTTTTAGTTTTAGCGACTCAAAACCCTATCGAACAAGAAGGAACTTATCCCTTGCCAGAAGCGCAAGTCGATCGTTTTATGTTGAAAACCGTAATTGATTATCCAAAAATGGAAGATGAGAGAATGGTCGTGCGTCAAAACCTAAAAGGAAATTATGAAAAAGTAAATCCAGTAGTTTCAGTAGACCAAATATTGCGTGCGCAAGAAGCGGTTCGTGAAGTTTATATGGACGAAAAAATCGAAAAATACATTCTTGATATCATTTTTGCTACCCGTTATCCTGAAAAATATAAATTGGCTGATTTGAAACCGCTAATCAGTTTCGGAGCTTCGCCACGTGGAAGTATCAATCTTGCCAATGCGGCAAAATGTTATGCTTTTATCAAACGTCGTGGTTATGTAATTCCGGAAGATGTTCGCGCCGTGGTTCACGATGTATTGCGTCACAGAATTGGACTTACTTATGAGGCTGAAGCCGAAAATATTACTTCGGTTGATATTATCAACAAAATCGTAAACGAGATTGAAGTACCGTAAATCAGTTAGTAGATAGCAGATGATAGATGGCAGGACGGCTTGTTAAATGCGACTCTATTTCTGCAATCTGAAACCTGCAATCTGAAACCTGCAATCTGAATCAATGGAAACAAAAGACTTACTCAAAAAAGTACGAAAAATAGAAATCAAAACCCGAAGATTGAGTGATCATATCTTTTCGGGTGAATATCATACGTCGTTCAAAGGGCGCGGAATGACTTTTAGCGAGGTGCGTCCGTATCAATATGGCGACGACATTCGTGCCATTGACTGGAATGTGACAGCCCGTTATAACGAAGCTCACGTCAAAGTCTTCGAGGAAGAACGCGAATTGACGATGATGTTGATGGTCGACATTTCGGGTTCAGAAAGTTTTGGTTCTAAAAACCAATTCAAAAAAGACATCGTGACCGAAATTGCAGCAACAATGGCATTTTCGGCAACTCAAAACAATGATAAAATTGGCTTGATTTTGTTTTCGGACCAAATCGAATTGTACATTCCACCCAAAAAAGGACGTTCACACGTTTTGCGAATCATTCGTGAATTGATAGAATTCGAACCTAAAAGCCACAAAACAGATATTGCCCAAGCCTTAAAATTCTTGTCAAGCACTCAAAAAAAGAAAGCTATCGTGTTTGTAATTTCTGATTTCATTTCTGAAGATTACGAGCATACATTAAAAATAGCTTCGAAAAAACACGATATTACCGGCATTCGAGTCTATGACATTCGCGAAGAAAAAATGCCGAATTTGGGAATGGTTTCCATGCTTGACGCAGAAACAGGTGAAACACAATTAATTAATACAGGTTCAAAATCAGTGCGAATCAATTATGAGAAATACTATCACGAAAAAATGAAATATTTCAAGGAAACATTTAGTAAATCGGGAGCTGGAGTAGTTAATACAAGGGTTGACGAAAGTTATGTAACAAAATTATTGGGCTATTTTAAATCCCGTTAAACTAAACCCGTCAGGTTTTAAACTTTGACGTGTTTAATAGAAAACAAATGAAAATTAAACTTTATTTATTATTACTGCTGCTTACCACCGCTATTTTTGCTCAACAAAAACAAGTGACAACAAGCATTGATACTACCAAAAATAAAATTGGTGCCGAGTTCAAACTGACTTTGAAAACCAATGTCGATACGTTGTCAAAAGTGGTTTTTCCGAAGGCGAAAAGCTTTGGTGCTCTTGAAGTAATTCAGTCGTACCCAATTGACACCATCAGAAAAAATGACCGTTATGAATTAATCAAAAAATACGGTTTGACCCAATTCGATTCTGGAAAATACACGATTCCAAGTATAAAGATTTTAATCAACAATAAAGCATTTTTATCAGATTCGCTTAAAGTTGAGGTTGCAAATATTACTGTGGACACGTTGAAACAAAAAATGTACGACATCAAGGATATTGTTCCGGCAAATGAAGGTATTGGTGATTGGTGGAAATATCTTTTGGTTTTATTGTTGATTGCCGGTTTTGGAGCATTGGTTTATTGGTACATCAAAAAAAGGCAAAAGGAGAAAATAGAAGAAGAAATTTATAAAACTCCAATAGAAAAAGCAACTAGTTTGCTGAACAATTTGGAGAAAAAAGAACTTTGGCAACACGGCGAAGTCAAAGCATATTATAGTGAATTGACCGATATTGTTAGAAATTATATCGAAGAAGCCATTGATATTCCGGCAATGGAAAGCACCACTTCGGAACTGATTGAAGGG
The DNA here is from genome assembly GCF_015277675.1 of Flavobacterium soyangense. GTDB lineage: Bacteria > Bacteroidota > Bacteroidia > Flavobacteriales > Flavobacteriaceae > Flavobacterium > Flavobacterium soyangense. Next base: position 7,913 of record NZ_JADHEC010000003.1, read on the forward strand.
TTGAAAACGGCTTCCCAGAAAAAGAAAATGAAACTTTCTAAAGAAACAATTGACAGCCTTTTCGTGGTTTTAAAACAAGCCGATTTAGTGAAATTTGCCAAATCAAAACCATTGGATTTCGAAATTACCGAAGACCGAAAAAAAATAGAAAGAGCAATTGTAACCTTGGATAAATCCATTCCGGTAGTAGTTGAAAATGCAGATGAAATGTTGCTCAACGAAATGCAACGTCAGGAACAATTGAAACGGGAATTAAAAAAACGACGCAACAAACGAATCCTTATTACGGCTGTTTCGGTATTTCTGTTGCTTTTCACAACGACGAGTTATTTCATTATTACCAAAGGATTCGATTATGTAATTGATAATGTTTTTGGAAATTCGTCTAAAGAATTATTGGAAGGCGAATGGATAAAAAGTGAATACGGAAATCCGAGTGTGAGAGTTGAAACACCAAAAGTGCTCAAAAGGGTAGATTTAACCAAAACTCTTCCTAAAAACGGAATGGCATTGATTAAGGAAATGCAATCTTTTGCTTACGGAAGCTTGAGCAGTAATTTTTACATTATGGTTTCTACCTTACAATACAAACAGGAAACACAAATTGATTTATCAAAATCATTGGATGGAGCGTTGCAATCTATGGAATCTCAAGGCGCACAAAATATGATTGTAAAACAAGAAGATTTTGAAACCAAAGAAGGAATCAAAGGGATCAAGGGATATGGAACTTTCTCTAAAATTGATGGTGAAAATAAAAACAGCACTAAATTATATTATGAAGTTTTAATCTTTAGTCAGGAAGGCGGATTGCAGCAAATAATTATAGTTCACGAAGAAGGCGATAAATATGCCAATGAAATTTCAGATCGAATTTTAAGCTCTGTCGAACTTCAAAATACCAAACAATAATGGGAAAATTAAGTTTTTTAAATCCAGAGTTTTTTTGGCTGTTTCTTCTGATTCCAATCGCTGGTGCTTGGTTATTTTGGAAAAGAAACCAACAATCAGCAAGCTTGAAAATAAGTTCAATCCAAGGATTTAAGGATTCAAATTCGCTTTTGGCAAGACTAAAACCGCTTTTGAATGTTTTGAGATTATTGGCGCTAAGCTCGTTAATTGTTGCGATGGCAAGGCCAAGAACAGTCGATGTAAGCAATCAAACTAAAACCACCAGAGGAATTGATATTGTTATGGCAATAGACGTTTCGGGAAGTATGCTTGCTAAAGATTTGAAACCAAATAGAATGGAAGCGCTTAAAGAAGTTGCTGCTAATTTCGTTGAAGAAAGACCAAATGACAGGATTGGATTGGTACTTTATGCTTCGGAAGCCTATACAAAAACTCCCGTAACGAGTGACAAAGCAGTTGTGCTCGAAGCTATAAAAGACATAAAATATGATACCGTTTTGCAAGACGGAACAGGAATAGGAATGGGATTGGCAACAGCCGTAAACAGATTAAAAGACAGTAAAGCCAAAAGCAAAGTGATTATTTTAATGACCGATGGTGTAAATAATGCTGGTTTTATCGAGCCAGAAACCGCTGCAGATATTGCCAAACAATACGGAATAAAAGTATATACTATAGGAATTGGCACAAACGGAATGGCAGATTTTCCATACCAAATGACGCCTAGCGGACAGATTTTATTCCAAATGATGAAGGTAGAAATTGATGAACAATTATTAAAAACCATAGCCAGAAAAACCGATGGACAATATTTCAGAGCAACCAGCAACAGCAAATTAGCCGAAATTTATGCTTCTATCAATAAACTGGAAACCTCAGAAATCAAAGAATTAAGATTTTATGATTATGACGAAAAATTCAGACCGTTTGTATGGTTGGCAGGATTTTTAATTTTGGTTGAATTAGGATTACGAAACACGGTTTACAGAAGTTTTATTTAGACTTAAACACAAAGGGCACAGGGAATCCGCAAAGATCACAAAGGAAACCATATAAAAATCAAAAACAATATGAGCGAGAATGATATATCAAGAATTGTTTTTGAAAGTGCTTTAAAAGTTCATCAAATTTTGGGTCCGGGTTTATTAGAAAGTGCTTATGAAGAGTGCTTATTTTATGAATTAAAAAAATATGAGTTAAAAATTGAAAAACAAAAACTATTGCCTCTGGTTTATGAAGAAATGAAGTTAGACGCAGGTTATAGAATAGATATAATTATAGAAGACAAATTTATTGTTGAGATTAAATCAGTTGAAGCCTTGAACGATGTTCATCTGGCACAACTGTTAACATACTTGAGATTATCAAATTGTAAATTAGGATTGTTAATTAATTTCAATGTTAATTTATTAAAAAATGGTGTTAAAAGAGTAATAAACGGAACTTTATAAATACAGTTTACAATTAACTTTGTGGACTTAGTAAAAAAACTTAGTAACCTTCGTGGTTAAATAAAAATGGAATTAGACGAATCAAAATATTTATACCTTCTTTTTATAGTGCCATTTTTTGTGCTGCTTTTTCTATACAATCAATATTGGAAAAGAAGAAAACAGCGAGAATTTGGTGATTTAGAAATGGTAAAGAAATTAAGCCCTGAAAAATCAGTTTTCAAACCTATTTTGAAGTTGGTGGTAATGCTTTTGGCATTGGTTGGGCTGATTTTCGGATTGGTAAATCCAAAAATTGGAACCAAAATGGAAACCGTGAAACGAGAAGGTATCGACATCGTTTTTGCAATGGACGTTTCTAAAAGTATGCTTGCAGAAGATGTTGCGCCAAACCGATTGGAGAAAAGCAAACAAATAGTATCACAACTTATCAATCAACTGGGCAATGACAGAATAGGAATCGTGGCTTATGCCGGAAGCGCATTCCCGGTTTTACCGATAACGACGGATTACAGCGTGGCAAAAATGTTCCTTCAAAGTATGAATACGGATATCGTTTCTTCGCAAGGAACTTCTCTGGATGATGCTATAAAACTATCGGCAACTTATTTTGACGACAAAAGTAAAACCAGCAAATTATTGATTATGATTTCTGATGGTGAAGACCATTCAGAAGGTGCTGAGGAAGCCGCCGAAGAGGCAAATAAGTTGGGAATGAAAATTATCACCGTTGGTGTTGGAACAGAAAAAGGGGGCACAATTCCTCTGAGAGTAAATGGTATTATCGAAAGTTTTAAAAGAGACAACAACAATGAAGTGGTTATTACAAAGCTAAACAAGGAAGGATTAACCACCATTGCAAAAGCCACAAAAGGAGGATATGTAAACGGGAATAATACCAAAGAAGTGCTGGATTACATAAAAAATGCACTCAATAATATCCAAAAAACTGAATTTGAATCTACGCAAATGGCGGATTTTCAATCGCAATTTCAATGGTTCTTGGGTTTTGCTTTTGCCTTTTTATTTTTGGATATTTTCTTATTGGAAAGAAAGACAAAATGGGTTCAAAAGATGAATTTATTTAACGAAAAAGAATAATGAAAAATTTTATTTTATATATGTTGCTAACACTTTCTTTTGCAGTTTCCGCTCAAGAGAAAGACAAAACTTTGCCAAAAGCGAACGAGGAATTTGCTCAAAAGAAGTTTGTTGATGCCGAAGCCAATTTCAGAATTTCACACTCAAAATTTCCCAAAAGAACTGTTGCTCCTTATAATTTAGGTAATGCAATTTACAAACAAAACCAGATTGCAGAAGCTAGATTTGCTTATGCAACAGCATTGGCCAACACAAAATCAAGATCACAGAAGCATAAAATATACCACAATTTGGGGAATGTTTTTATGAAGGAAAAAAATTATACTAATGCGGTTGAAGCCTATAAAAATGCTTTGCGCAACAAACCTTCGGATGAAGAAACACGATATAATTATGCTTTGGCTAAACAAAAATTAAAAGAAAATCCGCCAAAAAACGATAAGAATAAAGACAAAAATAAGGATAAGGACAAAGAAAAAAAGGATAAGGACAAAAAAGACAAGGACAAAAAAGACGGAAAAAAAGATAAGAAAGACGATAAAGGCGACAAAGACAAGGATAAAAAAGACGAAAAACCAAAGGATGAAGGAAAACCAAAACCAATGCCTGGAGGAATTTCTAAGCAAAGAACAGAAAATCTTTTGGATGCCGTAAACAATGAAGAGAAGAAGATTCAAGACAAAGTAAATGCCCAAAAAGTAAAAGGAAAACCAGTTCAGACAGAAAAAGATTGGTAATTCAATTAGAATAAAACACAATGAAAAAATTTATATTAGCGATAGTTTTAATAGCGTGTAACTCACTTTTGGCTCAAGTACAATTTGAAGCCAAAGTCAGCAAAACAACACTTGGATTAAACGAAAGACTTCGCATAGATTTCGTAATGAATATTGACGGCGACAATTTTAACCAACCGTCTTTTGAAGGATTTAAGATTATTGCCGGACCAAGCCAGCAAGTGAGTCAATCATGGGTAAATGGAAAGAGCTCTTTCGAAAAAATCTATTCCTATTATCTTTTACCAACCCAAAAAGGAAATCTGATTATCAGACAAGCCTCAATTGAATATAATGGTCAAATTTATAAAACATCTCCAATAAAAATCAATGTTACAGCGGCGGTAGAACAGCCAAAAGACCCGAACGACACGCAGATTTCTGCCGATGACAATATTTATCTTGTTGCTGATATTTCTAAAACAAATCCTTATATCAATGAACCCATTACGGTGGTTTACAAGCTGTATTTCAGCTACAATATTGGAATCACGAATTGGAGAGAATTGGACAAACCTAAATACAACGATTTTTGGAGTCAAAATATTGACATCAAACAACTTGTTGGCGAAGAAGGAATGTTTAAAGGCGAAAAATATCGTTTTGTGGTGCTCAGAAAAACAGTTTTATATCCACAAAAATCAGGCAAATTGGTTATCGAACCCTTATCCTTAGATATTGATGTGCAATTGCCAACGAATCGTAGAGATATTTTTGGGCGAGTTGTTGTCACCAATGGTAATAAAAGGGTTTCGGCTGGAGCCAAAACGATTGCGGTTAAAGCACTTCCTGAAGCTGGAAAACCAGCCGATTTTTCGGGAGCTGTAGGAAAATTTGATTTTAAAGTAACGCCATCAAAAACGAATTTAAAAAGCGGGGAAAGTCTTGATTTAGTGGTTAGCGTGTCAGGAAGCGGAAATATGAAATTATTCAATTTACCAAAACCGGTGGTTCCAAATTCATTGGAAATGTACGATGCCGTTCATAACGAAAAAGTAAACACAACTTTATCAGGAATGTCCGGAAAAATCTCGGATAGTTACACGATTATTCCACAATTTAAAGGGGATTATCCAATAAAACCATTGCAATTCTCCTATTTTGATTTGGGTTCAGGAACTTATAAAACCATAAGTTCGCCGGAAATAATGATTAATGTTCTTGAAGGTCCTTTGGCCAATGATCAAGTAGCTTCAACAACACCGGGAAACTCCAAAAATGTAATTTCAAGCAGCGAACAATTCAAATTCATTAAGTTAAAAAGTGATCTTAAATCAATGAATAATGATGATTTCTTAGGGTCGAATTTGTTTTATGGCTTGCTATTTTTGCCATTTTTAATTCTTCCGGCGATTGTGTTATTCAAAAAGAAAAAAGACGCTATTGACAGCGATGTTTTTGGAAACAGAATTAAAATGAACAACAGATTGGCAAAGAAATATTTGTCCGAAGCCAAAAAACAAATCAACAATAAAGAACCATTTTATGTGGCGTTAGAAAAAGCGATGCATAATTTTCTTAAAGCCAAATTGCACATCGAAACATCAGAAATGAGCAAAAGCAACATTCAGGAACTTTTAATATCCAGAAATGCAAGTCCAGAAACAGTAATTGATTTTATAAATCTTACAGAAAACTGTGAAGTAGCTCGTTTTGCACAATCATCAAGTGCAGCAATTCAGCAGGATTTTGATAAAGCGGTATTGATAATTTCGGATTTGGAGAAACAGATTTAAACACACATAACTAACATTGTTATCCGTGTTCCAAAAAAAAATAAATAATGAAAAAGATAATTTTTATATTGCTACTGACAACCCAAGTTTTCTTTGCCCAAAACGGCTTTGAAAAAGGGAATTATTTGTACCAAAAAGGAAGATATGAACAAGCAATTTCTGAATATGAAAGCGTTCTGGCGACAAAAAATCATTCGGCTGAATTGTATTTTAACCTCGGAAACTGCTATTATAAATTGAACAAAGTTGCCCCGGCAATTTACAATTATGAAAAAGCATTAGTGCTCAATCCGGACGATGCCGAAATACAAAACAACTTGAAATTTGCCCAAAAAATGACTATTGATGAAGTAAAAGATATTCCAAAAGTAGGCTTTTCAAAAATGATTCACGATCTAACTTCGACCTTTAATTACAATACTTGGGCGTGGATTTCAGTTGCATTTTCTACCCTATTTTTACTTTTCTTTATTGGATATTATTTTTCTCAAATAGCTTTGTACAAAAGAATATTTTTCTTTGGAATGTTTGGCTTTCTTTTTCTGCTTTTGATTAGTGTTTCTGCTGGAATTTCTGAAAGAAGTGATTTCGAAAATGAAAGACCTGCGATTGTTTTTGCCGAAATGGTTTTGGTAAAAAGTGAACCACAAAAGGCAAGTACAACGGTTTTTACACTTCATGAAGGAACCAAGGTTTTTGTTCAGGAAACTTTAGAAAATTGGAAAAAAATTCAGTTGACTGACGGAACCGAAGGTTGGATTGAGAAATCTGCAATTAAAGAAATTAAATAGGTCCCAGATTTCAGACTGCTATCTGCCATCTGAAGTCTGCTTGCTTTTTTTAAGGTCTTCATACCATTTTTCAATTGAAGGATAAATAAAACCAGCCGTTTTTTGGATTGGACGATAAAACAACGACTTGTCCAATGTTTCTTTTTTGGCAAAGGTATTATTGAAATTTACTTTTTCGAAAAGGTTTAAAAAGATACTGATTATCAATATCGTTTTTAAAAGTCTAAAAAACCCACCGCCTAGTTTGTTTATCACGCCTAATTGCGCAAAATTAGCAACCCTGGTCAGTACTTTTGCCATAATGGAAATCACAATAACAACTAGGAGAAAGGTAATTATAAAGGCTGCTATTTGAATTGTTTTTGGGTTCCAATGAACAATTCCAGAAATAATTTCTGCTGTCAAAATCGAAAATTTCACTGCAAAATAGATCCCCAATAACAAGGAAATCAATGAAGCCAACTCTACAAAAAGTCCATTTCTTAAGCCTTTAAAAATACTAATGGCTAGCAAACAACCCAAAACAATGTCTAAAAAACTCATATAAAAAGAAATAAAGGAAAAGAATAAAGGGCAAAGATAAAAGAATTATGTTGGTATCTTTGCCGAAATGGCTTTTGTGTTTTTATGAACCCATAATTCATAATTCATAATTCATAACTCAATAAAATGTCAAGAGATATACTACTTAAAGAACGCTGGGAACAGCTTGTCAATATACTTTCAAACCAATTTTCACAGGGTGAAGACTTGGATTTGGACGCCATCATTTATTTAATTGGAGTTCAAGAACTTGGGAAAGTGCATAATACTTTCGAAAAAGACGAAAAGCTAAACCTGATGCACATCGCAATTTGCCGATTATTGGAACCTTATGGGTTTTATGAATTTGAATTTTTCGATGAGGAAGGTTGGCCTCATTACAAGGTGAAAGAGGAATTACCGGCACTAAAAGCAGGAGAACAATCGGTTTTAATGAAAGAAGCCATCGTTAATTATTTTATCGAAAAGGAACTAATTGATTGATGATTGTAGATTAACGATTGTAGATGTAAGATTTACTTCAAAAACTTATAACTTACAACCTATAACTTACAACTTTTTCCTAAATTTGCACTCTCAATTATTGGATAAAAATGATAGATAAGATAAAAGAATATATTGGTGAAGCACAAGCTTTTTCGACACAAAATAAGGAAGAACTCGAAGCATTCCGAATCAAATTTCTTGGAAGTAAAGGACTTTTAAAAGACTTTTTTGCTGAATTCAAAAATGTTCCAAACGATCAAAAAAAAGAATTTGGACAGGTAATCAATTTGCTAAAATCCTCAGCGGAGGAAAAAGTAAAATCAATTCAGGAATCTTTGGAAAGTAAAGAAGAAATCAAAGGATTTTACGGTGATTTAACGCGTTCTGCCGAACCTGTAATTATTGGCTCTCGCCATCCGATATCATTGGTTAAAAACCAAATTATCGACATATTTTCGAACGTTGGTTTCAATGTTTCCGAAGGCCCGGAAATCGAAGATGATTGGCATAATTTTACCGCATTAAACCTGCCAGAATATCATCCGGCACGCGATATGCAAGACACGTTTTTCATTCAAACCAATCCCGATATTTTGTTGCGCACCCATACTTCATCCGTGCAAGTGCGTTATATGGAGAACAATAAACCGCCTATTCGTACCATTTCTCCGGGAAGAGTTTTCCGTAATGAAGCCGTTTCGTCGCGTTCGCATTGTATTTTTCACCAAGTCGAAGGATTGTACATTGACAAAGACGTTTCCTTTGCGGATTTGAAACAAACGCTTTTATATTTCACAAAAGAAATGTTCGGAAAATCGAAAATCCGTCTTCGTCCTTCCTATTTTCCGTTTACGGAACCGAGCGCCGAAATAGATATTTATTGGGGTTTAAAAACTGAAACCGATTATAGAATTACCAAAGGAACCGGTTGGTTAGAAATTGGTGGTTGCGGAATGGTCGATCCAAATGTTTTGAAAAATTGCAACATCAATCCAGATGATTACACAGGTTTTGCCTTTGGAATGGGAATCGAAAGAATCGCAATGTTGCTATATCAAATAGGCGATATTCGAATGTTTTACGAGAATGACGTTCGTTTCTTGGAACAATTCAAGGCGAGTATTTAAAAATTTAAGATTGCAGATTTAAACATCTGAAATCAAAAGTCGTTAATCTGAATTCAAAAATCAAATAATGAAATCCGACATCAACATACCCGAAGTAGAAAATGTTTTCATAGCCGCAGTCCAGGAATGGAGTGATGATTTTATGGAAAAAGTTTGGTATGCCTATTTAGTAAACGACAGCGATTATAATCTTGATGGGGTAATGATTGTTTCCAAAGCCTTCGGTACACTTAATGGTGAGATGAAAAAAACATCCCTTTTGCGTCACGCTTATGTAGAAGTTCCTGCGGTTTCAGTGGTAAAAATCGAAATGTTGGAAAAAAGTGTTTTGGCACTCAACAACGAGTTTATGCTAACTTTTTTTAAGGAAGACAAATTATACGATAGAAAATTTATTTTCAGAGCAAATACTATAACTCCGGATTATGTTGAGGAAGTTCCAATTTTGTTTGTGGATGGTGTGATTGTGAGGTAAAAGCCCTTGAATTTACCAATAATGACATTATTAATCCAACTTTTCCGTTAATCTTTCAAATACCTTTTTCGCCGATTTTCCTTCGTATAAAACTTCGTAAACTGCATCTATGATTGGCGTTTTCGCACCATAACCAAGATTGAGATCGTAAGCACTTTTGGTTGCATAATACCCTTCGGCAACCATACTCATTTCCATTTGCGCCGATTTTACGGTATAGCCTTTCCCAATCATATTACCGAACATTCTGTTTCTCGAAAAAACAGAATACCCCGTTACCAATAAATCCCCTAAATAGGCAGAATCATTGATATTTCGCTTCATTTTATGGACTTTTTTGATGAATTTTTTCATCTCTCGGATTCCGTTACTCATCAACACTGATTGAAAATTATCGCCATAACCCAAACCGTGGGCGATTCCGGCTGCAATGGCATAGATATTTTTAAGCATTGCGGCATATTCCGTACCAATAATATCGTCTGAAATCTTAGTTTTAATATAATTACTGGACAAATTTTTGGCAACTATTTTTGCTTTTTCGGCATCGCCACAAGCTATTGTTAGGTAGGATAAACGTTCCAATGCTACTTCTTCGGCGTGACAAGGACCAGTGATTACACCAATATTTTTAAAAGGAATTCCATAAGTTTTATTAAAATGTTCGCCAACAATCAAACTCGTTTCGGGAACGATTCCTTTGATTGCCGAAAAAATAACTTTGTCTTTCAATGAAACCGTTAATTTTTTCAATTCTTCACCCAAAAAAGCGGAAGGAATGGCAAATATGATATAATCAGCATAAGCTACTGCTTCATTTATATCACTTGTGAGTTTAAGTTTTTTAATTTCAAATTCAACAGAACTTAGATAATTTAAGTTGTGATGATGGACTTTTAGATGTTCAATCGCATCTTCATTTCGCATATACCAAGCAATTTCTTTTAGGTTTACACATAGCATTTTAGTAATTGCTGTAGCCCAACTTCCGCCGCCAATTACCGCAAATTTTAAATTATCATTATCGGCCATTTCTTTATTAGATTTAACCAAAAGTACTTAAAAATATACTAATAAAGCAACAAATAGATCACAGAAATTTATTTCAAAACTATCAAAAAAAAATATTTAATTTTTTTATTTCTACACAATATATTTTTTTATTATACGTTGTAATTTATTGGTAAATAGTTTTTTATGAATGGGTAAGAGGATTGAATTAGTTAGTTTTGTTTTAGTATTTTTGTAAAAGGCGTTCTTAAAGGTATTTTAGGGACGCCTTTCTATTTTTTTCTAATTCAATTAATTATTATTTTGACTTCAATTGTTGCAATAATTTTTCTGCAACTAATTTAGAGGATGCTGGGTTTTGACCCGTAATCAATAACCCATCTTCAACGGCATAAGGATGCCAATCGCTCACTTTTGAATACGTTGCGCCATTTTTCTGTAAAACATCTTCCAATAAAAAAGGAACAATATTGGTTAAACCAACAGCTTCTTCTTCAGTATTTGAAAAGCCAGTCACTTTTTTCCCTTTCACTAAAAATTCGCCATTAATTTTTACATTTTTAAGAACACCTGGAGCGTGACAAACAAATCCAACAGGTTTGTTGTTTGTATAAAACGCTTCAATTAATGCGGCTGAATTTGCATCTTCGGCTAAATCCCAAAGCGGACCGTGACCTCCAGGATAAAAAACCGCATCATAATCAGCTTGGTTGATGTCTTTTAATTTCAATGTGTGTTTTAGTTTTTCAAGAAGTACCGTGTCGCTGTCAAATCTTTTTGTGTCTTCTGTCGCTGCCGATGGATCTTCACTCTTTGGATCAATTGGTGGTTGACCTCCCAGCGGCGTTGCAATATCAATTTCAACTCCTTGATCTGCCAAAGCATAATATGGCGCTGCTAATTCTTCTGTCCAAAATCCTGTTTTTTCTCCCGTGTTGCCCAATTTATCGTGACTGGTAACAACAAATAATACTTTTTTCATATCTTTTTTATTTTGTTTTTGTGCAATTGCAATACTACAATTTGCCGTTAATGCTATTATGATAAAGGATGCAATTTTTTTCATAACTGATTTTATTTATGCAAATTTAGGTTGAATATGCTATTTGTAAAAATAATTTAAATTATGTTTGTGATAAATATATTTATAGCATGGTTAATCTAGAATGGTATCGAACCTTCAAATCGGTATACAAAAACGGAAATTTTTCTCTGGCAGCCAAAGAATTATTTATTAGTCAACCAGCAGTAAGCCAACAAATAGCTATGTTGGAAGCGCATGTAGGTTACAAGCTTTTTAATAGAAAGTCCAAGGGGGTGGAACCAACAGAATATGCTAAGTTACTCAATAATTTAATCATCGAAGCCTTAGACCGCTTAGAAAATGTTGAGAATGGATTTCGGGACAAAGCTTTCAATGCCAACAGATTGATTTCGGTTGGGATTTCTAAACATTTAATGAGCATTTTAGGAAGTGCGCTGCTATCCAAGTTTGAATTTATTGATTTTTCCTTCTATGAAAACGACCAGCTTTTTGAATTAGTAGATTCTAAAAAACTAGATTTTGCCATTGTTACCAAACGATATGACACTTTTGATACGATTCAAAAAAAGCTTGGAGATATTAAACAAATCATCGTGGGTTCGAATGCAATTGATACCTCGGAACTGAAATTAAACATTAAAAACAGAGATTTTCTAGCAGTTGAAAATTGGTTAAATAACCAAAAATGGTTCAGTCACGATGCTGGGATTCCGCATATAAAATTGTTTTGGTTACACGTTTTTAATAAAAAAAGACCATCTATGGTTCCTAATTATATTATTCCATCTGAATATGAAATGCTTGAAATTCTTTCGAAAAATAATGGGATTGCTGTTGTTTGGAACATCAATGCGAAAGATTTATTAAAAGAAAAAAAAGTGCAATTAATATGGGATTGCAAGCAAATGCCAAGCACCGATGTCTTTTTATTGTCCGGAAAAAAGGTAGATATAAGTGCTATTTTTGAAAAAATCGAACAGGAGTTAAAAATAATTCTGCTATAATTACTTCTTATAAAAATTATTGTGGTCGATATATTCCCAAACTTTTTCAGGCAAAAGCGGGCGAACATTCTTCTTGTTTTTGATGTTTTCACGAATAAAAGTCGATGAAATTTCTACAATTGGCGCATCAATAATGTGAATCTTTGGATTGTTTTTGAACTCCGAATTTTGTAATTCCGATGAAATGCGGGGATACACATAAATCTCGTGATTTTGCAAAATTATCTCGTGATTTTTCCATTTATGCAACGACTTCAAATTGTCTTCGCCCATAATTAATGAAAAGATATGTTGTGGGTATTTTTCCTGTAAATGTGCCAATGTATTCACAGTGTAATTGGGCTGCGGCAATTTGAACTCAATATCCGAAGGTCTTATTTTTGGATAATCTTCAGTAGCTAGGAAAACCAATTGCAGCCGTTGATAATCATCAAGTAAAGTATCTTTATTTTTCAAAGGATTGTGCGGCGTCACGACCATCCAGATTTGGTCTAAACCAGAATATTCCGCAAAGTGATTGGCAATAATCAAGTGCCCAATATGAATGGGGTTGAATGTTCCGAAATACAATCCTACTTTCATAAACTGAATTTAAATGCAGTAAACTTAATCCTTCAAAAATTCTTTGACCAATTGATAAGCATCTTCTTTGGCGGTATCTAAATCGTAATTCTTGATAATTTTGTCAAATTGCGGAGCGGTTGCCAGTTCTACCGAAGCTTTTGCAATACGCATATTTATTTTATCATCACTTTCGGTAGAGCGTTTTTTAAGTCGAATTTTTAGCTCGTCAATACTGGGTGGTTTCACGAAAACAGCCAATGTTTCTTCCGGAAATTTGTGTTTAATTCGCAATCCACCTGAAACGTCAATATCAAAAATCACATTTTTTCCTTTGGCCCAAATGCGTTCCACTTCGCTTTTTAGTGTTCCGTAAAAATTATCGCGATACACTTCTTCCCATTCTACAAAATCGTCGTTTTTGATGTGCTTTTTAAACTCTTCCAAAGACATAAAGTAATAATCTTTTCCATTCACTTCTTCGCCACGAGCTGGTCGTGTTGCTGCCGAAATCGAAAACTCCAAATTCAAGTCTTCTTTTCCTAATAAATGCCTAACGATGGTGGTTTTTCCCGATCCTGATGGTGCCGAAAACACGATTAATTTTCCTTTTTTCATGGTGTAAAAATGCTATTTTTCAAATAAAGCGACTTGGCTCGATTTGTATCTAATGGTTCATCAAATGGAATTTCTAAAAAATAATCTAGTTGCCATTTTTGTGTTTTTTTAGCCTGTTTGCTTTCCGTCAAATCCCAAATAGGATAGACCCTGACGGCTCGTTTGCCTTCTTTTTTGTCGGTAATAATTCCCCGTTCAACAAGAACCGATTTTGGGAACACAAATTGTCCAAAATTGGCTTCGGTTTTTACGTTTATTACAAACAAGTCAATATCGTCAGAAATTTCGAAAGGCTCAATTTCACTTTTTTCATTTTTCCGTTTCCACAGAGTTACAAATTGCCCTGTTTTTGTTGGAGTAATTTTAGCAGAACGAAACAGAATTTTTAGTTCGTCAATTTCAAATCGATGCGCACAATATTCTGAACTTTCTTTTTCGATTTCAATATTGGTTAACTCAAAATCGCATTTGTCAAACAACAATTCTTTGGTCTCGGACACTATTTTATTCATCGATTTTCCAAATTCTACAACACGTTCAAAACCTGTTCCTTAATTTTCTCCAATTCATCTTTCATCATCACGACCAGTTTTTGCATTTGGGCGTGATTCGATTTGGAACCCATTGTGTTGATTTCGCGTCCCATTTCTTGGGTAATGAAACCTAGTTTTCGACCATTGGCTTCCGTTCCGTTAATGGTTTCTAGGAAATAATCCAGGTGATTTGTCAAACGTACTTTTTCTTCGGTAATGTCTAATTTTTCTAAGTAATAAATCAATTCTTGTTCAAAACGATTTTCGTCCACGTTCACTTTTAACTCAGCAATGGCGGTTTGTAAACGGTCTTTTATAGCCTGGATGCGTTCTGGATCCAGTGCCAAAGCGTCGTTCATATATTGGCGTATGTTGCCAATTCTCAGTTGAAATTCTTTCTCTAATGAAGCACCTTCATCTCTGCGAAAATTTAATATGTTTTGCAAAGCTTCCTCGACAACGGTTTGAATTTGAACCCAGTCATTTTCGTCGATTTCTTCCCGCTCAGTTTTCATTGTATCGGGCATTCTGACAGCCATTTTCATCAATTCGGTTTCATCGGCATCAGCATAAACTTCGCGCAATTGATTGATGTAGGCTTTCACAATTGGCACGTTCACTTTCGTCGAAGTTTGTTCGGCGGTGCTTTCGATAAAAATGGAGAAATCTACTTTTCCTCTTTCGAGTTTTAAAGCGATTTGGTTGCGTAAACCCAATTCCATTTCGCGATAAGTCGAAGGCATTCGCACGCTTAAATCCAAACCCTTACTGTTGAGGGATTTTACTTCTACGGTTATTTTTTTGGTTGGCAATTGCAAAGTAGCTTTGCCAAATCCGGTCATTGATTGTATCATATCATTTTCTAAAAGAGTTCAAAGATAATTAAAAAGAGTTCAGTATTCAGTCGCAGCATTCAGTTATTATCGACCAAAACTTATAAAACTTTCATCACCTGAAGCATATTTTGCTGGCTGTTGCCAATGTAAATTTTGCCGTCAATAATAAAAACCGGCCGACTCAGGAAGGTGTAATGTTCCAGAATGTAGTTCTTGAAATCCGCTTCGGTCAAGGATTTATTTTTTAAATCCATCGATTTGTAAAGTTGTGCTTTTTTACTGAAAAGTGCTTCGTAACTTCCTGAAAGTTCTCGCATTTCTTCTAATTCTTCAACGGTAATTGGGTCTTGTTTGATGTCGTGAAAAACCAAATTATGATCTTTTGGCAACGATTTTATAATTTTTCGACACGTATCGCAGGAAGCGAGATAATATATTTTGTTCATAAACTGAAATTTCTTTGTGCAAAGAAAATCCATTTGCTATGGAAAATGATTATTTTTATCAAAAATTTAAAAAAATGCAACAGACATTTGATATTACCAACACAAGCAGAAAAATAGTTTTCCAGTTTCTGGGGAATCACACTTTAGAACAACTCAACAAAATTCCTGAAGGTTACAGCAATAATCTTATTTGGAATATTGCGCATATCGTTGTGACACAACAATTGTTAGTTTATAAATTATCCGGTTTGCCTATGATGGTTTCTGACGAATTGATACAAAAATATATGAAAGGGACAAAACCGGAACACAATGCCACACAAGCCGAAGTTGACGAAATCAAGTCTTTATTATTCAAGACTATCGATCAAACCAAGGAAGATTTCGACAATAAAGTTTTCAAAAACTATCAGGAATACCCAACTTCAACTGGTTTTGTTTTAAAAAATGCTGAGGATGCAATGATTTTCAACAATTTTCACGAAGGGCTTCATATAGGTATTATGTTGTGTCTTAGAAAATTTTTATAATATCCGATAAAGCTACCAGCCTTCCAAAGTCTGGAAGCTTTAAAAAATTATCTTTACAAAAAAATATTCCAAATGAATTTCAACACTAAAACCATACACGGCGGGCAACATCACGATCCAAGCACTGGAGCAGTAATGCCTCCGGTTTATCAAACGTCAACTTTTGCACAAACAAGTCCCGGAAAACCAATAAATCCCGATTACGAATACAGCAGAGCTTCAAATCCTACACGAACAGCATTGGAAAACGCATTTGCAAGTATCGAAAACGGAACTCGTGCCTTAGCTTTTTCGTCAGGATTAGCGGCCACGGATTGTATTTTGCGCTGTTTCAAATCAGGAGATGAAATCATTGCGATGGACGATTTATATGGAGGAACGTATAGAATGTTTACGCGCATTTATAAAGATTCCGGAATAAAATTCCATTTTGTTGATATGAATGATTTGGAAAAATTCCATTCTTTAATCAACGAAAACACCAAATTAGTTTGGGTAGAAACTCCAACAAACCCGTTGATGAAATTGGCCGATATTCAGGAAATTGCCAAAATTACCAAACAAAGAAATATTCTTTTTGCTGTTGACAATACTTTTGCAACACCTTATTTACAAAAGCCCTTGGATTTGGGTGCAGATATTGTGATGCATTCAGCAACGAAATATCTTGGAGGACATTCTGATGTAATTGCCGGAGCGTTGATTGTAAAAGATGAAGCCTTAGGCGAACAGTTGCATTTTCAACAATTTGCCACTGGAGCCACGTTAGGACCAATGGACAGTTTTTTAGTTTTAAGAGGAATAAAAACATTGCATCTTAGAGTGCAAAGACATTGCGAAAATGGAGAAAAAGTGGTGGGATTTTTAAGTCAACATCCAAAAATAAAAACGGTCTATTATCCTGGATTGCCAAGCCATCCGTATCACGAAATTGCCAAAAAACAAATGAGCGGTTTTGGCGGAATGGTTTCCTTTACTTTTGTTTCGGGTAAAAAAGAAGATTCTATTCGGTTTTTGGAGAAACTAAAAGTTTTTACTTTGGCAGAATCTCTTGGTGGAGTTGAATCTTTGGCAAACCATCCAGCCTTAATGACGCACGCATCGATTCCGGAAGACAAACGAAAAGAAGTGGGAATCACGGATGATTTAGTTCGATTGAGCGTAGGTATTGAAGACATCGAGGATTTGATCGAGGATTTAAAACAAGCATTGGAATAAAAACAAAAGCCCGATTTTATCAAATCGGGCTTTTGTTTTTTAGTTGTATTTCTACTATTGCAGGTAATAAATATAGCCTACATTGAACCAAACTAGCCAGTCGTTTGACTTATTTTCTTTATAAAGGGCGGGATTTGGTTTTAGGCCATCAACCCAATCAGAAAAATAATACTGTAATCTTAAATCCACCATTAAATCCGATAATGGAGCCAATTTATAACGAGTTCCAACACTTGAAACTATTGACCAAACTGCCCCACTTTCGGTGGAAAATCCATAAGGGCGATCATCTGTCGGCGTTAAATATTTAGGAAAAGTTGTTAGTGGTGTTCCCAAAGGCCCTATTGTAGACGAAGCTTTTGCATTGTAAAAACTAAATTGTCCTCCAAGACTTATAAATGGAGCCCAACTTTCTATTGTTTCAGTAAAGTCGCGAATACTCCAAGGAAAAAATTCAAGTTGCATTCCTATATTGGTAACTGAGGTACTTCCGTGCATTGCTTTTAATTGTTCTTTGCCTAGGGAATTTTTACCTTCTATCCATCGGCCAAAATGATCTAACTTCGTTTTATTATATGACAATTCGCTTCTTAATTTGAAGTGATCATTAAAATAAGTATCAGGGGTATAACAATTACATTCGGCTTTATAAGAAAAATTTAAATAGTGAATAATCCCAATTCCATATCCTGTATTACCTGCGTTTGTAGACAAGTCGTGTCGCTCACCATAATCGGACTGGAAAGCTACAGGGCCGGCAATGGCGCCAATTTCGTGTGAAAATCCAAATTGAGCAATAGCTACATTCGAAATCCCAAAAAAGAAAAGGCAGAAAAATGTAATAGATTTTGGAACCATTATAATAGATTACTTTTTTTACAAATATATAAAAACATCAATCATTCCGAATATTATCTAAACAAATATATAATAACGTCAAACATTCTGAATATTATATAAACAATATATAAGGTTTTTTATGTTTTCCCATTAATAGTTTTAATTTTAAATAAAATCATTTCAACATTTACAAAAAGAATAAAAATATGTGAAGAAAACCCAATTTTAGATATAAATATTCTTATATAATGTATATTTGCACACAATTGCGAAATCGTTTTCTTAAAATTATTTTTTGGTTAAGCAAGCGATTAATATTAACCTAGATTGAATAATATATTTCAAAATGGAAGAAAAAATAAATAATTTTATGGCTCAAGTTGAGGCCAAAAATCCAAATGAGCCTGAATTTATTCAAGCTGTTAGAGAATTTGCTGAAACGGTTATTCCTTTTATTGCCGCGGAAAGAAAGTATGACGGCAAGCATTTGCTTCTTAGAATTACAGAACCTGAAAGAACGATAACCTTTCGTGTAACTTGGGTTGATGATAAAGGGGAAATCAGAGTCAATAGAGGGTTTAGAATTCAGATGAATTCAGCAATTGGACCTTATAAAGGAGGAATTAGATTTCATAATTCGGTTAACTTATCAGTACTTAAATTCCTAGCTTTTGAGCAGGTATTCAAAAATAGTTTAACTACACTTCCTATGGGAGGTGGAAAAGGAGGTTCTGATTTTGATCCTCAGGGTAAATCAGATGCAGAAGTAATGCGTTTTTGCCAATCTTTTATGACAGAATTATGTCGACACATAGGGCCGGAAATTGATGTTCCTGCTGGTGATATTGGTGTTGGTTCAAGAGAAATAGGATACCTATTTGGTCAATACAAAAGAATTAGAAATGAATTCACAGGAGTTTTAACAGGAAAAGGAATTGCTTATGGTGGTTCATTAATAAGACCTGAAGCAACTGGATATGGAGTGGTTTATTTCACAGAACAAATGCTTAGGACAATAGGACAGGAAATCAAAGGAAAAACTGTTGCTATTTCTGGATTTGGAAATGTAGCTTGGGGTGTAGCGTTAAAGATAAATGAATTAGGAGGAAAGATTTTGACTATTTCAGGACCAGACGGATATATTTATGATGCTGACGGAATTTCTGGCGAAAAAGTTGATTATATGCTTGAAATGAGAGCTAGTGGAGACAATAGAGCCGAAATGTATGTTGAGAAATATCCAAATGCTGTTTTTCACAAAGGGAAAAGTGTTTGGGAAGTAAAAGCTGATATTGCTATTCCTTGTGCTACACAAAATGAATTGCATGAAGCCGATGCTAAAAAATTAATTGAAAATGGGACTATTTGTATTACCGAGGCAGCTAATATGCCTTGTACTTTAGATGCCATTAAATATATATTGAGCAAAAAAGTTCTATATGCACCAGGAAAAGCGGCTAACGCAGGCGGTGTTGCGGCTTCTGGATTAGAAATGACACAAAACTCAATTCGTTTAAACTGGTCAAGCGAAGAAGTGGATCATAGATTAAAAGATATTATGGTTGGAATTCATAACCAATGCAAAAAATACGGAACTGACGAAACTGGATTTGTTGATTACGTAAAAGGGGCAAACATCGCCGGATTTGTAAAAGTGGCTGACGCAATGCTAGCTCAAGGAGTGGTTTAAATCCTTTTTAATAAATACCAAAATGCCTTCTTTCGAACCTGAGTTATCAGGATTAGATTGAAGGCATTTTTTTTGTGTGTAACAAAATTTCATTACTTTCGTTTGTACTATATTTGTGAACCAATATTTATACAAATAATGAAAAAAAGGGTTTTATATATTTTGCTTCTGATTTTTATGCAAACGGGATTTTCCCAAAACAATTTGTTGTGGCAAGGCTATTTTTCCTATAATGATATTAGGGATGTTTCTCAATCACCCACAACCATTTTTGCAGCTTCTGAAAACGCATTGTTTTCAAAAAACACAAGCACAAACCAACTTAAAACCACCAACACAATTGATGGGCTTTCAGGTCAAACAATATCGGCATTATATTACAGCGTTACATCCAATAAAACTCTTGTAGGCTATGAAAACGGGTTGATGGTTGTAATCAACGAAGCCGATGGCAGTATGCTGAATATTGTAGATATTATCAATAAGCAACTTCCTTCGGACATAAAAAAAATCAATCATTTTATGGAATATAAAGGGATTGTTTATGTTTCCTGTGATTTTGGAATCGTTCAATTCAATTTAGCCACAATGCTCTTTGGCGATACTTATTTTATTGGTAATAACGGAGCTGAAACAATCGTTACGCAAACCACGATCTTTAATGGCTATATTTATGCATCTACAAATGATGGTATCAGAAGAGCAGACATTGCCAATAAAAATTTAATTGATTTTAACCAGTGGATAAAAATTGCCTCAGGAAGTTGGTCATGTATAGAAACTTTCGATACCGAATTAATTGCAATAAATGCCTCAGGATATATTCATAAATACGATTTAGGCTCAAATTCTTTCATAGGATATTTACAACTTTCGCAAGCTGCTGTTGATATGAGAGAGAGTAATAATTATTTGATAGTCACTACAGCAAGCAGTGTATATATTTATAATAAACAATTGGCACTTGTTCGTCAAATAAACAGCAATCAAATATTGGGAAGTATTTCAACTTTCACTTGTGCGACGAGTATTGGAGATGTAATATATATTGGCACGAAAGAAACAGGATTGGTAAATACCACTATTTCTGTTACTTCAGCTTTTGAAAACAGCACTCCCATTGGCCCTTCCAGAAATAATGTATTTGCGCTTCAAGCCACAACTGATGTGCTTTGGGCAGTTTATGGGGACTATTCGGGCAGTTATAATCCATATCCTTTAGATAGTTATGGTATTAGTAAATATAGCGCAACAGGATGGTTGAATATTCCTTATGAAAAAGTTTTTGGAGCCAAATCGATATCCAGAGTTACGGTGAATCCAAATAATGAAAACGAAGTTTATGCCAGTTCTTATTTTTCGGGTTTGCTAAAAATTTTAAATGATGAGCCCAAAACGCTATACAATCAAACGAATAGCGGATTAGAATCTATAACTTTTCTGGGACCTAGCTATATTGATGTTAGAATAAACGGTGCTGCATTCGATAAATCCGGAAATCTTTGGCTGAATAACAGTCTTATTCAAAAGGGATTAAAGGTCTTTAAAACGGATGGACAATGGCAAAGTTTTTCATTGGATGGAATTTTGGATAAAAGCATTGATGCCAGTATGGGTAGAATGATAATAGATAAAAACAGCACCAAATGGTGGTGTACTAATACGGATGGTTTGATAAGTTATAATGAATCTATTAATAAATTTAAAAAAATATCATTCGGCTCAGATAAAGGAAATTTACCAACTACAGATGTCAGAGCAATTGCGGTTGATAATAGAAACCAACTTTGGATAGGAACCACAAAAGGGTTGAGAATATTGTCCAATGTAGGTAGTTTTCAAACCGATGAGCAAATGACTACAAAACCCATCATTATTATAGATAATAATTTAGCCCAAGAATTGATGTATGGTCAATTTATTACTGATATTGTTGTTGATGGAGCCAATAATAAATGGATTGGAACATTAGATTCCGGAGTGTTTTTAGTTTCGCCAAACGGGCAGGAAACCAAGTATCATTTTACTATAAATAATTCTCCACTGCCCAGCAATGCAATAAATGACATTGACATAAACAGTACGACAGGTGAAGTTTTTATAGCCACAGATAAAGGATTAGTTTCCTTCAAAGGAACCGCAACCATAGCTAATGAAGATCTGAATAATGTATATGTGTATCCAAATCCAGTGCGCCCTGAATATGAAGGAACCGTAAAAATAGCAGGATTATTAGATAAAGCCAATGTTAAAATTACCGATATTGAAGGTAATCTTGTCTACGAAACAACTTCCGAAGGTGGAACTATAGAATGGGATACCACTGCTTTTGGAAAATATAAAGTAGCTTCCGGAGTTTATCTGATTTTTGTTGCTGCCCAAGACGGCATAGAAACTAAAGTTAAAAAAGTAATGATTGTTAGGTAAAAATTGGTTGTTGTTTTGAGTTGATGGTTTGTTATTACAACCTACAACTTTAAGCTTTAAACTTTAAACTAAAAAATGCAAATTAAAACCAAAGCCATCGTCATATCTTCCCTCAAATACCAAGATAAAAGCTTGATTGTAAAATGCTTTACGCAATCTAATGGTTTAAAAACCTATTTTGTTCGCGATGCTTTTTCCTCCCGAAAATCAAACCAAAAAATAGCTTATTTCCAGCCGCTGACCATTCTTGAAATCGAGGCCGTTCACAAAAACAAAGGGACATTAGAAAATTTCAAGGAAATCAAAATTGCGACCCCATTTCAAACCCTACATTCGGACATTTTCAAGAGCACGATTGTCATGTTTATTTCTGAAATCTTGCACCATTCCATTCACGAAGAAGAAAAAAATGAACACCTTTTTGCTTTTTTGGAAACGGCGCTGTTTTGGCTCGACAATCACGACGAAACGGCTAATTTCCATTTGATTCTAATGCTCGAAATAACAAAATATCTCGGTTTTTACCCCGATATTTCCGAAATGGAATTTCCTTTTTTCGATGCTAACGAAGGTGTTTTTACTCCTTTTCACAGCATCGGTTCACTCACCGAAAACGAAACGAATTTGTTCAAAAAACTCATTCCGCTAAAATTCGACAACAATCAGAAAACCTTCCACGTGATCGAAAGGCAAATCGTTTTAAAAATCCTGATTGATTACTATACTTTTCATCTCGACGGTTTCAGAAAACCAAAATCCTTGGAGGTTTTAGCAGCCGTTTTTTCTTAAAAAATTCAGCCACGAAGGCACTAAGTAACAAAGATTTAATGCAATTTTTATTCTAAATTAGAAAAGTGTTTTTCTTTTTAAGAAACTTTGCATCCTTGTGCCATTCTGGCAAACAAAAACTCATCACTCATCACTCATAATTCATAACTATTTATTACTTTCGCACCACGATTTAAGAAAAGGATAAAATGAGCATAAAATTTACTGAATACAAAGGACTTAACTTGCCTACAGTCGCATCAGAAGTACTTGATTTTTGGAAAAAAGAAAACATATTCGAGAAGAGTGTAACCACTCGCGAAGGCAACCCACCATTCGTGTTTTTTGAAGGCCCGCCTTCGGCAAATGGACTGCCGGGAATTCACCACGTGATGGCACGTGCGATTAAAGATATATTTTGCCGTTATAAAACCCAAAAAGGGTTCCAAGTAAAGCGTAAAGCAGGTTGGGATACTCACGGTTTGCCTGTGGAATTAGGAACCGAAGCGGCATTAGGCATTACCAAAGAGGATATTGGAAAAACAATTTCCGTAGAAGAATACAACGAAGCTTGCAAAAAAACCGTGATGCGTTACACCGATGTGTGGAACGATTTGACCGAAAAAATGGGCTATTGGGTAGATATGGAAGATCCGTACATCACCTATAAATCCAAGTACATGGAAACCGTTTGGTGGATTTTGAAACAAATCTACAACAAGGATTTGATGTACAAAGGCTACACCATCCAGCCGTATTCGCCAAAAGCGGGAACAGGATTATCTTCACACGAAGTCAACCAACCGGGGAGTTACCGTGATGTTACGGATACAACTGTTGTGGCGCAATTCAAAGCAAAAAATGAAACTTTGCCAAGCGTTCTTCAAGGTTTTGGAGATATTCATATCTTGGCTTGGACGACAACCCCTTGGACTTTACCAAGTAATACAGCTTTGACCGTTGGGTCAAAAATTGATTATGTTTTAGTAGAAACTTTCAATCAATATACTTTTCGACCAACAAAAGTAATTTTGGCCAAAAATCTGGTTGCGAAACAATTTGGAAAAGGATTTTTTGCAAGTACAGAAGCTTCGGATTTTGAAAATTTCAAAGAAGGTGACAACCTGCCTGCCGGCAAGGCAGGAAAAATTCCATACCAAATTATTGCCGAATGTAAAGGTGCTGATTTAGTTGGAATTCGTTACGAACAATTATTGCCATTTACTTTGCCATACCAAAACCCAGAAAATGCTTTCCGAGTAATTTCAGGAGATTTTGTAACTACGGAAGACGGAACAGGAATTGTACATACCGCACCAACTTTTGGTGCTGATGATGCGAAAGTAGCCAAGGAAGCTGTTCCAGAAGTTCCGCCAATGCTGGTTTTGGACGAAAATGGTAATCCAGTTCCATTAGTCAATTTGCAAGGTAAATTCATCGATGGTTTAGGAACTTATTCTGGAAAGTATGTTAAAAATGAATATTACACCGAAGGTGATGCGCCAGAACGCTCAATGGATGTGGAAATTGCCATCCAGTTAAAAGAAGAAAATAAAGCTTTCAAAGTCGAGAAATACGTGCACAGTTATCCACATTGCTGGAGAACGGACACGCCTATTTTATATTATCCGCTGGATTCCTGGTTTATAGAAATTACCAAAGTTCGAGACAGAATGTTCGATTTGAACGAAACTATCAACTGGAAACCAAAATCAACCGGAGAAGGCCGTTTTGGGAATTGGTTGAAAAACGCCAACGACTGGAATTTATCGCGTTCTCGTTTTTGGGGAATTCCGTTGCCGATTTGGCGAAACGAAGAAGGAACAGAGGAGATTTTGGTTGGTTCTGTTGAAGAATTATACAACGAAATCGAAAAGTCTATCGCCGCAGGTTTCCAAAAAGAAAACCCTTTCAAAGGTTTCGAAATTGGAAATATGGACGAAGCAAATTATGATTTGGTTGATTTGCATAAAAATGTGGTCGACGAAATTACCTTGGTTTCTGCTTCCGGAAAACCAATGAAACGGGAATCCGATTTGATTGACGTTTGGTTTGATTCCGGTTCAATGCCTTATGCGCAATGGCATTATCCCTTTGAAAACAAAGATAAAATTGACGAAAATAAAGATTTCCCTGCTGATTTCATTGCCGAAGGTGTCGATCAAACCCGTGGTTGGTTTTACACTTTACACGCAATTTCGACTTTGGTTTTTGACAAAGTAGCTTATAAAAATGTAGTTTCAAATGGTTTGGTTTTGGACAAAAACGGACAAAAAATGTCTAAACGTCTAGGAAATGCCGCTGATCCATTCGAAACATTAAATGAATATGGTCCTGATGCCACGCGTTGGTACATGATTTCCAATGCGAATCCTTGGGACAACTTGAAGTTTGATTTGGAAGGAATTGCGGAGGTTCGTCGTAAATTCTTTGGAACATTGTACAACACTTATTCTTTCTTTGCGCTGTATGCCAACATCGATAAATTCACGTATGCCGAAGCAGAAATTCCGTTAAACGAAAGACCGGAAATCGATCAGTGGATTATTTCCGAATTGAATACCTTGGTAAAAGTGGTTGATGAGGCGTATGCAGATTATGAACCGACGAAAGCTGCTCGTGCCATTTCAGAATTTGTGGGGGAAAACTTGAGTAATTGGTACGTTCGTTTGTGTCGTCGTCGTTTCTGGAAAGGCGAATATGCACAAGACAAAATTGCGGCTTATCAAACCTTATATACGTGTTTATTGACTATAAGCAAACTGGGTGCGCCAATCGCTCCATTCTTTATGGACAAGCTTTACAGAGATTTAACATTGGCAACACTATCGGAAAAATTTGACTCTGTACATTTGGCAGAATTTCCAAAATATGTTGGAAACTTTGTTGATAAATTGTTGGAGAGCAAAATGCAGAAAGCACAGACCATTTCATCACTCGTTTTATCTCTTCGAAAAAAGGAAATGATAAAGGTGCGTCAGCCATTGCAAAAGATAATGATTCCGGTACTTGACAAGGGTTTTAGAGCTGAAATTGAAGCTGTTACTGACCTCATAAAAGCTGAAGTAAACGTCAAAGAAATCGTGCTTTTGGATGATGCTTCGGGGATTTTGGTGAAACAAATTAAACCTAATTTTAAAGCACTTGGACCCCGCTTTGGAAAAGATATTGGATTGATTTCCAAAGAGATACAGAGTTTATCTCAAGAACAAATCAGTCTGTTAGACAAGGCAGGAAGTATAGATATTGTTATTTCGGGAAATAGCATAACTTTATCATTGGAAGATGTAGAGATTTCTTCCCAGGATATTGAGGGCTGGCTGGTTGCCAACTCGAACGGAATAACGGTTGCGCTGGATATTACGATTTCTGAGGAATTAAAAGAAGAAGGAATTGCCAGAGAATTGGTAAACAGAATTCAGAACATAAGAAAAGATTCGGGATTTGAAGTTACAGATAAAATTAAAGTACATTTGAAAAAGAATTCCGAGTTGGAAAAAGCTGTGAAGGCAAATGAAGCATATATTAAATCAGAAACATTAACTGAAACATTACTATTTGAAGATTTCATAATTGACGGAATTGAAATAGAATTCGACGAGATAAAAACCAAAATATCAATTACAAAATAACCAGAAAATGACAGATGAAATTGCAAGATACTCAGACGCTGACTTAGCCGAGTTCAAGGAATTAATACTTAAAAAAATACAAAAAGCGCAAGCAGACCTGGATTTGATAAAGAGTGCTTATATGAACGATTTAAATAATGGAACTGATGACACTTCGCCTACTTTCAAAGCATTTGAAGAAGGAAGTGAAACCATGTCCAAGGAAGCTAATTCACAGTTGGCAATCCGTCAGGAGAAGTTTATTCGTGACTTGAAAAATGCCCTTTTCCGTGTAGAAAACAAAACTTACGGGACTTGTAAAGTAACAGGTAAACTAATCAGCAAAGAAAGATTATTGATAGTTCCTCACGCCACAATGAGCATCGAAGCAAAAAACCTGCAACGATAATTCATAAATCATAAAGCAATTAACGCTCCGTTTGGAGCGTTTTTTTTAGAAAATAGCATTACTTTTGCAGCATTAAAATTTACAAAATGACATTACGAAAAGCGTATCTGATAGTTTTTATCATCTTACTAGTTGATCAACTTTCTAAAATATACATCAAAACTAATTTTATTTACGGCGAAAGCGGACAAATCGACGTCACCGGTTGGTTCAAAATCATATTGATAGAAAACGAAGGAATGGCTTGGGGAACAGTGATTCCGGGGATTTACGGAAAATTGTTTCTTACTATTTTTCGTCTCGTTGCCGTTACGGGAATAGGCTATTGGCTTTGGGATTCTGTCGAAAGAAAACACAGTTCAAATTATTTGATTATAGCAATTTCTCTGATTCTTGCAGGTGCTTTTGGCAACATTATCGACTCTGTTTTTTATGGGGTAATTTTCGATGACAGCTATGGTCATTTGGCTACTTTATTCACGGACAAACCTTATGGAACTTGGTTTCACGGAAAAGTGGTTGATATGTTGTACTTCCCATTATTCGAAGGAAACTGGCCAGAATGGTTCCCAATTTGGGGTGGACAACACTTTAAATTCTTCAATGCGATTTTCAACATTGCCGATATGGCGATTTCTACAGGCGTTGGTATTTTAATTGTATTCAACAGAAAAGCATTTCATCATCAGCATTAGGAGCTTTTTCCTGCTTTACACTCTATCTTTTTCTTTTTAAAGGAAAAAGAAAAAGGATGCCGTTTCAATCAGGGCTAGGAGATTGGGAT
This sequence comes from Flavobacterium soyangense, assembly GCF_015277675.1. GTDB lineage: Bacteria > Bacteroidota > Bacteroidia > Flavobacteriales > Flavobacteriaceae > Flavobacterium > Flavobacterium soyangense. Next base: position 35,642 of record NZ_JADHEC010000003.1, read on the forward strand.
AACTTATAGAAATTGACTAAAAATAGCTTGATTAATTTTCTATTTTTTATATTCAACAAAATAGACTACGACTGTCATTATTGGAATTAAAAAAGGAAGTCCACACGAAAACCAAAAACCACAATTAAATAAACGTTTTCTGAATTTTTCACTATTATTTTTATTAAAGTTTTTGTCTGACCAATGTCCAAGATTATAAAAAGTATTAGCAATTCCAATCATCATTAAAAAGCCAATCGCTTGAAATAAAATTGTAAAAAGTGTTATTTCATATTCCTTGTTATAAGGTAAGATTAAGAACTCTCCTAAAATTGCATAACAAATAAATGAAAGAATACCGGAAATCATTAATCCTTTATTGTATTTAATTCTTTGTTTTGCCCACCATTCTATACTTGGCAAACTTGTTTTATCTAACATTAACTTAAGGTATTTGGTTATTATTTAACGAATATAATTTAAAACCTATAAACCTCATTCGGAGTCACGCAATAATCCAACTTCACATCGTTTTCAAAAACATCTTCAATCAGTTCTTCGGGTTCAAAGAAAGAAAGCCCAATTTTGATGGTTTCGGGTTTGCATTCGGTTAAGAATTTATCATAAAACCCTTTGCCGTAACCTGCGCGATGTCCCGTTTTATCAAAAGCCAAGAGAGGCACAAAAACCACATCGATTTTGCCGGTTGGAACTTCCAAGCCATCAATAGGTTCTGGAATATTGTATTCGTTTTTCTTGATTTTGGTATTGTCCGTCAAAAGAAAGTGAGTCAAATTGCATGTTCCGAAATCACATTTTGAAATCACGATTTCTTTGTCTTTTCCAGAAAGCAAATGCAAAATAAATTCGGTATTAACTTCTTTATGTTCTGTAATAGGTAGAAAAATATGGAAATAAATTTTCTCCCAAATAGGCAACGTCAACACTTTATTGGCAATAGCCAAACTCAAATCGTCGATTTCAGCATCGCTCAACTCTTGCCTTTTGCCTTTATACTTTTGCCTTAACTCTTTTTTAAGCATTGATAGTTGCTTTCAACTCGTTTATAAATGAAGTCAAATGTTGCACTTCTACGTGATCCATTAGCACAACTTTGTACCATTTATTATTTTTATTGTGTTGCTCGGGAACCAAATCAAATTTTACGGCAATTTCTTCCGGGATATATTCAGAATGGATGGTTACAATATTCATAAAAGGTTCTCTGAAATATTTGATGTTCAATTCGTCTAGTTCGTGGCACAAAAACTGGGTTCGCATTTGCAAAACACTCACTTTTTCGAACCATCCAAAAGGCCCATAGGTAAACAAAATCATCCAAACCGCAACAGCATTGGCGCCAGAACGACTTCCGCAAAGGGTTAAATCCATTCCTTCAATATATTCAGCTTCCTTGGTCAAAACGTTTTCAATGAGTCCTTTTCGGCAAATAAAAACCCCAGTTCCATAAGGTGATTGCAACATTTTATGAGCGTCAATCGTGATGGAACTTATCTTTGGATTACTGAAATTAATGGTCGATTTCTGGTTGCTAAACGGATAAACAAAACCGCCGTAAGCACCGTCAATATGGAGTTTGTACTCGGCATTGAGTTTTTCTAAAATCGAAGTATAATCTTCGGGATTGTCGACTGAGCCAAACATTGTCGTTCCCATATTGGCAATGGCAATAAAATATTTTTTTCCGTTTTGTTTCGCTTTGATAATTTCATTTTCCAATGCCTTTTTGTCAATTTCTCTTTTTTCGAAAGAAACAGGGATTTTCAACCAATCCAGCATCAAAACATTGGCTCCTTTCGGAATGGAATAATGGGTGTCTTCGGAAGCTAAGATGGCGATTTCATCTAATTTTGCACCTTTTTGATGCATAAAAAAATTGCGATACATCCACATAGCTTGAATGTTTGCTTCGGTTCCGCCAGGCGAAATATAGCCGTCAAATGAATCAGGTTCCGCCTTGAATATATCAACTGCAATGACGTTCAAAACTTCGCGTTCCATTTCTTGGGTTCCCTTAAAAGCTTTCTCGGAAGTCCCCAAAGTGTGACAACCAATATGATTGGGGTTTGCCACATAGGTTTTCAAGGTTGGCGCATCTTGCAAAAAAGGCGCATCGTCATAAAATACTTTTCCATCCAGTTTGGAGGCCGGATAACCAAGGGAAGCATCTTTGGAGAAATTTACATTTTCTGCCAAGGCTCTTTCTATTCTATTTTTTCGTTCTTCTTGCGAGAGTTTTTTCCAGTAAATCATATAAAAAATATTTTTCACAAATATAATTTTATAAATCTTCATAAATGTGAAAATCTGTAGGTTTTCTGAATTTGGAACTTGAAGTTTTTCAGTTAACTTTGTTAAATGAACAACCCAACTCTCGAACTTCAAATTCAAACCTTGCCTGACGGTCCCGGTGTGTATCAATATTATGATAAGGAAGGGAAAATTTTATATGTGGGCAAAGCCAAAAACCTAAAAAAGAGAGTTTCTTCTTATTTTAATAAAATTCACGATACGGCCAAAACGAATGTGCTGGTCAAGAAGATTGTAACCATAAAACACATCGTTGTTCCTACCGAAACTGATGCGCTTTTATTGGAAAATAATCTTATAAAGACGCTCCAACCAAGATATAATGTTTTGTTGCGGGACGACAAAAGTTATCCTTGGATTTGCATCAAAAAAGAACCTTTTTCGAGAATATTTTCCACCCGAAGATTGGTCAAAGATGGCTCGGAATATTTTGGTCCTTATACGAGTTTTAAGACGGTTCATACTATTTTAGATTTAATAAAAGAATTGTATCCACTGCGGACTTGCAATTATGATTTGTCCAAATCGAATATCGAAAGCGGGAAATTCAAGGTTTGTCTGGAATATCATATTGGCAATTGCAAAGGTCCTTGCGAAGGTTTTGAATCTTTAGAAAATTACCAAAAACAAGTGGATGCTATTCGGGAAATTCTCAAAGGAAATTTCAAAGAATCAATGAAGGATTTCAAAAAAGTGATGACCGATTTAGCAAGTAAAATGCACTTTGAAGAAGCCCAAAAAATAAAAGAAAAAATTGAAGTGCTCGAAAATTATCAATCGCGTTCGACGATTGTAAACCCAAAAATCACCAATATCGATGTGTTTTCGATCGTCTCTGACGAAAGCGCCGCCTTTGTGAATTTTCTTCAAATTTCCCACGGTTCGATTATTCGTTCGCACACCATGGAAATTAAAAAAAAATTGGACGAAACCGATGATGAGTTATTGGAGTTGGCGATTATTGAACTCAGGGAGCGTTTTCATTTATTGTCGAAAGAAATAATAGTTCCGTTTGCTGTTGAAGTTGGTGAAAACATAAAAGTTACTGTTCCACAATTAGGTGACAAAAAGCAAATTCTGGATTTATCCATTCGCAACGCCAAGTTTTACCGAATAGAACAATTGAAACAACTGCAAATTGTGGATCCGGATCGTCACGCCAACCGAATTATGGCACAAATGCAAAAGGATTTACGATTGCCGGTTGAACCTCGACACATTGAATGTTTTGACAACTCGAATATACAAGGAACCAATCCCGTAGCGGCTTGTGTGGTTTTTAAAGATGGAAAGCCCAGTAAAAAGGACTACCGACATTTCAATATTAAAACGGTCGAAGGACCGGATGATTTTGCTTCGATGACCGAAGTGGTCTACAGAAGATACAAGCGATTATTGGATGAAAATGAACCTTTGCCACAGCTCATTATTATTGATGGAGGGAAAGGACAATTGTCATCAGCTTTGAAAAGTATTGATGAATTGGGGTTGCGCGGAAAAATCACTATAATTGGCATTGCCAAAAGATTGGAAGAATTATTTTATCCGGGCGATTCGATTCCGTTGTATTTGGACAAAAAATCGGAAACTTTGAAAGTCATTCAGCAATTGCGAAATGAAGCGCACCGTTTTGGGATTACTTTTCATAGGGATAAAAGAAGTAAAGCGGCGCTTAATTCTTCGATAGAAAGCATCCCGGGAATTGGCGAAAAAACGATGCTGGCGTTAATTCAACATTTCAAAAGTGTTAAAAGATTAAAACTAGCCACCGAAAAAGAAATTTCGGACGTTATAGGTATGTCGAAAGCCAAAAAAATTACGGACTTTTACAAAATGAACAGCGAATCAAAATGAAAAATTTTATAGTATTCTTTTTTCTTGTTTTCACATTTCTCCCGTCTTTTTCGCAAGACACCATCAAAAGACCAAAAATTGGATTGGTTCTTAGTGGTGGCGGTGCAAAAGGATTTGCACATATTGGTGTTCTTAAAGTATTGGAAGAGGCAGGAATAAAAATTGATTTTATTGGTGGAACTAGTATGGGAGCTGTTGTTGGCGGACTTTATGCTTCTGGATATAATGCAACTCAAATAGATTCAATTGTTACGGTGACTAATTTCGACAACTTATTAATTGATTATGTTCCGCGTTCTTCTAAAAGTTTTTATGAAAAAAGGAATGATGAGTTATATGCTTTGATACTTCCGTTTAATAAATTTAAAATTGAAATACCACAATCGCTTTCAAAAGGGATGTTTAACTACAATTTATTTAACAGGCTAACTTTGCATGTAAGGCATTTAAGAGATTTTAACCAATTGCCAATTCCTTTTTTATGTATCGCCACTGACATTGAATTGGGGAAGGAAGTGGTTTTAAATAAAGGAGTTTTGGCGCAAGCTTTATTTGCCAGTTCAGCATTGCCATCTGTATTTTCGCCAGTAGTAATCGACGGGAAACTTTTAGTTGATGGCGGTGTTATCAATAATTATCCAATTGAAGAGATTAGGAAACTTGGAGCGGACATCATCATTGGTGTTGATGTACAAAGCGGACTGCGGGACAGGGCACAACTTAAAGATGCCACAAAGATTTTATTTCAAATCACGAATCTTCAGATGATTGAAAAAATGAAGATGAATTCGATAAAAACAGATATTTACATAAAACCGGACATTAAGGATTTTGGGGTAGTATCTTTTGAAAAAGCGAAAGAAATTATTTTAAGGGGAGAAGACGCCGCATTCTCTGTTTACGAAGAGATTGATAAATTATCGGATAAGTCAAATCCGTATAAAAAACCAAAATTAAAAATTGAATCGGATAGTTTACACATTGTAAACGTTGTTTGTGATAATTTAGACAATTATTCAAAAGCTTATATCGAAGGGAAATTAAAATTCAAATCAGGAGCTAAAATCAGGTACAAAGATTTAGAAAAAGGAATCAATAATCTTGATGCAACACATAATTTTGGAACAGTAACGTATTCATTGGAACAAAATGGATTGGGAGACGACTTGATTCTTAACTTGATTGAAAACCCTGTAAAAACCTATTTAAAATTTGGACTACATTATGACGGACTCTATAAAAGTGCGGTTTTGGCAAATATCACGAATAAAAAGATGCTTTTTAAAAACGATGTTGCTTCGTTCGATTTAATAATTGGTGATAATGTGCGATATAATTTAGACTATTATATTGATAATGGATATAATTTGAGTGTTGGGTTTAAATCACAGCTGAATCAGTTCAATAAAAATGTTACCAAACAAATCAGTAATTTGCCTCTTACCCAATTAGTAGATGTGAATTCTATAAATATTAATTTTCTGGACTTAACAAATCAGCTTTATTTCCAATCTATCTTTGCCCAAAAATTTCTAATAGGTGCGGGTTTTGAACATAAATATCTGAATATAAATTCCGAAACCCTTGCTTCCGCAAACCCAGTATTTGACATAAGTAATTACGGCAGTGTTTTTGCTTATATGAAATACGACTCTTTTGACAATCAATACTTCCCTACAAAAGGATGGTATCTTACAAGTGACATACATAATTATTTGTTTTCTTCTAATTATACCGGAAAGTTCAATCCTTTTTCAATTGTTAAAGCTGATGCAGGATTTGCAGTCAAAATTTTAAAAAAAGCCACATTCAAGTTTCAAACGGAAGCGGGTTTCTCCATTGGAGACCAAAGCGTTCCTTTTTTTAACTTTGTTTTGGGCGGTTATGGGTTTATCCCTATAAATAATTTCAGACCTTTTTATGGATATGATTTTTTGAGTCTTGCCGGCAATAGTTATTTAAAATCCTCTGCAACGGTTGACTACGAAATTTTTAAGAAAAATCATTTGAACTTTACCGCTAATTATGCAAACATAGAAAACAATTTTTTTAATTCTCTTGACTGGATTTCCCTGCCAAAATATTCAGGATATGCAGTAGGTTATGGTATGGAAACAATAATTGGACCTTTGGAAATTAAATATACTTGGTCTCCGGAAACCAATAAAGGATATACTTTGTTTAGCATTGGGTTTTGGTTTTAATTTAGAATTTGAAACTCTTTTAACCCAAAACGATGAAATAAAAATTACGAAGAAGGTTGAAAAAGCAGTTTTTTTTTATACAATATGAAAAAATAACCAACAAACAGTATTTGTCTTTGCATGCAATGTGTTAAACTTTATTTTTTTTTAAAACATTCTTGATTTATAAAATACCTTTGCACTCGCAAAAAGGGAAGGGGTGGTTTCCTTCCTGATTTCGTATAAATTTCATAATTTATATTTTTTGGTTAGTTAATAGCATGAATTCTCAGTCATTATTTGACTGAGTTTTTTTGTTTTAATATATTTGGAACAAAATTTGCTTTTGCAGTTATAAATAGTCCAAATAGAACAATGAAAAAAATAATTTTATTATTAATATTTATTACTGCTGTAAGCTTTAAATCTCCAAAAGAAGATTCATATACCGTTGGCGAATGGTTTAGATTTCGAATACATTATGGGTTTGTAAATGCTGGTTACGCCACTTTGGAAGTTAGAGACGCCAGTATAAACGACAAAAATGTTTTTCATGTTATTGGCCGGGGGTACACTACTGGAGTGTCCAAACTTTTTTTTAATGTAAATGACTTATATGAAAGTTACATTGATAAGGAAACAGGGAATCCATATCAGTTTGTCAGAAAAATCAACGAAGGAGGCTACACAAAAAATCAAGAAGGATTTTTTAATCATTCAGAAAACAATATTCTCGTAAAAGATTATAAACACGCTACAGAAAAAACTGTTTCGATCCCCAAAAACAGTCAGGACATTCTGTCGTCTTTTTATTATTTGCGAAATTATCAAAATATTGACAAAATGAAACCGGGAGAATTCGTGGCAATTGATATGTTTTTGGATGATACAATCACTAAATTTAGGTTAAAGTTTATAGGACGTGAGGATATTACAACTAAATTTGGGCTTATTTCAACAATGATTTTTAGACCATTGGTTCAAACCGGGCGCATTTTCAAAGAAGAAGAAAGTTTAACTGTTTGGATTTCAGACGATGACAATAAATTACCTATAAGAATAAAAGCAAATCTTCTTGTGGGTTCAATTAAGGCAGATTTAGAAGCTTTCAAAGGATTAAAATACACTTTTAAAGTAAAAATAAAATAATAACAATTGATATTCGGTATTCATTTTAACCGTAAAAGAGTTTGAATGGCAACTATAATTCATTCAAAAATTGTGACTGTATGAAAAGAAAAATAATTGAATAATATATCCAATTTGAAAAAAGTATTTCTATTTATTATTGTTTCATTTTCAGTGTTTTCTTGTAAACAATCTGATTCAGTAAGCATAATTCCAGATCAAAAACCACTTCCTGAAATTAATAATTTTGGGTTTAATCTCAATGATTTTAATGTTTTTCACGATACCGTTCAAAGAGGTGATACCTTTGGGAGTATAATACAAAATCAAAATCTTGGAGACAAACAGGTTTATGATATTATCGAAAAAGTAAAAGACAGTTTTGATGTAAGAATTGTTAGAGTTGGAAAACCATTTACTTTTTTAAGGTCAAAAGACCGATATAAAAAACTAGAGGCATTCGTTTATCAGCCTGATAGAGGAAGTTATTATGTTATTGATTTAAGGGACTCGGTTACAGTCTACAAAAAAACCAGGCCTATCAGAACCAAACAAAGAACAATCACCGGAAAATTAGAGGGTTCCTTGTCAGAAGCATTAAGCAAGCAAGGTGTTGATGTGGCTTTGGCCAATAGATTGACCAAAGTGTATGCCTGGTCAATTGACTTTTTCAAGTTAAAAAAAGGAGATAAATTTGGCATCACTTTTACAGAAAGATATATTGATGACACCATTTACGATGGTGTTGATAGTTTAAAAGCTGCATTTTTTGAATATAAAGGGAAATTAATATACGCCTTTCCATTTGCTCAAAATCCAAATTCAGAAAAATTGGATTATTATGATGATGAAGGAAAAGCACTTAAGAATTTTTTCCTAAAAGCACCACTCAAATTTGTGAATATTACATCTCATTTTACGCAACATAGGTTTCATCCCGTACAAATGATATGGAAAGCGCACAAAGGAACCGATTATGCTGCGCCAACTGGAACGCCAATTATGACAACTGCTGCCGGAATTGTGGAACAAACGGGTTATACGGCAGGAAACGGAAACTTTGTTAAAGTAAAACACGATAAAACTTATTCTACGCAATATTTGCATATGTCAAGGATATTGGTTCGTAAAGGACAAAGAGTTGCTCAGGGAAGCATTATCGGGAAAGTAGGAAGCACAGGTCTGGCAACGGGGCCTCATGTTTGTTACCGATTTTGGAAAAACGGAGTTCAAGTGGATGCGCTAAAATTAAAATTGCCCAATTCTCAACCTATGGACAGGAAAAACTTACCCCGATTCATGTCGCAAATGCAACCTTTAAAAAGAGAATTAGACAGCATCGCCAATTTATAATTCTAAAAACAGTTATTTAACTGCTTTCAACGAAATAAAATAGCATTGTTTATTTTACAAACTAAATAGTGTAAATTTGCACCTTCAAAAATAAAATTAACAATGGCATTACAAAATACAAACCCCACTACCACATTAGCTTGGCAAAAACTTCAGAAACATTTTAACGAAATGCAAAATGCTTCTATGTCAGTAATGTTTAATGAAGACAATACAAGAACATCACAATTTCATTTGCTATGGAATGATTTTTTAGTAGATTATTCTAAGAATATCATCAACAAGGAGACGATGGATTTGTTACTTGAATTAGCAAACGAAACACAGTTAAAAGACGCAATTGCTAAATATTTTGATGGTGATATCATCAATCAAACCGAAAACAGGGCAGTTTTACATACTGCATTGCGCGCTAAGGAAACTTCAATTATAAAAGTTGACGGAGAAAATGTAATTCCAGAAGTTTTCGAAGTTAAAAACAAAATTAAAACTTTTACAAATGAAGTTTTAATCGGAGACAGAAAAGGATATACAGGAAAACCATTTACGGATATCGTTAATATTGGTATTGGCGGTTCAGATCTAGGTCCGGTGATGGTTGTAGAAGCTTTAGAATATTATAAAAATCATTTAAACGTTCATTTTGTGTCAAATGTAGATGGTGATCACGTAAATGAAGTCATTAAAAAACTTAATCCAGAAACTACACTTTTTGTTATTGTTTCCAAAACATTTACAACTCAGGAAACATTGACTAATTCTGAAACCATTAGAGAGTGGTTTTTGAAATCAGCAAAACAGGAAGATGTTGCGAAACATTTTGTTGCGGTTTCAACCAATATTCAGAAAGTAACCGAATTTGGAATTAATCCTGAGAATGTTTTTCCAATGTGGGATTGGGTTGGTGGACGATTTTCATTGTGGAGCGCCGTTGGACTTTCCATAAGTTTGGCTGTTGGGTTTGATAATTTTGATAATTTATTAGCTGGTGCAAATGAAATGGATGAACATTTCAAAACTGCCGATTTCGATAAAAACATTCCTGTAGTTTTGGCCTTGTTGAGTATTTGGTACAACAATTTTTTCGGATCTGAAAGTGAAGCGTTGATTCCATACACACAATATTTACAAAAATTGGCTCCTTATTTACAGCAAGGAACTATGGAAAGCAATGGAAAAAGTATAGGGCGTGACGGAAAACCTGTCGATTATCAAACAGGAACTATTATTTGGGGCGAACCAGGCACTAATGCGCAACATGCGTTCTTTCAATTGATTCATCAAGGAACCAAGCTGATCCCAACGGATTTTATTGGATTTGTAAAGCCATTGTATGGAAATGAAGACCATCACAGCAAATTGATGTCGAACTTTTTTGCACAAACCGAAGCATTAATGAATGGTAAAACAAAGGAAAAAGTTCAAGCTGAATTCGACAAACAGGGACTTACTGAAGAAAAAGCAAAATTTCTTTTACCATTTAAAGTCTTCAGCGGAAACAAACCAACGAATACAATTCTAATACAAAAATTGACTCCAAAGACTTTGGGTTCTTTGGTTGCATTATATGAACATAAGATTTTTGTTCAGGGAATTGTTTGGAACATTTTTAGTTATGATCAATGGGGAGTTGAACTTGGCAAGCAATTGGCCAATTCAATTCTTGATGAAATACAGTCTAAAAGGGTAAATTCCCATGATAGTTCAACAGCGTTTTTATTGAACCACTTTTTGAAGAATAAATAATCAGTATTTTTGATTTATTGTTTTGGATATTGCCCTGATTTTTTATAAATCGGGGTTTTTTTATGTTAAAAATTGTGAAAAAGTTTAGTTTTGCTTCATTAATCTTGATTTACATGGCTTGTATCTCTTTGTAAGTTTATAAAATTAACAACTAAAATTATATTAAATCATTTTATTTATTATTTTTTTATGAAATAATTATAAAATTCTTTTTTAAAAAGCAAGTCTCTAAAAAGTACCTATCCTTAACGTTATCTTAACTTTTTGTAGAAGGAATGTTATACTTTTGCAAAAATAAATTAACTAAACAAAAAACAAAAATGAAAAAAGTTACATTCCTTTTTATTTTTTTTCTGTCCGTTGTTAGTTATTCCCAAGTTACAACTTCAGGAATTTCTGGAACGGTAAAGTCAAATTCAGGAGAAAGACTCGTTGGCGCAAGTGTTGAAGCAATTCACCAACCAACAGGTACAAAGTATTTTGCCACAACTGATGGAAAAGGTGGATTTTCAATCCCAGCCATTAAACCAGGGGGACCTTATGTTGTTAAGGTAACTTATGTGGGATTTAAACGCACTGAAATTACAGATATTAATGCTCCATTGGGGAACGATGTGAATTTAAATGTTGTTGCTGAAAGCGAATCAAGTGAACTAAAAGAAGTTGTTGTTAATAAAACAAATTCCAATAGTATTATTTCAAAAGATAAGTCGGGGGCATCGCAACAATTCTCTAACAGACAAATCAATTCGATTCCGGTGTTAGGATCTAGATCTATCAATTCGATCACGAAATACAATGCAAATGCAGGCGCTGGAGGATCTTTTGGAGGTCAGGATTCCAGATTAAACAATTTTACAATTGATGGATCTGTATTTAACAATGGCTTTGGTTTAGGTAATGATGCACAAGCTGGAGGAAGGACAGGATCAACTGCCATTTCCCTTGATGCAATAGATCAACTACAGGTAAATGTAGCTCCTTTTGATGTGCGTCAATCTGGTTTTACAGGTTCTGGAATCAATGCCGTAACAAGAAGTGGAACAAATGAATTTGAAGGATCGGTATATAATTCATTTCGTAATAACGGAAAAAATTATGTAGGGACTAGAGCTGGCGATGTGACAATTAAACCATCAAATTTTAGCGAAAAAATTTGGGGAGCTCGATTCGGAGCGCCAATTATTAAAAACAAATTATTCTTCTTTGGAAATTTTGAAAATGTAGACGGTGTGAAGCCTGCCCATACTTGGACTTCAACTGGCTCTGCTCAACCATCAGGACAAATTTCTGCACCTACATTTGCTCAATTACAAGACCTTTCTGATTTTGTGCAACAAAAACTAAATTATACTACTGGTCCATGGGAAAATTATGATGCCGTAAATACATCGAGAAAATACTTGGTTAGATTAGACTGGAATATCAATGATAATAATAAATTATCTGTTAGATATGTACACCATGATTCTTCGGCAGACCAAGTAATTTCTAATTCGTATGTTGGGAATAGTCTTGGAAACAGGATTGGAGTAAATGCACTTGCATACAAAAATAGTGGTTATGTTATTCAAGATAATACTCGTTCAGCTGTTGTAGAATTAAATAGTAAATTATCCGAAAAATGGCATAATAATTTTATTGGAGGTTATGATAAACAGCTTGAAAATAGAGGTTTACAAGGAACTTTATTTCCTACTATTGACATCAAATCTTCTGCGGCAAGCACAAATGATTTTATCACTTTAGGTTTAGATCCTTTTACGCAAGGAAACAAATTAGATTATTCTACTTTACACTTTACGGATAATATTACAGGTTTTTTTGGTAAACATACTCTTGTTTTTGGTGCTAATTTTGAAAATTTCAAATCTAACAATTCTTTTTTCCCAGGATCTAACGGAGCTTATACTTTTAACTCAATAGCTGAATTTAAGGCTGCTGTGAACGAATCAGTAGCGAATAATTTTAAGCCAACCACCACTAATTTGCCGGCTGCTTTTCAATTTAGATATTCAGCATTGCCGGGAAATGCAGAGCCACTTCAAATATTAAAAACTACTAAGGTAGATGCGTATGCACAGGACAACATTAAAGTAAGTGATAAATTAAAAGTAACTGTAGGAATTCGTGCCTCAAGAGTTTCTTTTGAAAACACGGCACTTGAAAACCCTGTGGTAAATGCATTAACTTTCGCTGGTGGAGAGAAACTAAGCACAGGAACGATAGCAAAAACTCAAATTTTGCTTGAGCCAAGAGTTGGTTTTAATTTAGACTTAAAAGGAGATGCTTCAACTCTAATTCGTGGAGGATCAGGTATTTTTACAGGTCGCCCTCCTTTTGTATTCCTCTCTAATGCTATTGGTAACAATGGGGTTCTTACAGGTTTTATTGATGCAAGAAATACTGGAGCAATTACAACAGGTAATGGAACGATTCCTTATGGATTTACTCCAAATCCAGGACAATATTTTACACCTGCAACAGCAACTTTGCCAACAACATTGGATTTAGCGTTTACAGATAGGAATTTTAAATTTCCACAGGTTTGGAAAACAGATTTAGCTGTAGACCAAAAACTACCTTTTGGTTTTGTGGGTACTATTGAAGGGATTTATAGTCAAAACTTAAATGCGATTAATTACCGTAACGCTAATCTAGATGTACCAGTAGCAGCTTCAACATTTATAGGTGCAGATCAAAGACCAATATATGCCAGAACTGATAATGGAGTTCGTGTTAATGATAATGTCTCTAACGCAATCGTACTTGATAACACTAATAAAGGTTATTTTTATTCAGCAACTTTTAAATTAGAATATCCTTATAAAAATGGAATTTGGGGTTCAATTGCATATACGCATTCTGGAGCTTATGATTTATTGTCAGCAGGATCTGTTGCCGCAAGTTCTTGGACAGCTGCAAGATCTGTAAATGGTAATAATGATCTTCCGTTAACCGCTTCTAATAACAATACACCTAATAGGTTAGTTGGAATTATAGGTTACAAAATTAAATATGGAGGAACTTATGGTGGTGCAACTTCAATTAATCTGGGTTATATAGGAGAACAAACAGGAACTTTTTCTTATGCCTATAGTGGAGACTTGAATGGAGATAGAGTGTCTAATAATGATTTGCTTTATGTGCCTAATACGAGCACTGAAACTAGATTTCAGCCACTTACGGTTGTTAGTAAAGGAGTAACTACAGTTTATACCGAGTTGCAACAACAACAAGCCTTTGATGCTTACATCAATCAAGACAAATATTTATCAACAAGGAGAGGTCAATATGTCGAAAGAAACGGTGCAATACTACCAATATTACACAAAATAGACCTTTCGATAACGCAAGATTTTTTCATTAAAATCAAAGGGAAAAACAACAGCTTTCAATTTAGAGCTGATATACTAAACTTTACAAATTTAATAAATAAAGATTGGGGAGTTTCTCAAAGAGCTACTAATTCTAACGTGTTGAATTTTAGAACAGTAACTGCTAACGTTCCTTATTTTCAATTGGCAACTCAAACTGATGCCTCAGGAAATGCTTTCTTAATAAAAGATACATTCCAAAAAAATGCTTCTGTATTTGATGTTTGGCAAGCACAATTTACGTTAAGATATATTTTTGGTAAATAATTTAATAAGTTATTAGCTATTCAAAAACCTCACTTGATTTTGTCAAGTTGAGGTTTTTTTTATGCCTTTTTTTATTTATATTTGTTGAAACAAAAAAATATTTTATGTACGAAATCATTCAAAAATTGCATTCTGGCTGGGCCTATATGGCCTTTTTATTATTAGTAATTGCGGTAGTCAATTCATTCATTGCTTTATTTTCCAAAAAAGAGTTTACTGAAAAAGACCGAAAAATTGCACTATTTGGTTTGGCAGCAATACACACTCAATTGTTGATTGGTATAATTGTTTATTTTGTTTCTCCATTAGGCTTTGCTTCTCTTGGTCAAATGAATGATGCAGCGCTTAGGTTAACTTCGTTAGAACATCCATTAATGAATATAATTGGGATTACTTTGATTACTATTGGTTGGATGAAACATAAAAAATTGACAACAAGCGAATCAAAATTCAAGACTTTTTCTATTTATTACGGTCTAGGATTAGTGATAATTTTGAGTAAAATTCCTTGGGGATTGTGGTTTTAAAAAACAAAGAGAAGTCCTGAAAAGGACTTTTTTTATCTAGGTATGGTTTTTGCTAAATGGAGTTTAACTAAAAGTTTAAAATGAAATCGAAGATTATTCCATCCGTTCCCTTTTAGGCTCGGGTTACGAATACCACAAAAAAATTTTAAAATTGTGAGTAAAAAATTAACAACACTTTTTCTTTCAATAACCATTGCTGGTTTAGCAATAAGTCAAACCGTGGTTTCAGATAGGCATAAATCTTCTATCCAAAAGGACAGCATTAAAAAAAGCAAAATTCTTGTTGAACAAGAGATTGTTTCTGATACTTTAGTTATTGAAACCGGAAAGTTTAAATTCTACAAAAAAGGCGCTCATGCCTCTTATTATGCTGATAAATTTAACGGTAAAAGAACAACAAGTGGAAAAAGATTCGATAATAACAAATATACTGCGGCGCACAAAAAATTCCCTTTTGGAACGAAATTGAGAATTACTAACGAAGCCAATGGGAAATCAGTAATTGTAGAAGTAATCGATAGAGGACCTTTTGTAAGATCAAGAGAAATTGACCTTTCAAAACGTGCTTTTATGGAAATTGCAAACAATAGATCATCTGGAGCAATAATGGTGACAATGGAGGTGCTTCAAAAATAATTATTTCCAATTCATAAAAGGATTCTTGCTCAAATATGAATTATAGTATCTATTGTCATTAGTGACTTCTTTGCCTAGCCAAGAAGGTTTTTCAAAAGTTTCAGTTTCTGAGCCAAGTTCGACTTCGGCAACGGTTAATCCTTCATTTTCTCCATAAAACTCATCAACTTCAAAGATGTGACTTCCTATTTTAACCTCAAAACGGGTTTTGTCGATAACACCTTTTTCGCACAACAGCATTAATTTTTGTGCTTCATCAACCGGAATTTCCTTTTCCCATTCAAAACGCGAAATGCCGGACTCATTAGAAGCTCCTTTTATGGTCAGAAATCCTTTATCTCCTTTTATTCGAACTCTAACAGTGCGTTCAGGAATTGAGTTCAAATAACCTTGTGTAATTCGGCTTTTTGCAAAAGCTTCTTTTTTATAATCTTCAGATGCGACTAAAAACTTTCTTTCTATTTCTATCATTTTGTCATTGCGATGAACGAAGCAATCTTTTGAAGATTTTCGTCTGATTTATTTTTATTATTCACGACATCAAATGTATAAAAAAATCTTCGGGTATCTTTGAGTAATAGTTTTTACATAAATTTGCCTTATGTCAGAAATGAATCCAAATAGAAAAATCATCCACATTGATATGGACGCTTTCTTTGCCTCAGTTGAACAAATGGATAATCCTGCTTTGCGGGAAAAACCAATTGCCGTGGGTGGTGCCGAAAATCGTGGTGTAGTTGCAGCGGCAAGTTATGAAGCCCGAAAATTTGGAGTTCGAAGCGCCATAAGCGGTGTTTTGGCCAAAAAGTATTGTCCTGATTTGATTTTTGTGAAACCCAGATTTGAACGTTACAATGAAATTTCTAATAAAATTCGAAAAATATTTAACGAATACACGGATTTGGTTGAGCCACTTTCGCTTGATGAAGCATATCTTGATGTCACTGTAAACAAAAAAGGTAATCCAAGCGCAACTTTATTGGCACAAGAAATCAGATTACGCATTCTCAACGAGGTGGGTTTAACTGCTTCGGCAGGGATATCAGTCAATAAATTTGTGGCAAAAATTGCCAGTGATTTCAACAAACCTAACGGTCAGAAAACGGTAAATCCAGGTGAAGTTATTCCATTTTTGGAAGAATTGCCTATCCGCAAGTTTTATGGCGTGGGGAAAGTCACCACCGAAAAAATGTATCAATTGGGGATTTTCACGGGATTGGAATTAAAAAGCAAATCCTTGGAATTTTTGGAGAAACATTTCGGGAAATCGGGTAATTTCTATTACAATGTGGTGAGAGGCATTCACAACAGTGAAGTGAAATCGGACAGAATTACAAAATCAGTGGCGGCAGAACATACTTTTGACATTAATTTGTCGTCCGAAATTTTTATGATGGTACAATTGGAAAACATCGCAACTTCTTTGGAAAAACGCTTAAAAAAATACAATATAGCTGGAAAAACGGTTACTTTAAAAATAAAATACAGCAATTTTACCCAACAAACCCGTAGTAAAACCTTGCCTTATTTTATTTCCGACAAAGGATTGATTCTAGAATCAGTGAAGGAATTGTTGTATCAAGAACGGATGAAAGACTCGGTTAGATTGCTTGGAATTTCTTTGAGCAATTTAAACACCGAAGAGAAAAAGACGGTTGTGGTTCAGTTGAAATTTGCATTTTAGAACTGGTATGAAAATTAGTTTTTAAACAATTACCCCCGCTCCCGCACGAATCCTTTCGTGTGGTTTGTGATTTGAATAAAAAAACCACGCTGAAAAGCGTGGTTATAAGACTTAAAAAGTTTTTAATTTATTTTCGGCTGTTTAGTTTAGATAACAATCTCAAAAACTCAATGTACAACCATACCAAGGTTATCATTAAACCCATCGCCCCAAACCATTCCATATATTTGGGCATTTTTTGTTCCACTCCTTTTTCGATTCGGTCAAAATCCAAAAACAGATTTAATGCAGCTATTACAATCACAAAAACACTGATACCGATGCTCATCATCGAATTGCCGTAATGAACAGGGACAAAACTGGTAAATATGGAGAACAGCCAAGAAATCAGGTAATAGGTGGCAATAGCTAGCGTTGCCGCTACAACAACCGATTTAAACTGCTCCGTAACTTTTACGATTTTAAATTTGTACAATCCTAAACAGACAGCAAATGTTACAAATGTGGCGCCAACGGCTTGAATCACAATTCCTGGGTATTTAGTTTCGAAAATGGCCGAAACTCCCCCAATAAATAAACCTTCAAACAAGGCATATCCCGGTGCTAAAATTGGTGAATATTGAGGTTTAAAAGAAGCAATTACAACTAAAATTAATCCCACTATTGCGCCTCCAAAAGCCGGAACTATAGGGTTCATTCCGTTAAAAGTCATCCACCAAATAACGATTGCAGATGCTGAAAGCAATAAAAACAAGATTAAAGTTTTATTGATTGTTCCAGACAAAGTCATTTCTTGGTTGTAATCAATAAGTGTTGCGTGATGCACTTCGTCATTTTTCGAAGCTGTTGTAGCTGAAAAAGATTTATTGTTTAAAAACGGATTATTCGATTTGAAAGCCATACTATTTTAGATTTGTTTTTACCAAAGATATAGTAAAAAACAAAATAAGTCCAAAAAAAAAATCCGCCTTGTTTAATTTCTAAACAGGCGGATTTGTTTGGGTATAGAAATTTTACTATAAAATTTCGGAAACTCTCAATGTGTTTACCATTCCTTTGTCCTTTAATGGCATTGCTGCTAAATTAATTAGAAATTCACCTTTGGTAACATATCCTTTTTCTCTTGCGATTTCATTAACATCAGCAATGGTTTCATCAGTGCTTTTCATCTTATCATAAAAATAAGATTTTACACCCCATAATAAATTGAGTTGTGTAAGGATTCTTTTATTGGAAGTAAAAACAAGAATATGGGCTGATGGTCTCCAAGCCGAAATCTGGAACGCAGTATAACCACTATTAGTCAATGTACAAATGGCTTTTGCTTCGATAATATTTGCCATAGTTGCTGCATGATGACAAATCGTTTTTGTGATAAAACGGTTTGTTCTTACTTGAGGGGTATTCTGTGGCACTTTAATAAGTGGAGAATCTTCAACAGCTTCAATGATTTGAGTCATTTTTTCAATAACCTGAACAGGGTAAAGACCAGTAGCTGTTTCTCCTGAAAGCATAACGGCATCTGCGCCATCCATTACAGAGTTTGCAACATCATTTACTTCGGCACGTGTTGGTGTCAGGCTGGTAATCATGGTTTCCATCATTTGTGTGGCAACAATTACCGGAATTCGAGCAGTTTTTGCTCTAAGAATTAATTCTTTTTGTACAAGCGGAACTTCTTGCGCTGGAAGTTCAACACCTAAATCACCACGAGCAACCATCAAAGCATCACAATATGCGACAATTTTATCGATATTCTCTAGTGCTTCCGGCATTTCAATTTTAGCAATAATAGGAATTTTATGTTCGGAATGTTTTGCAATTAATTCTTGTAAATCCTGAAGATCTCTTGGTGTTTTTACAAATGAAAGTGCGATCCAGTCTACATTTTGCCCAATAGCAAAAATAGCATCGGCAATATCTTTCTCTGTCAAAGCAGGAAGTGATATTTTTGTATTCGGAAGATTTACCCCTTTTTTAGATTTTAATTCACCACCTTGAATTACTCTGGCAATAACTTCTGTTTTTTTGTCGGTTTCAACAATTTCGAAAATAAGTTTTCCGTCATCGAGCAAAATACGTTCTCCAGGATTTACATCGTTTGGAAAATTTTGGTATTTCATAAAGACTTTTTTGGCAGTTCCAATGATCTCTTCGGCAGTTGTAAACGTAATTAAATCGCCATCATTTACGGTCACACCATCTTCCATAATGCCTACACGCAGTTTTGGGCCTTGTAAATCACCAAGAATTGCAGTGGTATAGCCAAACTCCTCATTGAGTCCTCTGATAAGAGCAATTTTTGTTTTTACATCATCATAATCAGCATGCGAAAAATTGATTCTAAACACGTTTACACCTGCTTCGATCATGTCTTTTATGATTTCACGCGTACTACATGCAGGTCCAAGTGTGGCTACAATTTTTGTTTTTTTGTTTGTTGACATTGACTTTAAAAAATTAAATTATTTTTTGATTTTACTTTATTTGTTTCGACTTTATAAACGGTCGATATGCTGTCGATTGTGTTTAATAGAAGCTGAATTTCTGTCACATTCAATCCTTCTTCTATGTTTTCTATTTTTAAAAAGTAATCAACTTTTTTAAATTCCGGAAGTAAATATACTTTTGTTGAAACTTCCAGGCTTATATTCGAAAATAGATTTTGGCTATTCTCATTTTTTTGTTGAACCACTTCATTTTTATTCTGAATCAAATTCCATGAAATTGCTTTTTCGGTATCGTAATAATAAAATCTTGAGAATTTTGTCTCTCCTTCTTTTATATTAATTTGAATCTCATTCTTGTTTTTGCATAAATTTATTGGAAGCTTTTGATTGATAAAATAGGCTAATCTATAGTCTTCTAATGAAGTATGAATAGCAATAAGATGATAATCTATCTCGTCAAATTCGCCAAAATCTAATTTATGAATAGCCATTTCAAGAAAAAAATAAGGTGTAAATATAGTATTTCTATTGAATCATTGCCCTCACAAAACCGATGTTTTTACTATTTTAAAAACGAAAACGTTATAGTGTAGCTAAATTTCAGCTATTTATTATCGATTTTTTTTTGAAAAGCAAAATAGGCACGTTGAGATGCTTTTTCTTCAGCTTTCTTTTTTGAGGTTGCCCTGGCTTTTGCAATTACCTTATCGTCGATGCTTAGTTTTACACCAAAAAACCGTTGCCCATCGATTCCGTTATCCTCAAAAATGTCATAATAAAATTGTTTCTTTTCTTTTTGGCACCATTCGATAAGCAGACTTTTGTAACTGATCACTTTTCCCTCAAGTCTGGCAATATCCACATAAGGAACAATGACTCTTTTTTGAATAAATTTTTCGCAGTATTCATAGCCTCGATCAAGATAAATTGCCCCTATTAAAGATTCAAAAAGATTTCCGTGGATGTTATCTCCAAAATGTTGTAAGGGAACTTTGCTTTCTACGAATCGAACAAGATTTAAATCTTTCCCCAGTTCGTTTAAATGTTCTCTACTTACAATTTTTGAACGCATTTTTGTCAAATAACCTTCATCGCCGGCAGGTGCTTTGTTAAACAAATGCGCTGCAATGACGGAACTTAGCATAGCATCTCCAAGAAATTCTAATCGTTCGTAATTAATGGCATTTCCTTTATCGTCTTGTTTATTAGAGGAACGATGCGTGAATGCTTTTTTGAAATAATCCAGATTAATTGGTACAAACCCTAGTATTTCACTCATAGAATCAAAAAAAATCCCGTCTTCAAGAGAACGGGATTTCGAAAATATTTTTCTGATTATTCCCATTGTAATTAGAAGTCTAATCTTTTAACTAATATACAAGCATTGTGTCCACCAAAACCAAAAGTGTTGCTCATCAGAACATTTACATCTCTTTTTTGGGCCACATTAAAAGTAAAGTTTAGTTTAGCATCAATGTTTTCATCATCGGTAAAATGATTTATAGTAGGAGGAATAATTCCGTGTTTTATCGAAAGGATAGACGAAATAGTTTCTATTGCACCAGCTGCTCCAAGTAAATGGCCAGTCATTGATTTTGTAGAATTCAAATTCATGGTATAAGCATGTTCTCCAAAAACATGTAAAATCGCTTTTGATTCTGCTAAATCACCCAGTGGTGTCGAAGTTCCGTGCATATTTACACCATCAACATCTGTTGGTTTTAATCCTGCATCTCTCAAACAGTTTAGCATTACATTTTTTGCACCTAATCCTTCCTGATGAGGGGCTGTAATATGATAAGCATCTGCAGACATTCCGCCTCCGCCAATTTCGCAATATATTTTTGCTCCACGAGCTACGGCATGTTCATATTCTTCCAGAATTAAAGCACCAGCGCCTTCGCCTAAAATAAAACCATCGCGGTCTTTATCCATTGGTCTTGAAGCGGTTTTTGGATCTTCATTTCTTGTTGAAAGAGCATGCATCGCATTAAATCCGCCCATTCCTGCAATTGTTACTGCAGCTTCTGAACCACCTGTTACTATTGCATCAGCATGACCCAAACGAATGTAATTGAAAGCATCAATAATAGCATTTGTTGAAGAGGCACAAGCCGAAACGGTTGTGAAATTCGGACCTCTAAAACCGTATTTTATAGAGATATGACCACCAGCTATATCAGCAATCATTTTTGGTATAAAGAAAGGATTGAATCGTGGTGTTCCGTCTCCTTTGGCAAAATCAAGCATTTCATTTTGAAATGTTTCTAGTCCTCCAATTCCTGAACCCCAAATAACTCCAATTCTATCTTTATCTAATTTTTCTAAATCAAAACCGGCATCTTTTACAGCTTCTTCTGCAGTAACTATTGCATATTGTGCATATCGATCCATTTTTCGGGCTTCTTTTCTGTCGATAAAGTCTTCAGCATTGAAGTTTTTCACTTCACAAGCAAATTGTGTTTTATGCTTTGAAGCGTCATAATGAGTAATTGTTGCGGCTCCACTAACGCCATTAATAAGACTATTCCAATACTCTTGGATATTATTTCCTATTGGAGTAAGCGCACCCAAACCTGTAACTACAACTCTTTTTAATACCATAACCTAGGGTGTTTTTTATATATTTCAACAAATAAAACCCACGCTTTCTTTCCTGTATTATTACTACAAAAGAGCATGGGTAATTCTATTTTTAATATTATTGAGATTGAAATTCAATCCGAAATTTAGTTTTTAAAATAATAACACCCGTTTACAATGAAGCAAACGGGTGTTTTTTTATTATTTCTTAGCTTCTTCGATATAAGAAATCGCTTGACCTACAGTAGCAATGTTTTCTGCTTGATCGTCTGGAATTTGAATATCAAATTCTTTTTCGAATTCCATAATAAGTTCTACTGTGTCTAATGAATCTGCTCCTAAATCATTAGTGAAGCTTGCTTCTGTTACAACTTCGTTTTCGTCAACGCCTAATTTGTCTACGATAATCGCTTTTACTCTTGATGCAATGTCTGACATAATCTTTAATTTTAAATTTTAATTTGTTGGCAAAAATAAAAAACTTTATTTTAAAACAACTATTTAGTTAATAAATGTGACAGCTAATTTATAAAATAAATTTCACAAAGACTTCAGTTTGTTATTTATTATCACTTTTTATTCTTTTTTTTGCATAAAAGAAATCATTTTGGTTATGAAGAAAATTGTAATTTTCGCTTCTGGTTCGGGGACTAATGCCGAAAACATCATAAAATATTTTGAAAATAAAGCCATTGCAACTGTTGTCGCTGTCTTTACCAATAATCCAAACGCCAAAGTGATTGAAAGAGCCAAAAACTTTCAAGTTCCAACAGAAATCTTCAACAAAGAAGAATTAATAGAAGGTAATGTCCTACAAAAATTAAATAATTTAGTACCCGATTTGATAGTTCTCGCCGGATTTTTATTAAAACTGCCCAAAAGTATGATTGAATCGTATCCAAATGCCATAATAAATATTCATCCTGCCTTGTTGCCAAAATTTGGCGGAAAAGGAATGTACGGCATGAATGTTCACAAAGCGGTTGTTGAAAACAAGGAAAAAGAAACCGGAATTACCATTCATTTTGTTAATGAAAATTATGACGAAGGTAATGTTATTTTTCAAAAAAGTGTTATGCTTTCGCCAACAGATTCCCCAGAAGTTGTTGCCGAAAAAATACACGAATTAGAACAAGATAATTTTCCAGTAGTGATTGATAAACTTCTAACCTCTAACCTCTAACTTTGAATCACGACGTACATATTTATACTGATGGCGCTGCCAAAGGAAATCCCGGACGAGGCGGTTACGGCGTTGTTATGGAACTAGTGGGAACGCCGCACAAAAAAGAATTTTACGAAGGTTTTCGTCATACTACTAATAACAGAATGGAATTGTTGGCCGTAATTGTGGGTCTCGAAAAGTTGAAAAACCCCAATATGAAAGTTTTAATAGTTTCAGATTCTAAATATGTGGTGGATTCCGTTTTAAAGAAATGGGTTTTCGGTTGGGAGAAAAAAGATTTTGCAGGAAAGAAAAATCCCGATTTATGGAAACGCTTCCTGGCAGTTTACAGAAAACACCAAGTCGATTTCAAATGGATAAAAGGACATAATAATCATCCTCAAAACGAACGTTGCGATGAATTGGCAGTTTTTGCATCTAGCCAAAAAGAACTTTCTGTCGATGTTTTTTATGAGAAAGAAGAGTCTAAACTTAAATAGTAACTTCTAATCACATACATTTTTAAACTTCAAACTTATAAACTATCTTTGCCGCTTAATTCGAATTACATATAATGAATAAATTATTGATTGTTGGAACCGTAGCTTTCGACGCTATTGAAACGCCTTTTGGCAAAACAGACAAAATTTTAGGCGGAGCAGGAACTTACATAGGACTTTCGGCTTCTCATTTTAAACTTCAATCTGCAATAGTTTCTGTAGTTGGAGATGATTTTCCGCAAGAATATTTGGATTTATTGACAGATAAAAACATAGATATTTCAGGTCTTGAAGTGGTCAAAGGAGGAAAAACCTTCTTTTGGAGTGGTCGTTACCATAACGATTTGAATTCAAGAGACACATTGGATACCCAGTTAAACGTTTTGGCTGATTTTCAACCAAAAGTTCCCCAGAATTTCAAAACTGCCGATGTTGTGATGCTAGGAAACTTGCATCCATTAGTACAAAGCAGCGTTCTGGATCAAATGGATGTCAAACCAAAATTAGTGGTTCTAGACACTATGAATTTTTGGATGGATTGTGCTTTGCCAGAATTATTGGATGTGATTAAACGTATCGATGTAATTACCATCAATGATGAAGAAGCAAGACAATTATCAGGAGAATATTCATTGGTAAAAGCAGCAGCAAAAATCCATACTATGGGACCAGAATATGTGGTTATCAAAAAAGGAGAGCACGGAGCTTTGTTGTTTCACGACCATAAAATTTTCTTTGCCCCAGCTTTACCTTTAGAAGAAGTTTTTGATCCAACTGGAGCTGGAGATACATTTGCAGGAGGATTTGCTGGATATATTACACAAAGTGAAAACGTATC
The DNA here is from genome assembly GCF_015277675.1 of Flavobacterium soyangense. Lineage (GTDB taxonomy): Bacteria > Bacteroidota > Bacteroidia > Flavobacteriales > Flavobacteriaceae > Flavobacterium > Flavobacterium soyangense. The sequence goes on from NZ_JADHEC010000003.1 coordinate 60,243, forward strand.
TTTCGAAAATATGAAAAGCGCCATAATTTATGGGTCAAATTTGGCTTCATTTTGTGTAGAAAAATTTGGAACAGAAAAAATGGTTGACCTTGAGAAAGAAGAAGTGATTGCTAGATTGCAACAATTTAAATCTCTAACTCAATTTGATATAGAAATATAAAAAAGTATGCCTCGAATTTCGGGGCTTTTTTTATTAAGAATAGCCGCAGATTCACAGATTTTAATTTGCAAACTGCGTTAAAAATAATTAACTACAAATTACAACAACAATGAGCGACGCAATTAAACACGAATGTGGCATTGCCCTTTTAAGATTAAAAAAGCCGTTAGAATTCTACAAAGAAAAATACGGCACTGCTTTCTACGGTATACAAAAAATGTATCTCCTAATGGAAAAGCAGCACAATCGAGGACAAGACGGAGCAGGTTTTGCAAGCATCAAACTTGATGTGGAACCGGGTGAAAGATATATAAGCAGAGTTAGGTCGAATGATGCTCAACCTATCCAAGATGTTTTTGCCCAAATAAACGACAGGATAAATGAAGAATTAGCATTACATCCTGAATATTTGGACGATGTGGCTTTGCAAAAAAGGAAAATCCCTTATTTGGGTGAATTGTTTTTGGGACACGTTCGTTATGGAACCTTTGGAAAAAACAGCATCGAAAGCGTACACCCTTTTTTACGTCAAAACAATTGGATGCATAGAAATCTGATATTGGCTGGAAATTTCAATATGACTAATGTAAAAGAACTTTTTCAAAATCTTGTTGATTTAGGACAGCATCCAAAAGAAATGACGGATACGGTTACCGTAATGGAAAAAATAGGTCATTTTTTAGATAAAGCTGTTATTGAATTGTATCAAGATTGCAAAAATGAAGGCTTGACAAAACAAGAAGCTTCTCCAGTAATTGCAGAAAGATTAGATATTGCCAAGATTTTGACCAGAGCTTCAAAAAATTTAGACGGTGGTTATGCAATGACTGGGCTTTTGGGTCACGGAGACGCTTTTGTTTTTAGAGATCCAGCTGGAATTCGTCCTGCTTATTTTTATGAAGACGATGAAATTGTGGTAGTGGCATCGGAACGACCGGTTATTCAAACAGTTTTCAATGTAGATTTCGAAAAAGTAAAAGAACTTCAACCCGGAAAAGCCTTAATCATCAAGAAAAACGGAAAAGTTACAGAAGAAGAAATTCTTCCGCCAACTATAAAAAAAGCGTGTTCTTTTGAAAGAATTTATTTTTCTCGTGGTAGTGATGCCGAAATATATCAGGAACGAAAAAACTTGGGAAAACTAATTCTACCAGCCGTTTTAGAAGCCATTGATAACGACACAGACAACACCGTTTTTTCCTATATTCCAAACACTGCCGAAACTTCTTTCTATGGAATGGTCGAAGCGGCTCAGGATTTTTTGAATCAAAGGAAGAATAATTACATTCTCGAGAACAGAAAAAAACTGACAAGAGAAAAACTCGAGGAAATCCTTTCAGTAAAAATCAGAACCGAGAAAGTGGCTATTAAAGATGCAAAACTGCGAACTTTCATCACTGAAGACAGTAGCCGAGATGATTTGGTTGCCCACGTATATGATGTTACGTATGGCGTTATTAAACCAACAGATAATTTGGTAATTATTGATGATAGCATTGTGCGTGGAACAACACTCAAAATGAGTATTATCAAAATGATGGATCGGTTGAAACCCAAAAGTATAGTTGTAGTTTCATCGGCACCGCAAATTAGGTATCCGGATTGTTACGGAATTGATATGGCAAAACTTGAAGGATTGGTGGCGTTTAGAGCTGCATTAGAACTTTTAAAAGAAAGAAACCTATACCATATTGTCGATGAAGTTTATGCCAAATGTAAGCAACAGCAGGATTTAATGGATCATGAAGTCCTTAATTTTGTCACCGAAATTTATGCTCCATTTCAACCGCAAGAAATTTCAGATAAAATAGCACAACTTTTGAGTTCACCAGAAATCAATGCCGAAGTGAAAATTATTTTCCAAACGGTTGAGAATTTGCACATCGCTTGTCCAAAGAATTTAGGGGATTGGTATTTCACCGGGGATTATCCAACTTCTGGGGGTAACCGTGTTGTAAATAAGGCATTTATGAATTTTTATGAAGGTAAAAATGCAAGAGCATATTAATAGATCAATATTTTAGTAGTTCATCGAGTTTTTGTGTATTTCATCTAATTTATTTGTTATTAGCATATTGTGATTATATCTTTGATTCACCATAATATTAGTAGGTTAAGTTTATGGTAGATTTGGGGCAAAAAGGGTGAAAGCAATTTCACCTTTTTTATTGGAATAAAGTCAAGGGAAAGAGAATAGATAATAACCTTTTATTAGATAAAAGACAAAAAAATAGACGAACAAACCTTTTCAAGTCTATTCGTCTATCAGTTAAAGTCTAGTTTCTTAAAAGACTATTTCTCTAAAGCATATCTTCTGGCAACTTCATCCCAGTTTATTACATTGAAGAAAGCTTCAACATAGTCCGGTCTTCTGTTTTGATAATGCAAATAATAAGCATGTTCCCACACATCCATTCCAAGTATTGGTCTTCCGCCACAACCTACGCCAGGCATTAAAGTATTATCTTGATTTGGTGTTCCGCAAACTTCTAATTTACCATCTTTTACACAAAGCCAAGCCCATCCTGAACCAAACTGTGTGATTCCAGCTTTGGCAAAAGCCGCTTTAAACGCTTCAAATGTTCCAAAAGCACTTTCAATTGCAGTCAATAATTCTCCTGTTGGCAATCCGCCGCCGTTTGGAGACATAATTGTCCAAAACAAACTGTGATTGAAATGTCCGCCGCTGTTGTTACGAACAGCCATATTTTTCATATCCAAATTTGTCAAAATATCTTCAATGCTTTTTCCTTCTAAATCTGTTCCTGCAATAGCGGCATTTACGTTAGTGATATAAGCATTATGGTGTTTTGTAAGATGGATTTCCATAGTGCGCGCATCAATATAAGGTTCCAATGCGTCATACGCATAAGGTAATTGTGGTAATTCGAAAGCCATAATATAGTTGTTTAATGATTTATAAATATTTTATTCAAAAATAAACAATTAACTTTGGAATTGGAAATTCTATTTCGTTATAGTTTTATTAAATTAATTGATAGTGCTGTTTTATATCACACTGAGCTTTCGAAGTGAGGAGCTTTTTCCTGCTGTCATTCCAATCTCGCCAAGAAAAATGGCGAGGATTTTCCCTTCCATCAGGGCATTCGGGATAAGGAACTAAATCTGAAATGCTTCGCCAGTTCGCTATCGCTCGGGTCAAAAATCGTTACTCTGAAATCAAAAATCTAAATGCAAAGACCATCATTCTCCATATATGACGCATCGGCAGGTTCCGGGAAAACCTATGCACTCGTCAAAGAATACCTGAAAATCATTCTCGTTGCCAATAAAAATGATGCCTATCGAAACATTCTCGCCATCACGTTTACCAACAAAGCGGTGCACGAAATGAAAAGCAGAATCGTGGGCAGTTTATCCGAGTTTTCAAAAGACAATCCAAGCGAAAAAGCTCAGGATTTAATGCAACATTTGGCCATAGAAACGGAACTTTCCATTATCCAAATCAAAACCAAATCGCAACAAATCATCAAGCATATTATTCACAATTATGCGGCTTTTGATATTTCGACAATCGATAAATTCACGCACAAAGTCATTCGTGCTTTTGCACACGATTTAGGTTTGCCAATGACTTTTGAAGTGACTTTGGACACTGAAAATCTGCTCACAGAAGCCGTCGATGCCATTATTGCTCAAGCCGGAGAAGATGAAACCTTGACAAAATTGCTGATCGATTTCACAATGGAAAAAACTGATGACGACAAATCTTGGGACATTTCCAGAGAAATTCTCGAAACAGGTCGTTTGGTTCTCAATGAAAATAACCGAAATGAAATTACTCATTTTCAAGATAAATCCATCACGGAATTTGTCGAAATAAAAGAAAAACTTTCCGAAGCCTGCAAAGCTTTGGAAAAAGAAAATACAGCAATTGCAGAAAGTGCATTACAATTAATTGAGAAAAACGGAATTGATACCAAATCCTTTTCTGGGGCTTATTTCCCCAAACATTTACAAAGCATTCAAGAAGGAAAATTCAATCCAAAAAATAAAACTTACCACGAATCTGAAGACATAAAAATCAATAAAACCGCTAAAGACGGTGCTTTAATTGAAAATATTATCCCGGAATTATTGAAGATTCTTGCGACTGTTTATAAAAACTTTGAAAAACGGGATTTTTACAAAGCATTCCTGAAAAACATTACGCCTTTATCTTTGTTGAATACCGTCAGCAATGAATTGACAAAAATTCAAAGTGAACAAAACGTGCTTTCCATTTCCGAGTTTAACGCCATTATTCATCGAGAAATTCAAAACCAACCGGCTCCGTTTATCTACGAAAGATTGGGCGAACGCTATCGTCATTTTTTTATAGATGAATTTCAAGACACTTCTGAAATGCAATGGCAAAATCTGATTCCGCTTATTGACAACGCTACATCAAGCGAATTCGAAGGTGAAAAAGGAACTTTGATGATTGTTGGAGACCCAAAGCAGTCCATTTATCGCTGGCGTGGAGGCAAAGCAGAACAGTTTATAGAATTGAGTAAAGACCATAATCCGTTCAACAATCCTGATAAAAAGCCCTTTCATTTAGATAAAAATTACCGCTCTTATTCGCAAATAATCGAATTCAACAACGAGTTTTTTCAATTGTTGTCCAATGAATTCGAACAAGAAGATTACAAGGATTTGTATGCCAATCACAGCCATCAAAAAAGTAATACTAAAACAGGGGGTTATGTGAATATTTCTTTTATTCCAAAAGTTGAAAATGAGGAAGACGACGAAGAGGCTTTGGGTAAAACAGAATTGTATATTTTGACGACTTTAAACACCATTCAAAAAGTTGTGAAACAGGGTTTTGAATATAAGGAAATTGTTGTTTTGACACGGAAACGCAGTCAAGGAATTGCAGTTGCCAATTATTTGACAGAGCAAGGAATTCCGCTTTTGTCTTCAGAAACATTGATGATAAAAAATGCCACCGAAGTCCGATTCATTATCCATTTGTTAAAGTACTTAAAAAACAATTCGGATAAAGAATCAAAAGCCTATTTCTTGCATTATTTAGCGCAAAATAGTCAAGACAAATTTCCAATTCACGATTTTATTGCGCAAGGAATGGGGTTTGTAAATGAAATGGATTTTGAGAATTGGCTTGAGAGTTTTGACGTTAGCTTGTCTTTTCAAAACATCAAAAAAAAATCTTTGTATGAAGCGGTTGAGATTATTGTTTCTAAATTCCTTAATCTCAATAAAAGCAATGCTTACGTTCAGTATTTTATGGATATCGTTCTTGAAAGAGATATTCGCAATCAAGCGGGAATATCAGATTTTTTAAATTACTGGGACAAAAATTCGGAGAAATTCAGCATTCCTTCGCCCGAGGGGAATAATGCGGTTCGGATAATGACTATTCATACTTCTAAAGGATTGGAATTCCCAGTCGTAATTATGCCTTTTGCCGATGAAGATTACAGTCGCAGTCCAAAAAATAAATTATGGATTGACACAGAAGTAGAGGATTTTGGACTGCCAAAAGTATTGGTTGATAACAGCAAAGCCGTTGAAGGTTTTGGAGAAACGGCAAAAGCTGTTTATAGCCAAAAATCACAGGAAGAATTATTAGACAATATTAATATTTTGTATGTGGCTTTGACACGAGCCGAAGAACAATTATATGTGATTTCGAATATGAATTTAGATTCCAAAGGTGTTGTGAGAAAGAATAATATGGCTACTTTTTTTGTCAATTATCTGATTAATAAAGGAAAATTTGAAGAAGATAAATTCGAATACGAATTTGGAAATCCTGCCAAATTGTCAGACGAGAAAAAACACGTCGATACTTTGAAAACTATTTCTTTAGTTTCAGAAATTTTGAATCCCAAAAACATTAAAATCGCCCAAAGAGAAGCATTGATGTGGGGAACGCATCAGCAAGAAGCAATAGAATATGGAAATGTGGTTCACGAAATTTTGTCTTTTATAAAAATTAAAACTGATGTTGATTTAGCCATTACAAAAGCTATCGAAAGTGGATTAATTACTATGAATCAAAAAGAAGTGGTTTATAAAACCATTCAGGAAATTGTCAATCATTCGGAACTTTCAAATTATTTTGCCGAAGGAAACGAGGTATTGAATGAACAAACCATTATTCAAAAACTTGGAAACACCATCAAGCCTGACCGAATGGTTTTGACAAATCACAAGGAAGTTTACCTTTTGGATTATAAAACCGGAACACATAATTCAAAGTATCAATTACAATTGGAAAATTATCAAAATGCAATTGAATTAATGGGTTATAAGGTTGTAAAAAAAGCACTTATTTATATTGGTGAACAAATCAATGTGGTAAATTTGTAGAAATCTTTGACACTTAAACATAAGAAATAAAAATATGTACGGAAAAATAAGAGAATATCTGCAAAATGAACTTCAAACCATTGAAGACGACGGAATTTTCAAGAAAGAAAGAATCATCACCTCGCCACAGGGAGCTGAAATCACTGTGAATGGAGAGACGGTTTTGAATTTTTGCGCCAATAATTATCTTGGATTGTCATCTCATCCCGAAGTGATCCAGGCGGCAAAAGACACGATGGATACGCACGGTTTTGGAATGTCATCCGTTCGGTTTATTTGTGGAACGCAGGATATTCATAAAACTTTAGAAAAAAAGATTTCTGATTTTTATGGAACTGAAGATACGATTTTGTACGCTGCGGCTTTTGATGCCAATGGAGGCGTTTTTGAACCTTTGTTAAATGAAAACGATGCAATAATTTCGGACAGTTTAAACCACGCTTCAATTATTGACGGAGTTCGCTTGTGTAAAGCGAATCGTTATCGATATGAAAATAGCAATATGGAAGATTTGGAACAACAATTAATAAAAGCCAATGAATCTGGTGTTCGTTTCAAACTTATTGTCACAGATGGTGTTTTCTCTATGGATGGCATTGTTGCTCCATTAGACAAAATATGTGATTTAGCTGATAAATATGATGCAATGGTGATGGTTGACGAATGTCACGCTGCTGGATTTATAGGCGCAACTGGAAAAGGAACTCTCGAGGCAAAAGGGGTAATGGGAAGAGTTGACATCATTACAGGAACATTAGGAAAAGCACTTGGCGGCGCGATGGGAGGTTACACCACGGCCAAAAAGGAAATTGTCGAAATACTGCGTCAACGCTCCAGGCCATATTTGTTTTCAAATTCATTGGCTCCGGCAATTGTTGGAGCTTCCATAAAGGTTTTTGAATTGTTGGAAAAAGATACAACACTTCGGGATAAATTGGAATGGAATACCAATTATTTCAAATCAGGAATGAAAAATGCTGGTTTTGATATTATTGACGGTGATTCTGCCATTGTTCCTGTGATGTTATATGATGCAAAATTAGCCCAGACTATGGCAAACGAACTTTTGAAGAAAGGAATCTATGTTATTGGCTTCTTTTTTCCAGTTGTGCCAAAGGATAAAGCAAGAATCAGGGTGCAACTTTCGGCCTCACACACAAAAGAACATTTGGATAAAGCGATTCAAGCTTTTGTGGAAGTTGGAATGAATCTAAATATTGTATAATTCACGCTTTTATAGGTTTTTGCGTGTTTTTTTTAACTTTTTATTTTGTAGTTAAAAAATTACGGATTACTTTTGTTTAAAATTAACTAAATCGTAATTAAACCAATTTAAGTATGAAACATCTAGACAAAATTTTATTTATTGTGATAATGGCAATGAGCTTAAGCTCATATGCGCAAGACAAAAACAACCAATGGGCACTCTCTTTTGGGGTAAATGCAGTTGATACTAAAACTAGTGCACGCGGAGGGAAAAATTCGCTAGACGCTCATGTTTCTCAAATATTCGCTGCTAAAGACAATTGGAACATTCTTCCTTCAATATCGTATATCGGTTTATCTAAATATGTAGGGGATAATTTTTCTTTTGGAATTCAGGGTTCTGTAAACAAAATAGACAAATTTGTTAGTTTTAATCCTACTGCTGTTGGTCATGATTCTCGTGGATATGTGGTTTCTAATCCAGGAGATTTAATGTATTATGGCATTGATGCCAGTGTTAAATACAGTTTTATGAGTTTAATTAAATCTAAAGTGATTGATCCTTCCTTACATCTTGGTGGAGGTTATACTTTCTTTGGAGACAATAGTTTCGGAACCATAAATCCAGGACTTGGTTTAACTTTTTGGTTTTCTGAAAATGTTGGGTTTTCATTAGAATCTACTTATAAGCATTCATTTGGTGATAGAGACAATGGTGATGTATCTACTCCAGTAGCACCTACTCATATTCAACATACAGCTGGTCTTACATTTAAATTTGGCGGGAAAGATACTGATGGAGATGGAATTTATGACAAAGACGATGCCTGTCCAGAAGTTGCAGGTTTAAAACAATTTAATGGTTGTCCTGATACTGATGGTGATGGAATCATTGACGGAAGCGATGCTTGTCCAACTGAGTTTGGTTTAGCTGCTTTGAACGGTTGTCCTGATAAAGATGGAGACGGAATTGCTGATAAAGATGATGCTTGTCCTGATACAGCAGGTTTAGCTAAATTCAAAGGTTGTCCTGATACTGATGGAGATGGTCTTGCTGATAAAGATGACAAATGTCCTACTGTAGCTGGTCCTATAAGTAATCAAGGTTGTCCAGTATTAGATGCTGACAAAGATGGTGTTCCAGATTTAGAAGATGATTGTCCTACTGTAGCTGGTCCTGCTAGCAATAAAGGATGTCCTGAAGTAACTCCAGAGGTCGTTGAAAGTCTTAAAATTCAAGCTAGATCGGTTTTCTTTAATACAGGTAAATCGACTTTCAAAGAGGGAGATGCTGCAACAATAGCAAGTTTAGATGCTATGAGAGAAATTCTTAAAAACTATCCAAATGCTAAATTTAGCATTGAAGGACATACAGATAGCGACGGTTCTAATGCATTCAATCAGAAACTTTCTGAAGACAGAGCTAATGCTGTTAGAAACGCTTTAATAGAGAAAGGAGTTAAATCTGAAAATTTAGCTGCTGTAGGTTTTGGTGAAACTAAGCCAATTGCTACAAACAAAACTAAAGCTGGTAAAGCTCAAAACAGAAGAACTGAAGTTAGACACATAGGTTCTATATACGAAGGTAAAATGTAATTTACTTTTAAATAAATAATTTTAAAAAGCCATTCTAAATTGAATGGCTTTTTTTATATTTATAGAATGACAAATACTTCTTTTTTAAATAGAATAGCAAAAGTTTTAATTGAAGACTATTCAGGAAAACTATCAAACACAACTGTTGTTTTGCCAAACAAGCGTGCCAAAATATTTCTGATTGAAGCTTTAAAAAAACAAGTTGAAACTAATATTGTATCTCCAGAGATTATTAGTATTGAAGAATTTATTCAAGATATAGCAAGTATTCGTGCTGTAGATCCAATAGAATTATTATTTGAATTCTATGAAGTTTATCTTTCGATTACCGAAAAAGTAAATCAACAATCGTTTGAATTATTTGCCAATTGGGCCAAAACACTTTTACAGGATTTCAACGAAATTGACCGCTACTTATTAGTGCCATCACACGTTCTTTCGTATCTAAAAGACATCGAAGACATTAAAAAATGGGGAATTGAAGTCGAAAATAAAACCCAATTACTCGAAAATTACATTGATTTTTGGAAACTGTTGCCCAATTATTATCAATCACTTTACAATCATTTACTCAACAAAGGGATAGGTTATCAGGGATTAATTTATCGGGAAGCAGTTAATAATCTTAATCATTTTTCGGATTCCATTAAAGAAAAACAATTTGTTTTTGCTGGGTTCAATGCACTTAATGCCGCCGAAGAAGGAATTATTCAGCATTTAATAGCATCTGATCAGGCTTCAATATACTGGGATGTAGATAAAACGTTTCTTAGTGACCCATTTCACGATGCAGGATTGTTTGTGCGACGGTTCAAAGAAAGTTGGAAACATTATAAATCCAGTCCTTTTGAATGGATTGTAGACGACTTTTCGCAATCTAAAAACATTCAAATTATTGGAACACCTAAAACAATTGGTCAAGCCAAAATTACTGGAAGCATCATTGAAAATATTATTAAGGATAATCCGAATGCCACATTAGACAAGGTTGCCGTTGTTCTCGGGGAAGAAAACCTTTTGGTGCCGCTTTTATATTCGTTACCATCAACTGTTGGAGCATTGAATATCACGATGGGTTATTCGAGCAAGAACAATCCGGCCCAGATTTTGATTGCGAAATTGTTCAAAATGCACACTAATGCCTTGGCAAGAAATGCCAAGAGTTATGTGTTATATTACAAAGACATTTTGGATATTTTAACACATCCTTTGGTGGAGCCTTTTGCCAAAACTAGTGTGTTAGTTGGTATTATCAATCAGAATAATTATACGTTTATTACTCATCATAAATTGTTGGAATTGAATCCAAATCCAAGTGATTTGTTTCTTTTATTATTCAAAAAATGGGAGACTGGTTCGATGGCGGTTTTGGAAACCATTTCTAATTTGTTACTAACGATTAAAACTAATTTAAGTAACGAAAACGAAGAAGAAAAAATCACCAAAGCCTTTGTTTATGCAATTTTCAAAGTTATTAATAAACTGATAAATTACTATTCGAAACATTTGCATATTGATAAAATCGAGACACTTTATGCCATTTACAAACAAGTAATTGATTTGGCCGAAGTTTCTTTTGAAGGAGAACCTTTGAATGGTTTGCAAATTATGGGGGTTTTGGAAAGCCGCGTTTTGGATTTCGAAACTGTTATTATCACATCAATGAATGAAGGTAAATTGCCTGCCGGGAAATCACAGAATTCGTTTATTCCGTATGATGTGAAAAGAGAATTAGGCTTGCCGACTTTCAAAGAAAAAGACGCCATTTATACCTATCATTTCTACCATTTATTGCAACGTGCCAAAAATATTTATTTGATTTATAACACCGAAAGTGAAGGTTTAGACGCTGGCGAAAAAAGTCGTTTTATCACTCAATTAGAAGTCGAAAGACAACCAAAACACCTATTGACCCACGAAATTTACAATGTGGTTTTGCCCGAAACTGCTTATCAGCCAATGGTGATTCCAAAATCGGAATTAGTGATGTTGCGATTAAAAGATATTGCCGATAAAGGTTTTTCGCCATCAGCATTAACGAGTTACATCAGGAATCCGATCGATTTTTATTTCCAAAAGATTTTACGCATCAGTGAAGTCGAAGAAGTTGAGGAAAATATCGCTTTAAATACTTTGGGAACCATCATTCACGAAACTTTAAAGGTTTTATACGAACCGTTTATTGGTAAGTTTTTGTCTGAAGCAGCTGTTTTAAGCTGTTTTAAATTGATGGATGATGAAGTTTTGAAACAATTCAAGCTCGTTTACAAAGAAGGTGAAATCAAGAAAGGGCGCAATCTTTTGGCTTTTGAAGTCGCTAAACGGAATGTTTTCAATTTCTTGAAGGTAGAATTGGAAAATATAAAAAAGGGAGATGCTATAAAAATTCTGGCATTAGAACAACGATTCGAACGAATATTGGAACATCCAAGTTTGCCATTTCCTGTAAAAATTGGTGGATCAGTGGATCGAATTGAAGAACGTAATGGAAACATTAGAATCATCGATTATAAAACCGGAAAAGTTGAAAAGACAAATGTCACATTAAAATCATGGAAAGGTTTGACTGAAGACATCAAAAACGATAAAATCATCCAAGTTTTGGCGTATGTTTTTATGTTCGAAAAAGAAGCAAACGGTAAGCCGATTGAAGCTGGAATTATCTCATTCAAAAACTTAAAATCTGGTTTTTTGCCTTTCAATTTTAAAGATGGGAAAGAAGGAAATGTAATTATTGGCGAAGAAATTTTGAATAATTATTTAGAACAAATGGTTTTGTTGTTGAATGAAATTCTAGATGTGAACATTTCTTTTGAGGAAAAGGTTTAACCGCAAAGTTCGCTAAGATTTCGCAAAGGACACAAAGAGAATTATAAGTAGTTTAGTTAAGAAAAAGATGTTTCTAATTTGAGGAGAAAATTTAAATCGCTTTAAAAAACGCTAATAAAACCTCTTTTAATTCTTCCTGATTTTCAATAGCACTCATGTGTCCGTCGGAGAAAGTGACTAGTTTTACGTCGGTATTTTCTATTTGCTCCAAAGATTCTGGGTAGATTAAAACAGGATCTTTTTTTCCGAGAATAAGCATTTTCGGGAAGGGAGTAAGATGCAATAAAACTTCGCGGTCTTTGCGGATTTTCATTCCTTCGAGTGAAGCAACAATTCCTTGTAAAGGCGTTTTTAGCGCTTCTAATTTTACGCTTTCGCTTTCGGCACTAAATTTTTCACGATTATCCGGGCTAAAAAGATTGGCAATCGAAAGCCGAATAAAACCCATATAATCTTTCTTTACGGCTTTTATGGCGCGATCTCTATTCTTTTTTCGTTCCTCGCTGTCGGCTTTTGAAGTCGAATTTAATAAAACCAACCCTTTTACATTGTCGGGATACAATTCGGCAAAAGCCAATGCCACGTAACCGCCCATAGAATGCCCAACAAAAATCGCTTTTCGGATTCGTAATTCCGATAAAACAGAATGAACTGCATCGGCGTTTTCCTCCATAGAATGCACATAACCTAAGCATCCTGATTCGCCGTGGCCCAACAAATCGATGGTGATGATGCGATGTCTTTTACATAATTCCGGGATCAATTCCTGCCACATTGTTTGGTTTTCAAGAAAGCCGTGAAGCAACACAATAGCGCCGCCTTTCCCAGAATCAGAATAGGAGATTTTCGTGTTTTTGTAGAGGATTTGATTCATAGTTGTAAACTTGAAGCAAAAATAAGGCTAAAATTTTTAAACCATATAAGTCATATAAGAAAAACTTATATGACTTATATGGTTTAAACTTAATACTCAAAACAGCAATTTGATTATTTATATGTTTTAGAGTTTGTCCTAATATAATTTACAAGTTCATTCAACATAGCATTGTTCATTTCTTCGGGCATATATGTTGTGCCAGCAGAAATCCCTATAACATTAGTCTTTAGTTTTCCTTCAACTTCAAACACTTTTCCTTTCGAAGGGTCGACTATAATTATTTGTCGAGTGTCTTTATCTGTGTTTGAAAGTGTTTGAGCTACAAAAATAAATTTTTTATAATCCTTAAAAATGAATTCTGCACCTTCTTTAGTATTTATGTTATATTTTGAAACGTCAAATCCTCCTTTTTTAATTTCTTTTTGAAACTCTTCAAAAGTCATAATTTGTGAAAAATAATTTATTTTTTCAAGTTCTTTTCTAAAATGGCCTCCAGGAATAATAACTAATTCTTTGAAGTTGTCTAAGTTAATTGTGTCATTTATGGTTACGTTCGCTTTGATTTTGGTTTTAAAAAGTTTGTTGATTACTTCTGAGTTTTGACCAAAGCTATTCAAGCCAATAAACAGCATTAAAAGGGAAAAAAGTCTTTTCATTTTATTTTTTTTGTAAATTTTTAAAAAACGGATTACATTGCTGCAAACCGTCTATTTTCTTTTCTCTATATTCTATCCTCTAAATCAAGAATTCATAAGTGTTTCAATTTCTTCAATTTCAATTGGAATATTGCGCATTAAGTTAAAAGGTTCTCCAGTTTTTTGAATTACCACATTATCTTCCAATCGGATTCCAAAACCTTCGGCGGGAATGTAGATTCCTGGCTCGACGGTAAAAACCATATTGGCTTTCATTGGCTCGGTCAAGATGCCGTAATCATGCGTGTCTAATCCCATATGGTGAGAAGTGCCGTGCATAAAATATTTTTTGTAAGCTGGCCAATCCGGGTTTTCGTTTTGCACATCGGCTTTGTCGATAAGTCCTAGACCAAGTAATTCCGAAGTCATTATTTTGCCCACTTCAAATTGATATTGTTTCCAAAGGGTTCCTGGCGTAAGCATTTTTGTTGCTTCATTTTTCACTCGAAGAACGGCATTGTAAACCGCTTTTTGTCGGTCGGAATAACGTCCGGAAACCGGAATAGTTCGCGTCATATCGCTGGAATAATTGGCATATTCAGCGGCAACGTCAAGCAAGATTAAATCACCGGCTTTACATTGTTGGTTGTTTTCGATGTAATGCAATACATTGGCATTGTTACCCGAAGCTATAATAGGAGTATAAGCAAAGCCTTTAGAACGATTTCGAACAAATTCGTGAATCAATTCGGCTTCGATTTCGTATTCGGTTACATTTGGTTTTACGAAAGAAAGAATTCTTTTAAAGCCTTTTTCGGTGATGTTGCAGGCATTTTGGATTAAATCCAATTCTTCCGTTTCTTTCACGGAACGAATGCGTTGCAAAATAGGATTGCTTTTAGCTACTTGATGGGCTGGATATTTGGCTTTCCACCATTTTACAAAACGGGCTTCGCGGGTTTCGGTTTCCACGGTGGCGCGATAATGCTCATTCGTATTGATATAAGCCGTTTCGCAATGGGTCATCATTTCGAACAAAACCTTTTCGAAATCCTGTAACCAATGCACGGTTTTTATTCCAGAAACTTCAAAAGCTCTGTCTTTGGTTAGTTTTTCGCCTTCCCAAATCGCAATGTGTTCGCTGGTTTCTTTCAAGAATAGCATTTCACGTTGGTTTTCATAGGGTGCATCGGGAAAAAGCAATAGAATACTTTCTTCTTGATCAACGCCGGATAAATAGAAAATATCGCGATGTTGTGCGAATGGTAAAGTGCTATCGGCAGAAACCGGATAAATATCATTCGAATTGAAAACCGCCACACTATTTGGCTTCATTTGAGCCGTGAATTTGGAGCGATTTTTTATAAAAAGTTGTCGGTCTATTTGATGGTATTTCATAACATTTAATTTTTAAACTTTGAGTACTCAAAAGTAAAAACTTTGGCAACAAAAAAGGAAGAATAGCAGCTTTAATTTTTATGCAGTTGATAAAATGTTTCAAATAAAATGACAATCCGATTTTTTCAATAAGCCTAGGCACAATACTAGCTCAAAAAAATACGTATTGAACAGTAACAATAAGGTAAAATGAAGTGGGTATAAAAGGTTCGTATTGTTTATCAAATAATTAACAGTCTATTAAGCATAATTAAACAAGAAAAGGTTGTGATTAAACTCAATTTGCTTTATTTTTGTGGCACTTTAAAAAATAATTTATTTTAATACTTATGGCAAAATCTGCAATATTGAAGTCGTCAATTGCTAAAAAAGTGGCAATGGCGCTTTCAGGACTTTTTTTGATTTCGTTTCTATCGCTTCACTTTTTTATTAATATGGTTTCAGTGTTTAGTGCCGATTCATTTAATGCGATGTCACATTTTATGGGTTACAATCCGTTAATTCAATTTGTTATGCAACCCGTTTTAATTGCCGGTGTTGTTTTTCATTTCGTTATGGGAATGGTTTTAGAACTTAAAAACCGAAAAGCTAGACCAATAGCTTACGTGAATTACAACGGAGCAGCAAATGCTTCTTGGGCTTCTAGAAATATGATTATTTCTGGATTAGTGGTTTTGGCATTTATCGGACTACATTTTTATGATTTTTGGGTTCAAGAAATTGTTTACAAATATGTAGATGTTAATTCAATCGAACCAACTAGATATTTTGAAGAGTTGAATCATAAATTCGAAAGTCCAATTCGTACTGGTTTGTATTGTGTGGCTTTCTTATTGTTGTCATTACACTTGTGGCACGGCTTCGGTTCATCATTTCAATCGGTAGGATTTAGCAATAAATACTCTAGATTTTTACAAAAAGTAGGATATGCTTTTGCAATAGTAGTTCCTTTTGGGTTCATTTTTATTGCATTATTTCATCATTTTAATCAAATTTAATATTCAATTATAATGGCATTAGATTCAAAAGTTCCTAGCGGTCCAATTTCGGACAAATGGACAAATTATAAAGATCATATTAATTTAGTAAATCCTGCTAACAAACGTAATATCGATATTATCGTTGTTGGCACTGGACTTGCTGGAGGTTCTGCTGCTGCAACATTGGCAGAATTAGGATATAACGTAAAAACTTTTTGCTTTCAAGATTCACCACGTCGCGCACACTCAATTGCGGCACAAGGAGGAATTAACGCTGCAAAAAATTATCAAGGCGACGGGGATTCCACTTTCCGTTTGTTTTATGATACTATAAAAGGAGGCGATTATCGTTCTCGTGAGGCTAACGTACACCGTTTGGCCGAAGTTTCTACTAATATAATTGACCAATGCGTGATGCAAGGTGTTCCATTGGCACGTGAATATGGTGGATTATTGGACAATCGTTCTTTTGGTGGAACATTGGTAGCCAGAACATTTTATGCCAAAGGTCAAACCGGACAACAATTATTATTAGGTGCTTATTCTGCCATGAACCGTCAAATAGGTCGTGGGAAAATAAAATCAAATACCCGTCACGAAATGCTGGATTTAGTATTGGTAGACGGAAAAGCTCGTGGCATTATCGCCCGTAACTTGGTTACTGGAGAAATCGAAAGACATTCAGCTCATGCTGTAGTTATTGCATCAGGTGGTTACGGAAATGTTTTCTTCCTTTCGACTTACGCAATGGGAAGTAATGCAACCGCAGCTTGGAAAATACATAAAAAAGGAGCGTTTTTTGCCAATCCTTGTTACACACAAATTCACCCAACCTGTATTCCTGTTTCTGGAGATCACCAATCGAAATTGACTTTGATGTCTGAATCATTGCGTAATGACGGTCGTATTTGGGTTCCTGCAAAACTCGAAGATGCCAAAGCGATTCGTGAAGGAAAGAAAAAACCAGCCGATTTAAAAGAAGAAGAAAGAGATTATTACTTGGAAAGAAGATACCCGTCTTTTGGAAATTTGGTGCCCCGTGATGTAGCTTCCCGTGCCGCAAAAGAAAGATGTGACGCCGGTTTTGGAGTAAACAAAACGGGTGAAGCTGTTTACTTGGATTTTGCTTCAGCGATACAACGTTACGGAAAAGAGCAAGCGTACATAAAAGGTTTAGATGCCAATGATGCCAAATTAATTATCGATTTAGGAGCAGCCGTTGTTGCTAATAAATACGGGAATTTGTTTCAAATGTATGAGAAAATCGTTGATGAAGATCCCTACAAAACCCCGATGATGATTTACCCCGCGGTACATTATACAATGGGTGGAACTTGGGTGGATTATAACTTACAAACCACGATTCCGGGTTGTTTCTCTATTGGAGAATCCAATTTCTCGGATCACGGTGCCAATAGATTAGGTGCTTCGGCATTGATGCAAGGTTTAGCCGATGGTTATTTTGTATTGCCATACACCATTGGAGATTATTTAGCTCCAGACATTAAAACAGGAACAATCTCTACCGATTTACCTGAATTTGTTGAAGCGGAGAAAAAAGTGAAAGACCAAATTGATAAATTCATCAATAATAACGGAACCCATTCTGTTGATTATTTCCACAAGAAATTAGGAAAAATCATGTGGAATAAAGTTGGTATGGCCCGTAATGCAAAAGGCTTAGCCGAAGCTATCGAAGAAATTGCCGCCTTGCGTGAAGAGTTTTATAAAGATGTGAAAGTACCTGGAACTGCGAATAGTTTTAATCAAGAATTAGAAAAAGCAGGTCGTGTTGCTGATTTCCTTGAATTAGGAGAATTGTTTGCCAAAGATGCTTTGCACCGTAATGAATCATGTGGAGGTCACTTCCGTGAAGAATACCAATCCGAAGAAGGAGAAGCACAACGTGACGATGAAAACTTTGCTTATGTTGCCGCATGGGAATATAAAGGAAAACCTAGTGATGCTGTTTTACACAAAGAACCATTGGTATTTGAAAACATTAAATTAGTAACTCGTAGTTATAAATAGTCTTTAGGCAAGAGCCATCAGTCAAAAGTTAATTAGTCAAAAAATAGAAATATGAGTGATTTTAAATCCTATAAAGATTTATTGATTTGGCAAAAAGGCATTTTACTTGTAAAAACAATTTATATTAATTTAGAAAGTTTCCCAAAAGATGAAATCTTTGGTTTACAAAGTCAAATAAAAAGAGCTGCGGTTTCAATTCCTTCAAATATAGCCGAAGGCTGGGGAAGAAGTTCAACGATAAGTTATATTCATT
Organism: Flavobacterium soyangense; assembly: GCF_015277675.1. GTDB lineage: Bacteria > Bacteroidota > Bacteroidia > Flavobacteriales > Flavobacteriaceae > Flavobacterium > Flavobacterium soyangense. Next base: position 78,550 of record NZ_JADHEC010000003.1, read on the forward strand.
TTTTGAAAATCGCAAGAGGTTCGTTATTTGAATTAGAAACGCAAATCATTATTGCAAAGAGTTGAAATTTATAAGTGAATTGAAATTTGACGAAATAACACAAATAATAACAGAAGAAAGTAAAATGTTAAACGCCTTTATAAAGTCATTGAGCAAATAATACAACTTTTGCCTTTTGCCTTATGGCCAATAAACTAAATATTATGAAACTTACATTACAAATATGGCGTCAAAAAGATGCCAAAGCAGCCGGAAAAATAGTTGAATATCCACTAGACGGAATCGAAGGCGATATGTCTTTCCTTGAGATGCTCGATGTTCTTAACGAACAACTGATCAATAAAGGAGACGAGCCAGTATCTTTTGACCACGATTGTCGCGAAGGGATTTGCGGAACTTGTTCTTTGTTCATCAACGGAGAGGCGCATGGACCGGACAGGGGAATACCAACCTGCCAATTGCACATGAGAATGTTCAAGGATGGCGATACCATTTTTATCGAACCCTTTAGAGCAGCCGCTTTTCCGGTAATCAAAGATTTGGTTGTTGACAGAAGCGCTTTTGACAGGATACAACACGCTGGTGGGTTTGTGTCAGTAAATACTTCCGGAAATCCGGTTGATGCCAATACTATTCCAATTCCAAAACACGATGCAGACAGAGCCTTTGATGCTGCAACTTGTATTGGTTGTGGTGCTTGTGTTGCGACTTGTAAAAACTCATCGGCAATGTTATTTGTTGCTGCAAAAGTTTCTCAATATGCATTATTGCCACAAGGAAGAGTGGAAGCGGCTGATCGAGTTTTAAATATGGTAAAACAAATGGATGCTGAAGGTTTCGGAAACTGTACCAATACAGGAGCTTGCGAAGTGGAATGCCCTAAAGGAATTTCTTTGGAAAACATTGCTCGTATGAACAGAGAATATTTATCTGCAAGTATGAAAGGATAAAAATATTCACAGAATATACAAAAACGCATTCATGATTTGGATGCGTTTTTTTGTTACAACCAAATTTAAAATCGTGCTTATCTGTGTCATCTGTGTGTCATTTTTTAGTAATTTTATGAAATGAAAGTGGCACTGATCCAATCGTCGTTATCCTGGGAAAACCCAACTGCCAATCGAAACTATTTCGAAGAAAAAATCTATGCCATTACCGAAAAAGTAGATTTGATCGTGCTTCCAGAAATGTTCACGACGGGTTTTACGATGAATCCTTCTGCGGTTGCCGAAACGATGCAAGGCGAAACAATATTGTGGCTTCAATCTTTGGCGAAAGCCAAGAATAATGCCATCACAGGAAGCATAGTTATCACTGAAAACGGCAATTTTTATAACCGTTTAGTATTCGTTTTTCCGTCAGGCGAAATACAATTTTATGACAAACGCCATTTATTTACTTTGGCAGGAGAAGATAAAGTATATAATTCTGGAAAACAAAAATTGATTGTGGATTATCTAGGTTGGAAAATTTGTCCGCTCGTATGTTACGATTTGCGTTTTCCGGTTTTTACCCGAAATGTCGAAGATTATGATGTTTTGATTTATGTTGCCAATTGGCCAAAAGTACGCACAAATGTCTGGGATATTTTAATAAAAGCACGCTCGGTCGAAAATATGTGTTATACTATTGGCGTGAATAGAATAGGATTTGATAACAATAATTTTGAACACGTTGGACATTCGCAAGTGGTTGATTGTCTCGGAAATTATGTTCTGGAACCACAAGAAACAGAAGGCGTATTCATAGTTGAATTAAACAAGGAAAAACTTTTTGAAACCAGAAAAAAACTAGGATTTCTTAACGATAGAGATATATTTGAATTAAAAACCAATTGATTTATCTTTCTTTTTTTTGTCTACTTTCTTTTTGGGTTCTGGTGTGTAAGGAATACTCACGTCAAAAACTTGTTCCACATCCCAATTTGCCCGAACGTCAATTCCTTTCGAAAAATAGATCACTTCCTCGGCTTGGTGTTTTTCTAGATAATTTCCAGAATCCCATATCTTATTTTTGTTGTCGTCATAAATCAAACGAAGCCAAAACAATGTTGGGTCAACCAAATTAAATTCAATTTTAGCATTATTTTCTGAATATTCAGAAGCCAAAACATCTCCTTTTTCATTCGTCAGTTCAACAATTAAAGGAAAGCGTTTTGCGTTTTTTAAAGTCACTATAAGGTTTCCATAATCAGCAAAACTCTTTGTATTCAGGGTATAAATAATTTTTTCATTCGATTTTCCCAAATAATCGGTAAAGGCACCTGGCATAATCTCGAAAGTATATTTTTCAGAAGGCTCCTTTTTAAAATCAAAATACAGTCGTTGATTAAAATCATCATATTCAGTTTTAAAATCTACCAAAACGGAATCTTTATTGATGAGTTTTATTTTTGAATTGTCAAATTTAGTCAATGGCGTAGCACTTTCTAAAGTAAACCGTTCCCTAAAATTCAAGAAACTAGTTTGTACTGCACTAATATTTAAGGTGTCTTTTTTCTGAGTTTTAATTTTAAAGGCAAATTTTTCTTTGTATTTATCCTTGCCCACAGCTAATGAAAGTGAATCTACTTTCAAGGGTTTAAACCAAACTTGAAGTGAATCTTTTTTTGGAAACTTAGTAATAATTGTTGGTAGTATTTCGGCTCCGTTTTTTAAAGTAATTTTCACGTCATTTGTTTTCCCTTCAAAAGGCAAAATCAATTTGTTTCCTGAAGTCTGTATAGGCTTGTAAGCTTTAAAAGGAAGCACTTCCTTGAATAATTTCAATTCATAAGTTGTATCATTTGGAATTGTAATAAACTCCTTTTTAAACCCGATTTTGTCTTTTTTGGGATTGAATTTATTGTTAGAATTGTAATCTTTCATTGCCACCAAAAGATATTTCCCGGCTTTTAGATTTTCTAATTTAAAAGTTTTCAAACTGTCTAAAGTATTAGTGATATATCTTGGAGTTTGATTGTAAACCACAGAATCCTTAAATTTATCATTCACATCATAAAGCATTACAGAAACAAATGATTCCACTTCTTTATTGTACGCATCTTTCACGCTTCCGCTAAGGGTTAAAGAATCTATATTTTCACCAGTCGAAAACACATATTTAAACTGATTATACGGATTTCCTTCGTTATTATCCTCAATACTTTGTCCAAAATTGAAACTATAAGTTGTATTGGGTTTTAAGGTATCGTTTATTTTTATAGTAAGGTATTTGCTTGTGGTAGTAGGTAAAATTAAAGGTTCGTTCTTCATTGGCGGCGAAATAATCAATTGCTTTTTCAAGTCCTTCAGCTTGATGTATTCATCAAAAGTTAATTTAATTTCGTTTCCTTTAAAATTAGTACTGAAATTTTTCGGAAAACTCATCTTCAAAACCGGAGCAATAGTGTCCTTTAAACCGCCAGTAATACTTCCTCTTTTGGCACAGCCAACCATTGTCAATACAAGTAAAAGTAGAATATATTTAAAGTTGTTTTTTAACATAATGAGTCATAATTAAGAAGCTACAAAATAACAATTATATTCGCTGTAAACGAAATGTTTTTTATAACAATTTTTAGACCTGACAGGTTTTAAAAACCTGTCAGGTCTGGTTTTCTGCAACTAATCAAGAATGTGCCATGGCCATGCAAACAATACTAATTTTTGCTCCAGGGATTTTCAGTAATGCGTGCGAACAGGCTTCTAGAGTTGAACCAGTCGTTATTACATCATCTATCAACAAAAAATGTTTGTTATGGTCTTTTTCGGTAAAAACAACATCAAAAATAGTGTCGATTCCATCACTTCGATTCAATAGGGTTTTCTTGGACTGCGTTTTGGAATAAATATTCCGAACCAATATATTTGAATTATAGGCAATATTTAAACCTTCGGAAAGCGTAGTTCCAAAATTAGTTACTTGATTGTATCCCCTTTCTCTTAGTTTCCTTTTGTGCAAAGGCACCGGAATTATTTCATCGACAGATTGGATTATTTTTGAATCTTTTAAATCTTCGGTATACCATTCACCCAGAACAGTTCCAATTTCTTCTTGTCCTTTGTATTTCAGGTTGTGAATTAATTCCTGTACAATTCCCTTTTTGTGAAAATACAACAATGCCGAAGTGTATTCAACTGGAATTCTCCCGTAAAATTTTTTGAAAGCTTCGTTTTCAGGATTCAAATGATGATTGGTTAATGGAATATTGTGCCGGCAAAGCGTGCAAATCACATTTTCATTCGACAATAAAAACGAATGACAACCAGCACAAACGGGTGGAAAAAATAGATTGATAATATTTTTGAACATAAAAAGCCAATTTGTTTATAAAAATAGGGAAATCAATGCTTCAAACTTCAAGAAATTCCTTTTTTTTAAGTTCACTTTTTATATTTTTGCATCATTATGGCAAAACAAGAAGATTTATTCAAAAATGTAGTTTCGCACGCAAAGGAATATGGATTTATTTTTCCGTCAAGCGAAATATACGATGGTTTAAGTGCAGTCTATGATTATGCACAAAATGGAGTCGAATTAAAAAAGAATATACGCGAATATTGGTGGAAATCGATGGTTCAAATGAACGATAACATCGTTGGACTCGATGCGGCAATATTGATGCATCCCACGACTTGGAAGGCTTCCGGTCACGTTGACGCTTTTAATGACCCATTAATTGACAACAAGGATTCCAAAAAAAGATACCGTGCTGATGTTTTAATTGAGGATTATGCCGAAAAACTAAATCTGAAAGCCAAAAAAGAGATTGAAAAAGCCAAATCACGTTTTGGAGATGCTTTCAATGAACAAGAATTCATTACTACTAATACTAGAGTGGTAGAATATCTTGCTAAAGAAAGAGAAATTCTAGAAAGAATGGGGCGTTCTTTAGGAAACGGCGATTTAGAAGATGTAAAAGCATTAATCGAAGAACTTGAAATTGCCGATCCTGAAACAGGTTCTAGAAACTGGACTGAAGTGCGTCAATTTAACTTGATGTTCGGTACAAAATTAGGTGCTTCTGCTGATACGGCGATGGATTTATACTTGCGTCCGGAAACGGCACAAGGTATTTTCGTCAATTTCTTGAATGTTCAAAAATCTGGAAGAATGAAAATTCCTTTTGGAATTGCACAAACGGGAAAAGCGTTTAGAAATGAAATCGTTGCGAGACAATTTATTTTCCGTATGCGTGAATTTGAACAAATGGAAATGCAATTTTTTGTAAAACCAGGCGAAGAAATGCAATGGTATGAACATTGGAAAACTGCTCGTTTGAACTGGCATTTATCACTTGGTTTAGGAGCAGCAAATTATCGTTTTCATGATCACGAAAAGTTAGCGCATTATGCCAATGCAGCTGCCGATATAGAGTTTAATTTCCCTTTTGGATTCAAGGAATTAGAAGGAATTCACTCTCGTACGGATTTCGATTTGAAAGCCCACGAAAAGTTCTCAGGTAAAAAGATGCAATATTTCGACACCGAAACCAATGCAAATTATACACCTTACGTTGTAGAAACTTCGGTAGGATTAGACAGAATGTTCTTAGCCGTTTTTGCCACGTCTTTAAAAGAAGAAACGCTGGAAGATGGTTCTACAAGAACTGTTTTGCAATTACCATCGGTGCTTGCGCCAACAAAAGCAGCCGTTTTGCCATTGGTAAAAAAAGACGGATTGCCTGATATTGCACATAAAATCATCGAAGATTTGCGTTGGGATTTCAATGTGGCCTATGACGAAAAAGACGCTGTAGGAAGACGTTACAGAAGACAAGATGCGTTGGGAACTCCATTTTGTATCACGGTGGATCATCAAACTATCGAAGACCAAACGGTTACGATTCGTCATAGAGATTCAATGAAACAAGATCGCGTAAAAATTACTGATTTGAAATCAATTATCGAAAATGAAGTTTCGATGAAAAACTGGTTGATGAAAATGTAATCGTAAGATTCAATTATATAAAGAAAGGCTTCTCAATCGAGAAGCCTTTCTGATTTTAAAAGCTGTTTAATTCAGTTGTTCTCTGCATTTTATCGGATTTATTTGCACTTTATTTTAATGTATTAACATTTGTTAATAAAATATTAACAACATATGTGAAAAATGCTGCAAATGTTTATTTTTAGCTTGTTAAATAAGGTTTTTTATTAAAAAACGGAAGATTTTGTTTAATTAGTTTCCCAAAACTACCTATATTACTTAATATTTTAAAGTGTTTCGCTTTGAACGTCTAATGTTATGCCTAACAAAATAGGACAAAACATTGATGAATTACCCGTACATTATTATTGACGACAATCAAGAAAGTGTTTTGAAAACTAAAGCAATTGCTGATGGTTTCTCGGAGCTTGTCTTTGTGGCATCGGCTAATAACTACTCGAACGGTTTAAATCTAATATTAGAACACTCTCCAAAACTAATTTTTCTCGAAATTGATCCTGCTGATAAGGAAAGTAATTTATCATTGGCACTTATCAATGAACTATACAGGTATTTGAAGGTAATTCCGAAAATTATAATAACTACTTCTAAAAAAGATTTGGCTTTTGAAGTCATTCAATACGAAGTAGCCGATTATATGATAAAGCCATTGGTGCGTATTGATTTTATAAAATCAATTTTAAAAATAAAGAAAGCGATTGGTGAAGATGCTGTCTTTATGGTTCAAAAACCAGCTTTTAATGATTCTCAAAAACTTATTGAAGAACAACCGCAATCTTCGGATGATTTGCAAGAACCTATAGCAAAAGAAACTCCGGTTCTCAATGAAACTCCAGTGCTTTTAGAAGAACAAATTCCAGAAAATTTTGTACAACAAGTAGTTCCAATGGTGGAGCAACCGCTAATATTATGTATCAAATCGTATGGTGATTATAGATACATTGATGCTAATGATATTTGCTATTTTCAGGCCGATAATAATTCAACAGACATACACTTAAATAATGGGGAAATGGTTACGGCTTTCAAAACACTGAAACATTTTGAAGGTATATTGTCTTCTCCTTTTACCAGAATTCATAACAGTTATATTGTAAACCGCAATTACATTTCCAGAATTCATACCGGAAATGCGGTATGTTATATTAAAAACACCACTACAAAAATCCCGTTTTCCAAATCTTACAAGGAAAATATCGACGGTATTATCACTGATTTTGCTAATGGCAATTATTTGGAGATTTAAAAAATATCCATCCACCATGATTTGATGGTCATTCACTATCAAACGCCTGCATTCTACCACAAACGCCCATTTTTACTACAAAAATAGAGATATGCTCTATACTTTTACATCGTGATTCTGTGGTACTCACAAGTCATATAACAAACGTAAAATCAAAATAATAATATAAAAACCCCATAATTATGAAAAAATCAATTTTAACTATCGGATTATTGTCATTGGTAATGATATTAACTTCTTTCACTACACCTAAAACAACTGTAAACAATAATACAACTGTAGAAGCAGCTGGTTCTGGAAGTACAGGCGGAAACGTGAGGTTGGATGCTGCTGGTTCTGGAAGCACAGGTGGAAACGTGAGACTGGATGCTGCAGGTTCTGGAAGCACAGGTGGAAACGTGAGACTGGATGCTGCAGGTTCTGGAAGTACAGGTGGTAACGTGAGATTGGATGCTGCAGGTTCTGGAAGTACAGGTGGAAATGTGAGATTGGATTGATCCAATATCATCGCAAATTTGACTTTTATTTATAAATATAATAAGGCTATCAATATTTTGATAGTCTTTTTTTTATGACAATAGTTTTATTTTAGTATTTTTGAGGAAATTGATAAATAACTATTGAAAAACATTTACTACATAATGTTATTGCTGCTGCTGGTATTCTATGCTTGCACCAAGAAGAATGCAGCAAATCAAACTACTACTTCATCAGATGATAGTCTTACAAGCTATATGTCTAAAGCGAATGATTTTAGTGCTACTACTAAAAAACGGCAAGATTACATACAGAAAGCATTTGGTATCATCATTAACCAGCCCAATGATTCCTTGCAAAGGGCTAATCTATTTAGGGTTGCCAATCGCTATTATAATTTGAACGATTGGGCTGGCTATCACAAAATTGCAATAATCGTTTTAGAAAATGCAAAAACTAGTAATGATACTGTGAGTACAGCCAAAGCCTATTCGTATTTAGGCGATTATTATGGATCACAAGGAGTTTCGGATAGTGCTTTTATGTACTATTTCAAAGCCGAAAAAATATATCTTCAACGGAATGACAATTTAAATCTTGCAAAAGCACGATTAAACAAAGCACAATTACAATATAACGAAAGTGATTTTTCGGGAAGTGAAATATCTATTTTTAAGGCCTTGCGAGTTATCAAAGGAGAAAAAGCAAATGATATTGTTTATGAATTATATAATCTTTTGGGATTAGTTTACAATGAACTTGGAGAGTTTGATAAGGCCATTGAGTTTCATAACAAGGCATTGGCAAGTATAAATGATGAGACAACACCAGTTGAGTTTCAGTCAAAAGCTACCTCATTAAATAATATGGGATTAGTCTATCAAAATTTGAATCAATACAAGAAAGCAATACCTTATTTTCAAAAAGGATTGGAACAAAAAAAAGATTTAATTTTGTATAAACCACCTTTATATGCAATGCTTTTGGATAATTTGGGCTATTCAAGATACAAGCTTAAAGACCCTAACGGCCTTCCGAAACTATTATTTCAATCTCTGGAACTAAGAGATAGTTTGCAATTGACCATTGGAGTTATTATCAGTAAAATCCATTTGTCGGAATATTTTGCTTCTAAAAATGATACTATAAAAGCATTACAGTACTCGAAAGAAGCACTAAAGACGGCCAAAACATCTAAAAACAATAGAAATGCTCTATTGGCTCTCAAACAACTGGCTATTATTGAACCAAAGAAAGCGTCCATTTATAACAAAGAATACATCCACATTAACGACAGTTTGCAAAAAGCAGAACGTAAAATTGGGGATAAATTCACCCGTATTGAGTATGAAACAGATGAAATCAAACAGGAAAACACGGATCTAACAACTCAAAACAGGAACTTGGTTTACATCTTTGGTTCTATTTTAATTTTGGGGATGTTCTTATATATCATCAAAGCACAAAAGGCTAAAACCAGAGAGTTGTTATATAAACAAGAACAACAAAAAGTCAACGAGGAAATTTATAATTTAATGATTTCACAACAAGGCAATGTAGAAACCATCAGGATAAAAGAGAAAAAACGAGTGGCTCAAGAATTGCATGATGGGGTTTTGGGAAGAATGTTTGGTGTGCGAATGAATTTGGACAGTTTAAATAAAATTCATGATGAAAGTGCTTCTTATCAAAGGAACAGTTACTTAACTGAATTGAAAAATATAGAACAGGACATTCGTGAAATTTCGCATGATTTAAATAGGGAAAAATCAGAATTAATTAATAACTTCGTTGCCATAGTAGACAACTTATTTGAAGATCAAAAAAAGACATTTAAATCAAAATTAGTTTCAAATATTGATTCAAACATAAAATGGGAATCAATGAGTAACGCCAATAAAATAAATTTATACAGAATAATCCAGGAATCACTCCAAAACATTAATAAGTATGCAAATGCCGATTCTATCAATGTAGAATTCAAAAAAGAAATTGACAATTTACTTTTGCAGATAAGTGATGACGGAGTTGGATTTAATGTAAATAGGGCAAAAAAGGGAATTGGCTTGCAAAACATGCTTTCTAGAATTAATGAATGCAATGGAACATTTGAAATAAAATCAAAAAAAGGAGAAGGAACAATAATTACAGTTACAGTCCCAATTTAACAAAACAAAAATTTACAAAAAAATGACATTTGATTCAACTGCCAAAGAAATAATTAAAAACAATATATTAATAGTAGATGACCACCCATTTATTATTCAAGGCTATAAAAATGCCATTACTAGGTACAATCCTAAAGAATATGAGTTTTTTATAGATCAAGCCAATGATTGTAAATCAGCATACGATATCATTACAAATCCTGAAACTGTGGTTTTTGATATTGCTTTTTTAGACATCAGTATGCCAACATATGAAGAAAAAGGCATTTTTTCCGGGGAAGATTTGGCAAAATTGTTAAATGAATACATGCCAAACTGCAAAATTATTTTGCTCACTATGTACACGGAATTGTTAAAAATACAGAATATCATTGACGCAATAAATCCTAATGGATTAGTTATAAAAAACGATTTAACATTCGACGAGTTACTTTTTGGTTTTGATAAAGTTATAAATAATGAGATTTATTATAGTCAGTCAATCCAAAAAATGATAGATCAGTCACAACACGAAACCATTGAAATTGATTTGTTTGACAAACAAATCCTCTTTCATATTTCAAAAGGCACAAAAACAAATGATATTTCTCAATATGTTCCCATTTCTTTAGAAGCAATTGAAAAAAGAAAGCTTAACCTAAAAAAATTATTGAATTTACAAGACGGCAGTGATATTGACTTGGTACGAGAGGCCAAAAACAGAGGTTTGTTGTTTTAGATTTCAACAATTTAAAAAAAAAAATTGGCACTTATTAAGTGCCGTTTTTATCTAAATCTATTCTTCGCTTAGAGCATTCCAACCTCTGGCTTTCAGCGGAATTTTTGTGTTGGCGCGTGTTACCAAATGTATTCCTTCACTTTCCTGGGTCATATGACCAATAATCGTAAAGTTTGGATTTCCTTTTATTTTGTCAAAATCTTCCATTTTAATAGTGAAAAGTAATTCGTAATCTTCGCCGCCATTTATCGCCACGGTTGTTGAATCCAAATTAAATTCTTCACAAACATTTATCAATTGCGGATCAAGAGGCAATTTATCTTCATACAAATTACAACCTACTTTTGATTGTTTGCATAAATGCATAATTTCAGATGATAATCCATCCGAAATATCGATCATTGATGTTGGTTTTATTTCCAATGCGTGTAGCAAAGTGCGCACGTCTTTTCGGGCTTCAGGTTTTAATTGGCGCTCAATTAAATATGTATAAGCATCTAAATCTGGTTGTGAATTTGGGTTGACTTGGAATACTTGTTTCTCTCTTTCGAGAACCTGCAATCCCATATATGCCGCACCAATATCGCCGGTTACCACCAATAAATCAGTTTGACCAGCTCCATTTCTATAAACAATTTCATCTTCATTGGCTTCGCCAATAACAGTAATGCTGATAATCATTCCTTTTTGCGAAGAAGTGGTATCGCCACCAATAACATCAAGCTTGTACTCATTGGCGGCAAGCGTAATTCCATCAAACAGTTCTTCTAAAGCTTCTAGTGGAAACCTATTGGAAACCGCAATAGAAACCAAAATTTGTGTAGCTTTGGCATTCATCGCACAAATATCGGAAACATTGGTCACCACAGCTTTGTAACCTAAATGTCTCAATGGCATGTAGCCCAAATCAAAATGAACTCCTTCAACCAACATGTCAGTTGAAATCAATACTTTCTTGTCTTTAAAATCAAGAACCGCAGCATCATCGCCAATTCCTTTTAGAGTTGAAGGTTGAATAATTTTAAAGTTTTTCGTTAAATGGTCTATAAGTCCAAATTCGCCTAATTGAGCAATGCTCGTGCGTTGCGGTGATTTATCTTCAATCATAGTCATTTCGAGGAACGAAGCAATCTCTTCATTCACTTGTTTTAAGTTTAAAAAATTTGTGATGCAAAGGTACGAAGTTTTTTAGCCACGGATTACAAGGATTCTCTGCGATTTCGGTGAATCTTTACTAAACAAAAAAACCTGACTATTTCCATCATCAGGTTTTTTATTTATTTCAGCAAAGTCCTTCCCTTTAAGAAGGATTTAGGATGGGATTAATCATTCAATTTCAAAACAGCCATAAAGGCTTCTTGCGGAATCTCCACATTTCCCACCAATCTCATCCTTTTTTTACCTTTTTTCTGTTTTTCTAAAAGTTTACGTTTACGCGAAATATCACCACCATAACATTTTGCGGTAACATCTTTTCGTAAGGCTTTTATGGTCTCGCGAGAAATTACTTTCACGCCAATCGCAGCTTGAACGGGAATGTCAAATTGCTGACGTGGAATTAATTCTTTGAGTTTTTCGCACATTTTTTTACCAATCGAATACGCATTGTCGGCGTGCATCAACGAAGACAAAGCATCTACAATGGTAGCGTTCAACAAGATGTCGACTTTGACCAAATTCGAAGTCCGCATCCCAATTGGAGTATAATCAAACGAAGCATAACCTTTAGAAACGGTTTTTAAACGGTCATAAAAGTCAAATACAATTTCGGCCAATGGCATGTCAAATGTCAATTCGACACGTTCGGTTGTCAAATAAGTTTGATTCGTAATCAGGCCTCGTTTTTCAATACATAAGGACATTACATTTCCAACATAATCGGACTTAGTGATAATAGTCGCTTTTATGAATGGTTCTTCAACATGGTCTAAACGAGAAGGCTCGGGTAAATCTGTTGGATTGTTTACAACCAATGGTTTTTCTGGATCCTTTTTGGTATAAGCCAAATACGAAACGTTAGGAACGGTTGTAATTACGGTCATATTAAATTCTCTCTCCAAACGTTCCTGGATGATTTCCATGTGCAACATTCCCAAGAATCCGCAACGAAAACCAAATCCTAATGCTGCTGAACTTTCCGGTAAAAACACCAATGAAGCATCGTTCAACTGCAGCTTTTCCATCGAGTTTCTAAGTTCTTCATAATCTTCGGTGTCCACAGGATAGATCCCCGCAAAAACCATTGGCTTCACATCTTCAAAACCCTTAATGATATTCGTTGTTGGCACTTTGGCATCCGTCAAGGTGTCGCCCACTTTTACCTCTTTGGCTTCTTTAATTCCCGAAATCAAATAGCCAACATCACCAGCCGAAATTACATTTTTAGGAACTTGGTTCAGTTTCAAAGTTCCTATTTCATCCGCAAAATATTCATTTCCGGTGGCCATAAATTTTATTTTCTGACCCTTTTTAATCTGACCGTTTTTCACTCGAAAAATAACCTCAATTCCGCGAAATGGATTGTAATGCGAATCGAAAATTAAAGCCTGCAACGGTTCGTCAATATTCCCTTTTGGAGGTGGAATTCTTTCGATGATGGCTGCCAAAATATTTTCGACACCCAAACCCGTTTTCCCCGAAGCGTGGATAATATCTTCGAGTTTACAACCCAATAGGTCAACAATATCATCGCTAACTTCCTCTGGATTGGCACTAGGTAAATCCACTTTATTTAAAACCGGAATAATTTCCAAGTCGTTTTCTAATGCCAAATATAAATTTGAAATTGTCTGTGCCTGAATACTTTGCGCTGCATCTACAATCAAAAGGGCTCCTTCACAAGCCGCAATCGAACGGGAAACTTCGTACGAAAAATCTACGTGACCCGGAGTGTCAATCAAATTCAGGATGTATTCTTCTCCTTTATAAGTGTATTCCATCTGGATGGCGTGACTTTTTATGGTGATGCCACGTTCGCGTTCCAAGTCCATATTGTCCAGCAATTGCGCCTTTTCCTCACGTGCCGTTACAGTATGTGTTGCACCAAGCAAGCGATCGGCAAGCGTGCTTTTTCCGTGATCAATGTGTGCAATAATGCAAAAATTCCGTATGTTTTTCATTCTCTATTTATGTCAAATTTTTGGGCGTGACCCTCCAGATTGCTTCGTCGTTCCTCCTCGCAACTCCGGGTCGGGCTATTCGCTATATCTTTTGTTTCGCTATCGCTCCACAAAAGGATGCCGCTTCTATCCCTCACGCAATTAATCTGCAAATATAGTTTAAATTCAGCAGTTTCAAAGTCTCATTATGGCAAACTAATTGGTTTAATAGTATGGCTATTATCTTTTCATCTAAAAAATCTATCTTTGCAAAAAATTTCCCTTGATAAAAATTGGCAACATAACATTACCAGAATTTCCTCTACTTCTTGCACCTATGGAAGATGTGAGTGATCCACCATTTCGTAGATTATGCAAAATGCACGGCGCAGACTTGATGTATTCCGAATTTATTTCTTCTGAAGGGTTAATTCGCGACGCCATCAAAAGCCGAATGAAATTAGATATTTTCGATTATGAAAGACCGGTTGGAATCCAAATTTTTGGAGGAGATGAAGAAGCTATGGCACTTTCTTCCAAAATAGTTTCTACTGTAAATCCAGACATAATCGACATTAATTTTGGTTGTCCCGTGAAGAAAGTAGTTTGCAAAGGAGCAGGAGCAGGAGTCCTAAAAGATGTCGATTTGATGATTCGCTTGACACAAGCCGTTATCGATAGTACGCATTTGCCAGTGACGGTTAAAACCCGTTTGGGTTGGGACGATAATTCCATCAATATTGACGAAGTAGCTGAACGTTTACAGGACATTGGTGTTGCAGCTTTGAGCATTCACGCCAGAACTCGAGCCCAAATGTATAAAGGTCATTCTGATTGGTCGCATATTGCGCGAGTGAAAAATAATCCTAGAATTACGATGCCTATTTTCGGTAACGGCGATATCGATTCTCCCGAAAAAGCATTGCATTATAAAAATGAATACGGCATCGACGGCATTATGATAGGTCGCGCTGCCATTGGTTATCCTTGGATTTTTAATGAAATAAAACATTATTTCGAAACAGGGGAACATTTAGCAAAACCAACAGTTGCATATAGAGTGGAAGCAGTGCGCAACCATCTTACTTGGGCAATGGATTGGAAAGGAGAACGACTCGGAATTGTAGAAACGCGTCCTCATTATTCTAATTATTTCAAAGGGATTCACTCTTTTAAAGAATACAGACAAAAGTTAGTTACCCTTAGCACTCCAGAAGAATTATTTGCTGTTTTGAATGAGATTGAAGATGCGTATTCGGATTATCAGGTGGTGTAAAATCATAAATTTCCAAACCCGACAGGTTTTTAAAACCTGTCGGGTTTTTTTCTAATCCAACAACTTTTTGCTCACGCGACTACTCGCAATCAAAGAAGCGATAAAACCAAGCGTGACAATCGTTGAAAAAACAATCAGGACGTTTTCAATACTAAAAACCACTGGATAAGCAAGAGTAGGAGTTATCATTACGAGTTCGAAATGTTGTTGTAATAATACAATTGCAATTCCTAAAGTTAATCCAATAATCCCACCGATAACACTCAATAAAGTGCCTTGCAGCAGGAATATTTTACGCAAATCCTTGATTTCGGTTCCCAGATTCAACAGTGTTTTCAGATTTCCTTTTTTGTCGAGAATCATCATAATCAATGCGCCAATCAAGTTAAAAAGTGCAATAATAATTACCAATGTAAAGATGAGATATACCGCAAGATTCTCGGTATTTAACATTTTATACAGGGATTGATTGAGTTGAGCCCTGTTTTTTATGGTGATTTTATTGTTGAAAATTGTTTGAAGTCGATTGATGATGGCATTTTCATCAGCACCTTTTTTTTCTTTGATTTCAATTCCCGAAATTTGATTGGGTTTGTATTCCAATAATTCTTGCGCCAATCCCAAATCTGCAAAAACATATTTTGAGTCATAGTCTTCGCTTATGGCATAAATTCCAACGGGCGTTACAACCACTTTATTAAAGGCTTCTGCAGGATTTTCGATAGCGCCTTTTCCTGGTTTTGGAACTAAAACTTCAAGAGAATTGTTGTAATCTAGCAAGCCCATCGAAAATTTATCGGCGATTCCGTAACCTACAACTACGTCATAAGTGTTTGGTTTTAGCCATTCTCCATTGTAGAGATTTTTTTTAATCGCATTTACTTTGCTAAAAGCAGAATCAACACCTTTCAAATAGGTGACCTCTTGCTTTCCGTTAAAAATAAATAAAACGCGTTCTTCTATAATTTTACTATAAGAAGCTATGCCTTTAATTTCCTTGATTTGGTTTTCTTGATTTGGCGAAATATAAAATGATTTTCCTAAAGTGCTGCTAATTTTTAATTCAGGATCAATATTATTGGAAAAAGAAAGGCTAAAATCTTTTAATCCGCTAAAAACGGATAAAACCACGAACAAAGCCATTGCGCCAACAATTATTCCCATACTGGCAATGCGATTTATTATATTGATGGCATTATTTTTACTATTGCTAAAAATATAACGTTTGGCTATGTAGAGGGGAAAATTCAAGTTATGAATGTCTGCGTTTTTCTAAAAGATCACGGTTTTCAATAGGATTTTCTTTGGAAGACAAAGCATTGTCAATTTTTTCAATATAGTCTAAAGAGTCGTCTATGAAGAATACTAAATTAGGAACTTTTCGCAATTGTAATCGAACTCTTTGCGATAAATCGTGCTTGATTAATTTAGAATTTGTTTTTATTGCCACCAATGTTTCTTTGGCTTTATCTTGAGGAAAAATACTTAAATGCACCGTCGCTACTGATAAATCTGTAGTAACACTAACTTTGGATACCGAAATTATCAAATTTGTAACTCCGTTTTTTCTCACTTCACCTTGTAGAATGTCAACCAAATCTTTTTGGATAACGCCACCTATTTTTTTCTGTCTATTTGTTTCCATTGTGCAAAAATACTAATTTTTTGAGTGGCAAAGTTACAAAGTCGTAACGTCAAAAAGAGTTTTATATCTATATTTATAATGTAGAACCAAAATTTTTGATTTTATTTTAGGTTAGATTTCCGAAAAACCACAAATTTCCTTTACTTTTAATGGTGTAAACGTACAATACAAAATGAAAAAAATTGAACATATAGGAATAGCCGTTAGTAGTTTAAAAAATGCTTCTATAATTTATGAAAAACTCTTTGGAGCACCAGCTTATAAAGAAGAAGAAGTCGCCAGTGAAGGTGTCAAAACTGCTTTTTTTATGAGTGGTCCTAACAAAATTGAACTTCTTGAAGCGACAAACCTTGAAAGTCCCATCGCAAAATTTATTGCAAAAAAAGGAGAAGGAATTCATCATATTGCTTTTGAAGTTGAAGATATAATGGTTGAAATAGCCCGTTTAAAAAACGAAGGTTTTATCATTTTAAACGAAACTCCAAAAAATGGAGCTGATAATAAATTAGTTGTTTTTTTACATCCAAAAAACACAAATGGAGTTTTGATTGAATTGTGTCAAGAAATTCGATAATTTTTCATAAGATAACATTTTGTTCAGGATTCTAGTAATCAGGGGTTTTGTGTACTATACATAATTATATTGCAGCACTATATAAATCTAGTTCAAAAATATTTGCATCAAATGTAAAATTGTAGTAATTTCGCAACCGCATAAATGGTCCTATAGCTCATTCGGTTAGAGCAACTGACTCATAATCAGTAGGTGCTTGGTTCGATTCCAAGTGGGACCACATTAAAACCTTGTAAAGCCTTGAAAATCAGTTATATTTTTGAGGCTTTTTTTGTTGAGCTAAAACATATGCTCAAACTCCCTCCGAAAGTCTTGCCTTTATTGACATTATTCAAAAGTATCGCTTCTTCAAAATTAATTTTAAAATGATTTTGTTAGAAGCAGATTACAAAACTAATCTTCCTCTTTATCCTTTTATTACTTACACCTAAAGAGATTGAAAATATTTCCATTTTCGTCAATCAATAAAAATTTACTTAAATTCGCTTTAGAAAATTAAGTAGTCTCTTTGAAAGTCCTCAATATGCCAAAGTACGATAGAATTAAATTAGAATTAACAGATTTATCTCCTAAGAGTGCTTCAATGGTTTTTGAGTTTCTTCATATTCTTTTAGAGGAACATTTATTGGATCTTAATTACTTCAAAGATAGTATTTCAAACTACTCAATAAGAGAGCAATATTTTATTTTTAAGTATGCGAAATCATATTTTGGTTATAATTCTAATAGCTATTTATATGATTGGTTAAAAAAGCAAGGAATAGACAATCAAACAAACGATGAGAACAAAATTTTAGACTTGATTAACACTAACAGTTCCAATATTTTGAATTATATCGAGAACAACGAAAAAACAACTGAGAGACGATTTAAGTTTTATAAGAAGAATGAATCGAATTATTTAATTGGGGGCGAAATCCGATATAAAATTCCTTTGCGTTCATTAACCACCAAAGTACAATTAGATGAAAATCCTGAATTTTTAGAAAAACTAAAACTTATTGATAAAAAGAAGAACGATGAGTTTAAAATTGAAAACTATTTGGTAGAAAAGGCATCGGATTACTTTTTAGAATTCAAATCTGAAGTATTTAGATTATTGACAGGTCTATTTGATAAAAATCAAGTCAAAGAACTATTTTACAACTCATTTTCCACAGGAAACAATACAAATCCAATTTGTTTAAACATAGAATTTAAAAATAGTGCAGAATTATATAATGCATTTTTTGAGATATATGAGTTATATAATTCAGAGAAAAATTCATCTTTAAGATCAAAACAAATTATTGAACATAAAAAACAAACTAAGGAAATTAAAAAAGTCAGAAAGGGTTTTAAAACAAAACCATCAAACAAAAAAATTACCAAACTTGACATTATGAAAGTAATGTACAATTCCTTTCCACAAATTAGAGACTCCTACAAAGATTTCGTTGCTAGAAATCCTTCCACTGATTTAGATAAATACCTCCTTACTAAAAGTAGAAATATCAGAAAATCTTAATCAAAAGAATTTTTCAAGATTTTACGCATTCATATTAAATTATTTGCGTAAAAAAAACATAAATACCCCTCGTTTACGCACCGAGAAATAAACCTCATATGTCCATATTACCTTTGCTGAAAGAAAGCAGAAGTTATATGGAAAATCAAGCACTTTACAACCATTTTTTAAAATTCTTTTCGGAGTTAGAAAACCGAATAGCAGGGAAAGTATTATCTCAACTATTGGAACATTCTAATGTATTTGTAGAGACGTCTACAACTCAAGGAAACTTTTTAAAGCCAAATGAATTGTGTAATGCTCTTCAAATTTCTCTTTCACAATTTTATAAGATGAAGAAAACTTACAAAAACTTTCCAGTTTGTAACGTAGGAGGCGCAAAGCGTTATAAACTATCGGAAGTCGAGCAGTTCATCAAAAACTTAAAAACATAATTTTATGAAAAATGAAAAAAACGAAATAACACAAAAGGTTATTTCAACCCCATTTCGCAAAACTGCAAAGGGGAGGATCTATATTCCAACGATGGATTTTATTAATTTCTTGAACTTTCTGAGTTTTTATAGAGCTAAAGTAAATGGGATGCTTGAATATGTGCAAGTTAAAGGTAACTTAGTTAAGATTGTTGATAAGCCATTTATGATAGAAGTCTGTTTAGATTGGTTGGAAAATAATTTTGAAAGTTATTCGAATGATGGATTCACAATAAAAGACGTCTTGGAGTCTTGGGTAGCCAAAATAAGGGTTTTGATGGATGAAAAAACATTGTATTTTCTTCCCACAATTGAGATTCTACTACATCTTGATACGGAGAATGAGAGTTATTTTTACTTCAAAAATACAGCTGTAAAGGTTGATAAATACAGTATAACATTAGTTGATTACAAAGACTTAAACGGAAATGTATTGGAGGAACAGATCATTGACAGAGAATTCAAACTACCAAAAAGCGGTTCGTCGAAAACGTCTGTGCCATTTCAGAGATTTATTTGTAATATTTCAAACCAATTACCAGATAGGATAAATGCTTTTGAATCAGTTATTGGTTATATGCTCCATCGTTATCAAAACCCTGCGAATTCAAAAGCAGTAATTTTACTTGATGGAACAATCAACGAGTTAAACATAGTTTCTGGGGGTAGTGGAAAGTCTCTATTTGTGAAAGGATTAAGTTATATGCGTAGTCTATGCGATATATCGGGGAAAGATTTTGATAGCCGTAATAATTTTTCTTTCCAAAGAGTTAGTCCACAAACCAATATTGTTGCAATAAATGACATTAAGGAAAACCAAAATTTTGAGATGTTTTACGGAAGGGTTACAGACGGCTTTACAATTAGCAAGAAGTACAAAACTGACGTTTATGTTCCTTTTTGTCTTAGTCCTAAAATGATTATAACCTCTAATTATTTATTAAAAGCCCCTATGGGTAATAGTACTGAAAGAAGACGTTATGAAATAGAGTTTTCAGAACACTACGGAAAACATCTTACTGTTTTTGAAGATTTTGAACATTATTTTTTTGACGATTGGAATACAGACCAATGGAATGAGTTCTCTATGTATATGATATGTTGTATTCAAAAATATCTCAATAGTGGATTAGTACAAGCAGATTCGATCAATTTAAACGAGAGACGATTGATAAATGATGTTGGCATTGAACTGATAGAATTTTTAGACGAAGAATTGATTCGGTCTAAAAAACTACATAAAAAAGAATTGTTTCAAACCTTTGTCAAAGGAGGCTATGTTTCTTATAAATACCAACCTACGCAAAAATCATTTACTACTCGATTAAAAAAATACTTAGAGTATAAAGGATATAATTACAAAGAAACTCCAAGCAATACTAAAATATATTTTGAAGTAGTCAATAACTCCCCTCCTATAGTTTACACAACAATTAAAGACATTTCTGTTGATTACAGAATAGTTGACACCAAAAATAAAATGACTCGTTTGGTAAAAGAACTCACAAAATATTTTGGAGAAAACCGTCAAGGAGTTTTGGCAATAGATTTGGAAACTACTGGTCTTGATCCCCATAACGACGAGATTGAATGTATGGCTTTGACTTTTAAGGAACGTACTGGATTTAATGTCAGTTTTCGAATGCAGAAAGGTAAAATTCTTGATTTTATCCAACCTATAATGCCTTTTGTGACAAGTGAAACCATCACAAAGGTATTTCACAACGCAAAATTCGATTTGAAATTTCTCCAGCTGTACGGAATTGAGATTAATGGACAGATTAAGGACACTATGATTATGGATTATTTATTAGACCCCAATCGCAAAACTCACGGTTTAAAGGAAATTTCAAAGTTACACTTAGGTTACTGTCAAGTCAACTATGAGGAAATGCTCAAAGGAAAATCAATTAAGGAAGTTCCTATAGAAGAGCTGACAAATTATGCATGTGAAGATACTGACCAAACATTTCAATTGTATCATTATATCAATAACCAATTAAATTCCAAATTATGAATGATACAATTATAAATGTAGAACATCAATTAATTCCTGTTCTCATAAAAATGGAACTGGAAGGCGTAAAAATAGACATTAAAACATTATCGAATGTAGAACTTGAATTAATTGAGTTGAGTAACAAAACCAAAATCCAGATTCATCGATTTGCAAATTCTGAACTAAACCTTAACAGTTCTGAACAAATTAGTGAATTACTTTTTGATGTTTTAAAATTAGAGTCAAAAACAAAGAAAAAATCAAATAGTAGTTATTATTCTGTCGATAAATCACACTTAAACAAGTTAAGTAAAGACCACGAAATTATCCCTTTGCTTTTGGAATTTCGAAAAATAGTGAGCCTTTTGAAATTCTGTAGTCAGTTAAAAAAAGTTAATTGTAAAACAAAACGCTTGCACGGAAATTTTAATCAAATCGGAACGGCTACAGGAAGATTTAGTTGTAGTAATCCTAATTTACAAAACATTCCAAACGTAGATATAAAACCTAAAGAAAATGAAGAAATAACTAGATTAAAAGTACTTGAATCTAAATTTAGAGAGGTGTTTATTCCAAAACAAGGATGCCAATTTATTGGAGCAGATTATTCTCAAATTGAACTTAGGGTAACGGCAGAAATGAGCCAAGATACTTTTTTGTTGAAAGCTTATAACGGAGATTTAGACATTCACAAACTTACTGCGAGTGAAATTTTTAAAGTAAAATTTGACGATGTAACCAAGGAACAACGTTCTATCGCTAAGTCAATTAATTTCGGTTTGATTTATGGAAAGACTGCTAATGGACTTGCGGAATCACTAACTGAAATCACAAAAAGGGTTCATTCTGAGGAACAGGCTCAAAAAATTATGGATGATTATTTTAAACGTTTTAGTGGGGTGAAGTCCTTTTTGGATGGATTGATTGTTTTTGCTGACGACTACGGTTACTCCCAAACAATCTATGGAAGAAAAAGACCAATTCCAGAGTTAAGTTCTTCGAGAATGTCAGAAAGAGAAAAAGGAAAACGTCTTGCTATGAATTCTCCTATTCAAGGTAGTGCAGCGGATATTATTAAAATGGCGATGATAGCTTGCGACAAAGCTATTACAAAAAATAATCTCAAATCTAAGTTAGTACTCCAAATTCACGATGAATTATTGTTTGAAGTTCCTGATGATGAGGTGCCAATTATGAAAATTTTGGTAAAAAAGGAGATGGAAAATGCAGTAAAATTATCTGTTCCATTAACAATAGATCTTAAAATAGGTAAAAACTGGGCTATTGCTCACTAAAAATTAAAATATTATGAAAAATACACAATTAGAAAAATATCAAATCGATTTTGTCAAAATTAAAGTTAACATCGATAGTTCTACAACGATTAGAAAGGACAGATTAGTAGAACATCCTGCACTTAGGAATCAATATAGTTTAAATCCTATTTTAGGAGACTATGTAAAAAACTTTAGTCTCTATTTCTGTAATGACAACTCCGTAGTTATCAAATCTAGCATCCCTTATTTTCTATATGGACATAATTATAAAGAGATTAGAGAGGGCCAGTTAAGTAAATTCGCAGAAATAATCGAAGGGTTATTGGGGATAGACGTAACTAAGGGAGTAGTCAAAGAGTTTGAATTTGGAGGATATGAAAAAATCGAGATTAGGAGCGATTCCTATTTGAAAAGTATTTTTGGAATGTGTGGATTTCAGTTAGAGAAATCAACATCTTTTATGAAAATGTACGGAAATCAATCAAGTGCGATTCATTATAAAGTTTATGATGCTATCGCAAATGCTAAAGTGAAGAAAACCTTCGAAGTTGCTAAATTCCCTAAAAGCACAGTAATAAAGCACGAAATTAAATTCCTAAATCCTAAAAAATATTTTGGAGAGGATATATTATTTTTTGATCTCTCAAATAATTTTCACTTCGGAAAAAATATTATGGACTGTTTACATAATTTACTACACGATTTTAAGGGTAAAATTATTTTTAAAAACGAAATAATCTATAAACCAATCAAAGACGATCTAATAAATATTCTTTATGCTACTGTTAAAAATTTGGAAAAGAAAAACAGTATTATGGTTTATGAAGAATTGATGGATCTCATTAATACTTTGGGATTAACTGCATCTCAAAAAAGTAAAAGAAAAAAATCAATTGAATTATTGGAGGAAGCATATAATCGAGAATTCAATATTTTTTAATAAAAATCAATATGTGCGGTAACCTCACGTCGAAATAAGGGGTAATGTTACCTCAACAAAAAAAATTGAAACTATGGCAACATTAAAATTTGTATTAAGTAAATCGCAACATCAGCGAAAAATAAAAAGTAAGGAGTCTATGCTTATGTTGAGGTATATTCACAAAAAGGAAGTTACTTACTTTACTGCTCATAAAAACATCGATGAAAAGTATTGGGACGATAAAGCTCAACAAATTAAGAGAAGTTATTCAGGCTCTGACCGCTTTAACATCTACATCAAAACTGTTAGACAAAAAGTTGAAGATATTGTAAATGGGTTACTAATCAAAGGAGAGGATCCGAGTAAGGATTATGTTAAAAGATTATATACTTCGGGTATAGAGTTGCAGGAAAAGAAGAGACAATATAGTTTTTTTGAATTTGCAGAGATATATTTAGAGAATAGTAAAAAGCGTAAGACCGAAGGAACTATAAAAGGGTATCGTACCACGTTAAATCAGCTTAAAAAGTATGAAAAATATTCAAAGGTAAAACTAGATTGGCAGAATATAGATATGACTTTTTATTATGACTTTTTGGATTACTACACAGGAATTCAAGGGTTGACAAATAATGGTTTTGGAAAGGTTATCAAAATAATTAAAGTTATTTTGAATGACGCAACAGAAAAGGGGTATAATTCAAATCGGACTTATCAGCATAAAAAATTCAAAACGATAAAAGAAGAAGTAAATAACATTTATCTTTCAGAGGACGAAATTCAAAAATTAATTGATTTAGATTTGAAGAGCAATGGTTCCTTAGAACGTGTAAGAGATTTGTTTGTTTTTGGGTGTTATACAGGACTTCGATTTAGTGATTTTAGTCAAGTTAAATCTGAACACATAGTGGACAACAAGTTAAGAATAAAAACAATTAAAACTGATGAATGGGTAACAATTCCATTGTTAAATGAAGTCAAAGACATAATGGAGAAGTACAAGGAAAGTCCGAACAGTTTGCCTAAATCGTGTGTAAACCAGACGATGAACCGATATTTAAAAGAGTTAGGGGAGTTAGCTAAAATTGAGGATAAGGTGTTGAAAATAAGAAACAAAGGGAAGGAAAGAGTAGAAGAGGTCTTTTATAAATGGCAGCTAATTTGTACGCATACTGCAAGACGTTCTTTTGCTACCAATATGTTTAAGAGAGGTGTTCCGACCAGAGTAATTATGAAAATTACAGGGCATCGCACAGAAAAAGCATTTTCAAGCTATATTAAAATATCGCAGGAGGAAAACGCAGATTTGATGTTGGAATACCTTAGCAAATCAGCATAAAAATAAGTTTCTTTCAGTGTCTTTTTATTAAAGAGGAAGGCACTCAAAGAAACATCAGCATTACATTATTAGTACTGCTTTCTAAAGAAATACGACATAACCTCTCGTAAGCATAACTTATAAGTTGGGTAAAAATACTTAACTGGATAAAAGTCCTGTCTTTTAGATGCATTATGCAACAGGTAAAAAGTAAATTTCAAAGAAAATAGAAAATGAAAGGCAGGACAACTTTAAGGCGTAGCTTTAAAAAGTTGTCCTCTTTTTTTTACTTCAATCTTTTAAATGAAGTGGTGCTTTAAGGTACTGTTGTTTAAAAGGGTTAAATCTGTTTTTCAACTAAAGAGGAATCTCAGGAAGAAAATCCTTAGGAGAGCATTCAAGAATCTCTGCTAATTTATTGATATGAGATAGATTATACTTCGCTCTAAATTTTGAACTTTCAACATTTCCAATAAAACCGATGGACAGATTTAAAGCATAAGACAACTCTTTTTGAGAAATCTTCTTTTCTATACGCATTCTTCGAACTGTATCAATTACATATTGTTCAATCGGTTCTATATTCGAATTGTCCATAAACTTGCATTTGGACAAAGTGAGTTAATGCCTAAAAATATTTCACTTACACAGGTGTAAGTGTTTGAAAAAATGTTGATATTTGTGTAAAAAAAATAATACAATGAAAAGCAAAACTTCAATCTTAGTTCTACTATCACTTTTGATAATGAGTTGCAATCAAAAAAACAATAACGCTGACATTACTGAATGTCCTTTTGAAATTATTAAAGCAGAAAATAATTTTTTTAAAAAAGTTGGTACAAAATACCAATTTACATTTACGGGTGCTACAAAAAATAAATCTGCAAATATTTTCGATGATGTTTATACCACATTAAATGTAGAATTTGAATTAGATAATGGAAATATATTAACTCGTGAAGATTATAAAAGTGGATTAATGACAGGTTTTGGTGATTTGGAACATGCTTGGAAACCAAACGAAATTAGACAGATTGATGATAATGGTGGAATAGATTCTGATTTTATACCTGAACACTATAAGCAATATCCAATTAAAAAAGTAACCGCAGTAATTAGGTTTAATACTAAAGACGTAATGAATGGAGCAGAGGCAGATTACTATTATAATATGGACATAACAGACATTTGGAAAAAACTTTAAAAGTATAAAATTGAAACTTTTATTTGCAATTGATAATAATACTTTCGTCTTGCAACAATCTGTCATTCAAACCAATTTTATGATTGAAATGGTAAAATATGAGTCCACACTCACTGAAGATACAGAAATAAATGATACTCCAATAATAGACCAAACTAAATTAAAACCTCGTCCAAAAATTAAAGCCCTTATAGACGGCAAAGAAGTGTGGGTGTAATATGAAAATTAATTTTTCTTCCAAATTGATTAAATTCTTTTTTTTTACAAATAGTTTATAAATTGATTGAAACAGTAATGTTAGAATTTTTAAAGTTTCAAAATGTAATTATTACGGTTAAAAATTGTAGAACCATTGATAATAATCAATTATCTCTCTATTCAGAGATAGAAAGTCATTTCAAAAAAATAAAATTGATTTTTGAATGGTCTCTTATAAAAAATCGTAGCTAAACTAAATTTAGCTACTGGAATTGAAGCGCTATGTCTTATGTAAATATTTTTTGAAATTAAGAAAAACAATGTATTATCTTAGTTATTTAATAAAGAATAGTTTTACATTTGTTACTAACGAAATTTCAAAATGAGTACAATTCAAGATCAACATACGGCTGGCCCAATAGCGATAGGGTTTGATTATCAGTTCTATTACTTTATGTACTTAGCTCTTGAACTTAAACATGGGCAGAAGATTGGTTTTGAGGTCAAAGATGATGTTCATATTGATAGAGAAGATGGAACTACAGTTTTGTTTCAAGCAAAACATACTATTGTAAAAAACACAGACGGGTCTTTGCAAAATTTAACTACGTTAGATGCCGACTTATGGAAAACACTAAGTAACTGGGCTACTTTTATCAAAACTGGGAATACTAATTCAGATTTTCTCAATAAGCATTCATTTATCTTGGTTACTAATAAAAGTGAAAATAATAATGATTTTATTAATTCACTTTCTTTATTTAAAGTAGATGAAAATATTGACAAAGCATTAGAGAAAGTAATTGAATTAGAGAATAAAACTAAAGATGAAACTCTTAAAAAATATCTTAAGAATGTTTCTTCTCTAGGCAAAAGGAAATTAAAATCGTTTTTATTGAAACTTACAATTGAAACAGATGTAGATGAAATAATAGAGAAAATAAAAAACAGGATATTTGAAAATATTAGACAAGAAAATTTAATAGATGCAGTATTTGAAAAATTGTCATCAAACTTGCAATTAGCAAAATATACGGATATTAAAGAGAGAAATAAATTTGAAATTTCTTTTAGAGATTTTAATGACAAATTTGGAAAATGTTTTAAAGCAGCGTATGAAAATAAGCCATTACCAAAAAGAGAATTTCCAATTCTTTTACCTGACGATTTAGAAAGCCAAATATTCATAAAGCAACTACTTGATATTGGCGAAATACAAAGCGGGTCAAAGGAAATTAGGATTTATACCACTCAAATGTTGAAAGCTCTAAATAATTTTTCTTATTGGGTAGATGAAAATTTTGTTCTGCCAACTGATATGGATGAGTTTAAGAAAAATAGCATACAAATTTGGGTTAATGAATTTAAGTCAAAATATAGACAAATTGAAAGACAAGTTAATTCAGGTTCACTTATTGAAGACTTGGAAAACGATATTAAAAACTTAGGTGTTGACCTCATTGACTGTTTGCGTAAACAAGACTTATTTATACCAAGCTATCCTTCTCTTGGCATAGAACATAGCAACGGACATTATTATGCTCTATCGGATAAATTAGAAATAGGCTGGCATTTTGATTGGGAAAGTAAATACAAGGTATAATGAAAGAAATGTATTATATATATAATAACGAAGCAATTGCAAGTTGTGTGTTTTTGTCAATATTGAATAAAGTTGGCACATTGGATATTGCTCGTTCGTGTTTGGTTTTGCCTTTCTTATTGGATGATAGGACTGTGAATTATTTAAGAAGAAACCAAGATGTTGAATTGAATTTGGAGCAACTAATAAGAGAGCAATCAAGGTTATTCATCTCTTTCAATAAAAGATATTTGTCGTTATTACCCATTACAATTAATTCTTTGATGTTGTTAAGTAAAAGTAATCAAATCAAAATCGAAAACGAAATATCGATTGATGATTTTATAAACTTTGAGAGTGAAGATTTAGGTGATAGGTTTAACAAAATAGAAGACATTACGTCAAAATTTTTATCAATTATAGAACAGTATTCGACAGCACAACTCTATAAAATTCTAAAAGTACAATTATGAAATTCATACTACATGAAATAAAACTATGGTTTAAGGATGAGGATACAGAGCCAAAAAGCTATCATTTTTTAGCCGACAAAGTAAATGTTATTACAGGTGATGCGACAACAGGGAAAACAAGTTTTTGGAGTATAATCGACTATTGTCTTTTATCAGGAAAAGTAAAAGTTGCAAATACTATTAATGATAAAGTTTTGTGGTTTGGAATACAATTTACAATAAATGAAAAAGAAATATCCATAGTTCGGAAAACGCCAATTAATGGGGCTGTTTCTTCAGAAGTATGTTTTAATTTTGGTTCATTGCCAAGCCAACCAACAAGCAATATAAGTATTGCTGAAATAAAAGCTATACTTGATGAGGAATTTGGAATTACTGATGCTTTAAGATTTCCTTATGGGAAAGCATTGGGAGGAACATCGTTCAATATTTCATATAGGCATTTCTTGTTATTCAATTCATTAACAGAAAATGTCATAGGAGTTCAGGAAACTTATTTTGACACTACATATTATGGAAAAGAAGAGTATGATAAAGCCCTTGGTCATATTTTCGATTTGGTTATTGGTGTCAATGATATGGAGAATATCAAAGCCTTGGAAAGATTACAGGAAATAGAAGTTGAACTAAAGAAAATTAAAAACCAAGAAAAAAGTAATCAAAGCAAATCGAAAAATTTTGAAAAAGAAATATTTGGATTAATTGACAAATGTAAAAAACACAATTTTATTGAATATTCTGAATCTATTGATGATTTAGACTATGCTTTATCTGTAATTCAAGAAGTTATAACCAATACAAAAAAGGTTGCAGAAAACTCAAAGTTGTTCACCGAAATTGACAGTTTATATAAAAGAAAGAATGAAATACAGACTCAAATTATTGCGATAAGTCAGTATCAAAAAGAATTCGACTCATATAAAAGGAATCTGAATAAGTCTGCCGATAGTCTGCAACCTATTGAATTTTTAAATAAAAAATTATCAGACCAGTTAGTAGAGTCGTATGAAACAAAACTATTTATAGAGTCATTAGAATCGTCTTTGAAAAACATTAAGGCGAATCTTTCAACAAAAATAACAGAACCCTTAAAAGTTACAGGAGAAGTAAAGGAGTTGCAAACTTGGTCACAGGAAATAGATAAGAGAATCAATCAACTAAACGAGATAAAGAAGAATTATCATGCTGAAGGTGAAAAATTCATTGCATTAGGTGAAATAAAGTATGTTTATGAGCAATCACAAAAAAAAGAAGGAAACAAACCTATTAATACAATTAAATTAAATAGTTTAAATGAAGAGAAATCGAGGATAGAAAAAGTACCCGCAAACACTTCGCAGATTAAATTTCAGATGAAAACCATGTTTAATGAAAGTATTCAAAGGAATTACGATCAATTAAAGTCATTACCCACTTATAAAAATTATAAAACAGGATTTGATGATTCAGAAATGATACTGAAGTTGTATCCTCCATCAAACCAACTTCAATTTCCATTGGATAATGTTGGCAGTAAATCAAATTATATGTTTATGCACCTATGTGTTTATTTAGGATTACACGAGCATATGATAAATCTTGAGCAAGTACACGTTCCGCAATTTTTATTTATTGACCAGCCGAGCATTCCATATTATTCAGGCACAGACGAAAAAGGGAATGATGATAAAACGAAACTTATTGACGCATTCACTTTATTAAATTCATTTGTGAATTACATTACAACACAAAAACAAAAACATTTTCAGATATTAATGGTTGAACATGCTTCTAAGGATTATTGGATCGATAACGACTTAACTTATTTTCACACCGTAGATGAATTTGTTGACGGAAAGGGATTAATTCCAAATGATGTTTACAATAGTTAACCTATGAAGGATATGAAATTAGGACAAATGGATAAACTAATTATTCATTTTGTTGGAAATAAAAATAGTGGTGATGGTGTGCGCTTTTCTGATGTTCTCACCAATTTTGAAAATATCGAAGAATACATAAAGAAATTAACGGAAAATAGCTTCAAATTAGAAGAGTTGTTTTGTTTTTATTCGGTACCTACTTTGGAGCTAAATCCAATGTATCAATTTGTAAGTTCAATCTTCCAAGACAATGATTCATTTCTTAAACAATCACAAAATAGCGCTCGACATTTATATGACAAAAGTACTCATCCGCAAGTTAAGGCTGGCGAATTGTTTATGACATACTTTAAAGATTGTGAAATAAATGGAGAGTGTGCAGATGCTATAGGATTATTTAAATCAGAGAACAAAGACACTATACTTAAAATTTCTACATCAAATGATGGCTTCAATCTAAATGATGAAAAAGGAATGAATATTAATAAATTAGACAAGGGATGCCTAATTTTTAATGTACAAAAAGAAAATGGTTACTTAATAGCTGTAGTTGATAATACTAATCGTAGTAGTGAGGCTCAATATTGGAAAGAACATTTTCTAAATATACAACAAATAAAAAATGAATTTCATCAAACAAAACAATTTTTAGGAATTGCAAAGCAATTTGTTACTAAACAATTAGTAGAAGATTTTGATGTAACGAAAGCAGATCAAATAGATTATTTAAATCGTTCAGTAGATTATTTTAAAAATCACGAAACATTCGACAAAAAAGAATTTGAAGAAAAAGTTTTTGAAGATGATAGTCTAATTGAATCTTTCCGAAATTTTGATAAAACTTTTAGGAAAGATAATGACATTTCTGATTATGATAATTTTGAAATTTCAAATAAAGCAGTAAAAAAACAGTCGCGAATTTTTAAAAGTGTCCTTAAATTGGATAAGAATTTCCATATATACATACATGGGAACAAACAACTTATCGAACAAGGAACGGATCAAAATGGAAAGAAATATTATAAAATATATTACGACGAAGAAAGCTAATGTTATTTTAAACAGGAACACCTACTTTAAGATCTGTAATTAGTTATAACAATTTTGAAGAAGCAAAGACGATATTGATGTTTTTAATAAATCCCGATCTTTAGAGTATGAAAAAGGATAGAATAATAAACCAAATTTAAAGATGTCATTAAACATTGAAATAGATAATACAACACTTGATATACTTTCAACTAGACTCAAAAAAGTCACTAGTCCACTTGATATATTAAAATGGCTAGGAAATTTTAAACCTTCCGAAGTTGAGTTAGCTATTGATATTATTTCAAATATGACGGTATACACTACTAATGAAATTGAAGAGATTTTAAATGATAGTTTTCAATCTATATTTCCTAATATTAGTAAAAATGAAAGAATCATTGTTAATCCAATCGGCGATTTTGGAAAAAGCGGAAGTATGATAACTTACTTTTTTCAAAAAACCAGCTTTTATAAAACCAGGAAAAATCAAGGCAAAACAAAATTATTAGCATCGGTAGATAAAATTGACTACAAATTAAATAAAGAATATACTTTAATATTATTAGATGATTTTATAGGTTCAGGAAATACAATTGAAGAGTATTTTTTAAAACATATTGAACCAATAAAAAATAATTTTAAAGGAATACATTTCGTTGGTATAGCTGGAATGCAAGATG
Organism: Flavobacterium soyangense; assembly: GCF_015277675.1. GTDB lineage: Bacteria > Bacteroidota > Bacteroidia > Flavobacteriales > Flavobacteriaceae > Flavobacterium > Flavobacterium soyangense. The sequence continues at coordinate 110,213 of NZ_JADHEC010000003.1, forward strand.
GTTTTAGAAGGATATCACCTTTGTTTACCAAAGTAAACATTCCTAAATCAAATATTTTCAAAAAGGCTTTTTCAAATGACAGTAGTTTTTTCGGTTATCGAAACTACGCTAAGTATAGAGAGCTTTGCTATTTATATGGTAAAAAACTAACGAAAGAAACTGTTAGTAAAACTGGAAAAATCAAATTTAATGATGCATTAGGCTATGAAAATTCACAATCATTAGTTTCTTTCGGTTATGGTAGTCCAAATAATACTTTACCCATAATTTGGTCTAATTATGATGGATGGTATCCTCTCATACCAAGAAATTCTGTTGACAAAATGAGTATAGCAAAAAATTTTAGAAAGAGTATTCTACATGAATTATCTATTCTTAAAGAATTTGGGAGTGAACAAATTAGAGATAATTTTTTTAGCTTTAAAATTAAGAAAGGTAAAAGAGAATTTAGTTCCGTTGATAAAATTGATTTTTCAATATATTCAATTATAAAATTATCGAGAACAGGATTTACACCCGTTAGTATCTGTCAAAAATTAGGTATCTTTTATACTGATTATGAAAATTACATAAATAAAGGCAGAGAAAGAGGTATTTTTGATGGTAAAGATGAGTTAACACTTTTCGGGTTGGAATTGTACCAAGACGCAAAAAAATGTATTAATAAATGTAAAAAATCTATATTTTACGAAAATGATGAACAATTTAAAATAAAAAACATTAACTATACACCTTCAAAGTTTAATGGAAAGTCATAAAGAGCAAGCAATTTCAAGTCAATGTAGTTTTTTAACTACATTTAAAGGGCAAGAATACCCGGGTAGTTATCCAAGTAGGGCTGAAGCATCTTTTCATCATTTCCCACACAACATCCTCCTAAAAAGTCGGACCTGTGTGGGATATGCTTCGCATAATTTAATTAGTAGTTGCTCCTATGACTTTTCCATTTAATAAATTGATACCTATTTCTAATGAGGAAATTGTTCATTCCGAAGAATTTTATGAGGAAATCAGAAAATATGGTTCATTTCTAAGCGATAAAAAATTACCTATAATTTATTCATTGCCTCATCTCTGTCTGCTATCTGGTGTAAATATTAATAATATTAAAAAACTCTGTGGCTCCAATCGAATTGACGATTACAAACGTTTCAAATTAAAAAAAAGAAGAGGTGGATTTAGAGTTATACAGACTCCAAATGAAGAATTAAAATACTTACAAAGATGGATTTTATTTAACATTCTTGATAAAATAACTGTTCACGATAGTTGTACAGGCTTTGAAAAGGAAAAATCAATTAAACAAAATGCTGAAATTCATTTAAAAAGCGAAGCTGTTTTGAAAATTGATTTAATGAGGTTTTTTGACACCATAAATGAGAAAAGAATATATGGACTTTTCAAAAATTTTGGATATCATAAAAATTTGGCGGTATCATTTGCTAAAATTTGTACAATAGAGCCGAACGAAAAATTTATGAAGTCATTTAAAAAAAATGAAATTGGAATTAAAAACTTTATAATTGAAAATGAAGAAGGTATTTTGCCACAGGGTTCGCCAACAAGCCCTAAATTATCTAACCTTGTCGCTTTTAAACTGGATAAAAGGCTTTATGGTTTAGCTTTAAAAAGTAAATTGAATTATTCGAGATATGCTGATGATATAACATTTTCAGGAAATTTAGATACCCTTAAAAAAATAAAAAGCATCATATATAAAATCATAAATGAAGAGAGATTTTTTGTTAATCATTCAAAAACAAAACTTTTGATTAGAGGAAATCCTTTTTTTGTCACTGGATTATCCGTGAACAATAACTATGTAACAATTCCAAAAAAACGAAAAATAGATATTGAACATCATCTATTTCATTGTTTAGAAAATGGAGTTGAAGAGCATATGAAAATATGTGAAATAAAAAAAAGGAATTTTAAAGATTGGCTTTTAGGCAATATTGCATTTGTTTATTCTGTAGAAAAAGAGTTGGGACAAAAATATTTTGATAGTTTTAATAAAATCCAATGGCCAATATAATCTTAATATTTATAATGAATAAATTCTAATTTCTTTATTGGACTTGCTAATTTTTAAATCAAGAAGTGTTAATTGTGTTCAAAATTGATAACCTTTTTTCAAATGATGCTCAAACCCACATACATCCATAGGGTTGCATTGTAGTTTAAATATTCGTATCATTGCACTCGAAAGTTTACGTGACTGCACAGAGCTATTTCTAAGTAAATTAATTGAGATACAAGTGGGACCACGAATTGATAATCAAGCACTTACAATTAATTTTGTAGGTGCTATTTTTTTAGTTGTTGCACACATTTTGCACACAACTATTGATAAGGCATAAAAAAACCCGATTAAACTCAATTAATCGGGTCATTCTAAAAACCTCTATTTATTATTTCAATCCATATTTTTCAGCCCAGTAGAAAAATGTTCCAATTGTATAGGAATATTGATTTTGGAGAAGTGGATTAAATAAATTATCGGTTTTTACAGGATGATACTCTTGGTGATTTTTTGAAACCAGATGAAATAATTCCCTTCCCTCTTCACCGAATTCATTTGCGAGAGCACAACCAATTTGAATCCATTGTTCATATCTCTCGGTTATGTCCGTAGAGGTGTTTTGTATTTGAGCAATTATTTCAAGAACTTTTCTCTTAGTGTAGCTTTCAGACTTTTTTATATCTGTATTGCTATATTGATTTTCGGGTAATGATTGTTCTACGATAGTCATGTAATCTATATATTGGTTGAATACTTTTGCATCAGGATTAAAATATGCATTGGCATCATACGAATATCCTCTTAATCGTGTTACATCACCGCAAGCCGTATCAATTATAATTCCTATTTTTTCAAAGCATATTTTCAAAGCTTCAAAATGTTCTTTATGTTTATCAGCAAACATTAATGGAATCAAACAGAAAACACCATTTCCGCTCACTGATAAACTTACATAGGCAATATTCAATATGTTTTTTAGTTGGTCTCTCAAATTTGCAAAGTCTGTAACGCCAGGATTATCCCCTGAGTCTATATCAATACAGATAAATCCACTATGCTTAACAAGAGAATCTCCTTTACGTTTAGAGAAGGTTCCGCTTGGTGTTATTCCTGGAAGATTGGCTTTTAGTCGATTGCGGTCTTCTTTATTGTCAACAGTTCGTATAAAATCCACCTCATTTTTTAAGCTGTCATCATTAAACCAATCCCAAAGAGAAACAACATTTTCCGGGATTGAAGATCTGTAATTTTTGAATTTACTTATATATGTATTTTTCATTGTTATTGTTTTTTATTAAATTAAAAATTGGCATTTGTTAATTTTAAACGCTAACAAACCTATTGCGTTAGCGTTTAAAATTACATCAAGGGTTCTTTAAATTTTTATAATTGTTGCACCGTCATAACTAAAATCCGAAATCAATTTAGCGTAAAAAACATTAGTAAAACCATTTTTACTCCTTTTGACTTCAAAACCTGCATTTCTTAATTGTGCACTTAGGTTTTTAATTTGATAAGGATAAAATCCGTTTCTAGTACAATAATCTCTATATATTTGATAAAATATATCCAAGCCCATTTTAGAATCTGGTGATGGTATATAATTTTCATCATCAATAAATGATAATATGGAACTAGATTCTCTTCTGTATTTTTCTAACTCTTTATCTACTATTTCTGATTTTGTAAAATTACCTTGCTGCCTTAGTCTTTTCATCCCATCTATTACCATATTAAAAACGCCTGGCAATTCATTTGCAATAATTTTACTTGCTAGATTTATATCCTTTTCCTTATCCGAAATGGTTTCATTAAATGGTAAGATAATAAAGCGGCGATAAAAAGCATTGGTGTTCTCGGAGTTTTTAGGCAATGTGTTACAATTGAACATAAATCTGCCGTAATTCTCAATGATAAATGGGTTTTTATATAATAATTTGGACTCACAGGGCTGGTTACTAACTAAGGTTTTAAGCATGTCAATTTCAAATTTTCCATTTCCAATTTCTTGAGCAAAATTAAGAAGTGTGTTTTCAATCAATGCACGTGTTTGACTTTTTTGGTTGCATAAACTAGATAATGAGAAGTTAGTCATATTTTGTTTCCCCAATAGAGCATATATTATATCATTTATGACACTTTTTCCATTACTTCCAAATCCAAATAGTAATAACATTTTTTCAATTTTAATATCTTTCACAAATACATAACCCAAAAATTCAAGTAAAATGTTTTGAAGTTTTTTATCTGGCAAAATTCTATCTAAAAAAGCTTGAAACATTACTGCTTTTGCATTAATATCATATTTAAAATTCAATTTGTATTTCAAAAAGTGTTCTTTTTTAAATCCAATTAAATCTATTTTTCCACCATTTAAAATAAGGGTTCCATTTTCCACTGGAATTCGAATTTCGTTAATTTTTGAATTAAACCCAGGAATTGGAGCTGATATTTGGAATTGTTTAAATAAAGAATCTTTAACTTTAAATTGTTGTGCTTGTAAATTTTCTAGGCCACATTTTTCCGCGAAGTCTCCCAAAAAACCTGTTAGTATTTCATTATCTCTCTTCACCCAATATTCTGCATTATAAAAGTAAAAATCGCCATTTGATATTCCCATTCCAAACCCTTTTTCTTCTGTTAAAACCAGTAATTGGCGAATTATCATTACGTATTTTTCAAATTCATTAGGAGCTTTTTTTTGAATTTCTTTTTCTATAGCTTCTTTCATTTTAAAATCGGTAGCATCATTTAATTTCTCTCTTAAATTAAGAACCGCTTTTTTGTTGGCCTCTAATTCAAAATCTATTTTTTCCGTATCTTCAAGTAAAGTCCGAAAAAGATCTTCTTCTTTTATAGCTTTTTGCATCATGCTCTGAAATACTTTAATTTCGTTTTTATTTGTGTTTGGCTTTTCTATAATTGGGTTTAATGATAATTCATTAAAATCAATCTCACCATTTATATAATTTTTTTTATTTTTCATTATTTAAAATCTTTTTTAAATATTTAGTTCACTTACTTCACTATTAAAAAAATATAATAATGTTTATTATTATAAACAAAATATATATATTTGTATATAATAACAAACGTTTTTATTATGAATACTAAAAAGCAAAATGTATTTCCTAAATATCAAGAGATATTAAATAAGTTAGGTGAAAACATAAAATTGGCTCGAAAAAGAAGAAAATTAACAGCCGTTCAAGTGGCAGAGCGAGCAGATATTGCTCGAACCACTCTATATCAAATAGAGAAAGGACGCTCAAGAGTAACAATAGGTGCTTACTTTAATGTAATGAGGGTATTGGGCTTGCAAAATGATTTTTTAAAATTAGCGGCAGATGATGAATTAGGCAGAAAACTACAAGATTTGGAACTACTTTAATTATCAAAATATGGCAATTAAGAAAACAAATATCTACGTTTATGCACATTGGCAAGGAATGGTTGAGCCAAAATTAATTGGAACACTTTCAGCGCATCAAGGCAAAGGAAGAAAATCATTCAGTTTTGAGTATGATAAAAACTGGATAAAATCCGAACAGCAATTTTTATTAGACCCAGATATACAATGGTTTTCAGGTCAACAATTTCCTAATCAAAAAGAGAATTTCGGGATATTTCTGGACAGTATGCCAGACACTTGGGGGCGAACTTTGATGAAACGACGCGAGTCACAGAACGCAAAAGAGTCAGGTTTAACGGTGACAAATCTATACGAAATTGATTATTTGTTGGGCGTTTATGATGAAAGCAGGATGGGGGCATTGCGTTTTAAGTTAGATATTAATGGCCCATTTTTAGATGACAACAAAAATACACCAACTCCGCCTTGGTCATCAATTAGAGAATTACAACAAGCCGCAAATCTCATTGAAAGTGATAAAGACAATGATGAAATTAAAAAATGGTTGGCCATACTTATTGCTCCTGGTTCTTCACTAGGTGGAGCTAGACCTAAAGCCAATCTATTAGATGAACATAAAAACTTATGGATTGCTAAATTCCCTTCTCAAAATGATATTATAGACAAGGCCGCTTGGGAATATTTAGCTTATCAGTTAGCATTGAAAGCAGGAATTAATATGGCTTCGTCAAAAATTGAAAAAATTAGTGGTAAGTACCATACGTTTTTTACCGAACGTTTTGATCGAAGCAAAGGAGAACGTATTCATTTTGCATCTGCGATGACAATGACAGGGAATAATGAAGAAAATATTCGAGATACTACAGCAAGCTATTTAGACATCGCTGAGTTTATACAATACAACGGTGCCGAAATCACAACGGATTTGCACCAATTGTGGCGACGTATTATTTTTAATATTGCCATTTCGAATACCGATGACCATTTAAGAAACCACGGATTTATATTGACATCTAAGGGTTGGCGATTGTCTCCGGCCTATGATATTAATCCTTCTACTGATAAAAACGGATTGGCATTAAATATTGATATGAATAATAATGCTTTGGATTTTGAATTGGCAAAAAGCGTGGGCGAATATTTTAAATTGAATAATGAACAAATGAATGTAATAATCGATGAGGTTTTTCAGTCTGTTAGTGAGTGGAAAACTATTGCAAATAAAATTGGGATTAGTAGGGGTGAACAGGAATTAATGGAGAATGCTTTTTTATAAAAGAAACAAACAATCAAATTATTGATAATTTCAAAGAAAAATAAAATAAATTTTTCTGTCAAGGTTGTGAAAATAACATCTAAAGATTACATTTAACAAAATATTTTTTAAATAAGACAAATGTTAAAAAGATTAATAATATTAAACTCAGAGATTTACTCTAAAGCTGATATTGAACTTAATGATTGTGATTCTTTGCAAATTGTTGGCCCAAATAATATTGGTAAAAGCACATTAATCTATGCTTTAAACTTTCTGTATATTATTGATGGTAAACAAATGACTTTTAGTGGAAATAGAACTGGTGATAAGTCTACAATAAATCACTATTTCCCTTCACTTAATTCTAGTTATATTGTTTTTGAAATTTTCAAAAAAAGATATTATTCAATTTTAGTGAAAAGAAATTTAGAGGGTAATTTAGATTATTACAAAATCGATAGTGACTATAAAGAAGATTTATATTTTACGAATAAAGGAAATGGGGTTCAACTAAAAAACTTTGATACAATAATTTCAGAATTTACTACGAAAGGGATTGAATATTCGAAATTCTCTAACAAAAGAGATGTTTTCAATTTTGTATATCAAAAAGGTAAAAAAAGTAATGGTGTTGTTTGGATTGATGAAAATGTTTCACAAGATGGCGGAGGAATTAGTAATAACTTTTCTAAAATATACAGATATTTAATAAATTCAAAACTTATTGATAATGAAACGCTAAAGGACTCCCTTATAATTGCAGATAATAGAGAAAATGAAAAAGTTGAATTCTCTAAAAAGAAGCAAAATGATATTCAAAGTTTGTTGAGACTGAATAATGGGATAAAGATTATAAAAAGTATTCAGAAAAGTTATGCCGATTTTAAAGAGCTAGTTAATCAATATAAAGGAAAGCGGATAATGCTTTCAAAATTAGTATTTGCATTTAACCAACAATATTCATTTGTCTATTCTGTAGAAAAAGAGTTGGGACAAAAATATTTTGATAGTTTCAATAAAATCCAATGACCAATATAATCTTACTATTTATAATGAATAAATTCTAATTGCTATATTGGACTTGCTAATTTTTAAATCAAGAAGTGTTAATTGTTTTCAAAGTTGATAACCTTTTCCTAATTGATGCTCAAACCCACATACATCCATAGGGTTGCATTGTGGTTTAAATATTCGTATCATTGCATTTGAAAGTTTATCGGACTGCACAGGGCTATTTCTAAGTTAATTAATTGAGATACAAGTGGGACCACGTAAAACCCTTCAAATTTCTATATTTTGTAGGGTTTTTTTATACAGATATGTAAAACTGTATTTTATCGGCAAAAAGCATACTTTAATCAAGGTTAGTATTGTTTTGTTATTAAAAAAAATAACTTTGCAAATACCATCTTATAGTATTATGAGTTTTAGACTAATAAAAGCTTATTCTTTTTTTAAATAAATATGAGAATTATTATAAAAAAGTTTTTTATTATAATCATTTCCCTTTTTGGGATAATGAATTCTATCGCTGCGCCCCATCCTCCAAATCCAGGAGGGAAAAAACCACCTCCTCCTCCAGGATTGCCTATAGATGATGGTCTTTATATGCTATTTATTATAGCTTTACTGTACGGGATTTATATCATTTACAACCATCATATAAAAACAAAAACTCCAATTTAATTTGGAGTTTTTTGTTTTTATATCATTTCTTGCTTTTATTTCTGGGAATATAATTTTGAAATATACTTGCCAATTAAGTCAAATTCGAGATTTACTTTTGTACCTACTTCAAAGGTTTTAAAATTAGTGTGTTCATAAGTATAAGGAATAATTGCAACGCTAAACTCGTTTTTTCTTGAATCTATCACAGTCAAACTCACTCCATTTACTGTTATTGAACCTTTTTCGATAGTAATATTTCCAATTGTTTCGTCATATTCAAAAGTATAATACCAACTTCCGTTTGTTTCCTTTGCGACAATACAAGTTCCAACCTGGTCAACATGGCCTTGTACGATATGGCCATCGAGTCGATCTCCTAGTTTCATCGCTCTTTCAAGATTGACAATGTCACCAACTTTTAAATAGGCTAAATTTGTTTTTTTGATTGTTTCTCCAATTGCGGTTACTGTATAAATGGAGTCTTTTATGGAGACTACCGTCATACAAATTCCATTATGTGCAACACTTTGATCTATTTTGAGTTCATCAGTGATAGAGGAAGATATTGAAATATGGAGATTGTCCTTGTCTTTTTTGATTTCTTGGATTACACCAAGGGATTCTATGATTCCTGTAAACATTTCTTATTTTATTTTACTAAATTTGCACTTCAAAATTAGCAATAAATAACTTGATGACATGATAAAAAAAGCAGAAAATATAATCGTTGGAATTTCAATAGGAGATTTAAACGGTATTGGAAGCGAAGTTATTCTAAAAACATTCGAAGATTCAAGAATGTTAGAATTATGCACGCCCGTAATTTTTGCCAATGTAAAAAGTCTTTCATTTGTAAAAAAGACTTTTGAATCTACATCGATGCTCCAAGGAATTGACAGGTTGAACCAAATAGTTTTAGGTAAAATAAATGTTTTGAATGTTTGGCAAGAAAGTGTTGAAGTTAAATTTGGTGTAAATGATGAGAAAATAGGGAAATATGCGATAAAATCATTTGTCGCTGCTACTAAGGCTTTAAAAGAAGGTCTTATAGATGTATTAGTAACGGCTCCAATAAATAAATACAACATTCAATCAGAAGATTTTAAATTCCCCGGACACACAGATTATTTAGATCAAGAGTTAGAGGGAAATGCTTTAATGATGATGGTTCAGGACAATTTAAGAGTGGGATTGTTAACGGATCATATTCCATTAAACGAGGTTGCATCCCATCTTACAGAAGAATTGATTATAAAAAAAATTGAAACTGTAAAGCATTCTTTAATACGAGATTTTAGTGTCAATAAACCAAAAATTGCAGTCTTGGGGTTAAATCCACATTGTGGAGATGGCGGAGTTATTGGTAAAGAAGATGATGAAATAATAAAACCAGCATTAAAAAAATTATTTGATAAAGGAACGTTGGTGTTTGGGCCCTTTGCTGCCGATGGTTTTTTTGGAAGCAACCAATTTGAAAAATATGATGCCATAGTCGCTACTTATCACGATCAAGGTTTAATTCCTTTCAAAACCTTATCGTTTGGAAAAGGTGTAAATTACACAGCGGGCTTAGATAAAATAAGAACATCACCGGATCACGGCACTGCATATGATATAGCAGGAAAAGGTATAGCGGATTATAATTCGTTTAAAGAAGCGGTTTATCTAGCAATTGACATCTATAATTCAAGAAATCAGTATGCGGAAATCAGCCAAAAACCACTAAAAACAAAAGAAAAACAGATATAAACAAAAAAAGATAAATAACATTATTAGATTTACAATAATTTTATATCTTTGCACTCCCGAAGTTTAGGGCAAAATTGTTGTTGAAATGAACAAGAAGAAAGAATATTTAATTCCTTTTATAGGATTAAAGACAGGGAAACACCATTTTGAATATCAAATAAGTAATGCGTTCTTTGAAATCTTTGATTATCACGAATTTAATAATTCAGACATCAAAGTAAATGTAGTTTTAGAGAAAAAAAGCACCATAATGGAATTGGCTTTCAAACATAAAGGAACGGTTAATGTACCTTGTGATATGACAAACGAAGAATTTGATTTGCCAATAAAAGGTAAAATGAAATTGATTGTGCGTTTTGGGGATGCCTTTAATAATGACAACGAAGAGTTACTCATTTTGCCACATGGAGAATTTCAAATAGATATTTCGCAATATATATATGAGATGATTGTGCTTTCAGTTCCTCTAAGACGAATTCATCCTGGAATTAAAGACGGAAGTTTAAATACAGAAGCGTTGATAAAACTGAAAGAATTGACAATTAAAGAACTGAAAAAAGAGCATAAACAAGAACAAAAAAAAGAAAATATTGACCCGCGTTGGGACAAATTAAAGCAACTATTAACGGATAAATAATATAGTAAAATGGCACATCCTAAGAGAAAAATCTCGAAAACAAGAAGAGATAAGAGAAGAACACATTACAAAGCTACTGTAGCACAAATCGCTACTTGCCCAATAACAGGCGAAGCGCATTTATATCATAGAGCCTACTGGCATGAAGGGAAAATGTATTACAGAGGGCAAGTTGTTATAGATAAATCTGTAGCTGTTGCTTAATACATTTTTGTAAATGGTATTTAAACTCTCACATAGTGAGAGTTTTTTTGTTGTTTATAATTTTCATCAAATAAGAACCACTAAAACGATAAGGATTAGATTTTTTTTTTGTAATTTTCGAGTCCTTTAGAAATTTTTCAAATGGCAGCATTTGACTAGAAATAACAGAATAGAATGAATAAAATCACAGCCGCAATCACCGCTGTTGGAGCTTATGTTCCAGACTATGTGCTTACAAACAAAATTCTTGAAACATTGGTTGACACAAATGACGAGTGGATAACTTCAAGAACGGGAATAAAAGAAAGAAGAATTCTTAAAGATGACAGCAAAGGAACATCTTTCTTGGCTATAAATGCCGCCCTAGATTTAATAAAAAAAGCAAATATTGACCCACTGGAAATAGATTTGTTGCTTATGGCTACAGCTACTGCTGATATGCCAGTAGCATCTACAGGTGCTTATGTTGCAACAGAAATTGGAGCAACAAATGCTTTTGCTTACGACTTACAATCAGCTTGTTCTAGTTTTTTGTTCGGAATGTCAACCGCCGCGGCATATATAGAGTCAGGCAGGTATAAAAAAGTATTATTGATTGGTGCCGATAAAATGTCCTCAATTGTGGATTATACCGATAGAACTACCTGTATAATTTTTGGAGATGGTGCCGGAGCAGTATTATTCGAACCAAATCACGAAGGATTAGGTTTACAAGATGAATATTTAAGGACAGATGGTGACGGAAGAGATTTTTTAAAAATGACCGCAGGAGGTTCACTTTTTCCAGCTTCAGAACAAACGGTTATGGATAATCAACACAATATTATCCAAGACGGTAAAACTGTTTTTAAATATGCTGTAACCTATATGGCAGATGCTTGTGAACAAATTATGACAAGAAGTAATTTGACCAATGAAGATGTAGCGTGGTTAGTACCACACCAAGCCAATAAAAGAATCATTGATGCAACGGCTAACAGAATGAATTTAGAAGATTCAAAAGTGTTAATGAACATAGAGCGTTACGGAAACACTACATCTGCTACTATACCTTTAGTTCTTGGTGATTTTGAACATTTATTTAAAAAAGGGGATACTATTATATTTGCCGCTTTTGGAGGTGGTTTCTCTTGGGGATCTATTTACCTAAAATGGGCTTACGATAAAAAACAAATTTAAACTAAAAAAAATAATCATGGATTTAAAAGAAATTCAAAATCTAATCAAATTTGTAGCAAATTCAGGGGTTGCTGAAGTTAAATTAGAGATGGATGATGTAAAAATCACCATTAGAACAACTTTAGAGGGAAATGTTTCTGAAGCTACCTATGTTCAAATGCCTGCGCAATCAGCTCTTCAGCCTGCGGTAGCTCCTCAACAAATTGCGCCAGTAGCAGCTACTCCAGCAGCTCCAGCAGTCGAAAATTCTCACTACATCACTATTAAATCTCCAATTATTGGAACTTTTTATAGAAAACCATCGCCGGATAAACCTATGTTTGTTGAAGTGGGAAGTACTATTGCTAAAGGAAATGTACTTTGTGTTATTGAGGCAATGAAATTATTTAACGAAATTGAATCTGAAGTTTCTGGTAAAATTGTTAAAATTTTAGTTGATGATATGTCACCGGTAGAATACGACCAACCTTTGTTTCTGGTAGATCCATCATAAGAAATTATAAATTATAAATTTTGAATGATGAGGTATCATTATTTAAAATAATTTAAAATTTATAATTCAACATTTAAAATCTCAAAAAAGATGTTTAAAAAAATATTAATTGCAAATAGAGGAGAAATTGCGCTTCGCATTATTAGAACGTGCAAAGAAATGGGCATTAAAACTGTGGCTGTTTATTCTACTGCCGATGCCGAAAGCTTACACGTAAAGTTTGCCGATGAAGCAGTTTGTATAGGTCCGCCTCCAAGCAACTTGTCCTATCTTAAAATGTCAAATATTATTGCTGCTGCCGAAATTACTAATGCAGACGCAATACACCCAGGATATGGATTTTTATCCGAAAATTCAAAATTTTCGAAAATATGTCAAGAACATAATGTTAAATTTATAGGTGCTTCACCAGAAATGATTGACAGAATGGGCGATAAAGCTTCGGCCAAAGCCACGATGAAAGCAGCCGGAGTACCGTGTGTTCCGGGTTCTGAAGGGCTTTTAGAATCTTTTGAACAAGCACAACAACTTTCAAGAGAAATGGGATACCCGGTTATGTTGAAAGCAACTGCTGGAGGTGGAGGTAAAGGAATGCGTGCCGTTTGGAAAGACGAAGAGTTACTTAAAGCTTGGGAAAGTGCTCGCCAAGAATCAGCTGCAGCTTTTGGAAATGACGGAATGTATTTAGAGAAACTTATTGAAGAACCTAGACATATCGAAATTCAAGTTGTAGGGGATTCTTATGGAAAAGCCTGTCATCTTTCTGAGAGAGATTGCTCGGTGCAAAGACGTCATCAAAAATTGACCGAAGAAACTCCTTCTCCATTTATGACTGACGAATTGCGAAAAAAAATGGGTGCAGCAGCAGTAAAAGCAGCGGAATTCATCAAATATGAAGGTGCAGGAACGGTAGAATTTTTGGTGGATAAACACCGTAATTTCTATTTTATGGAAATGAATACCCGTATTCAGGTGGAGCACCCAATTACGGAACAAGTTATTGATTATGATTTAATTCGCGAACAAATTATGGTCGCTGCAGGAATACCAATTTCCGGTAAAAATTATTTGCCACAATTGCATGCTATCGAATGTCGTATCAATGCCGAAGATCCATATAATGATTTCAGACCTTCGCCAGGAAAAATAACAACGCTTCACATGCCAGGTGGTCACGGAGTCCGCTTAGATACTCACGTGTATTCAGGTTATACAATTCCGCCAAATTACGATTCTATGATTGCAAAATTGATTACAACGGCTCAAACTCGGGATGAAGCTATTAGCAAAATGAGAAGAGCTTTGGATGAATTTGTGATAGAAGGGATTAAAACTACTATTCCATTTCATAGACAATTAATGGATGATCCAAGATATATTGCCGGAGATTATACCACTGCTTTTATGGATACTTTTAAAATGAATGATCCAGAATAAGTTTAAATTTACTTTTATAAGAAACCCTCATTTACCTATGTAAATGAGGGTTTTTGTTAACACGAAGAATCAAAACTTCATCATATTCTTTTAATAGATTTAAGCATTTCTTAAAATATAGATTGTTTTTTATCACTTAAAAGAGATGATTTTATTCCAAAAAAAAGCTACCTTAATTGATTTAAGATAGCTTTTGATTTTAAAATAAAATAAAATTATTGTTTTATGAATCGATTTATTGAAGTTGATTCTTTGTCAGTAACTTCTAAAACATAGATTCCGTTACTAATATTGGAAACATTAATTGAACCATTTGATAATCGACCATTCATAATTAATTGACCTAACATATTGTAAACTTTAAATGGGGCATTTTCAGAAACTGAAGGTACATTCAAAATAGAAGTTGTTGGATTAGAGTACAATTTAATTTCTGTAATTGCTTTTGCAGAAACATTAGCTATTTTGGCAACACCTGAAATAATGTTTACAGTATAATCTTCAACTTGACCCGATGCAAATGTTTCACACATAGTGGGAATTGCATTGTATTTCATTGAAATTCTCATCCTTGTTGAGCCAACTGTTGCTGTAGCAGGAATAGTAACACTTCCTGAAACCGGAGTTGTTTTTGAAACAGCAGCTGAAAATGCTAATTCTCCAGCATCAGCAAAATCCCCGTCTCCATTGTAATCAATCCAAACTGCATATCCTTCAAATCTTTTTGCACCAGACCAAGATGGAGTTATTGTAATTGTGTAAGCCGTTCCTCTAGTTGCATTTGTTGAAATTGCAGTAAAATTTACATAGCCAGTTCCTCCAGTCGAAGTGTTATTGATAGTTCCAAAAACCACTTTGCCAATTGTTTCATTTGCTACACTAGTTCCTTGTGAAGTACAATATACTGAAGCTAAAGTTGTAATATTTACAGCATTGCTTGAAGCTGAAACATTTCCAACAGCATCTTTAGCTTTTACCGAAAAAGTATAAGCGGTTGAAGCCGTTAAACCACTCACTGCATAAGATGTACGGGCAGTTGTTGCTACTAAAGTGGCACCTCTATAGACATCATAACTTGTTACAGCCGCATTGTCAGTTGAAGCAGTCCAAGATAAATTTGTAGTTGTTGCAGTAGTTCCAGAAGCTGTTAAACTTGTTGGTGCGGTTGGTGAAATTGTATCAGCCACGACAACTGTTTGATTTTGGGTAGCAGTATTTTCATTACCATCATTATACGTCCAAACAATATTGAAAGTTCCTTGGGTTGAATAAGTCAAAGGACTTGGAGTTGTACCTATAATAGTTCCAACACAAACATCGGTTGCAGTTGGAGCAGTAACAGTTACAGTAGTTTGTCCTGTTGCATTTGCCAATGTTGTTACATCAGCTATAGGAGCAACGGTATCGTCTACAATTATTGTTTGATTTTGAGTTGAAGTATTACCGTTTCCATCATTATAAGTCCAAGTAAGGATTGTTGTTCATTGAGTTGTGATAGGTAACACTGTAGAAGTAGTTCCAATTACAGCTCCAGTACAACTACTAGTTGCAGTTGGTGCAGTTACAGTTGCTGAACATTGTCCAGTTATTGTTGGTAAAACCGTTAAATCAGCAACAGGTGCACAAACAGATAGAAAAGTAATTGTTTGACCACTTGTTGTTCCACAAGGATTAAATACAGTAACCGAAGCAGTTACACCAGTAGCTATATCAGCAGCAGGAATAGTAGCAGTAAGTTCAGTAGTACTTACAAATGTTGTAAGTCTATCAGTTCCATTCCATCTAACAATTGATTCACCATTTACAAAATTAAATCCATTTACGGTTAAAGTAAAATCACTTCCGCCTGAGGCTATTGTTGTTGGAGAAATGCTAGATAAAGTAGCAATTGGCTTAACGTTAACGACAACTTCTTCACGAAGTCCTTTAATTGGAGCAAATTTCCAATTGAAGAATGGCAAGAAAGTTCCAGTTCCACTATTTGCTGTTATTGAAACAGTTCCGTTTGTCAATGGATACGTAATTCCAGATGTTGCCACTACTAAGTTAGTAGATGATAATTGTCTTGATACTAATCTTAGACCGGTTTGAGCTGGTAAAAAGAAATCCAAAGCAATGTCTTGGCTTCCAGAAGCGGTTAATTGAACTACTTTTGATTCCAGCATTTTACCTGTATTATCTTGCAATTCTACAAGAATTTGCCCAACAGCCGAAGCATTTACCAATACTGATTTTAATTTTGTTGGAGTTGTGCAATTAAAAATCAAATACCTATTGGCTACAGCCGTATTAGTACTTGAAGTTCCCGTTGCAGTTGCAGGACCAACATTTGCTGGGATTACTTCGCTTTCAGAAAAATAAGATGTAGTGGTATTTAGAGCTAGTGTAGTAAAAGGAGAGCCTGTTCCTACAGCAGTTGTTGCCGTTGCAGAATCATACCATTTTATCGTTCCTGTGCCAGATGCAGTTAAAGTTGCTGTTTGTCCTTGACAAATGGCAACATCATTACTTGCTGTAGGCAAACTAGTTGTAGGAATCATAGTTACGTTCAAATTTGTGGCAGCTCCATTTGTAATTGTAGCTGAAATTGTTTGTGTGGCATAACCTGGGGCTTCAAAAATCACGTTGTAAGTTCCCGCAATTTGTACCTTATGATAATCGCCTTTTGTGGCAGAAGTTTCTACCCATGCACCGGAATTATCAAGAGTTCCTCCAATGTATACTTTAGCGTGAATTGGATTGCCAGAAGCATCGGTCACAACACCTGTAGTCCATAACTTGCTTGTTTTACCAAGTTTAATAATGCTTGCTTGTTTCTGTCCCAATGAAAAAGTAAAGCTGAGGCTAACGGAAATTTAGTTACCGAAATTTCTATTGTTACCTCTTTATTATGGTTGTAAAAGTTGTTATTATCTTGTCTTCCACCTTTTACGGTGTACCATATTGCACCATTTGTTGTGCCTGGAAATTGTCCCGTTCCATATACATCATCCATATAATTCAAATTGCCATCAGCAGTTTGTGCTGATTGAGCATATTCTTGTGAAATATATCTAAAATAACTGTCGTGTGGGTGTATGCTTACTGCAGAAGCACCGGTTGCAGATGTAGAAGTATCCCAAGGGAAATTCACCACTTCAGCACCACCATGGTAGTTGGCGGACAAAACAAAGTTTCGGGTTTGCTCAAAACTCAAGAATGCTAAAGTTTCGGGTTGATATGCTAATCCATCAGGATGTATTCCGCCAATTGGATCTGGATAATTTCTATTTAAATCAACTCCGTTAGCGTTAGCTCTTGTGGCTGTATTTCCTGTTGAATTCAGAATATCATTTCCTGCTGTTTTGTATGAACCATCAGGGTTTGCCAATGGACAAATATATAATTCAGTTCCGTTTACAAGATTTGTAACTTCTGATAGTGAACCATAATTTGTCAACAGATAATCTATAAGGTGCAACATTGTAGGATACCCAGTAATCTCGTCACCGTGCATCGATGAGGTGTATAAAAATTCTGGTTCTGTTTCGTCAGTTGAAGCATT
Source organism: Flavobacterium soyangense (assembly GCF_015277675.1). GTDB lineage: Bacteria > Bacteroidota > Bacteroidia > Flavobacteriales > Flavobacteriaceae > Flavobacterium > Flavobacterium soyangense. Next base: position 127,778 of record NZ_JADHEC010000003.1, read on the forward strand.
ATCAGAAATTTTAAGAGCATACAAAGCTCTTCCGTTTGGAGTAGTTCCAATGCTTTGCAACGTACATAAATTAGGATAAGTATTTGCCCAATAGTTCATTTTTGCTACATATTCAGAGTATTGAGGATAAGAATCCCAAGTGCTGTCCCAAGTAGAAGCAATTTTACCATTCTTTTTGGGTCGGACTTCCTGTGCAATTTCGTTGTCTGCTGCAGTTACCTGAAAAGGTAAACCATAACTAAGAAATTTTTCAAATTGTATCTTATTTGCATAAGCTTCAACTTCTAAATTTTTTTGGTCCACTTTTCTGTGGCTTACCGATAGAATTTCGTTTAGTTCAAAGAATTGACTTTGACTAGTGGCTTTAAAGGTAAATATTACTTCACCTTTTTCAGCTAAATACTTATTTGCTCTTTCGAGTGATGTGCTTTTTTTGCGCAAATAGAGAGGTAGTAAAAATCACTAAAAACAATGTTAAATGTGTAATTCTTTTCATAATAATTTTAATTTAGGAATTCCAAACCTAAAAAGAATATTTTATAAAACAAAAATAATAATCGACAAATAGCACTTTTATACGATAAAAAGTTGTTTTTTATTGTTTTTATAAGAAATTAATTATATTATTTAATTGTATGAAGGTGGTTTTTACCTCAGTAAATATCTTAAAAAAATAATTTTAAACAACCATTGATGTGACAAAAAATATTATTTTTATAAAAATTACCTCTTTTAATATAATGGCTACAAAAATAATATCAAAAAAACCAAAACCTTCAGCAAAAAAACAATCTGGAAACTTTATGAGCAAAGTATCCCCTTTCTTATTTAAGGCTTTCCTATGGTTTCTAGGAATCTCAATCTTTTTCGTTGTACTTTTCAAGTTTGTGCCCGTGCCATTCACTCCTTTGATGGTTATTCGTGTGATAGAAAATAAATCAGCAGGGAAAGAAAATTATTTTAGCCATGATTGGGAACCTATTGAAAATATTTCGGTTAATCTACAAAAAGCAGTAATTGCCAGTGAGGATGGAACATTTCTTGTTCACAATGGTTTCGATTTTAGGGCAATGCAAAAAGCATATAAAAGCAACGAAAGAGGTCGGAGAATAAAAGGTGGAAGCACCATTTCGCAACAAACTGCCAAAAATGTGTTCCTTTGGCAAGGAAGAAGTTATTTGCGCAAAGGATTAGAAGCTTATTTCACAGTTTTAATAGAATTAATTTGGGGCAAAGAAAGAATAATGGAAGTCTATTTAAACAGCATTGAAATGGGGAATGGTATTTATGGAGCTCAGGCTGCAGCAGAACATTGGTACAGAAAAAATGCTTCAGATCTAACGCCGGAGCAAGCTGCCGGAATTGCAGCAATTTTGCCTAATCCAAGAAAGTATTCTGCCACGAGTTCTTCTTCCTATATTAATAATAGAAAATCTAAAATTGTTCGCATAATGCGACATATAGGAAAGATTAAATATTAAAATTTAATCCTAAAACGATGTTTCTCCCAATATTTGGAATTCCATCAGTTTTTAGTCTTGATAAATGTGCTATGTACGTTTTATCGAATAAATTATTTGCATTCAGGTTGATGTCAAAAGCTGTTTTACCTAATTTTATTTTACCTCCAAAACCAAGATTTACTAAAGTGTAGCCATTTGATTTTGTTTCAAAACCACTCACATTATTTTGATTGAAAGTAGAGGAAACATTCAAAGTTGCAAAGCCTTCTTCAAGCCATTTTTTGATATTAAAGTCCGTGCTGATTGTGTTGTTCCAATTATTGGCAGGAATTAAAGGCAAGAAATTCCCATTCTGTTTTTTGCCGGTAACGGTTTCAAAACTACTTTCAAAGTGTAACCAATCTAATGGATGCGGATGAAAATGCAGTCCGATTTCACCACCAAAAAGATTGGCTTTATTCTGAACATAATCAAAAACATCGAAACCATTAATTTGTGTTCCTGCCGGAGAAGTATAGATGTAATTGTTTACACTATTATAAAATCCATTGGCAAAAAATTCAAGATGACTGTTTTTGTATTCTAAATTCAAGTCGGTTTGTACGTTTTGTTCGGTTTTCAAATTTGGATTCCCAATTTCATAACGATTCGTTCCTTCGTGAACACCGTTTGAAGTTAATTCGGCTAAGTTTGGGGCTCTAAATCCAGATGCTAAATTGCCTCGTAAAATAAAATTTTTAGCTAAATTTGTTTTATAACCTACGGACGCATTAAAACTGTCATAGGATTTATCCAGAGTTTCAAAATAACCTTCGTTGCCAATAATTCCGTGGCTTTCGCTACTTATTTTTCGATTGTCAAAACGAATTCCTGCTTGGATTACATTTGTTTTCCACTCGTAATTTCCAGTTCCAAAAATCCCAAAATCATTCGTTTTTGCATCTGGAATTAAATATTTTTCACCTGAATTTTTGTTGGTTTGTTGCATTCCCTGGATTCCAAGAATTGATTCTATTTTGCCCAGTTTTGGTAAATGGTATTTTGCGTCATAATTGAAGGTTTTTAATTTCATATGTAAAACCGCAATGTTTCCTTCTGCTAATTCGCTTCGGTCATTGGCAATATAACCCAAGTCTACGTCTAATTTTGAGTTTTTGAAGAAAAAGATATTGTTTAAACTCAACAAATTATTGTCAATAGCCTGGCTTGGATAATCTGTTTTTTTGCTGGTAGTTTGTTCGGCAACTCCATTTTCAGGAATTCCTAAATCTAACTTATTGAAATTATATCGTAAGACACTCGAAAATTTTGAATTACTATATCCAATTCCAGTTTTGAAATCAGTTTCATTATATCGAGTATTAGTCACTCGATTTCCATCTGGAATTGTATAATCAGAATGGATATCATAAGTTCCTCTTGCTGAAAATTTCCAATTATCGGTCGAAGTTTTTATTCCCAATGAAGAATTGCTTCCCAAAGTATTGGAAAATAATTTTTGATTATAATTTACTTTAAAAGTGTTTGCATTGGCAAACTTTTCTGGGTTAAAATAGAGAACTCCACCTAAAGCATCAGAGCCATAAAGTAAAGATGCAGGACCTTTAATGACTTCGACACTTTCTACGCCGGCATCGTTTAATCCCAAACCGTGCTCATCTCCAAATTGTTGGTTTTCCAATCGAACACCTTGGGAATACACCAAAACGCGATTGCCGCTCAACCCACGAATTACAGGTTTGCCAATAGAAGTTCCGGTAGAAACTTGGGATACTCCAGGAATGGTTGCCAAGCCTTCGATTAAAGTAGCCGTTCCTTTTTTCTGTAATTCTTTGATGCTGGAATGTTCAACTTTCATTACATTTTGTGTTTGTATTTTATTGAAAGCAGTAGAAACAATTACTTCGTCAATTTGGAATGCAGTTTCATCAAGAATAATGTCTAAAGTCGTTTCATTTTGTTGAAGATTTATGGTTTTATTTTGAGTTGTAAATCCTATAAATGCTAACGTTAGTTTTAGTTTTCCGTTGGGAAGATTTTCTAAAGTATATTTTCCGTTTTCATCAGTCGAAGTTCCTTTGTGTAATTCTGGAGCATAAATAGAGACGCCTATTAAAGGTTGCTTTTTAGTATCTGTAATTTTTCCGGAAATGGTATTTTGTGCCTGAAGTATAGCCGAAAACCCCAAGATTAGGGTAATAATAATTTTTTTCATTTGAAATATTTTATTGTTAACAAATAAATTATGCTTAGACCTGACAGGTTTTTAAAACCTGTCAGGTCTAATATTAAACAATAAAACTCGGAGGGGCACGAAGCGCAAAAAGGCTTCCTTTGAAGAATTGGGTAATTGGTCTGGATTTGAAAAAAGAATAGCCAGAAAAGCAGTTTATTTTTTTGATTTCAAAATGAGAAACATCAGCAGAAACAAAACTGCTTAAAGTAAAATTACAAACAAAACAAGAATCAAAATTGTGATGTTGATGGGTAATTTCTCTGCTGGAATTGTATTTGTGGTAGCATTTTTTTTCAGAAAACTGTTTTGATAAATGTTCATAGCTATGCACATTTTGAAGTAGTATTGCGAATAACACCGCAAACATCAAGAGAGAATTTAGTATGGCAACCTTCTTTTTCATTTGCTGCAAATATAGAAATAGCAAAGAAAAATCCGATTAACTTTAACACTATTTAAAGTCAATCGGATTTTATTAATGAAATAGTGTATTACACTAAATTGTGCGCTACCAAATATTCTGCAATTTGAATGGTATTTGTCGCAGCTCCTTTTCTCAAGTTATCAGCCACAATCCACATATTTAAAGTGTTTGGCTGGCTTTCGTCACGACGAATTCTACCTACGAAAACATCATTTTTACCTTCGGCATATCTTGGCATTGGATACGTAAAAGTATCTAAATTGTCTTGAACAACAACTCCATCAGTTTGACTCAAAATAGTTCTTACTTCGGCAACATCAAAATCATTCGTAAACTCAACATTTACTGCTTCACTATGCCCTCCAACAACTGGTACTCGAACAGCTGTTGCAGTTACTGCAATACTGTTGTCGCCTAATATTTTTTTGGTTTCATTTGACAATTTCATTTCTTCTTTGGTATAACCATTAGCTTCAAAACTATCACATTGTGGAATACAGTTTCTGTTGATTTTATATTTATAAACCATATCACCTTCAATTCCTGCACCTTCATTTTCGAATTGCTGAACTGCTTTTACGCCAGTTCCGGTAATGGATTGATAAGTAGAAACTACAACGCGTTTGATATTGTATTTTTTATGCAATGGGGCTAAAGCCAAAACCATTTGTATTGTAGAACAGTTCGGGTTGGCGATGATTTTATCTTCTTTTGTTAGTTCGTTCGCATTGATTTCAGGAACTATTAATTTTTTGGTTGGATCCATTCTCCAAGCTGATGAATTATCGATAACAGTTGTTCCTGCTGCAGCAAATTTTGGTGCCCAATCCAATGAAGTTTGCCCTCCTGCTGAAAAAACAGCAATTTCGGGTTTCATATCTACTGCCGTTTGTAATCCTACAACAGAATATTTTTTCCCTTTAAATTCAATTACTTTTCCAACAGATTTTTCTGAAGCTACAAGAATTAATTCCGTGAACGGAAAATTTCTTTCTTCCAATACTTTTAACATAATTTCGCCCACCATTCCGGTTGCGCCTACAACTGCAATTTTCATAAAATATATTTTATTTTTTAAATACTGATTTTCAAATGCAAAAGTAAGCAATCTCTAAATTAAAACAAGCGCATTCACAAAAAATAACAAATTGTTATATTTATAACAAATAAAAGAACCACGCCGTTGAGCGTGGTTTAGTTAGAATATATAATGTAGCGGAAATTATTTTTTTAACAAATCCCTGATTTGTGTAAGTAACTCTTCTTGAGTTGGTCCAGCTGGTGCAGCAGGGACAGTTTCTTCTTTCTTTTTTGTTTTTTCATAGGCTTTTAAAACCATAAAAATACAAAAACCAATAATTACAAAATCAAAAACGGTTTGGATAAAAGCACCATAATTTAAGGCAACTTCAGCGACAGCAGGGGCTTTTTCTGTTCCATTTTCCATAACTGCCGGAATTCCATCTTGTAGTACAACTTTCAGGTTTTTGAAGTCTACCTTTCCTAATAGTAATCCAATAGGAGGCATTAAAACATCATTTGTGAATGAAGTTACAATTTTTCCAAAAGCACCACCCACAATTACGGCTGTTGCCAAATTTACTATTTCACCTTTCATCAAAAAGGCCTTAAAATCTCTTACGAATCCCATAGTTATATGTATTAAGTTAAAATTTAATACGAATATAATTATTTTATTTGAAAAATATTTATTCCCGATAAAAAACTCGTTTTACCCTTTGCGAAATGCTGGCGAGAACTTCATAAGGAATGGTTTTCAATTGATTGGCTATAAAAAAAACTGTTGGGCTTTCGCCAAAAACAATTACGGAATCGCCCTCTTTACAATTGATTTCAGTGATGTCAACCATCAACATATCCATACAAATACTTCCAACGATTGTTGCTTTTTGATTATTAATGGTCACAAAACCAACGCCATTTCCCCAATGTCTTGAAATTCCATCAGCATAACCTATGGGAATTGTGGCAATTTTTGTTGGTTTATCCGCAATAAATCTCCTTCCATAACCTACACTTTCACCAGCCTGGATCGTTCTGATTTGTGAAATTATAGATTTCAAAGTCCCTACATTTTCCAAATATTTTTGTTCTTCAACATCATTGGAAACTCCATAAAGTCCTATCCCAAGCCGAACCATATCGTATTGCGCTTCCGGGAAATTACTGATTCCCGAAGTATTCAATATATGTCGAATGGGTTTTATTTGCAATTCAGTCATTAATTTTGCAGACAATTTCTCGAATAAATCAATTTGTGAATTTGCAAAATCCTGATATTCTAAATCATCGCTTGTGGCCATATGTGACAAAATGCTTTTTACAGTCACGAATTTGTTTCCTTTTAAAGTCGCAATTAATTCGTCCAAATTTCCTTCCTCGAAACCCAAACGGTGCATTCCCGTGTCGAGTTTAATGTGAATGGGAAAGTGTTTTAGTTTTCGCTTCTCGGCAAGTTGAAGGAAAGCATTCAAACCTTTTAAACTGTAAATTTCGGGTTCCAAATGATGTTGTATTATAGCCGGGAAACTCGAAGTTTCCGGATTTAAAACCATTATTGGCAACATAATTCCGGCATTTTTCAACGATATTCCTTCATCGGCGAAAGCCACGCCTAAATAATCCACCTTATGATGTTCAAGTAATTTGGCGATTTCAAATCCTCCACTTCCATAACCAAAAGCCTTTACCATTACCATCATTTTAGTAGTTGGTTTTAGTTTTGATTTATAGAAATTCAGATTGTGACTGATGGCGTTGAGGTTTATTTCCAGCACCGTTTCGTGCGTTTTCTCCTCTAATGCAGCAACTATTTCCTCAAATTGAAAATGTCTCGCTCCTTTTATCAGAATCGTTTCGTTGATAAAATTTAAATAATTGAAATTCAGAAAAAAGTCAGCTGTATTTTTAAAAGTGATGCAATTTTTGAATTTATGTTTGAAAGTCGAAATGGTTTCACCAATGCCAATAACCCGATTGATTTTATTGGATGTAATCAACTGCGAAACTTTAGAATACAATTCTTCGTTCGACAAACCACTTTGAAAAATATCCGAAAGGATTACCGTTTTGTTTTTGTATTGTTTTTGACTTTCCAGAAAATCCAACGCAATTTTCAACGACTGAAAATCAGAACTATAACTATCGTCAATCAGTGTCGTATTGTTGATTCCGTTTTTGACTTTCAACCGCATTTCAACAGGATAAAGCCATTGCATTCGGTTTTGAATTGTTTTTTTATCGTATTTAAAACTTAATAAAACCATCAAGCAAGTAATTGCATTTTCAATTGAAGCCTCGTCTTGGAAAGGAATTTCTATTTCGAAATTAGCTTTAGCTTGACGAATTTGCAAAATCGTTTTGTCCTCGATTGCTTTTTTTACAACAAAAACATTTGCAGTTTCATCATCATAACTCCAAGAAAATGAATGCATTTTTGGATCAATAAGCGCATCAACAGCTTTGTTTTTTTGGTAAATAATTAGTTTTGAATGTTTGAAAAGTTTTAGTTTTTCTTTGATTTTTTTCTCCAAATCTTCGAATCCTTCATCGTGTGCTGAACCAATATTCGTTATAATTCCTATAGTTGGTCTGATGATGACTTCTAATTTTTCCATCTCGTTCATTTTCGAGATTCCCGCTTCAAAAATCCCCAGATTGTGCTTGTCGTTAATAGAAATAACGGACAATGGAACACCCACTTGTGAATTGTAACTTTTTGGACTTCGGATGATATTAAAATCAGGGCTTAAAAGAAAATTCAACCATTCCTTGACAATCGTTTTCCCGTTACTTCCGGTCAATCCGATAACGGGAAATTTAAAAAGACTTCGATGATGGGCCGCAAATTGTTGCAAAGCGTCTAAGGTGTTTTCGACAGCAAAAAAAGTAGCTTTGTCTAATAATCCTTCTGGAATTTGATTGACAACAAAGGCCTGTACTCCTTTTTCGATTAAATCTGAAATATAAATGTGGGCATCATTATTGGGTCCGACTAATGCAAAAAACAAAGTGTTTTTATTGTTTTGTAAAGAACGACTATCGATAGAAACATTGTCAATTATTACTTTAGTGCTATCGCCAAACCTTTTGGCGTGAAGGATTTGTTCGATATTTGGTATGGATAAGGTCATTTTGGAGAAGATTTAAAAATTGTCAAACACATTATTTTGTTCTTTTAATTTTTAAAGGTTCTTGATGACAGTCGAATATATCAACAATTTCGACTAGGTTTATCTCTAAATTTACGCAATAAATTATTTTATAGTTAGAACACAAAAAATAGTGGAACTCTTGTTTTCGACCCATTAATAATTCTTCTTTTTGTCCAATAAATGGATACTTTTCGAGTATAAGCAATTGTTTTGAAATCTCTTCTACTATATTTTTTGCCGTTTTTAAATTGGATTTACTTTTATAATATTGAAATATTTTATGTAATTCGCCTTTGGCAAATACAGTCCAATTCAATTTTAATCTCAGCTCCATTTTTTAACCTCTTCCAACAATTTTTTTGCTTCAATAACTCTTCCGTTTTTTGAGTCTTCCATTGATTGGTCAATTCTGCTTTCAAATTCTTTCATACTCATTGGTATAAAAGCCTTTTCCTCCATTGAGATTTTTTCCTTTTTCAAATATTTTTCCAAGCGAGAAATAACCTCTTCGCTTTGAATAGAAAGAAATTCTTGAACAAATGATATTTTTCTAGTTTGTAAGTCCATTGTAATTTATTTTACATCAAAGTTATAAAAAAATAGAAATGGAATGGTATTTATTTTTGGAATTTTATTGAAAGAGCAAATCTCAAAAAACAACATTAGTTTTTAGCTAACAGTCCTCTTAAAAACAAAACTTCTTTTTCGAGATGATTGACTCTGTCTTCATAACTTTTTCTTAATTCGTCAGGAAAATTGTTGTTAATTGTATTAGTGTTGTTTTTACCAGATTGAGGAGAATTATTAAAAACTAAATTATCATCAAAAGAAATTAAATCAAAAGGCTCAATTTCGAATATTTTAGAAATATCTTCAATTCGACCCCAATCGAGTTTGATGTCGTTGTTTTCGATTTTGCTGTAAGCGCGTTGCGACATTTCTAGTTTTCCTGCCATAAAGTCTTGGGTAAAACCTTTTAATTCTCGTACTTTTCTGATTTTATCTCCAATATTTACTTTCATAATCCGCTGTTTTAGTTCTTATTTAGAACCAAATGTATGAAAATTAGAACACAATAGAAAATAAGTTGCGAAAATTATTTCATCTATTTGTAATCGCTAACTTACTAAATAAATACAGGAGATTGTGATGTAAATGTTTCAATTTCAATTGGTGCAAAAGATAAGTTATAGTTTTAAAAGCGATAAATTAAATTACAATTAAAAACAAGTAAATATGAATACAATTATTGGTTTAAGAGGAAAAGGAGGTTCAGGAAAAACTACAACAATTGGAAAACTTTTTGAACTACTTGAAAAAAACGGCTATGAAATACAAAGTAGTTCCTTCGGAAAGATAGGAATTGACTTTAAAGCGATTTTAATTAAAAAAAATATAAAAATTGGTCTTTCGAGTTGGGGGGATAGTTATGATTTGGTTTTTAATGCTTTGAAAGAATTGATGGATGATGAATGTATGATTTGCGTATGTGCTTGTCGGACTTATGACCGAATTAATCCGGGTACAAATGCAGCAATAACTCAATTTACGAATTACAAACACAAGTTTATCGAAAAAACTGTTGCTAACAACACAATAACAATCGATGAAGCCAGCAGCAAAGATGCTGATGTTTTATTTGCTGAAATAGAAAAATTGTTTAAAATTTAAAATTCTAACTAATGAAAAGAAACAAACCCTATTTTTTTATTCTTCTTATAACAATTATTTCGTTTGCCAAAAGCTATTCTCAAGAAAGTGTAACTGCCTCTGGAGGTAACGCAACAGGAACAGGAGGTTCTTCAAGTTATTCTATTGGGCAAATAACCTATACAAGCCAAACAGGTTCCGGTGGGAACATTACTCTAGGAGTGCAACAGCCTTATGAAATTGTAACTCTTGGGAATGAAGATTTCGCTTAAATTAATCTCGTAATGTCAGCGTATCCTAATCCAACCATTGATGTTCTTCATCTTTTAGTGAGTGAAGATAAATGGAATTCATTGTTCTATCAACTTTATGATATAAATGGAAGAACATTTTCAAAACTTCAAAAAATTACAGCTTCTGAAACAAATGTGTCAATGCAAGAATTACAACGTGGCATTTATTTTCTTGCTGTAAATAGCGATAACAAGACTATAAAAACTTTTAAAATCATCAAAAAGTAATACTCAAATAACACTAAAAATAAAATGAAAAAATTTACTCTAATTGCGCTATTGTTCTGCTCCTTTACAATACTATTTGCACAAGCTCCACAAAAAATGAGTTATCAATCTGTAATTCGTAAAACCGATGGAACGCTTGTAGTTAATACATTGGTAGGAATAAAAATCAGTATTTTGCAAGGCTCGGCAAGCGGAACAGCAGTGTATGTAGAAACACAAACCACCACAACAAATGCAAATGGTTTGGCAACTTTAGCCATTGGCGGAGGAACACCAGTTACGGGAACTTTTGCAGGAATAAATTGGACTTCGGGAACTTATTTTATAAAAACCGAAACTGACCCAACAGGAGGTACAAATTATACAATTACAGGAACAAGCCAATTATTAAGTGTGCCTTATGCTTTGTATGCCGGAAGTAGCCAAAACAAAGGAAAAACATCTATTACGCTAACTGGCAACATCACTGATGCACAAGCTGCTGCTCAAATAGCAGCTGAAAGCGGGTCTTATACTGAAAGTTTATATATATTAAATACAACAGCACTGACAACAGTAAATTTGAGTACTTTAACTAACGCATCACAGATAGTAATAACTAATAACGCCAGTTTAAAAACTGTAAATTTCAGTAATCTTACTACAATAGGAAATCGGTTTTATATCCAAAGGAACCCAGTTCTTTCTTCTATAGGATTTCCATCATTAACTTATGTTGGGTTTTTAGGAGTTTATCTTTCGGGAAACGCTTTGCCAAGTTCACAAATAAATACAATTTTAAATAAATTAGTAACAGCAACTATATATACTGGAAGTGCTATAAATTTAAACAGACAAACTCCATCCTCACCGCCAACTGGTCAAGGAATTATAGATAAACAAACTTTAATTAATGCTGGAATTCAGGTTTCTACAGATTAATTATTTCGCTTACAAAGATGTAAATTATAACAAACCCTTTCAAAATTTAAAGATTTGAAAGGGTTTGTCTTTTTCAACACTTTCTATTTCAATCTGGTCTCGGCTCCCTCTTTTTTGGAGAGGGTTGGGGAGAGGATTTATTTCTCCTCATCCTTCTTCATCGCATAAAAATAGGCAGCGCGACTCAATGGTTCGTATTCTTCGGTTTCGCCAAGCATAACGAGTTTGTCATTATCAGTTTTTCTAAAACTGTAATTCGCCAGATTTCCTGTACGTGTACAAACGGCGTGCACTTTGGTTACATATTCGGCAGTAGCCATCAAGGCTGGCATTGGACCAAAAGGATTTCCCTTGAAATCCATATCTAATCCGGCAACAATTACACGAATGCCTTGGTTGGCCAAATCGTTACAAATTTTTACGATTTCGTCATCAAAAAACTGAGCTTCGTCAATGCCGACCACATCGCAACCTTGTGCCAAAATCGCAATATTTGCAGCTGCAGGAACTGGCGTGGAGCGAATTTCATTGGCATCGTGCGACACCACCATTTCGTCGTGATAACGGGTGTCAATGGCTGGTTTGAAAATTTCTACTTTTTGTTTGGCAAATTGCGCTCTTTTCAGTCTGCGAATGAGTTCTTCGGTTTTGCCCGAGAACATTGAACCGCAAATAACTTCGATCCAACCAAATTGTTCTTTATGATTTACTGTGTTTTCGAGAAACATTTTGTATTTTTCTGCCTTTAAAAATGAATAGTTTTTATTACTTTGTAACGAAACAAACCGACATAAAAATTTTATACTTTTACGTCGTCTCAAAAGTAGAAAATTTTTATCAAATCGAAGATTCACGAACACTTATTTGCAAAATAATTATATTGTGAGTAAAGGTTACTTCTTCCCTTGACTAAATAAAAAATAAAGAAAACATTTATTAAAAAAGATACACCTTACTCACTATAATTTCAAAAGTTATGAAGAAAAAATTGGAAGCCGACTTAATGAGCATTGCGCACAGAGTATTGCAAATTAAAAACAAATCTGACATCAATCAATTATGTATTGAAACAAGAAGACTTTATGAAAAATTGGCTATTTTACAATTTGTTGAGGAGCATTTTGAAGGAGCAAAACCAACGATTGGTCAAGCCGAAATTGTAGAAAAAATGAAACAATTTTTCGAAGAAAATCATTTGTCGGATATCAAGCCAGCAGCGTCATTGGATAAAATCGTTCTTGAAAATATTGTTGAAGAGGAAATAAACGATGATGAAATCGCAGATGATGAGATTGAGGAGGAAACTGAGGTTGAATTTAACGAAACGGAACCTGACGAAGAGGGAGAAGAAGAATTAACAGAGGAAGAACCTTCAGAATTAGATGCTATTGGATTCCAGCCGGCTTTTGAATTAGACGAAGAATTAGAGGAAGAAATTCAAAATAAACCCGAAGAAGTTCAGATTTCTTTTTTGGATTTATTGGGTGGAGATTATAAAGAAACCTTATTTGTGAGAGCCGATCAAATTGAAGTAGCTCCAACTCCAATAGCTTTTGACCTTCCAATTGTCACTGATATTCAAGAAGTAGAAGAGAAACTTCTTGCAGAAATTGAATTGAATCCAAAGGACATTGAACCCAAAGCGGTTTCGCTGAACGAAAAAATGGCAAAAGGTTTGAACATTGATTTGAATGACAGAATCGCTTTTGTAAAACATCTTTTTGGCAACAGCGACGAAGATTACAACCGTGTTTTGAACCAGTTAATCACCTATGATAATTTTAAGGAAGCCCAAAATTTCATTGAAGATATGGTAAAACCGGATTACAATAATTGGGAGGGGAAAGAGGAGTATGCACTACGTTTTATCGAAATCATCGAGAAAAAATTCGCTTAAATGGGTAAATTATACATTGTTCCAACGCCAATAGGCAATCTTGAAGATATGACTTTTCGGGCGATTCGGATTCTAAAAGAAGTCGATTTGATTCTCGCCGAAGACACCAGAACAAGCGGAAAATTACTGAAACATTTCGAAATTGGAACGCATATGCACAGTCATCATATGCACAACGAACACAAAACGGTCGAGAATTTAATCTCGCGTTTGAAAGCGGGAGAAACTATCGCCTTGATTTCGGATGCAGGAACGCCAGCAATTTCTGATCCTGGATTTTTGCTCACTCGCGCTTGTGTCGAAAACAAAATTGATGTAGAATGTTTGCCTGGTGCAACTGCTTTTGTGCCGGCTTTGGTCAATAGCGGTTTGCCCAATGATAAATTTGTTTTCGAAGGATTTTTGCCCGACAAAAAAGGAAGACAAACTAGATATTTGGCACTTGCCGAGGAAACCAGAACGATGATTTTGTATGTTTCACCACATAAATTAGTCAAAACTTTGGCCGAATTTATCACCTTTTTTGGCGAAGACCGACAAATTTGCGTTTCACGGGAATTATCAAAATTACATGAAGAAAATGTTCGCGGAACGGTTCGCGAAGTGTTGACGCATTTTGAAAACAAACCACCAAAAGGTGAAATTGTGGTTGTTGTAGGAGGGAAAATAGCAGTTAAAGAGAATAAAAAAGAAAGAGAATAAAAAAGTAATCAATGACAATACAATATTTTTTAGAAAAATTAAAACAAACCCCAAACACCATTACATTTCCGGAAACCATCGCAGTGATTGAAGAAAATTACGATTTTATTCCAACGACTTTCGAAAATGGTTCGCTGCAAAATCACGCAGGGGAAAATTCAGGTTCTTGCAAATTATTTGCTTTTGCCCAATTGCAAAACTTGTCTCAAGCAGAAACCTTGGCTTGTTTTGGAGCCTATTATTTTGATGAAGTATTAGGAAATCCAGAAGGAACAAACCATCAAAATATTCGTAATTTTATGAATACAGGATGGGACGGAATCAAATTTGAAGGAGAAGCTTTGGTTTTGAAAACATTATAATTTACTCCACTTCCAAGTCAACAAACGAAAAAGTATTTCCGCTAAACAATCCTTTGTCGGATAATTTCAAATCGGGAATCACGAGTAAAGCCATAAACGAAAGCGTCATAAAAGGAGCTTTCAAATTGCTGCCCAACTCCTTTGCCATAGCATCAATTTCCTGATATAATTTTCCGGTTTCCCAGCCGTTTTTGTCGCTCATAATTCCGGCAACAGGCAACGGTAACATTTTGTTTTCAGCACCATTCACGGCGCAAACTCCTCCACGGTTCTCGATGATAAGATTCACTGCATTGCAAATTTCCTCGTCAGAAGTTCCTACGACCACAATATTATGACAATCGTGTGCCACAGAACTAGCGATTGCGCCTTTTTTTAAACCAAAATTTTTGATGAAAGCAATTGCGGGTTTTGTGTTTTGATAGCGATTGACAACAGCCATTTTCAAGATGTCGTTTTCCGTATCCGAAACGATTTTTCCATCAACAATTAGTGATTTATGATGAATTTCATTGGTAATCAATTGTCCTTCCAAAGCTTCGATTACCCGAATTTTTGAACCTTTTCCCAAGACTTCAAAATTACTGATTTTTTTTGAAGTAATATTAAAATTATTGGGTGTTTCAAAAGGAATATGTTTTACAAAAGACTCCCCATTTTCAGCAACTAATTCTCCGTCGATATATGTTTGTTTTACATTAAAATCTATCAAATCTTCAACCACGATAAAATCGGCAGCATCGTTTTCTTTCAATAATCCAACGTTCATTTTATAATGATTCGCGGGATTCACGCAAGCGGCTTGCAAGATTTTAAAAATGTCAATCCCTTTGGCAACAGCCCGAGCACAAAGCAAATTAATGTGTCCCACAATCAAATCGTCGGGATGTTTGTCATCAGAACAAAACATCATATTTTGATAATTTTCAGGAAGTAAATCGATGAGTGCCTCAAAATTTTTGGCGGCACTCCCCTCGCGAATAAGCACTTTCATCCTGAGCGATAATTTTTCCTCGGCTTCTTCAAAAGTGAAACATTCGTGATCTGTTGTAATTCCTGCCGAAATATATTTTTGAATCGCCTCGCCTCGTAATCCCGGAGCATGGCCATCAACGGGTTTGCCGAAATGTTTCGCCCAATGGATTTTCTTCAAAACTTCTTCATCATCAAATAAAACACCGGGATAATTCATCATTTCCGCCAAATAATAAATATCGGGTGAAGCCATTAATTCCTTGATTCCTTCTGAATCGATTACTGCGCCAGCACTTTCGAAAGTTGTCGCGGGAACACATGAAGGCGCACCAAAATGAAATTTCAACGGCACCTTTTTACTGTTTTCAATCATATAATAAACACCGGCTGTGCCTAAAACATTGGCAATTTCGTGTGGGTCAGAAATCGTAGCCACCGTTCCGTGAAGCACGGCAATTTTTGCAAATTCAGAAGGAACGAGCATCGAGCTTTCGATATGAATGTGGGAATCGACAAATCCGGGCATAATGTAGCTTTTCACTTTGTGATTTTTTTCGATTATTGAAATGATTTTCCCATTTTCGACAGTGATTTCACCAGCAAAAATCCGTTTGTTTTCTATATCGACAATTTGTCCTTGAATTTGCATTTAGTTTATTTTAAAAAGATCTATTCAAAAGTACTATCATTTTGCTTTAGAGCATAACTTTTAAGCCACAGATTCACAGATTTTTTTAATTTTTTTTATAAAATCTGTGAATCTTTGGCTAATTTTTTTTGACCTTAAATTAGTTTGCTATTTTTAAACTAAATTTGTTCAATCTCACAAAATCTGAAATCGTAATTCTCAATTCGTAATTAATTATGCGCTGGACTCTCAAACCAAAACCTTCGGAAGAAAAAGTTAAACAGCTAGCGGCCGCTTTGAATGTCGAGGAATTCGTGGCAACATTGCTTGTACAGCGAGGTATTGAAACTTATGAAGAAGCTAGACAATTTTTCCGTCCGACTCTGGCTGATTTACATAATCCATACTTGATGAAAGATATGGATAAAGCGGTCGAACGCATCGAATTGGCGATTGAAAATCAAGAAAATATTCTCGTTTTTGGCGATTATGATGTGGATGGAACGACTGCAGTTTCCTTGGTTTCGTTCTATTTGAAAACCTATTATCCCAATGTTGCCACGTATATTCCAGACCGTTATGACGAGGGTTACGGGATTTCTTTCAAAGGAATCGATTATGCCGATGACAATGGTTTTTCGCTGATTATCGCTCTGGATTGTGGAATAAAATCCATTGATCACGTGGCTTACGCCAAAGAGAGAAACATCGATTTTATCATTTGTGACCACCATCGACCGGGAGAATATTTGCCAGAAGCGGTAGCAGTTTTAGATCCAAAACGGGATGATTGCAATTATCCTTATGATGAATTATGTGGCTGCGGAATTGGTTTTAAATTGATTCAGGCATTGGGTGAAAACCGAAATCAAACCATTGAAGATTTGACTTCCTATTTGGATTTGGTTGCAACTGCAATTGCGGCTGATATTGTTCCAATGACGGGGGAAAACAGGATTTTGGCTTATTTTGGTTTGCAGATCATCAACTCTGATCCAAGACCAGGAATCAAGGCTTTGGTTCATCAAATAAAAAAGAAAACTTTAGATATAACCGACGTGGTTTTTATCATTGCGCCCAGAATTAATGCAGCGGGAAGAATCAAACACGGCAATCACGCTGTAGAATTATTGTCGGAATTTGATTTTGAACAAGCCCAACAATTTGCATCGGAAATTGAGGCGTATAATTCCGAAAGGAAAGATTTGGACAAGCAAATTACGAAAGAAGCACTTGGTCAAATTATAGAAAACAATGAAGAAAAGCGTTTTTCGACGGTCGTTTTTCAGGAAGATTGGCACAAAGGTGTAATAGGAATTGTGGCTTCGAGATTGATAGAAACCTATTATCGTCCGACATTGGTTTTTACTAAAAGCGGCGATAAATATGCAGCATCGGCGCGATCCGTAAAAGGGTTTGATGTGTATAATGCCTTGGAAGTTTGTTCAGAACATTTGGAACAATTTGGAGGTCATAAATATGCTGCAGGAATGACTTTATTGGAAGAAAATTATCAACTATTCAAGGATACTTTCGAAAAAGTGGTCGAAGAAACGATTCATCCCGATTCATTAACTCCCGAAATTTCGATTGATGCCGAAATAGACTTTTCTGATATCACACCAAAACTGATTCGGATTCTCCAGCAATTCGAGCCTTTTGGGCCGCAAAATATGACGCCAGTTTTCCTGACCAAAAACGCGAAAGACACGGGTTATGCCCAAAAATTGGGAGCCGATGAAGAACATTTAAAACTTTTTGTACGACAAAATAATTCTGAAGGAATGGCCGCAATCGGTTTTGGCTTGGGGGATAAAATGGATTTGGTAACCAATAAAAAACCATTCGAAGTAGTTTATTGTATCGATGAGAACGAGTGGAATGGAAAAGTTTCAATTCAATTACGATTGAAAGAAATAAAATAATTATTTGCCTATTAAATGAAGAAAAAAGATCCTTACGCAGCATTACGTTATAAAGAATTCAATGTGTTTTTATTGTTACGATTCGCCATGGTTTTTGCGTGGTCGATGCAGTTTATTATCATAGAGTGGCAAGTATATAGTTTGACTAAAAATCCACTTTCGTTAGGAATTATTGGATTGATGGAAGTAATTCCGGCAATTGCAATGGCTTTATTCGCCGGACATATTGTAGATCAAAAGGAAAAAAAGGGAATGCTTTTTAAATGTATTTTAGCTTTTTCTGTTGTAAGTTTTGGATTATTTTTATTGACTTGGCCAAGGATGGTAAGCGGTTTTGCAACCAACACGGTTTTGTATGGAATTTATTTTTTGGTTTTCCTTGGCGGATTGGTTCGGGCTTTTCTTGGACCAACAATTTTCTCTCTTCTAGCATTGATTGTTCCAAAAAAAGTGTATCCAAATGCAGCAACCTGGAGCAGTTCGGTTTGGCAAATAGGTTCTGTTGTAGGGCCTTCGGTGGCTGGATTTTCTATAACTTTAATAGGTGTTCATTGGTCTATGTGTCTTGTTTTTGCTTGTTCTGTTATGTCATTGATTACGTTGACTCAAATAGGAACTAAGCCTATTTTAAACCCCAAAATTGGAGAGCCAATAATGCAAAGTTTAAAAGAAGGCGTAAAATTTGTTTATACCAATAAATCTATTTTGGGAGCTTTAACTCTTGATATGGTGGCTGTTCTTTTTGGTGGAGCTGTGGCGCTTTTGCCCATTTTTGCCCAAGATATTTTAAAAGTTGGTCCTGAAGGTTTTGGGGTTTTACGTGCTGCTCCAGCTGTTGGAGCTTTATTGACAATGTTTGTTTCGGCGCATCTTCCTTTTTATAAAAAGGCGGGAATAAAATTGTTGGGAGCTATCTTCGCTTTTGGAGTTTGCATTATTGTTTTTGGACTTTCATCTTGGTTTTGGCTATCGGTTTTGGCGTTGTTTTTTAGCGGTGTTGCCGATGGAATTTCGGTGGTGATTCGTCAAACCATATTGCAACTCAAAACTCCAGATCACATGCGAGGACGTGTTGCTGCTGTAAATTCTATTTTTGTGGGTTCGTCAAATGAGTTGGGCGCTTTCGAAAGCGGATTGACAGCAAAATTGATGGGAACGGTTACTGCGGTTGTTTTTGGCGGAAGCATGACACTTTTAATTGTGGTTTTTACAGGGATTAAATTGCCTTCGTTCAGGAATTTAGATTTGCAAAAAGACTTAGACGAACATGAAAATCAGGAGTAATTAGTTTTGTTGACAAGACATTTTTTTAAATTTACTCAAACTTTTTCAACTCAAATGTCTCACCATCAAAAACGCCATACGTGAAATAACCAATCCAGTCACCCAGATTTACATACTCGGAGTTTTCGCCAACAGGAACTTTTAAGGGTAAATGACGGTGACCAAAAACGAAGTAATTGTAATGTTTGGTTTCCAGTTTTCTTTTGGAGTAAAGAATAAGCCATTCGTTTTCTTCGCCAAGGAATTTCACGTCTTCATCACCTGAAATCAGTTTGTTTTTTACGGAAAGGTAATGTCCCAATCGCACGCCAATGTCAGGGTGAAGCCATCGAAAAAGCCATTTTGAAAATGGATTCGTGAACACTTTTTTCATCCGTTTGTAACCTATGTCGCCTGGACCTTTTCCGTCACCGTGACCTATGAGGAAGGTTTTGTCTCCAAAAATATATTCCTGATTTTCTCTGTAAATGGGAATATTCAAAACTTTTTCGAAATAATCGTCCATCCATAAATCGTGATTACCCACAAAGAAATAAATAGGAATGCCGCTGTCACGAATTTCAGCTAGTTTTCCTAAAACCCGTATAAAACCTTTGGGAACTACGGTTTTGTATTCAAACCAGAAATCGAATAAATCGCCTAACAGAAAAATAGTATCGGCATCTCCTTTGATTTCGTCGAGCCAAGCCACAAATTTTTGTTCTCTTGGAAAACTTAATTCAGGTGTTGGCGCTCCAAAATGTTGGTCGGAGGCGAAATATATTTTTTTGTTGGTAGTGATTTGCATAAAGCTAAAGTATGGATTTTGAATTACAAATTATCACTTGCAAACCATTCTGCAAAAGAAGATTCTGTTTCTTGCAATTTTAAGGAAAAAAGGCCAATGTTTTTGGGTAATCGGCTGATGATTCTTTTCGAAAAATCAACTACCATATTTTCGCTTGTGGGTTGGTAATCGACTAAAATAACGTGATGTCCACGGTTTTTCAGTTCATTTGCCAATTCTATATGCGGCGTGGTTTCGTTAAAAACCGTGGCGTGGTCAAACTGATCAACAATTTCTTCTTTTACTATTTTTTTTAAATCAGTAAAATCAATTACCATTCCATTTTTAACATTATTTCGGTCGTTTATGGGCGTTCCAATTACCGTAACCGATAATTTATAACTGTGTCCGTGTACATTTTTACATTTTCCGTCATAGCCGTAAAGGGCATGACCGGTTTCGAAACCAAACTGTTTTGTTATTCTGATTTTGCTCATTTTATTTTATTTGAGTGCAAATTTAATACATCTACTCCTTTTCACTTCTTTTTTTTGCTCTATAATACATCCAATAGGCAACTCCCACTAATAAAACAAAAGGAAGAAACGAGCCTATGAGTACTCCGGTTTGATAACTGTTATCTGGTGCGCTCTTTATTTTTTCAGCAACATTTACTTGCAGAAATGGCAAGATGAGGTAGGTCATTTTTTATTTTTTAAATTGATTTAATGCTTTTCTCGAAAAATCAGAAAGCACTAATTTTCCCGAAATTTTGGCTCTTTGATAAAGTAAGGTGTTCCAGTTTTCGGTTCCTTCCCAAAAAACTTTTTTTATTTCAGCTAATGCTTCGGGATTGTAACGGGCTAGTTTATTGGCGAAAGCCGTGATTTCTGTATCTAATTCGGTTGTAGTTTCAAATACTTTGGCATAAAGCCCTTTTTGATTTGCCCAAAAGGCTGTTTTCCATTCAGTTTCCAAAGTCATTTTGGCCATAGCGCTTTTCCCTATTTTTCGGGTTACAGCTGGTTCAATTACAAACGGTCCAATTCCTATTGCGAGTTCTGATAATTTTATAGCGCTTTCATTTGTTGCCAAAGCATAATCGCAAGCTGCTGCAATACCAACTCCGCCACCAACAGCTTTTCCGTGAATTCTTCCAATGATTATTTTCGAACAAGTGCGCATTGCATTCAACACATTGGCAAATCCCGAAAAGAATTTTGTGGCTTCTTCTAGATTTGAAACTGCTATAAGTTCATCAAATGAAGCTCCGGCACAAAACGCTCCTGAGCCACTACTTTTTAAAACGATCACAGAAACATCTGGATTATTGCTTAAACTATTGAGTTCATTTGTCAAGCGGTCAAGTAAATCAATAGGAAAAGAATTACTCGCAGGATGCCCAAATTCTAGGATTACGATTTTGTTTTCGATTGTTGTGATTAGTGTACCGTTTTGATTTTGAGTTGTCATTTCACAAATTTTGATGTAAAGTTAAAAATATTAAGACAAGCGTGCCGTTTTTTTTCGAATAGGATGGATTTGTTTTTTCAAATTTGCATTTTACTTTAAATATATGTTATATTTGCGCCATAATTGGGGGATTAGCTCATTTGGCTAGAGCGCTTGCCTGGCAGGCAAGAGGTGGTCGGTTCGAATCCGATATTCTCCACAAAAACCATAATTACTTTTTTGAGTAGTTATGGTTTTTTTATTTTTTACTACTTGTACGATTTTTGTATTGCGGAGTTTAAATTTATTTTTTGTAAGCCAACATTTTTAGTACCTTTAATGTCAGTGAGAACGGAAGTTTGGGTCTGCCAAATATTCAACTTTGTGAAGTTTCTCGTTCTCCAAAGCTGGATATTTAAATGTCAACAAAATAATTTCATTATTTTATTTGAATTTAAAAATAAATCTATGAGAGTTGCTGTCACCCGGAAAAATGTAAAATTCACTCCTGATTCAAGTCGTGTTGTAGCCAGATATTTTATGAATGGGGAACAACGAACCAGAGAATTGGTAAGTCGAATAATGGTATTGGATGAAATGCAGGTCATTCACACACTAGAACAAATACTCCGGGAGTTTGCCAGACGCCATCGAAATATTTCACGTATATTTTTTAAGCATTGCGAAAATATTCGTCGGATAATTGAAGGGATGCAAATTAACTATGACGGTCTTTCTGATGAACGAAAAATGCTCATTGGATCCTATTGCACAATGGAGTATGCCATTGAGTCGGCTGCTTTTTTTAACCCATCAATTGTTGAAGATTTCGACCAATCGAACTTAGAAAAAGAAGAAAAACGGATTATTATTTCTTTCCGGGCCACTGGAGAAGGTCATATCTCGTCAATCGTTTTTAGAAGGGGAATCCTAGATGTCAATAGTGACCTTCAGGTGATGAAAGTTGGTGATAACATTGATAAGGCAGAGATTGTGCATAAAACATTATATAACAAAAATCGTTTTGTAATGAAATTGGCAGAAATGCATACTCCCGATAAATATTCAGTGAGTATTCTTAAAGAGCTGCCAGAAGAATTTGGTTATCATGTATTAAAAAATTTGATAATTAAAGCTTTGGATGACGAGTCAATTAGTCAGGACAAAAAAACAGCCCTTGAAGAAATAATCTGGTTGGCAGATTCATTTTATGATTTACAATTCAAACATGATTCTGATATTACAGAACGGGTTATATTTCCAATTTCAGAGTCTGAAAGCCGAGGGATTGAAGATGCCCGTTTTGTTCGATTTGTTGATGATGATAAATCAGAACAGATAATCGCCACCTATACGGCTTATAATGGTCACACGATTCTTCCAAAACTTATTATTACAGATGATTTTTATTCTTTTCGTGTAATGCCTTTACATGGAGAAGGAGCGCAAAATAAAAATCTGGCAATATTTCCCCAAAAAATAAATGGTAAGTATGCCATGCTTTCCAGAATTGATGGTGTTAACAATTATCTTATGTATTCTGACAGGCTTACCGAATGGAAAAACCCAGTTTGCATTCAGAAACCTCGATATCCATGGGAATTTACGCAAATAGGAAATTGCGGATCTCCATTATGGACAGAAGAGGGTTGGTTAGTTATTACTCATGGTGTGGGTGCTATGCGAAGATATTGTCTGGGTGCTTCATTGTTTGATCTTGATAATCCATCTAAGGAAATAGGAAGACTTGATGAGCCTTTGCTTTCGCCACGAGAAGATGAACGCGAAGGTTATGTGCCTAATGTAGTGTATTCTTGCGGATCAATTATTCATAATAACAGCCTTATATTGCCCTATGCAGTCTCGGATTATTCATCTACGTATGGCGTGGTAGATATGGCAGAATTAATTGATGCAGTAAGGAAAAGTAAATAATGGTTTAATTCGATTTTTACCGCTTTTTAAAATTATGGACACCCTAAATATTGAAAGAGATTGGCTTTTTTTATGGATGTAATCAAGTTGAAAACTAATCAATAATGATGACAATTGTAAGCAGGTCAATTGTTAGAATAAACATACTTTTAAACATTTTTATTTAGACACATTAAAAAGCAACCAAATTTTTTCTGTAAATTACAAGAAAATATAATAAAAAACGATATTTTATGACTAGAGAAAATTGGACAAAAGAACAAACAATTGTTGTGCTAAATCTATATTGCAAAATTCCGTTTAATAAAGTTTCTTCAAATCATCCAGACATTATTCGCATTGCGAAAATAATCAATAGAAGTCCAAATTCAGTAAAAATAAAAATTGGAAATTTCGGAAGTTTTTGATCCAGAATTAAAAAGGAAAGGAATTGTGGGGTTGTCTAATTCTAGCAAATTGGATAAAATTGTATGGAATGAATTCAATAATAGCTGGGAAAATATCGCATACGAAAGCGAAGTCTTGATTTCTGTTTTTGCTAATGAGCCAATAGAGAAAATCACACATATAAATATTGATAATTTACCAATAGGAAGAGAAAGGGAGACAATAATTAAAGCGAGAGTTAATCAAAGTTTCTTCCGTTCAACAATTCTTTCGTCATATAATTTAAAATGCTGTATTACTGGTTTGTCAATTCCAGATTTTTTGATTGCAAGTCATATTGTGCCTTGGGCGAAAGATGAAAAAATTAGATTAAATTCTCATAATGGGCTGTGTCTAAATTCAATTCACGATAAGGCGTTTGACAAAGGTTTTTTGACGATTACTGCCGATTATAAAATTAAGGTTTCCAAATACTTAAATGAATATAAAAAGGAAAATGTCGTAACCGATTTCTTTTTAAATTATGAAAATCATCAAATTATTTTGCCAGATAAATTTCTCCCTTCAAAAGAATATTTAGAATATCATCATCAAAATATTTTTAAACAATGAGTTATCAAGCTAGAATAATCTTTGGAAAAGAACAAGTAAAAAAATTTCATAAAAACGAACTTTTTGCCGATTTTGAAAGAAGCATAAACGTAAAGGAATATACTTTTGAAGCTAATGCAGAGAGCGTTGCTTTTTATAAAGGAATTGGAGAAGCCATAGAGCGACTAGAATTTGAAGTAATTAGAGAGTCCGAAGATAAAATCAATATAGAAAAAGAAGATGAAGACAAATTTAATTATTGGGTTTTCATTGAAAAGTATTTTCCAAAGTATCATTCGTGCGACAATGTTTTATTAAGCAATATTTTAACCAAAAAACTTTATGGAGAAAAAATCTGTAAAAGAGATAAAAAGTATATTAAAGGTTGGGATATAAGAAAAGAATTATTTGAACTTGACAAAAAATTACTTTGTGAGGCTTTTGAAAACTATTTCGAAACTGTTTATCCTGTAATCAATTCTTAAATGATAGAACAACAAAATTTCAACAGAAAATTAAACTAAATTTGCAAATACGATTAGAAAATAATTTTTGTGCCATGGATCGTATCACTCCACAACAACGTTCCAAAATCATGCGTGCCATTCGCAGCACGAACACAAAGGGCGAAGTCCGTCTGGCAAAAGCATTATGGCATCTGGGTTATCGGTATCGAAAAAACAACAAAAAAGTTTTTGGCACACCAGACCTTACTTTCAAAAAACTCAAAATTGCCCTATTTGTCGACAGTGAATTTTTTCATGGCAAAGATTGGGAAACCCAAAGAAACCGCGTAAAGACTAATACGGAATTTTGGCAAAAGAAAATAGAACGGAATAAGCAACGAGACATTGAAGTCAATAATTATCTTACGGAACATGGCTGGACAGTAATGCGTTTTTGGAGCAAGGAAATAGAAGAAAATCTGGATGATTGCGTTGCAAAAATCGAATCTAAAATTGTATCGAGGGCTAAAAGACCATTAAAATCTTGATGTTTTTTGATTTTTTCAAGCGCAAAAAGATTCTATGGGATTGCTGTCAAAAAATTCTGATTTTAGAGTGAGCAAAAGACCTGCCAAACAATTATGTTATTTGAAATCATCCGAAAACAAGAGTTCGGCTAAACAGTCATCTCTTGAATAGATATCAGTAAAAAAATTAATTTCCCCAGAATCGTTTACCCAAGCTGTGAAATATCCAATGTGAATTGGGATTTTCTTTTTCAAGTTACAGATCGTTTCTTTTTTGCCATTCATCGCCTCGTTAATGCGTTCAATAGGCCAATCAGGGTCGTTTTTTAAAATCGCCTCGGCCAGTTCTTTGGCTTTATCAATATTGATGCAACCGTGGCTAAAAGCTCGATATTCGTATTTGAATAAATTTTTGGATGGCGTATCATGCAAATAAATGTCATTAGAATTTGGGAATACAAATTTAACCAGCCCCAATGTATTATTTACGCCAGGTTTTTGTCTGACTTTTCCATTGTTCCATTCCATATTATGGGTAGCCAAATAATTTTTTTCTCGCTCGATCTCGTATTTTAATTCATAATCAATAATACTTTTTGGCACATACCAATAAGGGCTAAATATTATTTGGGCCATATTACTGCTAAAAACTACTGTTTCGGTCATATTTTTCCCCACAAACAATTTCGATTCTAATTCGGTTTTTCCATTTCTTTTAAAGAGGAGTTTATAGGATGGAATATTTATAATGATGTATTCATTGGCTTTTGTCAACTCTGGGTCAATCCATCGGCACCGCTCCATGTTTAACTTGATGGTTTTGATGTATTGCTCAACGGGAACATTCATATTTTGAATATGTTTGGAGGCAATTATATAATCCGGTTTAAAGCCGTTTCTTTTTTTATAATTCAACACACCGGCCATCAATTCCTCATCATATATGTTGCTTTTGGAATCTTGTTTTAAATCTCCTGCAACTGCAAGGCGATGTCTAATTTGGCCAATTGTTTTTGAACTGTCTTTGGGCCTGAATTCTCTTTCCAAAGAATCTGATGTGATGAATTTCCAATCTCCGTTTTTTTCTATTTGTCGGTATTTTTTTAAAACATCCCGCAGTTTATAATATTGTCTAAAGAGTTGATTTTCATTTTTATTTAATAATTCAGGATTTGCTAATAACGAATTTAAAAGATTACCATAAGAAAGATTTTTCCGTGGTATAAACCATCCTATTTCCTGAATTTTTTTAGTGTCAATTCCATAATATACTTTTTTTGCATAAAAGAGATACATGGAGGATAACATTAGTTCCGTATCGGTTTGGGAAAGACTCTTGGGAAACTCACTATTAAAAATCTCGTTAATTTCATCTTTGTTAGCTAAATCAGACTCAACACCTTCTTCCTCCAATTGATTTACTTTTAAGTATAATAAATGGGCAAACTCAATAAGGTCTTTGTTTTCATGCCAAATAGGTTTGTATTTTCGGGTTTTGTATAAAATAGTAACATCGGATTGATAAATTTTTAAATCGGGATATTTCTTAAAAAAACCAGAAATAATGGCATCGTTGATATGCGTTGTGGCTTTGTCACCATTGAGTTTAAGTAAAACTTTTGTAAGAGAGGTTTTTTTCGCCGTTTGATTTTCATTTTTATTATGTTGGGCAGAAACGAGGAAAAAGCCCAAAAAAAGAACTACAATAGATAAAATGAATTTTTTCATGACATCATTATATTTATATAAAGATAAAAAAATATTTTCTTCCTAAAAAGTGAATTACGGTCAAAAAAATATTTCAATATAATCTCAACAAATTTTTAATTTTATTCCACTACAGCATTCGGTCTTATATATTTGATTAATTTTGCCACCCGAGACCTTTAGGTCGAATTGTACGAAGTAAAAATATTTAAAAAAGCGTGGGAAGTAAAAACAAGTTAAAGAGATTCAAGGAAAACGAAACATTCAACAATGTTTTTCAGCCAACAAGGGAAGAAGTAGTAGGAGATTTGTTTCCGCTCAGAGGCAAATGGAATGCTGATTTCTTCAAAAATGATAATCCATTAGTGCTTGAATTAGGCTGTGGTAAAGGCGAATATTCTGTTGGTCTAGCCGAAAAGTATCCGAACAAAAATTTTATTGGAATTGACATAAAAGGTGCACGTTTTTGGCGAGGTGCAAAAACTGCTGTTGAAACTGGTTTGCATAATGTAGCTTTCATCCGTACCCAAATTGAATTAATCAATCATATTTTTGCCGAAAACGAGGTTAGTGAAATTTGGATTACTTTTCCCGATCCGCAAATTAAATACAAACGCACCAAACACAGGATGACCAACTCTGAATTTCTGCAATTGTATAAAAAAATTCTAAAGAAAGACGGAGTAGTTAACCTGAAAACCGACAGCGAATTTATGCACGGCTACACGCTGGGATTATTGCATGGCGAAGGTCACGAGGTTTTATATGCCAATCATAATGTCTACGTAAATGAAGGAAGCCCTGAGGAAGTTACTGCTTTTCAGACGTTTTACGAAAAACAATATTTGGAAATTAGCAAAGCAATTACGTATATTCGATTTAAAATTAAGGAATAACAATTTTTTTAGAAAAATTATTTGGTTTTTTAACGTTTAACTATTACAAATGAATTTTATAATACCGTTATTTTTTGGTTTTATCAGTGCTTTTATCGGGATTATTCCGCCAGGATTAATCAATATGACAGCTGCAAAAGTGAATCATAAGGAAGGAAAACGGAATGCATTATGGTTCATTTTTGGGGCGGTAATTATAATCTGTTTCCAAGTTTTATTTGCAATATTATTTGCTAAAATTATAAATCGACGACCAGATCTAGTGACTTTAATGCGTGAAATTGGGTTTGGTATTTTTGCAACTTTAACCATCTATTTTTTATGGTTAGCCAAAAAGCCGAAAAACAAATCAAAAAAGCTCAATAACAAAAGTAAAACAAAACGATTTTTTCTAGGAGTGTTGCTTTCGGCACTCAACTTTTTTCCTATCCCTTATTATGTTTTTATCAGCATTACATTGGCTTCTTTCAAGCTGTTTTTGTTCGATGCAACTTCTATTTTTATCTTCATTAATGGCGTTATAATAGGTTCTTTTTTAGTGTTTTATTTATATATTTCCTTCTTTAATAAGATTGAAGGTAAAGCGGATTATATTATGAAAAACATGAATACCATCATTGGAAGCATTACAGGTTTGGTTTCTACCGTTACATTGTGGAATATCATAAAATATTATTGGTATTAACGATGACCGAGCAAACAGACAATTTTTTTAGCAAGGTTTATGTCATCGTAAAACAAATTCCTTACGGAAAAGTTACTTCGTTTGGTGCCATTGCAAAAGCGTTAGGAGCCGCTCGTTCTGCTAGAATGGTGGGTTGGGCTATGAATGCTTGTCATAATATGGATGAGGTTCCTGCACATCGTGTCGTAAACAGAAAAGGATTATTGACGGGAAAACATCATTTTGACGGAACAAATTTGATGCAACAATTACTCGAAAACGAAGGGATTAAAGTGGTAGATAATCAAATTGTGGATTTTAAAAAACATTTTTGGGAACCTGAAATTTGTTTTTAACGTTGTAAATAATGACAAATAATCGCTAAACTAATTGAATGCCAATTGCAATAAATCCCCACTAGAACCTTTATAATAAAAACTTTTCACAGTATCTTTGCATTCAATAATTTATAATGGAATCAGTTTAAATAAATATAATATTTCAATTGAAAATCATCAGTTGAAAACCACACACAGAATATGAAATTAGATAGAAAAGAAATCCTTAAAGCTTTAGAAACCATCACTGTTGCAGGTGAAGGTAAAAATATGGTAGAAAGCGGAGCAATAGCAAACGTATTGACTTTTGGTGATGAAGTAGTTATAGATTTAGTATTACACGTACCGGCATTGCACATAAGAAAACGAGCTGAAGATGATATTAAAAAAACTATTCTCGAACTGGTTTCGCCAGATGCTAAAATCAAAATCAACGTCAAAGTTGAAGCACCAGAAAAAAGCGAAGTTACTGAAAAATCTATTCCAGGAATAAAAAATATTATAGCCGTAGCTTCCGGAAAAGGAGGAGTTGGAAAATCAACTATCACTGCTAACTTGGCTGTATCGTTAGCCAAAATGGGATTTTCAGTAGGAATTCTCGATGCCGATATTTACGGGCCATCAATGCCAATGATGTTTGATGTCGAAAGCGCAAAACCTCTTTCCGTAGAAATAGAGGGCAAATCAAAAATGAAACCCATAGAAAGCTATGATGTAAAAATACTTTCTATTGGGTTTTTCACATCTCCAAGTCAAGCCGTTATTTGGCGTGGGCCAATGGCTGGAAAAGCTTTAAACCAAATGATTTTCGACGCTGACTGGGGTGAATTAGACTTTTTGTTAGTGGATTTACCTCCAGGAACAGGAGATATTCATCTTTCTATAATGCAATCGTTGCCTATTACTGGTGCAGTTATAGTAAGTACCCCACAAGCGGTGGCACTTTCTGACACCAGAAAAGGAGTTTCTATGTTCATGTCCGAAGCAATAAATATTCCCGTTCTCGGAATTATTGAAAATATGGCGTATTTCACACCTGAGGAATTACCTGATAATAAATATTATATCTTTGGAAAAGAAGGGGCAAAAAACCTAGCCGAAGATTTACAAGTTCCATTCCTTGGCGAAGTGCCAATAGTGCAATCCATTCGTGAAGCAGGTGATTTTGGTCGTCCGGCAGCTTTGCAAACTGGTTCTGTAATTGAAACTGTTTTTGAAAACATCACCAGAAATGTAGTTCAGGAAGTTGTCTACAGAAACAAAAATTTACCAGCTACCGAAGCCATTAAAATTACAACAATGGCCGGTTGTTCATCGGTTAAAAAATAATCCCAAAACTCGTAACAGCGAAGAAAACAGAAAAGAAATGACAACAGAAGAATTAACAAACAATGTACTAATAGCGCTCGAAGAAATTCGACCTTTTTTAAATTCTGATGGAGGCGATATTCAACTCATTTCAATCGAAGATGGGAAGCATGCGACTGTTCGTCTCGTAGGGGCTTGCTCCAATTGTAGCGTAAACCAAATGACTCTAAAAGCCGGAGTTGAAACTACCATTAAAAGGCATGCCCCACAAATCGAAACTGTTGTCAATATAGAATAGTTAATTTTTTGAGTGGCTTTAGTTGCGAAGGAAATCCGCTAAATTTCAATATAATAATTGCTGTGAAGTAATCTTCTGATGAAAAATCGTGCTGAATTTTTATTTTTCAAATATTAAATTTCCCATTTCTAAGCCTATATTATGAATATTACATTAAGAATAACAGATAGAAGAGACAATAGTTTTGAGGTAGAAGTTCCAACAGACATGGGCTTGAATTTAATGCAAGTCATTCGTGCTTATGAATTCGAACCCGAAGGAACCGTTGGAGTTTGTGGTGGAGTAGCAATGTGCTCAACTTGTCAGTGTTACATCGAAAATGATGTAAAAGTTCCTGAAAGAAAAGAATTGGAAGCTGCAACACTTTCAAGATTACAACATGTAAAACCCAATAGTCGATTGGGCTGCCAAATTCCAATAACTAAAGATTTGGAAGGATTAGAAATAGCTTTGGCGCCAATGATATAGCTAATGCAAATTCATAAACAAGAAGGCTTTTCAGAAATGAAAAGCCTTCTTGTTTTTATAATAATTTTATCGTTATTTGAATGCAGGAATTCCTGTTATGTCCATTCCTGTAATCAGTAAATGAATGTCGTGTGTTCCTTCATAAGTAATTACAGATTCTAAATTCATCATATGACGCATAATCGAATACTCGCCGGTAATTCCCATCCCGCCAAGCATTTGTCGGGCTTCACGGGCAATATGAATCGCCATATCCACATTATTTCTTTTTGCCATTGAGATTTGGGCTGTTGTGGCTTTTCCTTCATTTCTTAAAACCCCTAATCGCCAAGTCAGCAATTGTGCTTTGGTAATTTCGGTAATCATTTCGGCCAATTTTTTTTGTTGTAATTGAGTTCCGGCAATGGGTTTGTCAAATTGGATTCTTTCTTTAGCATAACGCAAAGCAGTGTCATAGCAGTCCATTGCGGCTCCAATAGCTCCCCAGGCAATACCAAAACGAGCAGAATCCAAGCATCCAAGCGGAGCTCCAAGTCCTGATTTGTTCGGCAATAAATTTTCTTTTGGCACTTTCACATTATCAAAAATCAATTCGCCAGTTGACGATGCGCGAAGCGACCATTTATTATGAGTTTCCGGTGTTGTAAAACCGGGCATTCCGCGCTCTACAATCAATCCGTGAATTCTTCCTTCTTCGTTTTTTGCCCAGACTATTGCAATATCAGCAAAAGGCGCATTTGAAATCCACATTTTGGCACCATTCAATAAATAATGGTCGCCCATGTCCTTGAAATTGGTAATCATACTTCCGGGATCAGAGCCGTAATTAGGTTCGGTCAAGCCAAAACAACCCATAAATTCTCCCGAAGCTAATTTTGGCAAATATTTCCTCCGTTGTTCTTCGTTCCCGTATTTCCAAATTGGATACATTACCAAAGAGGATTGAACCGAAGCTGTTGAACGAACACCGGAATCTCCTCTTTCGATTTCTTGCATAATCAAACCATAAGAAATATGATCCAAACCTGCGCCACCATATTCTTCAGGAATATATGGACCAAATGCCCCAATATCAGCCAAACCTTTTATGATTTGTTTAGGGAATTCTGCTCTTTGAGCGAAGTCTTCAATGATAGGTGAAACCTCACGTTTTACCCATTCTCGCGCTGAATCACGTACTAGTTTATGTTCGTCAGTCAATAATTCGTCAAGGTTGTAGTAATCTGGAGCTTGAAATAAGTCTGGTTTCATAATTCGAAAGTTTATGTCACAAATCTACATAAAGAAATATAACAAAACAAAGTTGAAAAGTTATATTAGTTAAACTTAAAATGGATTTTTTAATTTTTATTTTCTGGATGTTCATAAAAAACACCAATTATATCAATTTGTATAGGAATTTAGAAGTATGCTAACTGATGGTTTTGTAATATTCTAATTGAATTTCAATTATTTTTTCTGTTTCTTTTTTATTTAATTTCAATTGTGGATAGTCAAAAATGTCTAGATTTTCTATAATTACAAACATTGCTTTTGAACTTAAAACTTCTAAAAGTTTATCATCAATATCCATATCATAATCGAAATCACCAGAAATTGGTGAAAAACTATAATGTTCAAAAAGATAATCTTTTTCTAAGCTATTTTTTTTCTTTTTTACATATTCAGATTGTATTAATTCTAAAAAAGAAATAATTAACTCAGTATGATTTTTTCTAAAATTTTCTATGTTAAAATCAGGAAATCCTTTTCCAATATATTCAAGGAACAATAAATTTTCATTTACTTTTTCTCTGTCGTTTTCTAATTTTTTTTCTAAAGTTTGTTTTGGGTTTACAAAAAAATCATCCAATTGACTTAAATTGAATTCTTCATCTTTTTCCCAATTGTCAATGTTATTTATCCATTCCTCCATTTGGCTTTTCCAATCATTCCATCTTTTAGAATCTATTGTGAATGGATTAATTTCATTTTCTAAAACTTCAAGTATTTTTTGATCGCTCCAACCATATCTCATCAAACTTGTTGAGTATTTATTTAAGATTATAAGAGCAATTTTTTCATTCCAAGTTTGTATTCGATTTCGTCCTATTCCATTAATAAATCTTATTTTTTGTTGGATCGGTTGCATTTTTGAAACACTCAAATATGCTCCAACTTTTGATATAAAATTATGAGCACTTTGTTGGAATATTTCATCCGAATGGTAAAGTAAATTTTTAGTTGCTGATTTATCTATATTTTCTAAAATATCTTCAACGTTGTATTTTTTTAACCATTCTGTAATAATTTTTTTTCCGTTATCAAGAGTTAATGGATAAACTTTTGTGTTTATGTAATTAGTAATGATTTCAATAAAATCTTCCTCAATATTAGAAACAGATTTTTTCCATTCAATCAGTAACAAAACTTGTTGTTTCCTTTCTTCTACAAGTTCAATCTGATTTCTCTGTTTTGCTAAAACTGAATTGTCATCAAGTTTTCTAGCTTTTTTGCCGCTATTGCAATCAAAACAACTTGTTAAAAGATTAAAGATCTCATTTTCCCCACCTTCTTTTACTGGATTTATATGGTCAATATTTAAAACCACATCTGGAGCTTTTTTCCCACAATATTGACAAGTAAATAAATCTCTTTTAAAAACCTCAAATCTTATCTTTTTACTAATTGGTTTTCTTTCCATACGATTTTAAAGCTATTTGTTAACTATTTTCTAGGTGCAATTTTCATTCAAATTTAAGAAATTATCTATTAATTAAAATCAAATTGTCAAAAAAAGAGTTATTACATCTTCAAATAAAAATCCTTCGTCAAGGCGATATATTCTGGAGTGTAAATATGTCGTGCAGTTTCGATAATTAATTCATCAATAGAGAAATTTGGAGTTTCGTTACGGCAAAAAGCCAATAAACTTCGTTTGGTTTCGGTAGTTGGAGTTCCTTTTACGTGAGTAATTTTTATTGGAAATAATTCATAATCTTTGGCAAGAGCCAAGAAATTTTCTTCTTCTTTAAAAGGAATAATAACGGAAAATATTCCGTTTTCAGAAAGTAATAAAGCGGCAGCTTCAATCAATTCTTCAAAAGGCATAGCGTCTTGAAAGCGTGCCAAATCCCTTTGTTCATCATTTGATTTATAACCTTCGGTATAAAAAGGTGGATTGGAAACGATTAAATCATATTCATCTTCAGGGTCTTCAACAAATTCGTCCAAAGCAGCGTGAAAACAAAACAATCGGTCATTCCAGGATGAATTTTCAAAATTATCAGTAGCTTGTTCATAAGCATTTTCATCAATTTCTAGAGCGTCAATTTGGCTTGCTGAACTTTTTTGTGCTAGCATTAGTGCAATGATTCCGGTTCCGGTTCCAATATCCAAAATACTGAAAGGATTGTTTTCAATTGGCGTCCAAGCTCCAAGCAAAACGCCATCAGTTCCAATTTTCATTGCACATCGGTCTTGTTCAAGTGAGAATTGTTTGAATTGGAATTTAGACATAGTGATTTCAGGTTGTAGATTAACGAATGCTGACCCGAGCGATAGTGAACTGGCGAAGCATTTTAGATTTTTTTAAAAACGGAACACTGCGACTGCAAACTGAATACTTTCTATAGATACATTTCGATCAAGCCTTCAGGTAAATCCATAATAACCTTTTTGTTTTCCCTGTCAATTTTCACCAAGAAATGGTCAATCATTGGAATTAGTATTTCAACTTCACCATTCAAAACTTCGAATAGTGGTTGCGCTGTTGAATCATTTATGGATTGGATTTTACCAACAACGCCAAGACGTTTGTCTTCGACCTCAAAACCTATTACTTCGTGAAAGTAGAATTTATTGCCGGTAAGTTTTGGCAATAGTTGCATTGGAAGGTATAAATCGTTACCAAGTAAGGCATCAGCTTCTTCTTCGGTATTTACGTCTTCAAAACGGATTCTAAGAAAGTCGTTTTTGTGTAGTGAGCTATTTTCAATAAAAAAAGGAACCAAGTGTTTGTTGCATTCAACAAACACTGATTCCAAGTTTTCGTATAACTCAGGTTCGTCCGTATCTAAATAGGCAAGAACTTCCCCTTTGAAACTAAATTTTTTTGCGATTTTACCTAAATAGAAACAATCTTCTTTACGCATCGTCGCTCGGAAATTATGCTTCGGTTGTTTCGTTATTTTCTTCTGTAGCGGGAGTTTCTTCAACTTCAGCAGCAGCTTCAACTTCAGCAACTTCTTCTTCAACAGCAGGAGTAGCGGCAGCAATTGCATCTGCTTCAGCTTGTGCAGCAGTAGCTAAACGTTTAGCATTAACAGCTTGTTCTGCTTTGAAAGCTTTTGATTTAGCATCAGCTTGCGCTTTTGTTAAACCTTCTTTTTTAGAATCTACTTTTCCTGATTTTGCTTCTAGCCATTCCGCTAATTTAGCATCAGCTTGTTCTTGGGTTAAAGCTCCTTTACGGATACCGCCATCAAGGTGATGTTTCAATAAAGCGCCTTTGTAAGAAAGAATTGCTTTAGCTGTTTCAGTAGGTTGAGCACCATTGTGCAACCATTTTACAGCGCTATCAAGATCTAAATCGATAGTTGCAGGATTTGTGTTTGGATTGTAAGTACCTATTTTTTCTAGGTATTTACCGTCTCTTTTTGAGCGAGCATCAGCTGCTACAACCCAGTAAAAAGGTTTTCCTTTTTTACCGTGTCTTTGTAATCTAATTTTTACTGACATAATCTTATGATTAAATTTTGAGGTACTCGACCTCGATTAATTAAGGCTGCAAAGATACATTTTTTATCGATAAATACTAATTGGTTTTGTATTTTAATGAATTACACTGTATTATGTCGATTTTCGATGTGAATTTTTAGTTGGATTTCAATTTTTAAAGCAAAATAATATACTTTTGTGAAGGTCAATATCACACATTATGAAATGAGCATAATCCAAAGTCGGCCTAAACAGTGATTGCTATAAGCGAATTCCATTTTCCATTAAAAAACAAATATTAACTTCGAATGAAAAAACAGTTTCTTTATATACTCGTATTATTTGCTTTTGTTTCTTGCCAAGATGATGTAAAGTTTAACAGTCCATCTTTTCAAGGTCAAAAAGACAATGTTTTTTGGAGAGCAATTGATTCTAAAGCTATACTAGCCGCAAATGGTTCTTTAAGTATCGAAGGATATACTAGAAATGAAAAATTGATTTTAAAAACTACGTCTAAAAATGCTGGAACTTATATTTTAGGAATCAACAATTTGAACACAGCAACTTATGTTTTAGATGATGGTACTATTAAAATCACTTTTATGACTGGAATTGATAAAAGGGATGGAGAGATAGTTATAGAAAAATATGATGATGTAAACAAAACTGTTACAGGGACATTTAAATTTAATGCAGTAAATGTCGCTAATAATCCATTAGCTGGACCAATATTAAATTTTCAGTATGGTCACTTTTATAAAGTTCCAGTGAAATAGCTTCTTATTTTTAAAATTTGTATAAATTTATAAAAAACTCTTGTAATCAGGGCTTTTGGAACCTAAATCTGAATATTTCACAAAAACATTAAGTATAAATTAGCTTATACATAGTAGATTAGAAAAAAATAAGACTACATTTGTACCAATTATACTAAATAAGTACATATGAATATTTTTGTTGGAAGCCTTCCATTCAGTATTGAGGAAGCAGATTTAAGAGAGTCTTTCGAGGCTTACGGTGCAGTTGATTCTGTAAAAATTATCACTGATAAATTTACTGGAAGAAGTAAAGGATTCGGTTTTGTTGAAATGCCAAATGATGAAGAAGCTCAAAAAGCAATTGATGAGTTAAATGGGGCGACTGTTCAAGGTCGTGCTATCGTAGTGAATAAGTCTGAGCCAAAACCAGAAGGCGAAAGAAGAAGTTTTAACAGCAACAGCCGTGGTGGAGATTCACGCGGAGGTTATGGTGGTGGAAACAGCCGTGGTGGTGATAACCGTGGTGGTGGAAACAGAGGAGGATATTAATATTTTCTTTTAATACATAAAAAAAGGTGTCAATGTAAATTGACACCTTTTTTGTTTGGATATTTTTGGATTACAAATTAGCCACCAACCAATCTCCAACTTCGCTAGTTTTATAAGCTTTTGCTCCTTTTGAGGCTAAATCTTCGGTAACAATTCCTAATTCTAAAGATTTGTTGACAACTGCTCTTATAGCTTCGGCTTCATCTTTTAATCCGAAAGCATCTTCAAACATCATCGCTGCAGACAATACTGTCGCTAGTGGATTTGCAATATCCAATCCTGTAGCTTGTGGGTAAGAACCGTGAATTGGTTCGTACAATGAAGTGTGTTCACCAACAGATGCAGATGGCATTAATCCCATAGAACCTGAAATTACTGATGCTTCGTCAGTTAAAATATCGCCAAATAAATTTTCTGTAATTAATACGTCATAAGAGTTTGGCCATTGTACCAATCGCATTGCTACCGCATCAACAAATTCATAGCTAACTTCTACTTCAGGATACTCTTTTTCCATTGCTTGTACAGTTTCTCTCCATAAACGGGAAGTTTCCAATACGTTCGCTTTGTCAACACAACACAATCTTTTGCTACGTGTCATAGCTAATTCAAATCCTTTTTTTGCCAAGCGCTGTACTTCTACTCTAGTGTAAGTACATGTATCGAAAGCTGTTTCTCCGTCGTCTTTTCTTCCTTTTTCACCAAAATAAATTCCACCGGTGAGTTCTCTCAAGAAGATTAAGTCGGTTCCTTCGATGCGTTCTCTTTTTAAAGGAGAATTGTCAATCAAAGAGGGGAAAGTAAATGTTGGACGCACATTGGCAAACAAACCTAATTTTTTACGCATTAGCAATAATCCTTGTTCTGGTCTTACAGTCGCTTTTGGGTCATTATCATATTTTGGATGTCCGATGGCTCCAAACAAAACTGCATCGGCTTTCATACAAATTTCGTGGGTTTCGTCAGGGTAAGGAACTCCAACAGCATCAATGGCACAAGCACCCGTTAATGCTGGTGTCCAAGTGATTTCGTGATTGAATTTTTTGGCAATGGCATCAGAAACTTTTACGGCTTGACTGATTACTTCGGGACCAATTCCATCTCCTGCTAAAAGGGCAATATTAAATTTCATACGTATTACTTTATTATTGAATTTTTAATTTATTTTTGGTTTAGGATGCTGTTACATTCAACATTTTTTGCGTTGCTTTGATTGCTGCAACAGTTTGATCTGAATCTAATCCTCTGGTTTTGAATTCTTTTTTGCCATTTGTCCAAGTGATTATTGTTTCACAAAGGGCATCTGAACTACTTCCTGGAGGAATTCGAACGGCATAATCAATCAGTTTAGGCAACGTCATTTTTTTGCTTTTGTATATTTTTGTCAAAGCATTCATAAACGCATCAAACTGCCCGTCACCTTGAGCATTTTCTTCGATTATTTCACCGTCAATTTTCAAACAAAGCGTTGTTGATGGCCTCATTCCTTTAGAGTGAACCAAAACATAAGATTCGATGACAATTTTATCTTCATAAGTATGACTGTCTAAAACGTCAGAAATGATATAAGGTAAATCTTCTTTGGTAACGGTTTCTTTTTTGTCTCCTAATTCAATGATGCGTTGTGTAACTAATTTTAAATCTTCTTGATTGAGCTGTAGCCCCAATTCCTGAAGATTTTTTTCAATATTGGCTTTTCCGGATGTTTTTCCCAAAGCATATTTTCTTTTTCTGCCAAAACGCTCTGGAAGTAAATCATTGAAATATAAATTATTTTTGTTGTCTCCATCTGCGTGGATTCCTGCAGTTTGCGTAAATACATTGTCGCCTACAATAGGTTTGTTGGCTGGAATTCTATAACCTGTAAAAGTCTCGACTAGTTTACTTACGGAGTATAAAGAAGATTCCTTAACATTGATTTTTACTTCCGGAAGGAAATCATTTATCACAGCAACAACGCTTTCAATTGGAGCGTTTCCTGCACGCTCTCCCATTCCGTTTACAGTAACGTGCAAGCCGTTGATACCTGCTTTTACTGCTTCCAATGCATTGGCGACACTTAAATCATAATCATTATGTGCGTGATAATCAAAATGAATATTTGGATATTTAGCCCTAATTTCCGAAATGTATTCAAAAGTTTGTGAAGGAATTAGAACGCCTAAAGTGTCCGGCAACAATATTCTTTTGACCGGTTGAGTAGTCAAAAAGTCCAAGAATTGAAACACATATTCTGGAGAATTGCGCATTCCATTGCTCCAGTCTTCCAAATAAATATTGGTTTCGATGTTGTTTTTTTTAGCCAAAGCAATAATTTCGGCAATTTCGGCAAAATGTTGTTCTGGCGTTTTTTTTAATTGATGTGTCAAATGATTCATTGAACCTTTAGTCAATAAATTTTGAACTTTTGCACCAGCTTTTTTCATCCAGTCTATTGAAAGTCCACCGTCTACAAATGTCAATACTTCGATTCGGTGGCAATATTCCTTTTCTTCAGCCCAAGCCATTATGCCTTTAACACCAAGAAATTCGCCTTTACTTACTCTAGCTGAGGCAATTTCGATTCTGTCAATATTTAATTCTTCCAGCAACAATTGTGCAATGGTTAATTTTTCTGCAGCAGAAAATGACACGCCCGAGGTTTGTTCACCATCGCGAAGCGTCGTATCCATTATTTCAATTTTTCTTTTTTCCATTTTAAATTTGTTGCTAAAGCAATCTTTTATGAAGCTTTATTTATTTTTTATTTTCCAAAATCATTTCAAAATGTTCCACTATTGGAAACGGATCATAATAATGATGGAGCAATTTTTTCCATTCTAAATAGTGTTCGGATTGTCTAAAACTAATGGTGTGGTCTTCTAATTTTTCCCAATCAACCAGTAAAATGTATTTATTTTCCTGTTCGATACACTTTCGTAAACTATGTCCCGAATACCCTTTAATTGAACTTATATATTGGCTTGCAATTTTAAAGTCGTTTTCAAATTGTTTTTCTTCTCCTTTTTTTACGAAAAGGATGGCGACTTCCAGAATCATAATTTGGTTTTATTACTACACCTGACAGGTTTTCAAAACCTGTCAGGTGTACAGGTGTATTTTTTAATAAGGCAATTTATCAGCAAATTCTACAATCTCCTTTTTGATGTTTTGCAAATAATCAATATCGTCAAAACCATTAACCATATTATCTTTTTTATAGCCACTGATGTCAAATGATTCTTTTTCGCCGGTTGCTTTAAGCGTAATAGTTTGTTCAGGAAGGTTGATTTCCAATTCGGTTTTTGGATCAGCTTCAATTGCTTTGAAAATTTTATCGGCAAATTCAGCACTTACCTGAACCGGCAAAACACCAATATTCAAACAGTTATTTCTAAAAATATCTGCAAAAAAACTAGAAACTACAGCTCTAAAACCATAATCGTAAATTGCCCAAGCTGCATGTTCTCTTGAAGAACCGGAGCCAAAGTTCTTTCCGCCAACAAGGATTTTTCCGCTATACGTTGGATTGTTTAAAACAAAATCAGTTTTTGGAGAACCATCGTTATTGTATCTCCAGTCACGGAAAAGGTTGTCGCCAAAACCAACTCGTTCTGTCGCTTTCAAAAAACGAGCAGGAATAATTTGATCCGTATCTACATTTTCGATAGAAAGCGGAACTGCGCTACTTGTAAGTATATTAAATTTATCGTAAGCCATTTGATTTGTGATTTGTGATTAACGATTTTTGATTTTTGATTTTTCGTGAGGGAAATTAAATCGTAATCGCTAAAGAATTTGTAAAATGTATTTTGTAAAATTATGTTTATATATATGTAGATTGAGTGAAATCTGACTCGAGCAAAGCGAACAGGCGAAGCAAATCAAAATCATTAATCTACATTCTGAAATCTTTTAAATAAGCTCTCTTGGATCTGTCAAAACTCCTGTAACAGCAGCGGCAGCAGCCATAAACGGACTTGCCAATAATGTTCTTGCACCTGGACCTTGGCGACCTTCAAAATTTCTGTTTGATGTGCTTACTGCATATTTTCCGGCAGGAACTTTGTCGTCATTCATCGCTAAACAAGCTGAACATCCCGGCTGACGCAATACAAAACCAGCCTCAGTCAAAATGTCAAGAATTCCTTCTTCTTTGATTTGCGCTTCAACAACGTGTGAGCCAGGAACTAGCCAAGCTGTAACATTTGCTGCTTTTTGTCTTCCTTTTACAATCGATGCAAAAGCTCTGAAATCTTCAATTCTACCATTGGTACAACTTCCCAAGAAAACGTAATCAATTGGTTTTCCAATCATCGCTTCTCCTTGGTGGTAACCCATATAAGCCAAAGATTTTACATACGTTTCTTCGCCTTCGCCAACATCTTTAGAATTTGGAATACTTTTAGAAATTCCTAATCCCATTCCTGGATTGGTTCCATAAGTAATCATTGGCTCAATATCCGAAGCTGAAAAAGTGATTTCTTCATCGAAAGTAGCGTCAGCATCAGTTTTCAAAGTTTTCCAATAAGCCACTGCTTTATCCCAAGCTTCACCTTTTGGAGCGAATAAACGACCTTCTAAATAATCGAAAGTAGTTTGGTCAGGAGCAATCATTCCGCCACGTGCACCCATTTCGATAGTTAAATTACATACGGTCATTCGACCTTCCATTGTCATATTTTCGAAAACCTCACCGGCATATTCCACAAAATAACCTGTAGCGCCTGATGTTGATAATTTTGAAATAATATAAAGCGCAACGTCTTTTGGTGTAACTCCAAGTTGAAGATTTCCGGTTACATTGATGCGCATTTTTTTAGGTTTTGGTTGCATAATACATTGTGTAGAAAGCACCATTTCCACCTCAGAAGTTCCAATTCCGAAAGCAATGGCCCCAAAAGCACCGTGAGTAGAAGTGTGTGAATCCCCACAAACAATGGTGGCGCCCGGCAAAGTAATTCCATTTTCAGGACCTACCACGTGAACAATTCCGTTTTTTATATTTCCTAAACCCCAGTGGCTAATGCCGTATTCATTGGAGTTTTCTTCCAAAGCCTTTAATTGATTGGCAGATAATGCGTCTTCAACAGGTAAATGTTGGTTAATTGTTGGTGTATTATGATCGGCAGTAGCAAAAGTGCGTTCTGGATATAAAACCGAAATTCCTCTTTCTTTCAAACCTAAAAAAGCAACAGGACTTGTAACCTCGTGAATGAAATGACGGTCAATAAAAAACACGTCTGGTCCATCTTCAATTTGACGCACCACGTGCGAATCCCATACTTTGTCGAATAATGTAGTACTCATTTTTAACTATTTTTATTAAATGTCTTTTTATTTTTTAGAACAATGGGAGCAAATTTAAAAAAAGAAATAAAATCGCCAATTTTATTATTTACTTATATACGATACCCAACGCTTTTTTACAACTACTTATCTCTTGTTTTGGAGTTACGATAGTTGTTTTGTACCCTTTTAAATTGACTTTATTTGTCATTTTAGTATGTTTTATTAATCGTTT
The DNA here is from genome assembly GCF_015277675.1 of Flavobacterium soyangense. Taxonomy (GTDB): domain Bacteria; phylum Bacteroidota; class Bacteroidia; order Flavobacteriales; family Flavobacteriaceae; genus Flavobacterium; species Flavobacterium soyangense. Next base: position 170,232 of record NZ_JADHEC010000003.1, read on the forward strand.
TTGTGAATTAAATAATTTATAAATTTATATCTAATTCAGGTTAAATGAATGGTTTTCAATTAAAAAAATGTAATAAACGGAATAAAACAGTAATAATTGATAATATAACTAGTGGATTTTAATTTTTTAATAAAAAACAAAATTCTGTTTTAAAGACTCTAAGTTGGAAATTTTAACTAAAATTAGAAGTGTGGATTTTTAATGAAATACTACGACATCCAAAATAGGATAAAATTGAATTTAGTAGGTGTTTTTTAAATGTTTATCATTTAAAAAGCATATAATTATTTTTTTGTTATAGAAGAGGTTTGTCTTTGTTTTTTTAGTCATTGGATATGCAAACAAAAACTGCATCTGTAAGTTAAGCTACACTTTTTCAACGATTTTGAAAAATTTATTTTGAAATTATATATTTTTTTGTAAGTTTGGTTTGATTTTTTTAACAAGAAAACAATATAACCACAAATCAAAAACGAAAGCTTATGAGAATAACAATTACTTTATAAATTATTTATATTTATATAATCCGAAAATAAACAGAAGCCATTTTTTGCTGAAGAAATATCTTTTCAGGATGCTTTAAGATTGATTATCTTAAAAAAAGCCTGTTTTTGATAAATATTTGGAATGAAATGATTTTTTAATTGTCTATTAAATCCCAAAAAATATTATGAAACAAATCTACTCAAACGTCCATTTTTTTAAAAATCAATTCAGGATTTTGTTGAAATCCAAAGCAATTTTTTTTGCAAATAGAATACTTTCCTCTATTCTAATTTTCTTTTTTGGCTTACTTTCTATGCAGGTTAAGGCACAAACTTACTGTACCCCAAACATTTCTAATTCAGGTGTTTATATTACTGCTCTCCAGTTTAACTTCGGTACCCCTTCTCAATCATATATAGCTAATGGGAATAGTGGTTACACAGCAACATTAGGCTCGTCATCAGGTAATTTAAATCAATATCATAATTCTTCTTCATTCTATCATTCAATTAGTAATACAAGTGGTAGTGCTAAACAAGTCAATTTGAAAGGGTATGCCGATTGGAACAATGACGGGGATTTTGATGACCTTTTAGAGATTTTCCTTAATTATAATGTAAGTGTACCTGCTAATTCCAGTAGTACTACCGGAGGTAATATATTTCCTGAATTAGCCGCTATACCTGGAAATATAAGAATTCGTTTTGTGTTAAAGGTTGGAACTGATACAGCAACAGCTTGCGGAACAGCCGAAGAGGTTGAGGACTATTATATGGTGGTTCAAGCTAATGTTGCGCCGGTTTTAAATACTTCTTTAACCAATACTTTGAGTTCTATCAAGTCAACAGATACTAATAATGAAGGTTTTTATATCAATGAATTGGTAGATATGAACGAGCCAACTGCGCATTTAATTACCGATGCAGATGATCGTGGAACTACTTTTCAAACTGCAGTTCCTAGAGGGATTGCGATTTACAACCAGACTGCTACAAATGGAGTATGGCAATACAAAGTAGGATCGGGTAGTTGGACTAATTTTGGATCAGTAAGTACTTCTAATGCTCTTCACTTATTGGCCGATGCCAGCTCTACTGCTTATCAAAATAAAACAAAAATTAGATTTGTCCCAACTGGAGTTGGAACTCCAACTTTTAATTTTAGGGCTTGGGACGGTACTAATGGTTTAAATTACAATGGAACTTTTCATGCTATTAGTAGTACAGGAGGAGCTACTAGTTATAGCTCAAATACAACATCAGCAAGTCTGCCAGTACTTCTTGGCAGTGATTTTGATGGAACCAAGATGTACCTAGTGAATGATAATATTGACCAACAATTAAATTTTGCAGATATCAACAGAACCACTGGTATTGTAACAGAACCCAATTCGCTACTATCTGGTAGTGATTCTTATAAAGGGTATGACATTGCTATTGATGAAACAAACGGCAAGATCTATTGGTCTAATACTGATTATATTAATGTCAGTTATTGCAATCTAGATGGTACTGGAGTTAGTACTATAGCTAATGTAGATGCGAACGGTTTGACAGGTGTTGCTGTTGGAGGTAATAAGTTATATTATTCTGGTTATTCAGGTATTCAGGTTTCAAATCTTGATGGTAGTAGCAAAGCTGCTGTATCTTTTGATATATCAGGTTTATGCGATATTGGAGATATTGAATATGATAACGGTAAATTATATTTTGTTTACAGTTACTGTTCTGATTTTAAATATAATGTCATTCAATGTAATACGGATGGGACTGGCCTTACTGTTTTGTATTCAACCGCTAATTATATAAAAGGGCTTAACGTAGTTAATGGAACTGCATATTGGACGGAGAATAAATCTACTACCAATGAAGGCTATGTATACAAAAAAGCAGTTTCGTTAGGTAGTGGCGGCAGTGCAACATTAGTAATAAATGAACAAAAAACAGGATATAATGATGTTTTTGTTGATCCAAGTAATAGTTTTATTTATGTTTTAGATTATGATCCGGTTTTTGGCTCTGGTCATACTGGTTTGAAAAGGACGTCGTTGACAGGCACAAATACTACAAGATTGGGATATTATAAAATGAATGTATATTCGTTAGTTTCTAATAATTCCGTACTTTCAACTTCTCCTGCTTTGTCAGCCAATTCACTTACTGGTTTTGGGAACGTTTGTTCAAACAACACTTCTGCTCCTAATTCATTCACTATTTCAGGAACAGATTTAACAACAGCTAACATAACAGTTGCGGCTTTAGCTGGATATACGTATAGTACAACCGCAGGAGGTACTTATACCAGCACGCTAAGTCTTGTGCAACCAGGAGGAAGCTATTCACAGCCAATTTATGTGAAGTTTACACCAACAGCAGTTCAAACTTTTTATGGGAATATAGCAATCGGCGGTGGGGGCGCAACCTCCGTTAATGTAGCTACAACAGGAAGTGGAATTGATTGTACACCGACTGTTACCACTTCAACAGTTTTGAATATCACTCCAGAGGGAGCCACACTCAGTGGAGAAATAAATGCTGATGGTGGAGCAACAGTAACCGAACGTGGATTTGTATATGGAACTTCTGCCAATCCTACAACAGCCAATACCAAGATTATCAAAGGTAATGGAACCGGTACGTTTACAGAAAGTGTAACTGGGCTTTCTTCATCCACAAGCTACAATTTTAGAGCTTATGCAATTAATAGTACTGGAACTAGTTATGGGGCTAATCAAGCATTTACAACACAGGCGGCAGTAGCAGGAACTGCTGTGGTAACCAATGTAGCTTGCAATGGAGGTACTAACGGAGCTATAAATTTAACGCCTACAGGGGGAACTGCACCATACACATTTAATTGGGGTGGAGGTATTTTAACTGAAGACAGAACAGGACTTGTGGCTGGAACCTATTCGGTTGTAATTACTGACACAAACGGATATACGGGAACTGTATCAGGAATTACAGTTACACAGCCAACAGCTATTTCTTTAACAGCTGCATCACAAACCAATATTTCTTGTAATGGCGGCTCAAATGGTGCTGCTTCAGTTAATACTCCAACTGGAGGAACTCCTGGATACACATACAACTGGACACCAGGAAACCCAACAGGTGACGGAACGGCTTCTGTTACAGGCTTAACAGCTGGAACTTGGACGTGTACTGTGACGGATGCTAACGCTTGTACAGCATCTCAAAGTTTTACAATCACACAACCACCTGCAATTGTTGCAACTGCTGCGGCGCAAACCAATGTATCTTGTTTTGGAGGTTCAAACGGCGCAGCGTCTATTAATACTCCAACTGGAGGAGCTGGTGGTTATACTTATACATGGTCACCTTCTGGTGGAACGGCAGCTACAGCTAGTGGTCTAGCTGCAGGAAGTTATACAGTAACAGTAACCGATGCTAATGGATGTACGGCAACTCGTAATTTTACTATTACACAGCCATCAGCCATCAGCACGGCAACAGGTTCGCAAACGAATGTATCTTGTAATGGCGGAACAAATGGTTCTGCTTCAGTTTCTCCTTCTGGCGGAACAGCAGGTTATACTTATACATGGTCACCTTCTGGTGGAACGGCAGCTACAGCT
>NZ_JADHEC010000040.1 GCF_015277675.1 Flavobacterium soyangense
TAAGAAAGAACAATCCGTTTTTCAACAAAGAACTTTAATTGTAGTTTAAATCACATATATTTACGCTCTGATTAACAAAATTGAGTCCGTTTGAGGGTTTTTAGACGAACTGGCGTTTGCAGATACTATCAATGGACTAAAAACTAATTTAACCTAAATATTCTATGATTTACTTTAGCACACTTCGTTCAAGGTTATTTTTATGCGATTTATATAACTTTCTTTTCAAACCTAAAAGCCAGATTAAATACTCTAAACCAAAACAGTATCAATTAAATTGTTCCGCTACTAAAATACTATTTAATCCAAACCTTGTGATTTAATCATAAACAATAGATATTTGCGTTAAATTTATTAAAATTTATATCCGTTTGAAACTGTTAACATTCCTCTTATTCTTTATAACCATAGGTGCGAATTGTTTTGCCCAAAGTTTTCAGTTGCAAATAACTGGAAGTTCAGCATACGAAAATAAAGTCATTGATTCCTTAAAATACACTTTAAACCACAAAAACGCAAAATCAATAAGTGATGAGATAAATAATTTATCAGAAAGACTATCAAAAATAGGATATATCGAGAACCAAGTCCTTGGAAATAATAGAAAAAATGACTCAAGTTATATTGCAAAATTCAGCTTGCATGACAGAATAAAATCAATACATATATATATAGGAAGAAATTCTGTAATAAATGATTTGATAGTATTACAGAAAACAAAAGACACTTTAATCCTTCCTTATATAGAAATAGAAACTTTTTTAAAAGCTACTTTGCAAAAAATAGAACAAAAAGGGTATGCACTAGCAAAACTGAAGTTGGTCAACATTCAAAGGAAAAATAATTCGCTTTATGCAGAATTACAATTTGAATCCGGTCAACAAAGGCAATTAAATACAATAATGGCGAAATTTAACGAAAGTAACAAAAAAAACAACTTTCCCGAAGGACATCTGAAACAAATCAATAGAAAATACCACAAAAGCATATTCAATCTGGATGTCGTGCGCAAGATTCATGATGATTTTGATAAATTTGGATTTGTCAATCAAATCAAAAATCCAGAAATATTATTCACAAAAGACACCACCAGAGTATATGTCTATCTCGAAAAAAGAAAGTCAAACAACTTTGATGGTTTCATTGGCTTTTCAAACAATGAAAAAAACAAATTAGCTTTTAACGGCTATCTGGATTTAACGTTGGAAAACACGCTTCGAGTTGGAGAACAGTTTTCTCTTTATTGGAAAAGTGACGGAAACAATCAAAAGACATTCAAAACAGCTATAGATTTACCATATATTTTTAAAAGCCCAATAGGTTTGAAAGCCCAAATTTATATTTTCAAACAAGACAGTATTTATCAAAACACTAAAACCTCCATTGATTTAGGCTATTTTGCAGAATACAACACCCGTATATATTTAGGATACCAATCCACTGAGTCCAGTGATATCCAAAACACAAATAATAGCATTATTAGCGATTATAAAAACTCATTTCTGACGGCAAATTTAGAATACTCAAAATATGATTACAAAAACCCCACATTTCAAAAAAAGACAAATCTTTCCATTACAATGGGCCTTGGAAAAAGAACAACAACAGACTTAATCGAAACTGCGGGCTCAAGTAAACAGATTTATATTAACATTAACACAATGAATAATTTCTATTTGAACAAAAAGAACTGTTTTAACATAAATTATCAAAATTACTTGTTGAAAAGTGACACTTATATTATCAATGAATTAAACCGCTTTGGAGGCATTAATTCTATTCGAGGATTTTCCGAAAACAGCCTCCAAGCTAACTTTATGTCAGCAATTATTACCGAATACCGCTATATAGTTTCTCCTGATCTTTATCTGCATTCTATTATAGACTATGGCTACTATCAGGATGATAGCACAAATAACAAAGGAAATTTACTTGGATTGGGACTTGGATTAGGGGTACAAACCAGAAACGGATTACTGAAATTGGCTATTGCAAACGGAAGTACAAGAAACCAACAAATAAAATTTTATAACACTATCATTAATATATGTTATAATGTTAAATTTTGACACGAATCAAAAAAAGGTTTTCATTTATTAGGAAAGTTAACAAATTATTAAGATTTTTGTCTCACTAATTCAAAATATTAAAAAATGAAACTAAAGTTTAATGGATTCTTAGTACTATTAGTAGTACTTGTGGCGCAAATTACTTTTGCGCAAGAGAGAGCTGTTTCGGGTACCGTTTCTGATAATGCAGGATTACCTTTACCAGGTGTGAGTGTATTAGTAAAAGGAACTAAATCTGGAACACAAACTGATTTTGATGGGAAATATTCTATCAAAGCATCGTCAAGCCAAGTCTTGATTTTTAGCTATATTGGGATGAAAACCCAAGAGATTAAAGCTAATTCAGCGACAACAAATATCAAAATGATAAGTGACGCAGTTGAACTTGAAGGTGTAGTTGTTACTGCCTTGGGGGTTAAAAGACAGAAAAAACAGTTGGGTTATGCGACTGCAACAGTCTCAGGCAAGGACTTGACTGAAGTTAACAACACTAATGTTTTCGGATCCTTATCTGGAAAACTTGCAGGAGTTGACATTAGTGCTCCAGCACAGGTTGGAGCCTCTACAAAGGTTGTAATTAGAGGTTATAGTTCATTATCAGGCAGTGATCCCTTATATGTTGTAGATGGAACTCCGATTAACAATAGTTCTAATGGCGTTTCTGGGACATCATCAAATGACAGAAACTACGATGCAGGAAATGGGATAGGTGATCTTGACCCAACCAACATCGAGAGTCTTACTATTCTAAAAGGTGCTGCCGCTACTGCATTATATGGATCAAGAGCTTCAAACGGAGCCATAATCATTACTACAAAATCTGGGAAAAATAATTCCAAATTAAAAGTAGACTTTTCTTCTTCTATAGATTTTTCTGAAGTCGCAAGAGTAGCGCATTTACAACATGATTTTGGACAAGGATGGTTTGGACAAGGATATTCTGGACTTTCAACTCATGGATCAGCAAGTGCAGAAAACGGATCTTGGGGACCGGCTTTTAATGGTGAAACTCGTGTTTGGGGAGCTATAGTAAATAATTCACAACAATTAAAACCTTATGTTGGTTTAAAAAAAAATGTTCGAGATTTTTACGACATTGGAAATACTTATACCAATAATTTTAGAGTAAGTGGTGGTGGTGAAAATTCTAATTTTTCACTTGGGTTTTCTGATGTAAATTCAAATGGAATTGTCCCAACAGATTCTGATTTATATGTAAGAAGAAATGTTAATTTATCTGCAGGCATTAACACTGATAAATTTGACGTTAGGGCAAACATCAATTATGTAAACAAAGATCAAAATGCTGTAAATACTGGACAAGGAGATGAAGCAGGTGAAGGAGCTACTTTAGTTCAAGAGTTATTGCAAATTCCTTCAGATATTAGTGTTCTAGATTTAAAGGACTACAAGAACAACCCCTTTAATACACCAAGTAATTATTTTACTCCTTATGCTTCAAATCCATATTTTTTGTTGAATGAAAACAGTACAAACATAAAAGGGAATAGAGTATTTGGAAACGTAAATTTAACATATAAATTTACTCCAAAATTTTCAGCTACATACCAAATAGGTGGTGATCATAGATTAGAAAAAGTAAAAAGTTATGGAGCAATAGAAAAATATGATGTGGGCTCGGCTCAAGATATCAATGGCAAAAAACGTGTTGTAGGAGGAGTTACGGAGAAAACTTCAGAAAGAGCAGAACTTGATTCTTATTTAACTTTTAATTACAACACTAAAATTAGTGAAGATTTCAACTTCAACGGTATGATTGGTTTTAGTGCAAATCAAAGACAAGCTGATATTCTTCAAGTTGCTATTACTGATCTTGATCTACCTAATTTTTACGAATTGTCAAATTCTGCTTCAAAACCTGTTGTTGGACAAGCGAATTCATTTTCCAAAAATTTTGGTATATATACTTCGTTAGAAACATCATTTAAAAACAAAATATTTTTGACCTTAACAGGAAGAAATGACTGGTCATCTACTTTACCCGTTAAAAACAACTCTTACTTTTATCCATCAGCGGCCATAAGCGGTATTGTTATTGACAATAATCAAACTTTTCTAAAACTTAGAGGAGGCATAGCAAAAGTAGCCAAGGACACTGATGTGTACCAAACCGAATCTAGTTTTACTCAAGCAGCAGCTGGAGCATATTTTGGAACACTTACTTTCCCTTTTGGAGGGATAAACGCCTATGAATTTGAAAGTAATCTTGGAAATAATGAATTAAAACCAGAAACGACAGTTGAAACAGAGCTTGGGTTGGAATTAAATTTATTTAGAAAAAGAATAACTTTAGACGCTTCTGTTTATGACAAAAAAACGACCGATTTATTATTCAGTAGAGAAATCTCAAGTTCTACAGGGTTTAGAACACAAACAGCAAATATATTAGATGTAAGTAATAAAGGAATCGAATTGGTTTTAAGCTTAATTCCAATTAATTATAATAATTTTAAATGGGAAATTAACACAACCTTTACTAAGAACAGCAGTAATGTAGATCATATCGTAGGTGGTGTAGACAATTTAGAATTAGTACAATCAAGAGGAGTCACTTTTAATGCTGTATTAGGACAACCTTTAGGAATTTATAAAGCAAAAGTTCCTAAAACGAATGCTGCTGGGCAGTATATTGTAGACGATAAAGGCTACTATGTTGAATCAACTGAACAACAATCTATAGGAACATCTGAAAGAAAATTCACAATGGGATTGCAAAATAAAATATCTTATAAAAACGTAACATTATCTTTCGCATTTGACTGGAAAGAAGGAGGTCAATTTTATTCCGAATCAAAATACCTGTCGTACTTTACAGGAAACGGTATAGAAACTACTTATAATGATCGTAATGCTTTTATCATTCCTAACTCAGTAAAGGAAGTTGTAAATTCTTCGACACAAGCAGTAACTTATGTAGAAAACACAACGCCGATTAATACTCAAACAGGAACGGTAACTGGAGGATCTACAATAACTAGTTTTTACAACTCTCAGAATAACCCAACGATTGCGAAAGACTTCCTAATAGACAAAACTTTTGTACGATTAAGAGACCTTTCATTAACCTATAATGTTAAATTAGATGTTTTAAAAAGAATGGGATTCTCAGCCGCTTCTATAAGTGTATACGGAAAAAACTTATTTTTATGGACACCTAACACAAATGCATATGTAGATCCTGAAATTTCTACTTTTGGCACATCAAGTGTTAGAAGTGAATTTGGAGAATCTTATGGAACTCCTTCCCAAAGAACCTATGGTACTACAATAAAATTAACATTCTAAAAGAAAACACGATGAAAAAAATAATCATTAGTATATTTATGTTATCAATGCTTTTTACAGCATGTAATACAGATTTAGACATTAATCGCGATCCGGATTCGGTATCTGACGTACCCTTGAAATCACAAATGCCCGCAGGAATATTAGGTGTAGTTGCTGCCGAAGGATCATACTATGCAATCATTGGTGGCTTTTGGTCTCAATATTGGACACAGAGTAATAGTGCAAATCAATATAAAGACATTGACGGATATATAATTGGAACTGGAGATTACTTTGCAGCATGGAGAAATATGTATGATGCTTTAGGTGATATTAGAAATGTAAAAAGAAAAGCATTAGCTACTGGAAACTGGAAGTATTTATTAATTTCGACCGTTATGGAAGTTCAAGCCTCACAAGTCCTGACTGATTTTTATGGTTCAGTTCCTTACAAAGAAGCTAATAACATAAGCATCCTTAATCCTAAATATGATTCAGGTGAAGAAATTTATGACACCATGATTACAGATTTAAACTTGGCTTTATCTAAAGATCTAACAACTTCTGTTGGTGAAGTACCTGCAACGGATGATTTAGTTTTTAAAGGTGATTTATCCAAATGGACTAAATTAGCAAACACTATGAAACTAAAAATTTATATGAGACAAATTAATAGTTCAAGATCTGCCATTGGTATTGCTGGCGTGCAAGGATTACTTTCTAGCGGAGTAGCTTTTTTAGATGTTGATGCAGCAATAACCCAGTTTGAAGATGCAGCCAACCTAAGCAATCCTTTGTTTGAAACAGATAGAAGACAATTAAATATTGCAACAAACCTTAGAAAGAGTAAAACTTTATCATCTTTTTTTGATGCAAATGGTGATTCTAGAAGTACTAAATACTACGGACCTGGTGTAGCTCTAAATCAAGGCGATTTTGAAAGTCAAACTCCAGCTTCTCCAACTGTTTCTGTTGTTATTATAAACGCCACAACACCTGCTTATTTGATGAGTAAAGAAGAAAGTTTGTTTTTACAAGCTGAGGCTAAAGCAAGATTTGGAAGTGGTGATAAAGCATTATATGACGCTGCAGTTACTGAGAATTTTAATAAATACAAATTAGTAGCTTCATCTTACATAGCAACTGGTGGTGTTTATGAATATCCTACATCTGGTACTTTAGAACAAAAAATTGAGGCTATTATTACTCAAAAGTGGATTGCAGGATTTCCAGGAAATGGATTCGAAGCATTTTTTGATAAAAATAGAACCGGATATCCAAAAACCTCATTAGTACCCCAAACCGACCCAGGCTACATACCAGGTCAAATAGTATATTCTGTTGGCGGAGCTACTGAAGGAAAAAAATTCCCAAAAAGATTAGTATATCCTCAAGAGGAAACTAATACTAATACTAGTACTCCAGCTTTATTAAAAATAACTGAACCCGTATGGTGGGCTAAAAACTAAAAAATTATGAAAAAAATATTTATAACATTGTTTTTCATTAGTGGCTTACTTCTTGTAAGTTGCGAAAATGATAGCACAGCAAATTTATCTAAAGTAACTTACTATCCTAATGTTACTTTAAATGGTGATCGCACAATTATTTTAGGACAAGGCGATCCTTATACTGAATTAGGAGCAAAGTCTACCGCAGGGAGTAGCACATTACCAGTGACGACTACTGGAACGGTGGATGTGAGTAAAATAGGGGTGTATAAAATTAATTATGAATCCTTTAACTCTGATGGTTTTTCAGCATCAAAAACGAGAGCAGTAATCGTTATGAGTAAATCTCCTAGTACAATTAATTTAGCAGGAACTTTTGTTAGAAATGGATCTAATGTAAACGTGGTTACTCAACTATCAGACAGAAAATATATGTGCTCTAATGCAGGAGGATTGGCTGGTCCATATTCCCCTGATGACAATAGAGTCTCATTAGTTTTTTACAACTTAGATGACAAAAAAATATACGCTCCCTTTCAAGAAAATACTTCACCTACTGGAATTTCGGCGGAAACTAGTGTTGGTACTATTGTAAGTGTAAATAAGTTTACTTGGACATTATTTGCTTCTGCTGTATATGGAACATCATTACGAACTTTCACCAGACAATAATTAAACCTTAACAAAATGAAAATGAAAATAAAAAACAATATAGTATACTTATTTTTAGTTTTAAGTATATCACTTTTCACATCATGTGATGAAGGGGGAAATCCAAATCCAGGTGGAACAACTACAGCGCAATTTGCTGGTGATTGGTTTATTAATGCAAAGGATTCTGATGGAGCCCCAGTAATTGACTACACTATGCATTCAACTTACAACACATCCGCTAATGATAATACGATGTGGATTGATGATTATGGACATGGTTATGCGATAAAATGTAAGATAACCGTTAATCTAAACGATGGCACTTTTGCGGCTACATCTTCTGATAATCTTATTGATGGATCAAAAGTTACTATAACTAATGGTAAATTTGAAAAAGGTGCTGGATTATCAAAAGCAGGCCATAAAGTAGACAAAATTTCTTTTAGAGCTCATTTTGACTATGATGCTACTGGATATGATATTTTGTACGAAGGTCACAAAAGAACAGGGTTTTTAGAAGACGAGTACTAGTTATCAGTTAAAAATAATTCTTAAAACCGCTCCATTATTTGGGGCGGTTTTTTTATATCTTTGTCCCATGGAAAAAGAACATTTAATATTTGGGATACGAGCAATAATTGAAGCTATACAATCAGGAAAAGAAGTTGATAAAGTCTTTATTCAAAAAGAAATTTCTGGTGAATTGATGAAAGATTTGATGAAGGTAATGAAGCGTGCCAACGTCAATTTCTCTTATGTTCCTGTCGAAAAACTGAATCGATTAACCCCAAACAATCATCAAGGTGCTGTAGCTTCTATTTCACCAATTGGTTTTATTGACTTGGAACATTTAGTTGAAGCCACTGTCGAATCCGGAAAAGTGCCGTTATTCTTGATTCTTGATCAAATATCGGACGCACGTAATTTTGGTGCCATTATCAGAACAGCAGAATGTACTGGTGTAAACGGAATTATTGTCCAAAAAGCAGGTTCAGCTCCAGTAAATGGAGATACTGTGAAAACTTCAGCAGGCGCTGTGTTTAATGTGCCAATTTGCAAAGTAGAACACATCAAAGATGCCATTTTCTACCTGCAAGGTTCTGGAATAAAAACCGTAGCAGCCACAGAGAAAACTGATCAAAATATTTATGATGTTGATTTAAAAGAAGGCATTGCTATTATTATGGGCTCCGAAGATAGAGGAATCAATCCTTCGGTTCTTAAAATCGTTGATGAAAAAGCTAAACTTCCTATGTTCGGGACAATTGGCTCACTTAACGTTTCCGTAGCATGTGGTGCTTTTTTATATGAAGCAGTAAGACAGAGAAGCTAGTCCCAACCTCAGCCCTACCAAAAAGAAAGCGAGTTTAAATAGATAAAAAAATGAATTAGGACTCTGGTTTTGATTCATTTTTTTTGTCAACAATAATTTCATAATTAATAGGAAATTGAGAAGAATAATATGAAGGAAATTCATTTTCTAATTCAACTATTAGAATATTTACAAAATTGCCATTTTCATCAAACCGCTGCATAAACTTATCTTCTTGTGGATTAAAATCAGGGTGTTCCCAATCGTATTTAATAATTTTTTTATATTCTGGTGTCTTGTAAATTACCGAAAGAATAAAACCCGTTATCAATCCAGCCAAATGTCCTTCCCAAGAAATTTTTTCTTCCACTTTTGGAAAAATATACCAAATCAAACCACCATAGACCACGACAACAGCCAATGATAATGCTACTAATCGATAATATTTAGTTTGAATTCCTTTAAAAAAAATGAAACTGACCAAAACATAAATCAAACTGCTGGCTCCAATATGGTAACTATCCCTGCCAATTACCCACGTTATTAATCCCGAAAGCAATATTCCAAAACTAATTACCGCTACCGATTGTCTGGTATAAAAATATTGCAATGCTGCCAATAAAATCAATAAAGGGATAGAATTATTATACAAATGTTCAACATCAGCGTGGATGAAAGGACTGAAAATAATGCCTTGCAAGCCCGACAATGTTCTGGGAAAAATACCGTTTTCAGTAAAATCAAAATCAAATCGGATTTCTAACCAATAAACAAACCACAAGAACAACACAAAAAAAAGTGGAAGTCCTATGACTGAATTAGTATATTTGAAATGATTGTCGTTCATCTTGGGTTTTAGGTTTTGAGTTTTGGTTTAGCAAAACAAATCAAAAATTTATCCAAAACCAATTTAGTGCTATTTTGTCATCTTTTTACAAAAAAGCCTCTAAAATCTAGGATTCGTTTTTAGCCTAAATTACTTCACTCCTCTTTTATTTTAATTGGAGTTCAGTGAACTTAGTTTGTAACGACATCCTTTTATTTTCGTTTTTTTATGAAAATAAAAGATATAGTGAAGAGCTGGAATAGCTTCGAATAAAAATAGTAATTTTACAAAATGGAAGCACCATTAGCAGAACGTATTCGTCCACAAAAAATAGAAGATTACATAAGTCAATCCCATTTAGTAGGGCCAAATGGCTCATTGACACAACAAATCGCAAAGGGAATAATTCCCTCATTAATATTTTGGGGACCACCAGGAACCGGAAAAACAACATTGGCACAAATTATTGCCCAAGAATCGAAACGTCCTTTTTATATTTTAAGCGCCATCAATTCCGGTGTGGCAGCTATTCGTGAGGTGATTGAAAAAGCGAAACAAAGTGGCGGTCTTTTCACTGCAAAAAACCCAATACTTTTTATAGACGAAATTCATCGTTTTAGCAAATCGCAGCAAGATTCGTTATTGGCAGCTGTCGAAAAAGGATGGATAACCTTAATTGGTGCCACTACCGAAAATCCAAGTTTCGAGGTAATTCCCGCATTATTGTCACGTTGCCAAGTTTATGTTTTGAATGCGTTTACCAAAGATGATTTAGAAAAATTATTACATCGCGCTTTGAAAACTGATGCCTTTTTTGCAACCAAAAAAATCACTTTAACCGAAACACAGGCCTTATTACGTCTTTCAGGTGGCGATGGACGCAAACTATTAAATATTTTTGAATTGGTCGTAAACGCTTCCGATGAAGATGAAATTATAATTACAAACGACAGAGTTTTTGAACTTGTGCAACAAAATACCGTGTTGTATGACAAAAGCGGCGAACAACATTATGACATAGTCTCGGCTTTTATAAAATCAATTAGAGGAAGTGATCCCAATGGTGCCGTTTATTGGTTGGCCAGAATGATTGAAGGTGGTGAAGATGTAAAATTTATCGCTAGAAGGATGCTTATCTTGTCAAGTGAAGATATTGGAAATGCAAATCCTACTGCTTTTATTATGGCCAATAATGCATTTCAAGCTGTTTCTACTATTGGTTATCCTGAAAGTAGAATCATTTTAAGCCAATGTGCGATTTACTTGGCTACTTCTCCCAAAAGTAATGCTTCATATTTGGCTATTGGTACAGCTCAACAACTTGTAAAACAAACTGGCGATTTGCCAGTTCCTATCCATTTGCGCAATGCTCCAACAAAGTTGATGAAGGAATTGGGTTATGGAGATGAATATAAATACTCACATGACTATGCCAATAATTTTACTGAACAAGAATTCTTGCCAGAAGCCATAAAAGAAACGGTTCTTTATAATCCAGCTAATAATTCTAGAGAGAATAGTAATCGTGAATTCTTAAAGAACCGTTGGAAAGATAAATATGGATATTAAGAATTAGATTTTAGCTAGAACTTAACGTCTGTTTTTTCGGAAATCAATTTTTCATTTTGATAATATTCAAAAAACCACTGATTGTCTTTAGATACTAAAACTCCCTGAACACTTCCTTTTGTTGCCATAAAACTTGCAGGATTAGATGTTTTATACACTTTCATTACAACTTTTGGATCACTGTCAATCAATTGATATCCATAAGATGTGGGCTGTGCGTAAAGCACATTTGAGATATTGCCTTGTGATATTTTAGATTCATTTTTTGCCATTGCAACAAGAGAAGGAACTGCAACTGGGGGGGTCACTGCTACCTGAGCATCAATTATTGGAGCTGATTGTGGAGCTACTTCTAATTTTGAACTAAAATAAGTATTTCCATTGTATTTATAATTTAAGGCATAAACTGAAATGAAAGCTTGGTTTAATGCATCAACATAAGCTGTCTCAAACTCTTTTTCTCTGCTTTTTCCAATGGCAGATTGAAAAACAATTGCACCATAACAATCTTTAAACGTGATGTAAAGTTTTGTCACCAAGAAGGCATTTTCTTTTTCTACGTCAACATATAATAGACTGCATCTATCGGTGAAATCTGCAGGAATTGGTTCATTTGAATAAAAAGCCTGAAAACCGGCTTTTTGCAAATTCATTTTAGTAATGGTCTGGAGTCGATATTGATTTTTAGTTTTAAGAAAGTCATATTTCATTGGAATAATCACTCCTTTGTAATCATTTACCGATTGCGAAAAACTATAGCTCGCAATAAATAACAGTAGTAATAGGATTCGATTTTTCATAATTTATAAATATTTTTTTAGTTCTAATAAATGGTTCACTTGTTTGATATTATCGGCTACCTGAACATTACTTTCACTGAATAAGATGGCATCTAAACCCGCATCTAAAGCACCTTGAACATCAGCCTCAATACAATCACCAATCATAACACTAGTCTCTTTTTTGGCTTTAGCCAAATCTAGAGCATAATCAAAAATAAGTGAATTGGGTTTTTTTACTCCCGCCATTTCTGAATTAGTAATGGTTTTAAAATACTTCGAAATATACGAATTGTTCAACTTATTTCCCTGAATTTCCGCAAAACCATTAGTGATAATATGCAAATTATATTTGGGTTTCAAATAGTCTAAAATTTCAATCGTTCCCTCAAATAAATGATTGTATTTTGGTAAATAAAAAATATATTCTTCTGATAAAAAAGTAATCAAATCATCTTCTATAGCGAATTTTAACAAGTCAAAAGTATCCTTTAATCTCCCAAAACGCAGTTCTTTCTGTGTAATTTCGTCTTTTCTATATTTCTCCCAATATGCTTTATTTATAGGAACATAAAAATGGAGAAACTCTTGCATATCTATGGCTAAATTTTGCATTTTAAAAATAGTTTCAAATGCCAAAGCCGAGTTCTTTTCGAAATCCCAAAGTGTGTGGTCTAAGTCAAAAAATACGTCAGTTATATTTGTGTTCATTGTTTTCATATTTAAAAAATTCCATCGTCATTAAAACTGTAATAACCATTTTCGGTAATGATAATGTGATCCAGCACATTAATATCAAGGTTTCGACCTGCCTCTTTTATTTTTTTTGTAATTTGTTTGTCGGCATCGCTTGGAATCAAAGTTCCAGAAGGATGATTGTGACAAAGTATCAGCCCTGTTGCTCCCAATTCGAGAGCTGCTTTAAAAACCAATCGCACATCAACAATAGTCCCCGTAATTCCGCCTTTGCCTTGTTGTGATTTTGAAAGCACTTTATTAGAATTATTCAAATACAAAACCCAAAATTCTTCATGTGGCAATTCGCCAATAATGGGTTGCATTAACTCAAAAATCATTTTACTGGAAGAAATTTTCTTTAATTCTACCGCATCTTCTGCTCTTCTTCGTCTCCCTAACTCCATTGCGGCAATAATCGAAATAGCTTTAGCCTCGCCAATCCCTTTGAAATTCATCAGTTGCTGAATGGTTAATTTTCCCAAAGCATTCAAATTGTTGTCAACGCTCCCCAAAATCCTTTTGCTCAATCCCACCGCCGATTCATTACGGCTTCCCGAACCAATTAGAATGGCAATCAATTCGGCATCGCTCAAAACACTTTTACCCTTAAGCATTAGTTTTTCGCGTGGTTTGTCGTCTTCGGACCAATTCGTTATGGGGAAATTATTTTGTTCCAAGTTTAAAATTATTAATAAACTAAATTTTCTTTTTCATACAAATACTGTCTTTCAAACCAATATAAGGCTCATAATTGTCTATTATGGAATATCCCACTTTTTGGTATAACCCAATCGCTTCTTTTTGTTTATGCAGTGTTTCCAAAACAGATAAAGAATAGCCTAATTCCGCAGCCCAAAGTTCCAGTTCCTGCAATATTTTTTGTGCAAAACCCATTCCTCTTGTTTCTAGGGAAACAAACATACGCTTTATTTCAATTGTATTTTTATCATATTTTTTGAAACAACCACAAGCGACAGCTTTATTATCAAAATAAATAATCACAACATTTGGATTAATTTCCAAGATGTTATTTTTCCAATACTCTTGGTTTTCTTCAGGATAACGTCCCCATAAACTCTTGTCCAAAGCCGCAACGAGATTTATAAAATCCTGGTTTTCGCTAGTGGTTTTGATGGTTTTTATTATGTTGCTCATACGATTTTTAAATTACTTTATCAGCCCTTTTACCTCATCAAAATTTAGTCCGCCGTAATTTCCGGAACTCATCAACAATAAAGCGGAGTTATCGAAATTAAGATTAAAAAGATAGTCTTTAAAATCCTTTGGATTGGTGTAAATAATTAGATCTTTCCTGTTAAATGCGTTGGCAATTTGCTCGTAGGTCACTTCCTCAAGTTGTTTGATTTTTACTGCATCCGGCGAATAAAAAACCACGGCAACATCAGCATATTGCAATGCGCCTTCGTATTCTTTCAAGAACTCGGCATTCAAACTGCTGTAGGTGTGCAACTCTAAACAAGCAATTAAAGTTCGATTTGGATATTGTTCTTTTACGGCTTTTGTGGTTGCGGCAACTTTGCTTGGCGAATGGGCGAAATCTTTGTAAGCGACTTTCGTTTTACTTTCGGCGATTTTTTCTAATCTTTTGGAGGCTCCTTTAAAACTGGCAATCGCTTCATAAAAATCGGCTTCATCAACGCCCATATTTTGGCAAATCCATTTGGCTCCAGCCAAGTTATTTAAGTTATGAGCCCCAAAAACCTCGATTGGCATTGCACCTTCAGGTGTTTCTAGAAGTGTAACTCCATCTTTCACTTCGTATTTTGGAGTTGTATAAGGGATTTTTCTAATTGGATTTGTAGCTGCTTCGGCAACACGCTTTACTTCTGGGTCTTCTTCGTTATAAACCAAGATTCCGCCATTGGTGATTTTAGAAATGAAAATTTCAAACTGTTCCACATAAAAATCATACGTAGGAAAAACGTTGATATGATCCCAAGCAATTCCGGAAATCAAGGCAATATTGGGTTGATACAAATGAAATTTTGGTCTTCTGTCTATTGGCGAAGACAAATATTCGTCACCTTCGAGAACAATAAAATCATTTTCTTCAGTAAGATGAACCATCGTTTCAAAACCTTCAAGTTGCGCACCAACCATATAATCCACTTCAATATTATGAAAATGCATTACATGCAAAATCATTGAAGTAATCGTGGTTTTTCCGTGAGAACCGCCAATGGCCACACGGGTTTTATTTTTAGATTGTTCGTATAAAAACTCAGGATATGAATAAATTTTCAATCCTAATTCTTGTGCTTTTAATAACTCTGGATTATCGGCTTTGGCGTGCATTCCGAGAATTACGGCTTCAATAGACGGAGTGATTTTTTCAGGAAACCAACCCATTTCTGGCGGTAAAATTCCTTTTTTATCCAAACGGGTTTTAGAAGGTTCAAAAATAGCATCGTCACTTCCGGTAACTTGATATCCTTTGTTATGCAATGCCAAAGCCAGGTTGTGCATCGCACTTCCGCCAATGGCTATAAAATGAGTTCTCATATATTTAATTCTTTTTTACAGATTTATTCATTTTGTTTTTATACAAATTAGCTAGCATTTGCCCGCCCACTTTTGTGCTTCCAGCGTCAATTGCTTTTTTATATTGTGTTTCTGCCGATGGATATCTTTTGAAATATTCTTCTATTTGACCTCTGGATAAATAACCGTCAATAGGTGATAATTTTAATAATTCATTTGAATATTTTATGGCTTTTGACTCGCTACCTCCCAAAATTCCTGGAAGTTGTATATAAAACATAATTAATGCCCATCGCGCTTCGATGTGTTTTGGGTTGAGTGCTATCGCTTTTTGGAACGATTCTTTCACTTCACCTATCATTCCAAGCGCTTTAAATTTACTTACTTCTTTAGCTTTCATCCCCAGTGAACCACCATATTTGTAATAATAATTAGCTTCGGATGGTTTTAGTTGTTTTAGCTTTTGATAATACCCAATGGCTTTATCCCAAGATTTATTATGACCCGCAATGTCTCCTAAATATTCAATTGCTTTTAAATTGGAGGGATTCTCTATAACGAAATTCTCAAAAACAATTTGTGATTGTTCGTATTTTCCTTCTCGAAATAATTTTTCCCCTTTATCAAAATCGGCTTGAGCCAAAATGAGCAAAGGAAATAGTAAAAAAAGGAATATTATTTTTTTCATCGCTCAAAAATAAGGAAATTTATAAAAGGATAGACAGAATTTTAGGTTAAAACAATCCAAATAATAATACAAAAGAAACATTGCCATAACATAGACCCATTAGTTTTGTAAAAACAAAATATGAAACGAAAACGAAAAATACCTCTAGTAGTCATTAGTGACGTTCATCTTGGAACTTATGGCTGTCAGGCTAAGGAATTACTACAATATTTAAAATCAATTCAACCAAAGACTTTGGTTTTAAACGGTGATATTATTGATATGTGGAGTTTCAGCAAACGCTATTTCCCTGTTGCACATATGGAGGTTTTGAGATATATCATAAAAATGTCGAATTTAGGAACCCGTGTTATATATGTGACTGGAAATCATGACGAAGCGCTTAGAAAATATTCTGATTTTATTTTAGGCAACTTAGAGTTGGTCGACAAACTAGTCTTGGATTTGGACGGAAAGAAAACTTGGATTTTTCATGGTGACGTTTTTGACTCCTCCACAAAAGGATATGCAAAAGTATTGGCAAAGCTTGGTGGAAAAGGATATGATTTATTGATTTTAATCAATAGTTTCATCAATTGGATTTTAGTTGCTTTAGGCAAAGAGAAGCGAAGTTTTTCTAAAATGGTTAAAGACAGTGTAAAAAAAGCAGTTTCATTTGTTTCTAATTTTGAAATTACTGCTGCCGAAATAGCCATCCAAAAAAAATACAGTTATGTTGTTTGTGGCCATATTCACAAACCACAAATGAAAGAGGTTGTAAACGAACATGGTAAAGTCTTGTATTTGAATAGTGGCGATTGGGTCGAAAACCTTACAGCATTAGAATACAAAAAAGAAAAATGGAAAATTTATCATTATAAAAAATCTGATTATTTAAGCACTGAAAACAAAGAAGATAAAACCATAAATGATATTGTTGCCAAAATTTTATCCTAAAAAAATGCCGTTTCAACAAAATAACTTTCAATTAATTTAAAAATAATGAAAATATTTTACGCCATACAGGCCACAGGAAATGGGCATATAAGTAGAGCCATTCAATTATATCCTTATTTACAAAAATTTGGTTCTGTAGATTTCTTTTTGAGCGGAAACAATGCTAGCCTAAATATTGATTTACCTGTAAAATTTAAAAGTGACGGTTGTAGCTTGCATTACAGCAAATGTGGCGGATTGAATTACTGGGATATTGCCAAAAATATTCAACCAATTCAAATGTATAAAGATGCAAAATCCTTGCCTTTAAAAAATTATGATGTGGTCATCAATGATTTTGATTCGATTACATCACTTGCTTGTAAATTGCAAAAAGTACATTCGGTTCAGTTTGGGCATCAAGCCAGTTTTTTTTCGGAGGCAACCCCAAGACCCGAAAAACGAACTATTATGGGCGAAATGATTCTTAAACATTATGCTCCTTCTCCTAAGCATATTGGATTGCATTTCGAAAAATACGATTCCTTTATTCATCCTCCAATCATTAAAGATGAAATAATGCAAGCAGAGCCAAAAGACTTAAAACACATAACGGTTTATTTACCTTCTTTCCAAAAAGATTGTTTGGAAAAAGCTTTTAACAAACTCTCTGAACAAGAATTTCATTGGTTTTTAAATGATGTTACAATGAAGCATAAAGTTGGAAACATTACTTATTATCCTGTAAATCAAAAATTATTCAATGAAAGCTTAATTAACTGTCTCGGCATAATTACTGGCGGTGGATTTGAAACTCCCGCTGAAGCTTTATATCTTGGAAAAAAAATACTCAGCATTCCAATTCGCGACCATTATGAACAAGAATGCAATGCAGCAGCATTAAAGAAAATGGGAGCTCCTGTTGTATATGAAGTTGGGGATAATTTTGAAGAAATTATAGAAAAATGGTTGAACTCGGCTGTTATTTATCCAAAAATACAAGCCAACAACATTCCTGAAACCCTGCAATTTTTATTTGATACATATCACAACCAAAAAATATGTAACCAAAAAAGGACTCTATTAGTAGAACCCTTTTTATATAAAAATTAATGCTTTTTAGTCATTCAACATTTTCCAAAGTTTGTCTTTTAACTCTTGTAACCCTTGTTGCGCAACAGATGAAATAAACATATAAGGAATGTCCTTGAACTCTTTGTCTAGCTCCACTTTCAATTCTGCTTTGAGTTCATCATCCAGCATATCGCATTTTGAAATAACCAACAAACGCTCTTTATCCAGCATTTCAGGATTGTACTTTGTCAATTCGTTCACTAAAATATCATATTCACCCTTGATGTCAGGTGTGTCAACTGGGACTAGAAACAACAAGGTTGAATTTCTTTCAATATGACGCAAGAAATAATGTCCAAGTCCTTTTCCTTCGGCTGCACCTTCAATAATTCCGGGAATATCAGCAATTACAAACGATTGAAAATCGCGATAAGCCACGATTCCAAGATTTGGTTTTAAAGTGGTAAACGGATAATCGGCAATTTTTGGTTTAGCTGAAGTCAAAACCGACAATAAAGTCGATTTTCCTGCATTTGGAAAACCTACCAACCCTACATCAGCCAAAACTTTAAGTTCCAGAATAACATCCATTTCTACACCAGGCAAACCCGGTTGAGAATATCTTGGTGTTTGGTTTGTTGAGCTTCTAAAATGCCAGTTTCCCAATCCTCCTTTTCCACCACGAGAAAGAATTTGCTTCTCGCCATCCTCAGTAATTTCAAATAAAGTTTCTCCTGTTTCTTTGTCTTTTACTACGGTTCCTAATGGCACTTCAATAAATTTGTCATCTCCATCAGCACCTGTACTTCTATCTCCACCTCCGTCTCCACCGTGACCTGCTTTGATATGTCGTGCAAATTTCAGGTGAAACAAGGTCCAAAGTCCTTTGTTCCCAACTAAATATACGTGTCCACCACGACCACCATCCCCGCCATCAGGACCGCCTTTTTCGATAAATTTTTCTCTATGTAAATGCGTAGACCCTTTCCCTCCTTTTCCGGAAGAAACATATATTTTTACGTAATCTACAAAATTTCCCTCTGTCATTTTTTTTTGGTTTTGGGTTTTGGGTCTTGGGTCTTGGGTAAAACTAAAACCCACAACCCAAGAACCAGAACCTTTTTATTTTATGGCTTTCACCATCACTTTATCAATCTTAACACCGTCCATATCAATGACTTCCAACTCAAATTTTTGCCAAATCAATTTCTCTCCTTCTTTTGGAATATGAGAAAGTTCAGTCATTATTAACCCACTCACAGTGGTCACTTCATAATCATTAATTAATTCATCCAATTCAAAATTAGTCAAGAAATCATGCAAGGAATAATGACCGTCAACCAACCAAGTTCCATCTTCTTTTTCGACCATCTGGAAATCATCCTTGTAAAAATCAGAAGCATTTCCCACCAAGGCTTCCAAAATGTCATTCAAAGTAATTATCCCTTGAAAAACGCCATATTCATCTGAAACGAAAGCATAATGAATACCTGATTTTTTGAATTGTACCAATGCTTTGTAAGCAGTGGTCTGTTCCATCATAAAAGGTCCTTCGGTCATAATTTCGGGTAAATTGAAATTATCTTTGTCAATATTGGCAAAAATGCTTTTCAAATTTACAACCCCAACAATATCATCATGATTTTCTCCATAAACAGGATAAATCGAATGCAATTCTTTAAGCATAAATTCCTTAACCTGGATTTTGCTGGAATGCAATGGCAATAACACCACTGATTTTCTATGAGTCATCAAGGAATTAATTTTCCTGTCGCCAATATGGAAAACACGCTCCACAATATCTTGCTCAATTTCCTGTACTTCTCCACCTTCGGTACCTTCCTTGATAATGGCTTTAATTTCTTCTTCGGTTACTTTACCATCGGCAGTGGGTTTTATTTGCAAAACATTCAATAAAAAATCTGTCGAATGCATTAACAACCAAATAAATGGAGCTGTAATAATCGAAACTATTTTCATTGGCCACGCAACGGCTTTGGCAATGGATTCCGGATGGTTCAACCCAATTCTTTTGGGTAATAATTCTCCCAAAACCAAAGAAAAGAATGTCAAAATCACTACTACAATTCCTACTGCAATTGAAGGTGCAAATGGTTTTAATATTTCAAATCCTGATATAAAATTCTGAACATCGTGTGTGATTTTTTCCCCAGAATAAATACCGGTAAGGATTCCTATAAGTGTTATTCCTATTTGAACTGTCGATAAAAATTTGTTTGGAGAATTAGCCAAATCCAATGCGATTTGGGCATTTTTATTTCCTTTTTTTGCAGCAGTTTCCAATCGGTTTTTTCGTGCCGAAATCAGTGCGATTTCTGACATAGAGAAAACTCCGTTGAGGATGATTAAAAAAAGAATTATTAGAATTTCCAAATTACGCTTTTATTGTTAAAACTGCTTCCTAGCCCAGATGTAAGCTAAAAGCCCGCAGTTTCAAAAAATTGTTTTTCCTGGCAGAAAAGAGCGACCGCAGGAAGCTCCTTTTATGGTTTGGAAAAATTGTTTTTGAAGCGAGGACTTGTTGCGTTCAGCTGGAAATTGCTTCTATAAATTATTGATAATAGTGCTTAATCGCTCAGTTATATCGGCTATAGAACCTATTCCATTTACTGGATAAAATTTATTTTGTGCTTTATAATACTCCATTAAAGGAGCTGTTTTTTCGTTATATTCTTGATAACGGTGTCTGATTTTTTCTTCATCCTGATCATCTGATCTACCTGAAGTCTTTCCTCTTTCAAGTAAACGATGAATTAAAATTTCGTCATCAGCTTCGAGTGCAATTGTAGCTGCAATTTTCGAGTTTTTACTAGCTAAAAACTTATCTAATTCTTCGGCCTGAGCCAAAGTTCTTGGAAAACCATCATACAAAAAACCATCTGCACCAAGATTATTATCTACTGATTCTTCAAGCATTTTGATTGTCAATGCATCAGGAACTAAATCACCTTTATCCATATAACTTTTGGCTAATTTACCTAATTCGGTTTCGTTTTTTATATTAAATCTAAAAATATCTCCCGTTGAAAGATGTACTAAATTGTATCTTTTTTTTAAAAATTCTGCCTGAGTTCCTTTTCCTGCGCCCGGTTTCCCGAATAAAACAATGTTAATCATAAGTGTGTATTAGTGTGTTCCCTTGTTATTCTTTTAATTGATATACTTCTGGTAAATTTCTGCCTAATCCATCGTAGTCTAATCCGTAACCAACAATAAATTTGTTAGGAATTCTAATTCCAACGTAGTCTATTTTGATTTCTTGTTTGAAAGCTTCTGGTTTAAAAAATAGTGTTGCAATCTTAAAATGTTTTACGTTTTGTTTTTTGAACAGTTCTTTTAAGGCTACCAAAGTATTTCCTGTATCAACAATATCTTCAATAACAACAACGGTTCTTCCAGTTAAATCCTGGTCTAAACCTATTAATTGCCTTACATCATTTGTAGAAGTAGTTCCCTCATAAGAAGCCATTTTTATAAAACTCACTTCGCAAGGCGACTTATAATGCTTCATAAAATCAGAAACCACCATAAAAGCACCATTCAAAACCCCAACAAATACCGGGGTTTCATCAGCAAAATCATCTTCTACTAATGCGGCTATTTTTGCAATGGCAAAGTCTATTTCTTGTGCAGAAATAAACGGAACAAATTCTTTATCGTGTAATTGTATCACTTTTTCGCTTTTAAAATAATTTGCAAAGATACTGAATTCGAGTTTGAGAATTGACAAATAGGCATTAATTTCTAACAGACGTACTGAATGCATTAATTATCTTAATAAGACAATTACAAAATTTATACTTAAAATCTTAAAAAAATATTATAATTTACTAAAAAACAAGCACTTAAACGATTATTAAGCCCTTTTAATCGAAAAAGTATTATATCACATTTATCTATTCTTAAATTTAAGTGTAGAAAATTGAAAATCATAAAATTATGGCTTCATTAAATCCAAATACAGCAGTTTTAGGCGTCAAAAACGCTAAACATTTATTGCGAAGAGCAACTTTTGTTTACACCAAAGTCTTGATAGACCAATTTTCAAAATTAACTCCTAATCAAGCTTTAGACTTATTATTGATTGACAATCCGCTTACCGTTAATTTACCATATGACCCTCTACCGTTGAATGCCCCAGATAGTTACTGGACAGAATCAACAAATTTAGCCGCTACATTTGTCGATCAAAACAGGAAAGCTACAATTGTAACGGGTTGGTGGTGGTATAATTCTGTAAATAATCCAACCCTAAAATTTAAACTTTCCCATTTTTTGTCAACTCGATTTACCGTAATAAGAAATACTGATGTATCTGGATCAGCAACAGAATTTTACGACTATCTAAGATTACTTTTATTTTATTCTTATGGAAACTATAAAAAGTTAGCAAAAAAAATGACGCTTAATAATTCAATGCTTTGTTTTTTAAATAATTCTTCAAATGTAAAAAGTGCTCCAAATGAAAACTATGCCCGGGAATTCCTAGAATTATTTACTATTGGTAAAGGACTACAAATTGCTCCCGGTAATTATACAAACTATACCGAATCTGATATCGTTCAGACAGCCAGGGTATTAACCGGATTTAAAAGAAGATATGAACGAAATCTAATAGATTCTGAAACCGGAATCCCAAAAGGTTACAATCAATTTTCAGATCACAACACTAGTTCTAAAACATTTAGTGGAGCTTTTAACAACAAAATAATCTCTTCAGCAACTGATGCTGCTTCGATGGATATTGAATTAGATAATTATATTGAAATGGTTTTTAACCAACCGGCAACTGCTAAAAATATTTGCAGAAAAATATATACTTATTTTGTGAAAAGAAATATTTCCACCGAGGCAGAAAATGACATTATAACTCCTTTGGCACAATATTTGTACGACAATGGCTATGAAATTGTTCCAATACTTAGAAAACTATTAGAAAGTCAACATTTTTACGATTTGGATGACTCTAACGCTACCGATGAAACTATTGGAGGAATAATCAAATCCCCAATCCAACAAATATCAGAAATATGCACCTATTTACAAGCAGTAATCCCTGACCCGATGGTTAAGCCAATAGAATTCTATAATACTTTTTGGTATCTTTTTGCTTATAATATATTTTTAACAAGCTCAAATATGGGATTATTTAATCCTGAAAACGTGGCTGGTCATGCAGCCTATTATCAGGCTCCTGATTTTGATAAAAACTGGATATCTTCCTCTACATTAATTGCAAAATACCGTTTAGGAGAATCCTTACTTGACGGAGTAAACAGAATTAGTGGCAATAGTACTATTGCTGCTAAAATAAATATTTCAGATGTGATAAAAAATGCTGGAATTGTGTCTAATCCTTTGGATCCCTTTATATTGACTTCCGAATTATGCAATGCTTTATTCGCCCAGGAAACAAATATGGATCGAATTAACTACTTTATGAATTCTTTTCTCCTCCAGGGACTTTCAAATTATTATTGGACTGAAGCTTGGAATAATTTTATTAGCACTAATAATAGTTCCGTTGTCGAATCTAGATTAAAGCTTCTAGTAACAAAAATATTAAGGGCTCCCGAATCTCAATTGTTTTAGTAGTCTTTCCATAATTTATTTTACTTACAATATATTTAAGAGAATTTAAAACTTATGCGTTTGGTATTTTTCAAAAATTCGCTCATCAACCAAGATATTAAGAGACCCCAAATCTCACCTGTTTTAGTGCTATTTTCATAATTAATAACAAAACAACAAATATCATGATAAGAAGAAATTTTATTAAATTGACTTCAACAGCTAGTGCACTTTCATTGTTGCCTACAGAAGTTTTTGCTCTTTTCAAATCAGCAGGTATGTCAGAGTGTCCAAATTCCGATGCAAAAAAATTGGTTTTAATTCAATTAGCGGGTGCTAATGATGGATTAAATACCATTGTTCCCATTAATCAATACGATACTTATGCAACATTACGACCTAACATTAAACTTGATAATGTAGGAATGACAAATGGCATAATTAATCTTGACTCCACTTTGGCTTTAACAGATCAAGTGGGATTACATCCATCTCTAATTGGGTTCAAAAACTTGTATGATAAAGGATTTATGAGAATTATTCAAGGCGTTGGCTATCCTTCCCAAGACAAATCTCATTTTAAATCAACCGACTCATGGTTAACCGGCGGTGACGGTACTATGGCCAATAATAATTTAGACAGTGGATGGACGGGGCGTTTTCTTGAGAACTACTTCACAAATTTTTTAAACTCAAACTTCCCTTTGGGAATTCAACTCGGCAGCAGTGATAATTCACTCGGTTTCCATGGAGAAATAGAACATGGTATGTCTTTAAATATTAGCGGCCAAGATTTATCAGGGTTTTATTCTGTAGTGAATGGTTTAAGCGGGCAACCTCCGGCAAACATTCCTGATTCAGAATACGGCAGTTTACTTCAATTCATTATTAACAATGATACTTCCGCAAATTCTTATGCACAAAGTATTTCAAATTCCTTTAATTCAGGGTCTAATTCATTGATCTATCCTAATACCAGTTTATCCAATCAATTAAAAACTGTAGCTCGATTTATCTCTGGTGGCCTTCAAACTAAAGTCTACTTAGTAAAAATAAGTGGTTTCGACACTCATTTCATGCAAGTAGCCGCAAACAATACGACCCATTTAGGCAATCACGCTTCTCTTTTGGCTCAGATTTCTGATGCGATCAATACTTTTATCACAGATTTGAATAATCAAAATGTGGGAAACGATGTTATAGCAGTTACTTTTTCAGAATTTGGAAGAAAAGCAGCGGAAAATGCAAGTTTAGGGACTGATCATGGTGAAATAGCACCAATGTTTGTTTTTGGAAACGCAATCAATCCGGGAATATCAGGAACAAACATCAATTTATCAGAAGCAGTTTCAACTAATAATTATCAGCTTAAAACTGTACAACATGATTATAGGAGAGTTTTTAGTACAATCCTTCAAGATTGGTTTGGAGCGAGCAATCAAACATTAGATTTAACTTTTTACAATAACACGACCAATACTGGATTTTCAAATAATAAAATCGCTGATTTCATAAAAACTCAAAACACAGTTAATTCCTCCTGTTATACTAACAAGCTACTCTCAATAAATGAATTCAAAAATACATATGAAGTTCTCGTTTATCCAAATCCAACTACAGAAGTTATCACTATTTATTCCCCTAACAACAATGATATTTATTCGGTTTCCATTTATTCAATAGATGGAAAACTTATTGGAAAATACAAAAACCCGTTAACCAGTGATCAGTTTTCAATTAATGTAGAAAATCTTTCAATAGGGTTTTATAATTTAAAAATCGAGACCACTAATGGTAATTTTTCTAAAAAAATAATTGTGAGAAGATAATCTTTGTAATACTGAAAAACCATTCCGACTATTTTACAACTCGTATTTTTTTATTATTACTCATTTAAAAGTATCTTTGTACAATCAATTTTACAGATAAATTTCTATATAACGATGAATTATTTTTCTTCCAATTTTAAATTGGGAATTCTCGGTGGTGGACAACTCGGCAAAATGCTGTTATTCGACACCCGAAAATTCGACATACAAACTTATGTTCTTGACCCAAGTGATGAAGCACCTTGCAAAATCGCTTGCAACAAATTTTTTCAAGGAGATTTAATGGATTTCGACACCGTTTATAATTTTGGAAAACAAGTCGATATTTTGACTTTCGAAATAGAATTGGTCAACCTCGAAGCGTTGGAAAAATTGGAAAATGAAGGCAAGAAAGTTTATCCTTCTCCAAAAACCCTGAAACTCATTCAAAACAAAGGAATTCAAAAAGCCTTTTATATCAACAACAATATTCCAACAGCTCCTTCCAAAACATTCAAAAATTTAAAAAAATTGGTTGTTGATATTGTCGATTCTAAATTAGAAATGCCTTTTGTATGGAAATGCACTGAATTTGGTTATGACGGAAACGGTGTGAAAATCATTCGAACACTGCAAGATGTTGAAAATTTGCCTAATGTAGAATGTATTGCAGAAAAAATGGTCGAATTTAAAAACGAATTGGCCGTTATCGTTTGTCGCAGCCCTTCAGGTGAAATCAAAACGTATCCAGTTGTCGAAATGGAATTTCATCCCGAAGCAAACCAAGTGGAATATGTGATTTGCCCAGCAAGAATTGACGATAAAGTAGCAATGAAAGCTAGAGCAATTGCACTTGATGTTTCCAAAAAATTCAACCATGTGGGACTTTTGGCAGTTGAAATGTTCCAAACTTTTGACGATGAAATTTTGGTTAACGAGGTCGCTCCTCGCCCACACAATTCAGGACATTATTCTATCGAAGCCAGTTATACGTCACAATTCGAAAATCATTTGCGAGCCATTCTGGATTTACCTCTTGGAAACACCGTTAGTAAAGTTGCCGGAATTATGGTGAATTTAGTTGGTGAAGATGGCTTTTCAGGCGATGTCGTTTATGAAAATATTCAAAAAATATTAGGTTGGGACGGTGTTACGCCGCACATATACGGAAAAAAACAAACGCGCCCTTTCCGAAAAATGGGACACGTAACGATAGTAAACGAAGATATCAATAAAGCACGAAAAATTGCCGAAGACGTGAAGAATACGATTAGAGTAATTGCATAAATGGATATACTAGATTTTATTATAAATTTATTAAATCTTACTGATTCAGAAAATCTTGTAAAGAAAAATTGGAATATCCTATCAGACAAAAACGAATATTTAGGAGAAAGAATTAAATCATTGTTTGCTTTTACAATTTTGATTATTTGCTACATCTCATTCATTTGTGGAATTATATTTCTGATTTATAAATTGTTTGAAAAATCATAAAATTCAAAAAGTATATACTAAAAAGACATACATTTGTAGTATTAAATTTTTCGATTATGAAAACAATATCACTAAAACTAGACGATTCTATTTACGGAGAAACAGAAAATATTGTTAAATCAATAAAGAAACCAAGAAATAGGTATATAAATGACGCTTTGGAATATTACAACAAAATGCAAAGCAGACTTATTTTACAACAAAAACTACATTTTGAGTCAAAATTAGTTTCAGAAAGTTCTATGGAGGTTTTAAAAGAATTTGAACAAATAGACACTTTATATGAATCAATTTGAAATTTGGTTAGCCGATTTAAATCCTCAAATTGGCACCGAAGCTGAAAAAGTGAGACCAGTGGTAATTGTTCAAACTAACTTTTTGAACGAAATAGCACACCCTTCAACCATTATTTGTCCAATTACAACCAAACTAAATAACGAATCGGATGTTTTACGAATCCGAATACCTAAAGGGAGTTGTGGGTTGAACGAGAATAGCGACATTATGATTGACCAAATTCGAGCCATTGACAATTCGAGATTTATAAAAAAAATTGGATTTATAACCAATGATATGAAATCGAAAATAAAAGAAAATATAATTAATGTTTTAGATTTTAATTAAAAAAACAAATGAGCAAAGTAGCCGTAATAATGGGAAGCATATCCGATATGCCCGTAATGCAAGAAGCCATCGACATCCTGAAAGGATTTGACATAGAAACCGAAGTCGACATCGTTTCGGCACACAGAACGCCCGAAAAATTGTTTGATTTCAGCAAAAACGCCCACACCCGTGGTATTTCTGTGGTAATCGCCGGAGCTGGCGGTGCAGCACATTTACCGGGAATGGTCGCTTCAATGTCGCCCTTGCCAGTAATTGGAGTGCCCATAAAATCAAGTAATTCCATCGATGGTTGGGATTCTGTTTTGTCGATTTTGCAAATGCCGGGCGGAGTTCCCGTGGCGACTGTTGCCTTAAACGGAGCAAAAAATGCCGGAATTCTTGCTGCCCAAATTATTGGAAGCCACAACAAAAGCGTTTTGGATAAAATAATATTATACAAAACGGGATTGAAAGAAGCCGTAATCATCGCTTCCCAAAGCGTTAAAAAATAAATAAACTCAAAACTATCCTGATCTTTTTCAGGAGCTATTCCCGCTATTCGTTGCAATCTTTTTTTCGGCAAAAACCTCAAAAAAGGATTTCCACTGCTATCGGGGCTAAAAAACAAAACAATGAGCGTCTTAACACACCATTTCAATACAAAATACAACACGGCCCCTTTTTCGAAAATCAAAAACGAAGATTTTCTTCCTGCTTTTAAAAGAGGAATCGAATTGGCCAAAAACGAAATTGATGCGATTATCAGAAATCCCATCAAACCCACTTTCGAAAACACGATTGAAGCTTTGGCTTTCAGCGGTGATGTTTTAGACCGGATTTCCAGTATCTTTTTTAACCTGAATTCGGCCGAAACCAGCGACGAAATGCAAAAAATCGCACAAGAAGTTTCGCCTTTGTTGTCAGAATTCGGCAATGATATTCGACTCAATCCGGAATTGTTTGCCCGAGTAAAAGCGGTTTATGAACAAAGAGAACACTTAAACCTCAACCCGGAACAAACTACGCTTCTGGACAAGAAATACAAAAGTTTCTCCAGAAACGGAGCCAATTTATCGGATGAAAAGAAAGCGGTTTTACGCGAAATCGACAAAGAATTGTCGAAATTGAGCTTGCAGTTTGGCGAAAATGTATTGGCCGAAACCCACGCTTTCGAATTGCATATTACCGACGAAAATGATTTGGCAGGATTGCCGGAAGGAACCCGAGAAGCGGCACGTTCTTTGGCGAAAAGCCAAGAAAAAGAAGGTTGGATTTTCACCTTGGATCATCCCAGCTATATTCCGTTCGTGACGTATGCCGACAATCGCGAATTGCGCAAGAAAATGGCAATTGCCTTTGGTGCCAGAGCTTTTCAGAATAACGAATTTGACAATCAGGAAATCGTGTTGAAAATAGCAAAACTGCGTTTCGACAGAGCGCAAGTTTTAGGCTACAAAACCCATTCCCATTTTGTTCTCGAAGAACGAATGGCAGAAACCCCAGAGAAAGTAATTTCGTTTTCGAATGATTTATTGGCCAAAGCCAAACCGGCAGCCTACAACGAATTTGCGGAGTTAACTGCTTTTGCCAAGGAATTGGATGGAATCGAACAACTCGAAAAATGGGACGGAGCCTATTATTCGGAAAAATTGAAGCAGCAATTGTTCAGTTTGGACGACGAAATATTGAAACCGTATTTCCAGTTGGAAAAGGTTTTGGACGGCGCTTTCACGGTGGCACAAAAATTATACGGAATCACGTTCGAGGAAATTTTCGAAATCGACAAATACCACGAAGACGTAAAAACCTACGAAGTGAAAGACGAAGACGACCAATTAGTGGCGGTTTTCTATGCCGATTTCTTCCCGAGAAAAGGGAAACGAAACGGCGCTTGGATGACTTCTTTCAAATCACAATACATCAAAAAAGGAATCAACGAAAGACCACATATTTCGAACGTTTGTAATTTCACGAAACCAACGGAAACCAAACCATCGCTTTTGACGTTCAACGAAGTCACCACTTTGTTTCACGAATTTGGTCACGGTTTGCACGGAATGTTGGCCAACACGACGTACCCAAGTTTGTCCGGAACATCGGTTTATTGGGACTTTGTGGAACTCCCAAGCCAGATTATGGAAAACTGGTGTTACGAGCCGGAAGCATTGGCTTTGTTTGCATATCATTATGAAACCGGAGAAATGATTCCGATGGAATTAGTGCACAAAATCAAGGAAAGCGCGAGTTTTCAGGAAGGAATGGCTACCATGCGCCAGTTGAGTTTTGGATTGCTCGACATGGGTTGGCACGGACAGGATCCTTCGAATATTACCGATATTAAAACTTTCGAAACGGAGCAATTTGCAGCGACACAATTATATCCAGACGTCACAGAAAATGCGATGAGCACCGCTTTTTCGCATATTTTTCAAGGCGGATATTCGTCTGGATATTACAGTTACAAATGGGCGGAAGTCTTGGATGCCGATGCTTTTGAATATTTCCGGGAAAAGGGAATTTTCAACAAGGAAGTGGCGGCAAAATTCAAGAAAAATGTGCTCTCCAAAGGCGGAACCGAACACCCAATGATTTTGTACAAACGTTTTAGAGGACAAGAACCAAAACCAGAAGCGTTGTTAAGACGAGCGGGATTGTTATAGATTATATGAAAAACCCGAGGTTTAAGAACCGAGGGCACTGAAAAAGTCTTTTCAGTAATAAATTGTTTATGAATGGTTATAAAAAGGAGTAGAAAACGTATTTTCTCTACTCCTTTTTTCGTATATTTAGCTGTAATTATAAGGCTTTATAGAT